>CAVVCH010000054.1:0-188063 GCA_963746605.1 uncultured delta proteobacterium
CGATCCCCATGCCCAGGCTCCGGGGATCGCGTACGATATGAATGAATTCTTTGCGGGCCATAGCCCCGATGCAACAACTTCACTTTCGTACCTCCGCTTGCGCCTGTTCCGCTCTATCCCGATCCTCGATCAAAGAAACAAAAACGTCCTCCAGGGAAGGAGCAATTTTTTCGACCGCGATGCCTCGATAGCCGTTATCACTAAGAGTCTGGCGAATGATTTTTTGCAAGGTCTCGGCTTTTTCCACTACCGCGTGCAGCCCTTTACCGAAAAGGGCCACTTCTTTTACCCCGGGAATCGTTTCGATGAGCCCCATGGCATCCTGGGGCCGATCGCAGACGCATTCCAGGACGTCCTCCCGCATCCACTGTGTCTTCAGCGCTTCCGGTGTCCCCAGGGCGATCAGCTCTCCCCGGTAAATCAAGCCGATGCGGTCGCAATACTCGGCTTCATCCATGTAATGCGTAGTGACGAAAACCGTAACCCCTTTGCCGGACAGCTCATAGATCAAATCCCAGAACCGGCGCCGGCTGATAGGATCGACTCCGGAAGTGGGTTCGTCCAGAAAGATGATTTGGGGTTCATGAAGGATGGCGCAGCCCAAGGCCAGACGCTGCTTCCAGCCTCCAGCCAACAAGGAGGTGCGGGTGGCGCGGCGTTCCTCCAGGCCGGCCATCCGGATCACCCATTCCTTGCGTTCCTTTTTTTTCTCCTCGGCAATGGAATAGATGCCGCTGTAAAAATTGATGTTTTCCTCCACGGTCAGGGTTTCGTAGAGGGAAAATCTCTGGCTCATGTAGCCGATATGGGCCTTGATTCTTTCCGCCTCCCGGACGATATCGAACCCGGCCACGGTCCCGGATCCGCCGCTGGGGGCCAGGATGCCGCAGAGAATGCGGATGGTCGTCGATTTACCTGCTCCATTGGGTCCCAGGAAGCCGAAGATTTCTCCTTTTTCCACTTCAAAGCTGACACGGTTGACGGCCACAAAGCTGCCGAAGCGCCTTTCCAAGTCCCTGACCACCACGGCCTTTTCGCCGTCAATGATGGCCATGGACTGACTCCACTGTTCCCTCGGAGACCACGGAAATAAAGACATCCTCGAGGACGGGTCAATGGGACGGATCCCAAATCTGCAGCCCCGCCCCGGCAACGATCCTTTGGGCCTTTTCGGAATCCGAATCCGGATCCCGGGTGACGAGATGGACCCGGTCTCCGAATAAACCGACTGAATCGGAATCATAGTGCTGCCGTAGCAGGGCCGTGGCCCGGCGGGGCTGATTCGATCGAATTTCCAGGATCGTCCCTTTCATTAATTGCTTCACCTCTTCCGGAGAACCCAAGGCCATTATCCGACCGTTATGCATCAGCCCGATCCGGTTGCACCGTTCGGCTTCATCCAGGTAGGCCGTGGAAACAAAAATAGTCACTTTTTCCTTAAGCAACTGGTAGAGGATACGCCAGAAATCACGGCGGGAAACGGGATCCACCCCGTTGGTCGGCTCATCCAGAAAGAGCACCTTGGGGGTGTGGATTAAGGCGCAGGCCAACCCCAGCTTTTGCTTCATCCCGCCGGATAGGTTTCCGGCCAGCCGCTTTTTAAAGGGGGTCAAATTGCTGAACCCCAGGAGGCGGTTGACTATTGCTTCCCGACCCTTTCGGGGCACCCCGTAAATATCGGCGTAAAATTGAATATTCTCCATGACCGTCAGATCGGGATAGAGGCCGAAACGCTGGCTCATATAGCCGGTATCTTCCTTGAGGGCTTCAGCTTGGTGGACAATAGAGTAGCCGGCCACCCAGGCCTCCCCCGAAGTGGGTTCCAGGATAGCGGTCAATAGCCGCATGGTCGTGCTCTTTCCCGCTCCATCGGGTCCCACCAGACCGAAGATTTCTCCCTCGGCTACCGACAGGGTCAGCCCGTCGACGGCCTTCAGCCCGTTAAATGACTTGGTCAGCTTTTCAGTTCGAATGGCATCCATAATACGAAAACAGATACTGGATAAAGACCAAAAGCGATACTGGATATTGGATAAAAAACAATAAAACAGGGTGTTAGGGGGCCGGGGTTCGAGTGTAGGGGAGGGGTTAATCCCCTCCCGCACCCAGTCCGGCACAGTTCATGTTTTGGAAATAATTTGAATCATTAATTCCCAAAGCTCGGGAGGGATGAACCCCTCCCCTGCAAAAAACTCAAACTTTTCCCTCAGAAGTGAATCATTTTTTTTCATTTAATAGTATTTCCCCATCTGCCGGCATGCCCGGTTTCAGTTCCAGGTGAGGATTGGGAATCTCCACCTTGATCCGGTAAACCAGCTTCACCCGTTCCTTCTGGGTCTGAATGTTCTTGGGCGTGAATTCTGCCTGGGGCGCCAGGAAAGAGATGCGCCCCTCATAGCTCTTTCCGGGGTAGGTATCCGTCGTGACCTTGACCTTTTGTCCAATCTTGACTCGCCCCAGGTCTGTTTCATTGATGTAGGCCCGAAGGAAAACCTGACTCACCTCGCCCACGGTTACCACCGGAGTTCCGGCGGAAACCACTTCTCCCGGCTCTATGTTTTTGGAAAGGACGATCCCGGCGAGCGGGGAAACGGCCACGGTGTACTCCAGCCGAGTTTGGGCCTGGGCCAGGACCTGTTCCGCGGCCTTCAAGGACGCCCGGGCCTGGTCGATCTTTTCCTGTCGGGGGCCTTTTTTGACCAGTTCCAGGGATTCCCGGGCTTCGCGGACCTTGGCCTCGGCGCCGTCACGGGTGGTCCGGGCCTGGTCGTACTCCCGGGTCGAAATCACCTCCCGCTGGTAAAGCGTTTTCTGCCGCTCGAATTCCACCCGGGCCCGCTCTTGATCGGCCTGGGCCCGCTCCAGGAGGGCCTTGGCCTGGGCGATTTCTTCGTTCCGGGATCCGGCCTGCAATTCCGCCAAAACGGCCCGCGCGGAGCCGACCTGGGCCTGGCGCACTGCTTTTTCCTGGACCAGCTCCTGGCTGTCCAGCCGGGCCACCACCTGCCCGGAGGTAACGGTTTCCCCTTCCGAAACCAGCCGTTCCTCCACCCTTCCCGGAATCTTGAAGCTCACCTCGGCTTCGGTCATTTCGATATTTCCGGAAACCCGGATCAGGTCGGGGTTAACGGGGGAACGGTTTTGAAAGTATAAAAAAACAACGGTTAAAACCGCCAAGATTAAGATGATAGGAATTATTTTTTTCTTCACCGCTACCCTCCGCTATTCGGGATTCAAAAACTATTGTTTTAACAGGCTTACCTTCTCCCGGTCGATTATTCCTCTGTCCTTCGAGAGACAATCGCCTCCTTAAAGACAGGCCAGGCCCGGTGGATATGTCGGCTGACATCGTAGCCTCCGTCGCTCAGATACCAGAGAACGGCGGCGGGTTGAAACAGCCCCAGGAACAGAACCGACACCATTTCCGGTTCAAAATTTTTCGTGATTTGTCCTGTTTTTTGCCCCGCCCGGACGATGGTCTCCACTTCGGAAAGAAAGGTCCTGACTAAATGGTAGACCTTTTTTTTTCGGTCCGAGTGGCCGGCATAAACATCTTCGGAAAAGATGATCCGGGGGATGGCCTGGTTGTCTCTAATCATTTCCAGATGACGCTCCAATAAAAGCCTAAGCCGCTCCAACGGATCCTCGGTTTCTTGGCAGACAAACTCCACATTGCCCAAAAGTCTTTGCCGGATGATTTCCAGGGCCGCATCCACCATCTCTTCTTTGTCCTTGAAGTGCCGGTACAGCGCGGAGGGCACCAGGCCGACCTGGCGGGCTACGGCGGCGACACTCAACCCCTTGATTCCCCGATCGGCCACCAGGCGCAGGATGGCTTGGGCAATTTGGTCCTTCCGGATTTGGGTTTTAACTTTCTCGGCGCCCATAATTTTTCATGATGTGAATGGATATTCACAATTTTACCGAAGCCGCTGAATTCCTGTCAAGATTTTTTTAGGCGGCTGAGATCAACGCCCATTAATTCATGATGATCAGATCAAAACGGTCCTTAGTTGCGATAAAATAGAATTCGCGGAGTTGGGCCGGGGAGGATGTGGTTGACTTCTTCCTGTAATCGTGCAAGTTCCATTTGTGAAAAATCCGAGGAGTACAAACGCAATTAGTTTAGGAACCACTCAAAATTATGAATTCCAGGCTGTTGAAATCTAATAGTTTTGTGTTAGAAAAGACAACCTGTATAATGGTCCAATGAAAAAGGCCCATTTACAGCCCTTAATATCTTTATATCTTAGGGTTAATTATTATTGCCGAAATTATAGGGACCGTTTTTGGGGGTTGGTCTTGTTCTCCGACAGGCTATTCAGGACCAGTGGAATTAATCACCCTTGGCACATCACTCCCTGAATCGTCAATCCCAGCTGACGGATTACACGCCGGAGAGGTTACCGGACATGTAAGACTGAAAAACTTTTGATTTATCGTTCACATGCTCCGGCGTGGGAACGCAAATCCGGGACGCTCGGCGTCCAAGTAGGGATTACCGATGAAAAAATCCAGATATAGAATACTCTTTGCCATGGATAGAGCTACTGGATACACTGCCTTTTTATTTTGTGCATTGGCTTTTCCGGTGCTTTACATCGTGAGCAGGTATAACTACAACCTTTTTCACGGCCTTGCGGATATTTTTACCATTGTCATCGCCAGCACCGTTTTTGTGGTAGCCTGGAACTCAAGGGAGTCCATAGACAACAATTATCTCCTTTACGCCGGTATCGCCTTTCTTTCCTTCGCTTTCCTGGACCTGTTTCACGTGCTGGGTAACAAGAACATGGGCGTGTTTCCCCAATACGGGAACCTGGGGCCCACGTTATATATCGCCAGCCGGTATGTACTGAGCATTTCACTGGTTACTGCGCCGCTGTTTATCAACCGTAAGCTCAGGGTGGCCCCCGTTTTTGCCGCATATTCGCTGGTCACTTTGCTTGTTTTGCTCTCCGTTTTCTACTGGCAGAACTTCCCGGTATGCTTCGTTGAGGGCGTGGGGCTAACAACCTTCAAGGTGATGAGCGATTACATCATCTGCCTGATTTTACTCGGCGCCCTGGTCCTTTTGCTTCTCAACCGACGGTCATTTGATGCGCGAGTGTTGCGGCTGCTCGCGGCTTCGATCCTCTTGTCCATTGCCACCGGTCTGGCCTTTACCTTGTACGCTGATCCCTTCGGCGTAATGAACGCGATAGGCCATTTCTTCCAGATCATTTCTTTCTATTTGATTTACCTTGCCGTTATTGAAACCGGCCTGACCAAACCCCAGAACATCTTGTTCAGGAAACTGAAGCAGAGCGAGGGGAGGCTGGTCCGGGTGCTGGAAAGCATGCCCGATGCCTTCGTCAGCTTTGACGCAGACTTGCGCTACACATACGTTAACGCCAGCGCGGAACGCCTTCAGGCTGCTCAGCGTGAAGACCTTCTCGGCAAGGACATTCAGGCCGTATACCCGGATCCGGAATCTTACAAGACCATCAGCCTATACGAGCGGGCGATCAGGGACCAGGAGCCTGTGACTTCGACATCTTACCATGCGGGCTTCGACCGGTGGGTTGAGGTCCGGGCCTTCCCCACACCGGACGGGTGTCGGTCTTCTACAAGGATGTTTCCGAAAATGTCAAAGCCGATAAGGCCTTGCGGGAAAGCGAAGAGCGGCTCCGTCGCATCGCGCAGGCCGGGTGCGTCGGCTTTTTCGAGTGGAATGCGGCCAATGGCATGACCTACTGGAGCCCGGAGCATTACGAACTGCTCGGTTACGAGGCCGGCTCGCAGGTATCGTGGGAGCGATGGCTCCAGGGCGTGCATCCCGAAGACCGGGAGCGGGTGGAGGCGAATGCAGCTCGGTTGCTGGAGCGCGGCCGTGCGCAAGGGCAGGTGCGGGATCACAAGGACGAGTACCGCTTCGTCCGTCCCGACGGAACGGTGATCTGGCTGGAATCGAACCTCTCGCTGGACATGGTCGGCGGCGAGGCCGTCGTACGCGGCTCAATCCGAGACGTCTCCTCGCGCAAGCGGGCCGAGGCGGAGTTGGAACAGATACGCAATACCTTAGAGGAAGCCCAGAGGATCGCGCATCTGGGCAGCTTTGAGTATGTTGCCGCGACGCGGACGACGGTGTGGTCCGAGGAGGAATACCGCATTTACGGCCTCGACCCGGCCGGCCCGTCGCCGGCCTATGACGACATGCTCGCCCAGTGCATCCATCCCGACGATGCCGCCCTGCTTCACGAGACCTTCACCAAGGCGATGCAAACCGGCGTGATCTACGATTTGGAGCACCGGGTCGTTCGGCCCGACGGCAGCGTGCGGTGGGTGTATGACCGCGCCGACCCGTATTTCGACAAGAACGGAAACCTCCTCCGGTATGTCGGCGCTACGCTGGACATCACCGAGCGCAAGCATATGGAGGAAGAGCTTCGTAAATCACATGAAGAATTGGAAGTCCGGGTTCAAGAACGAACCGCAGAGCTGGAACAATCAAAAGAACAGCTCCGGGTCCTGGCCTCCCAGATCCTTACCGCCCAGGAGAATGAAAGAAAACGTATTGCCCTTGAAATACACGACGTCCTGGGGTCGTCCCTGAGTGCCATCAAATTCAAGGCGGAAGAGGCCTTAAGCTGTCTCCCCGGGGAGGGGACCGTGGATGAACCTATACAACCTCTGAAGGCTCTTATTCCCCTCATCCGTGATACGATTGATGAAGCCCGCAGAATTCAAAACGATTTGCGCCCTCCTCTTTTGGATGATTTGGGGATCCTTCCCACCTTAGCCTGGTTTTGCCGGAGATTTAAGACCATTTACGCCAACATCGAAATCGAACAGGCGTTTAACATAAGTGAGGAGGAGATGCCGGATCATCTGACGATAGTATTCTTTCGAGTCGCCCAGGAGGCCATGAATAATATCGGCAAACATGCCAATGCCGACTCGGTGTATCTTGGGCTGAAAAAAGCCGATGGGGTCATTGAACTGTGTATTAAAGATAATGGAGTTGGATTTGATCCGGGAAGTCTGCCCACCAGGGAGATATCGAAAAACGGTCTGGGGACTCTCCAGCATGAAAGAACGGGTTGAATATTCAGGAGGCTCCTTTTCCATCGACACTGCCAAAGGAAAGGGGACCATTATCAGGGCCGTTTGGCAGCCCATGCAACCCCTGAAAATCGAGGAAACCGATTCTACTTTTTCAGAACCCCCCAATAAAGCAATTTTGAAACCCTAAGCTATATCTTTAGCACTGGATAACAAGATTCGCATCCTGATTGTCGATGATAATCCCATTCTCCGAGAGGGACTAAAGTCCATTCTTTCTAATTCCCCTGCTTTCGTTATCGTTGGTGAAGCCGGCGATGGTCTTGAAGCCATTGATTCCGTCAACGAATTTCTTCCCGATCTGGTTTTGATGGACACATCCATGCCCCGAATGGACGGTATAGAGGCTACCAAGGAAATCAAAAAACAATGGCCGGGAACTAAAATCCTGATTTTCACCATTTTTAATTCTCCCGAATACCAGACAGCCGCCTCAAATGCCGGGGCTGATGGCTATATCACCAAAGGATCCTCCCAGGTCGAATTGTATCAATCCATCCAAGGCATCCTGGATGGAAAGTAAGGGTTCCAACCAATAATCAGAA
Organism: uncultured delta proteobacterium; assembly: GCA_963746605.1. Taxonomy (GTDB): domain Bacteria; phylum Desulfobacterota; class RBG-13-43-22; order RBG-13-43-22; family RBG-13-43-22; genus CAVQSS01. The sequence goes on from CAVVCH010000054.1 coordinate 7,650, forward strand.
AATAAGACTGTCGCAGATCCCTTCTTTTCTTTAAGGGCCGGATCAGAAATGGTTTGGCTTTCTAACGTATTTCAAATAGTAATAGTTCATTCTCGGAACGCTCGCCTTAAAGCGTTTGTAGGTGGAGTCCGGTTTGCGGGTCTCGGCGAGCTGGAATTCTTGACCATCTGATCTAATTGGCCCGAAGGTCAGGGGTGAGGTTATTGATTTTGGAGACAGACGAGCCGTGGAGTGAAGTGGGTTTCGTTCTAACGGCAATACGGCTTTCCATATAACGGCCCGAGGAGAGGACAAATCGGTCTGCTGTTCCGGCAAGAGGCGCCCCCGGCTGAGGTTTCATTTCAAGAAAGTTTCAACCGGAAAAACCTGTAGGGTCGCACTTCGGAAGTTTTCGAATCAGGAGGCGAAAAAATTAGCCAGGACCGGTTGAAACATCTCGGTTTGAAAATAGTGACAATACGGGATACATTTGGACAGCAGCATAAAGGATATATCCGTGCCCAAATCCTTTTCCTCTTCCAGGGTGTCGAAATTGCCGCCGCCTTTGGAAATGACCAGATCGGCCTCCCGGATCGATTCCCTTAACTCCTCGGAACAGCGCGATAGAATGGTGCCCGGCACCGGAGCCTGAAGCCCATTGGGCATAAGGACCGCCACTTGGTCCAGTCCCACCCATTCCGCTTCGCTTCGGGTGGCGTCATTGAGCGCGGGAACGCTGCGGACCGCAAAGACCACCTTCGGCTGGTAGGTCTCTCGAATCGTTTCCAGCAACAATTTATCGAAGACGATCTCACCGGAATTATCCCCCAAGTAAACCAGGGATCGGGTTTTTTCGAGTTTTCCCCTGAAGGCCGCGAACGGTTCCTCCGGCCAAGGACGCTGCATCGCCAGGGTCGGGCCACGATAAGTTCTTGATTATTGAACTTTAATGTTTCAGAAATAGGTATTATTAGAGGCTATATCGTCGTTTTTAACCCCGAAAAGAGCCTTATGAGGAGCAGCCTCTTCCCGAAGTTATCTTCTTTCAGTTGATTAAATCAACGGATGCTGCTATTCATCATCCCGAAACAGCCCGTCCATTCCGTCTGCAATCTCTTTCAAGGGCACGGCCTGGATGTTCTTTGCAAGGGCATACCGGCGCTTTCCAGGGTAGACGACGGCGATCTGTTCCAGGTTCAAATCGTCAATGGCAATGCGCATTGAGGGTGTCAGCCGCGGAGCATCAACCATCTTGCATTCCACTCCAAGCATTCGACCATCTTTAACCATCACCAGATCAATCTCCGCACCATTGTGGGTTGCCCAGAAATAAGCTTCATCGGGTTGCACGGCCTTCAGGATCTCTTCAATGACGTAACCTTCCCAGGAAAAGCCGCATTTCGGGTGGTTGAAGAGTTCCTGCTCTGAACGGATACCGAGCAGTTGGTGTAGAAGACCCGAGTCCCGCAAGTAAATCTTCGGGGCTTTCACCTGCCTCTTTTTAAGGTTGGCATGCCACGGCTGAAGCTGGCGAATCATGAACACACCCGTCAAGATATCCAAATAACGACGCACCGTTGGCTCGCTGACACTTAAAGAGCGGGCTGGTTCGGTAGCGTTCCAGATCTGCCCGTGGTAATGAGCGAGCATCGTCCAAAAGCGCAGAAGGGTAATAGGCGGGGCGACAATTCCCAATTGACGGAGATCCCGTTCCAGAAAAGTCTGAATAAAGTTTTTACGCCAGGCCAAACTATCGACTTCTTTCTGTGCCAGATAAGAAGGGGGAAACCCTCCACGAAGCCAGTGTTGCTGTTGCGATGCCTTTCCCAATTCGGCCAGGCTGAATCCGCTCATAGAAATTGTTTCGATCCGGCCTGCCAGCGATTCCGAGGCCTGCCGTAGAAGGGTCGGCGTCCCGCTGCCAAGAATCAAAAAGCGTGCGGGCAAAGGCTGGCGATCTGCTAAGACACGCAGGACAGGAAAGAGATCAGGCCGACGTTGAATTTCGTCAATGACGACGAGCCCCTGCAATGCGCCGAGGGCCGTTACGGGTTCGTCGAGCCGTATCAAGCTGGTGGGGTCTTCCAAGTCGAAGTAGTTGGGTGCCTCCGGGGCTACAAATTCCCGGGCCAGAGTCGTCTTGCCACACTGTCTAGGGCCGATGAGAGCGACTACCTTACTTCGATTAATAGATTCCTGAAGACGATAATTCAGTTCTTTTCGGGGGATCATCATGCGATTATACCATGAAAATAGAAACTGTCAAGTTCGTTTTTCATTAACACCCCCCCCCCAAAAAAAAACATGATAGGCCTTGATCCAAACCAAGACGAAATCGAATGAGGCCGTGAGCTGGCCAGTCTATCAGGTAAAGGTCTATTCCAGACAGGTTTTTTATAGGGAAGAGGATACCGGAGGTCATGGCACAACAGCGAACCCGTTTTCTGGAGGGAACCAAAAAGAACAAGATTGACCAGAAAAAGGCCGAGGCTATTTTTGATCACATGCTAACCTCCTGTTTAATTTTGAAGTCCCACAGTGCCGCCTATGCCCTGATCACCTATCCTGGATTTTACTCTAGTGGAAGACAAAATCCGTTTTGGATTGGCAGCGGTAAAATATCTGGGGGTAGGTGTTATCGAATCCATCCTGGAGGCCAGAGACAAAGGGGACGCCTTTAAATCTCTGATCGATTACTGTAAGCAGAAGGACCTGGGCAAGCGGAAATAACCTGTGGGACCGTCCTTCGGAAGTTTTCGAATCAGGCGGCGAAAAAATTAGCCAGGACCGGTTGAAACATCCCGGTTTGAAAATAGTGGCAATAGGGGATGCATTTGGACAGCAGCATAAAGGATATATCCGCGCCCAAATCCTTTTCCCCTTCCAGGGTGTCGAAATTGCCGCCGCCCTTGGAAATGACCAGATCGGCCTCTCGGATCGATTCCCTTAACTCCTCGGAACAGCGCGATAGAATGGTGCCCGGCACCGGGGCCTGAAGCCCATTGGGCATAATGGACCGCCACTTGGTCCAGTCCCACCCATTCCGCTTCGCTTCGGGTGGCGTCATTGAGCGCGGGAACGCTTCGGACCACAAAAACCACCTTCGGATGGTAGGCTTCTCGAATCGTTTCCAACAACAATTTATCGAAGACGATTTCACCGGAATTATCCCCCAAGTAAACCAGGGATCGGGTTTCCTCGAGCTTTTTTCTGAGGGCCGCCAGAGGTTGTTCCGGCAGAGGCTTTTGGTACTCCTGGTGGCAGCTTTTTTTCCACGTCCAGGGAATGGTCGGAAATCATGAGGTCAATGGCATTCCCCGTGATGGCCATTTTTACCGCCGCCTGAAGAGGGTCATCGGCTTCCTGCACCAATTTTTTCAAAGTCGGGTAGAGGGATTGACCGGTCCGGTTTTGCTCCAATTTCAAAGCCTTGAAGGGGTCCGGGGTCTTGAAGGCCGTACTAATTTTCTCCATGACCAATTCGATCACTTCGGGGCTGGAGAGGTCCCATTGCAGCCCCCGCAGGGAGGGAATGGTCAAAATCTGAACGGTCAATTCCTTAATGACTTCCTCATCGGCCGTCAAATTCCTGATGGCCGTATTGGCCATCTTCAAGATGCAGGAAATGCAATCGGGTTTTATGAGCATATCGGACTTTCTATCTTGGAGAACTGAAGTAAAGGAGAAATGGTCCTAGAAGCAATACTCCACCACCCAATGTCCAATACTCCCATGGAAATTGTTCGAGGTTGGCAATAAATTTCGAATAAGTTTGGCTAGAGTTTATTCAGGGCTTCCTTGACCTTTTCGGGAGTTGCCGGCAGGTCCCGGATACGGGCCCCGCAGGCATTGGCGACGGCGTTCATAATAGCCGGAGCCGTAGGGGCATCGGCATATTCGGCCGTCCCCGAAGCCCCGAAAGGACCTTTCTTCCGGGGGATATCCAGGGTGATCACTTCCATACGGGGAGCGTCTTTGGCCCGCGGGATCCGGTATTTGGCGAAATTGTCGGTCAGGTTATAGACAAACTCTTCCGTCAGGGCGTAGCCCAGACCCATGACGATGGCGCCTTCGATCTGACCCTCCACTATCTGCCGGTTGATTACCGTGCCCAGATCGCTTATTGCGGTCACCTTCAATACCTTAATTTTTCCGGTTTCCATCTCCACCGCCACTTCCGCCATCTGGACCCCGAAGGAATAGGTCTCCCAGGGCACCCCATGGCCGTCCGCCGGGTCGAGCTTGGTGGTTTCGGGCTTGTTGATAGCCTTGTAGATCGTTGGCAGTTCCTTGGCCTTCATCTCTTCATAGGCGGAGACGCCGTGGACCTCCATGGCCTTTTTCAATTCCTCGACGGCCATCTGGACGGCCCGGCCCGAGACATAGGTCTGGCGGCTGCCGGCGGAAAAGTTGCCGTCCGGTGTGAAGCGGGTATCGGTGGTGCAGACCTGAACCCGTTCCAGGGGGAAGCCCATGGTCTGAGCCGCTACCTGCCAGAAGAGGGTCTCGGCCCCCTGACCCATATCAGCCGCGCCGATCCAGATCTGCAGCCGGTTGTCGGGCAGCAGCTCGGCCCAGGCCTCGGATTGATCGGGGGCGCTGCGTCCGGGGCCGAACCAGATGCTCGCCAGCCCCACGCCGCGCTTCACTTCCGCAGTCCCCTGATAACTAGCCTCCTCCAAGGCACGCCGGTAAAGGGGGCGCAGAGTCTCCAGGCACTCCCGAAAGCCGAAGGCGTCGCTCAGGACCTGCCCGCAAACGGTCGTATCCCCGGGAACGAAGGCGTTCTTGAGGCGCAATTCCAGCGGATCGATCCCCATTCTCAGGGCCAGTTCGTCCACCGCCGATTCGAGGGCGAATATCGTCTGGGGAACGCCGAAGCCCCGCATGGCGCCCCGGACCACCGTGTTGGTGTACACCGCCCTTCCCAGCAGATGAGCCTGAGGAAAGCGATAGGGGCCACTGGCATGGACCAGGCCCCGGGTGGTGACGCTGTTGGAAAAAGACTTGTAGGCCCCGCCGTCGGCCAGCAGATCAACTTCCAGGCCGGTAAAGGCGCCGTCTTTAGCGGCTCCGATTTTGAAATCCATATAAAAGGGATGCCGTTTGACTGTAGCCTGGAACACTTCCTCCCGGGTGAACACCATTTTCACCGGCCGTTGGAGTTTCCAGGCGGCCAGGGCGATCAGGCCGCCGACCGAGACGTCCAGATGTCCGCCGAAAGCCCCGCCCATGGGCGGCTGAACCACCCGGACTTGCTCAATGGTAAGGCCGATCGCCCCGGCGATGGTTTTACGGTGGGCATGGATATTCTGGCTCCCGGAAATGATCACCAATTGGCCGTTTTCGTGGATGAAGGCGACCCCGGAATCCGGCTCCAGGTAGGCATGTTCAACCGTCTGTGTCGTGTAGCGGGCCTCGACAACGAAATCGGCTTCCATCCGCCCTTTTTCAGCTCCCGCCATAAATGATCGGCTGCTTAAAGAATAGATTGTCCCGATCATCATGGACGCGCGGAGCGCCTTCCGGCAATGCCTCCCAGGGGTCCATCAATGGTTCGAGGGGTTTGTAGGTCACCTGGATCAGGTTCAGTGCCTGCCGGGCCTCCTCCTCGGACAGGGCCGCCACAGCGGCCACAGGGTCGCCGATGTAGCGGACCTTGTCCCCGCAGAGCAGGGGCTGATCGTCTCCAGCCATTTTCAGGATGTTGGTCCCGTCCACATCCGCGGCGGTGAATACAGCCAGGACCCCGGGGGCCCGTTCGGCGGCGGCCTGGTAAATTTCCAGGATCTGAGCGTGCGGATACGGGCTGCGCAGGACCTTCAGGTAACAGCAGCCGTCCACGGCGATGTCGTCGGCGTATAGGGCCGTGCCGGTGGCCTTGTTGAGGGCATCATTGCGGACCACCGGCTGGCCGATAAGGTTCCCGGCCGTCTGCAGGGAGATAGGCCCGGTTTCCCCTCGCAAAACCGCGGCGGCCAGTTCGACGGCCTCGAAGACCTTCTGATAGCCGGTGCAGCGGCACAGATGGGGTTGGAGGGCATTTACAATCTCCGACCGGGAGGGCCCCGGTTTCTTATCGAGGAGGGCTTTCGAACGCAGGATCAGGCCCGGGGTGCAGAACCCGCACTGAATGGCGCCGGCCTTGGCAAAAGCCAATTGCAGGGGGTGGGGTTGGTCGGGAGTGCCCAGGCCTTCGATGGTGGTTACGGCCCGCCCGCGTACCTTGATGACCGGGATCTTGCAGGCCAAGACAGCCTGACCATCCAAGAGAACGGTACAGGTGCCGCAGTGGCCCTCCTTGCACCCTTCCTTGGTGCCCGTCAACTTCAAGTCCTTACGAATGACCTCGCTGAGCTTGCGCTGAGGATCGGTGACTATTTTCCGCGGGATGCCGTTAACCTGGAATTCAATCGCCTGCATGGTGTTCCTCAAGAAATGGGAAGTTTAGGAAAGTTATTATAAATGCCAAATTCGAAGCACGAAATCCGAAACAGCTACGAAATCATTATGTTCCAAATCTGGGATTTCGTGCTTCGAGTTTAAGCACGGGTTCGCCCCGTGGGGCTTAGTACTTCGGCATGGGCAATTTCAGGTCTTCGGCAATCATTTTATAACAATTATAGCTGGAGCCGCGCCCGATGCCCGGTCCGCCATAGACGCCGGAGGAGCACATGTAGAGGTTGGGGATGAAGGTCCGATACCCTCCGGGCACGCCCCGGAAACGTCCGTTCTGAACGCCGGCAACGTTGCCTTCGCACCAGCCCCCTTCTTTCATGTCCAGGTGCGTATCCTGGATATCCACCGGGTTGGTAATCCGCTGAACGATCAGATTGTCTTTGGTCATGTTGGGGGCGTACTCCGCCCAGCGCTCGAACAGCACGTCGACGAATTCCTGGGTCATCTGCTTCCATTCTTTCCGGGAAAACAGCCGGGCCGGACAGGTGAACTCTTCCACGTGCAGCGAATACTTCCCTTCGGGCACCCGGCTGCGGTCCCAGATGCTGTCGGGGGCGGTGAGGATGAACATCTTGGAAGGCATGCCGAAAAGAAAGATCTCGTGCTGGTATTTGTCTTCCATGAATCCGAGATCCTTGGGGGCGAAATAGGTGCGCGGGGTGGCGTTGACGTCGGGGTTGTCTTTGGCCGCCTTGTACTGGGGCAGTTCGTGGACCCCGACCGTACCCCAGAACAGCTCGCCCCGGTCGAACTGATAGACCCGGGCCTTGCGCTTCATGTCCTCGGTGATCCGGTCTTCTCCGATGAGCCGCAAAAAGAGTTGGGGCGAAGCGTTGTCCGACACCACCAGTTGGCTCGGCGGTGATCTCCGTGCCGTCCATCAGTTTGACCCCGGTGGCTCGACCGTTGTCGATGAGGACCTTCTGGATTTCGGAATTCAGATGATAGTCGATGCCCAGTTTCCGGCCCACCGACACCAGGGCGCTGGTAATGGCCCCCGTTCCCCCTTTGGCAATGGCGGCCGGTTCCCAGCCCAGGGTCAGATGAATCGTGGCGATCGTGACCATCAGGCCGGGCACATCGTCCGGGAAACAGCCCCAGGAGGTCAGGTAGCCCCGCAGGGTCAATATGCGCAGTTCGTCGCTTTCGAAGAAATAGCGGGCGATCTGTTTGCAGGTCATGAACTGCATGGGCACATCCAGGCCGCTCTGGGGGTCGTTGCACAGTTCTTCCAGGGCATCCGGCACACCGTAGGGCGTAGGCGGCGAATACCGGTAGCGGTGAAAGGCGGCCCGCCATTTGTTTTTATATTTTTCGGTCAGGTCCAGGTAGGTCTCGGCGTCCTTTTTGGAAAAGCGGGCGATCTGATCATGGGTTTTTTTGACGTTCGCCTCGTTGAAGCGGGTCTCGCCCGTTTGTGGATCGACCACGGTAAAGGCGGCATAGGCGACATAACTGGTCCCGTCGTCGAAGATGATGGCTTCGTTGGTATCGGGAAAGGTGTATTCCAGGCCTTCGTCGCGGAGATTGAATTCCTTGTAGGCCGGGTGACCGTAGAAACGGGTGAAATGGGCGCAGAAATTCCCGCGAAACCCGGGGGACGGAAGATCTTCCGTTACCGCTCCGCCGCCCAAATGGTCCAACCGTTCAAAAACCCCCACCTTCAAACCGGCCTTGGCCAGATAAGGGGCCATGATCGTCCCGTGATGGCCTCCCCCGATAATTACCGCATCGTACGTTTTGTCAGACATCTCCTCTCCTCCCTGTTTTTATTGTTTAATTGGCGTATGAATGGTATCAACTTCGCTTTATCTGATTTCCATGAACACGGCGGCCAGCCTGTCCGCCTTTTCCTCCAGCGAGGATCCTTCGATGATCACACATTCCCGGCCCATGTCCGGCGGCGGCGACAGAGAAATCATCTGGACCTGCTTGAGCCTGGCGGGATCATCGACCAGGTCCTTGGCCCCCACTTGGGTATCGGGGCCGGACGTTTGAGCAGCGCCATCATCTTGGTCCGGGAAACATAGCGCAGTTCCCCCACCTCGTTGCTCACCGTGACCAGGGCCGGCAACCCGGCCTCCACCACCTCATAGCCCACGGGAACGGTCTTCTCCACCAGCACCCGGTCCTCCTGGATTTTTACCGACCGGGCCAGGCTGATGGCGGGAATTCCCAGCCACTCGGCGAGGATCAGGCCCACCTGCCCGGAATCCCAGTCACCGGCCTGTCTCCCGGTCAGGATCAGGTCATAGGCCCCGATCTTCTGGATGGCCCGGGAAAGGACATAGGCCGTGGAGTTGCTGTCCAACCGTTCAAAGGCCGGGTCCTCCAAAAGGATCAGGGCGTCGGCCCCGGCGGCCAGCGTCTTCCGGAGCACCGTATCCGCCACCTTACGGCCCAGGCTCAGGACGGTTATCTTTCCTCCCAGCTCCTCCTTGATCCGGATGGCGGCTTCCAGGGCGTTTTCATCATAGGGACTGATGACATTGGGGGCGTCGACGATGACTTCCATCTTCTCCACATCGACGCTGACATTGGAGAACGGCGCTTCCGGATCCGGTATCTGTTTGGCGCAGACGATGATGTTGGGCTCTTTCATGCCTTTTCCTCCAATTTCTTCACCAGGGCCGGCAGGAGTTCCTTGTAATCCTCCACCACGCCGTAGTCGGCCACCTTGAACATATTGCAGCCGGGATCGGTATTGATGGCGATGATCTTCTTGGACCGGATCATGCCCACCAGATGTTGAATGGCCCCGGAGATCCCGACGGCCAGGTAGGTGTCCGGGGCGATGATCGAACCGGTCAAACCCACCTGACGGTCGGAGGACAGCCAGCATTTATCCACCACCGGCCGGCTGCAGCCGATCAGCACCTTCCCATGGGACTTGCTCAGGGCCTGGGCCAGGGCCTCGAGGAGTTCGAAATCCTCTTTGTCCGTGATCCCTCGGCCGCCGGAGATGACCATATTGGCCTTGTCCAGTTCAACGACTTCTTCCGGTACCGTCTTCAGGGATTTGACCCGGATGACGGATTCCTCCAGCGGCGGGACCAAGGCGACCAATTCACTCTGCCCCGCCCCCGGTTCCAGGGGCTCATAGACATTTTTCCGGATGGTGACCATCTGAGGCAGGCCGTCACACTTCAACGTGGCGATGGCATTACCTCCGTAAATGGCCTTGGTCCGGATCAGCAGGCCGTCCTGGGGGTCGATCCCGCAGACCCAGGCAATCCGTGGTGAGTTCCGTCTGCAATCGAAAGGCCAGCCGGGGCGCCACTTCCCTCCCCACGAAGGAATGGCTGATCAGAAAGATCCGGGGCTTTATTTGCCGGCAGAGCCACTCCAGTGCCCCTATCCAGGCCTCCGGCTGGAAACCCTTCAACAAGGGATGGTCCAGCCGGTAGATCTTTTTTAATCCATAGGCCGCCGCCGCGGCCGCCAGGGCGGAGGTGTCCTCTCCAACCACTACGGCGCAGGCTCCGATCCCCAGGTCCTTCGCCAGGTCGCTGCCTCCCCGAAACAGTTCCAGGGTCGGCTTGTCCGGCACCCCTTCTTTGCCTTCTACCAACAGGAAAAGCTCACTCATGATACATTCCCTTCCGATTAAGAATTAAAAATTAAGAATTGATTATTGATTATTTCCTGAGTGGGGCAGCTCTGCGAGGTTCCCCACTTTTTTCAAACCCGGGTTCAATGTTCAAAAAAGACAAATTATTAATAATCAATAATCAATTGTTAATTCTTAATGAAACTAAGCCAGGGCCTCCAAAACCAGTTCGTTCAAATCCAGTACTTTCATTTTTCCTTCCAGACCCAGGGTCTTCCAGGCGTCTTCCAGCATGATGAGGCACAGGGGACAAGCGGTGATCAGGACCTCCGCCCCGGTGTCCCTGGCTTCTTTCATTCTGATTTCGCTCATGCGGGCCTCACCGCGCAGTTCCGGTCCCTGCCACATCCGGCCGCCGCCGCCGCCGCAGCAGAGACTGTCCGAACCATGATGGGCCATTTCCACCAGTTTCAAACCGGGGATGGCCCGAATGATTTCCCGGGGTTCATCGAAGATGTGATTGTGCCGACCGAGATAGCAGGGGTCGTGATAGGTCACCGTCAGGGTCCCGCCGCTTTTAAAGGCCAGCCGCCGCGCGGCGATCAGTTCCCTTAGAACCTGGGTATAGTGCCGCACGCCAAAAGGCCGGCCGGGGTATTCATGAAAAAAGGAGTGGAAGCAGTGAGGCGAGGAGGTGACCACTTCCCGGATCCCCATCCGATCAAAGAGTTCCAGCGCGTTTTCCCTCTTCTCCTGAAACAGCCCGGTTTCTCCCGCCACCCGGGCGATATCCCCGCAACAGGGCTCTTTATCGCCCAGAATCCCGAAACGGGTCCCCGCTTTCTTTAGAATGCCCGTGAAGGCTCGGGGGATAGCCTGAGCGCGGGCATCGAAAGGAGTGGTGCAGCCCACGAAATAGCACAGAGGGGACGCTTTGCCGTCTGCTTTCAGGACCGGGATTTCCAGGCCTTTGGCCCAGGCGGCCCTTTCCCGCTTGGAAGCCACCCAAGGGTTTTCATAATTAAAGAGTCTTTCCAGGGTCTGGTTCATCAGGTCGGGGACGTCTTTACCTTCTTCGATCAGCAGGGTCCGTTTTTTGAAAATGACTTTGAAGGGGGCCCCGTACACCGGACATATTTCCCGGCAGGCGGCACAGGTGGTACAATACCAGGCGGTTTTGACTTCCAGTTCCCGTTGGGGATTTAGGAACCGCAGGTCTCCCTGAGGAGAATGTTTCAGCCAAAGTTCCCGGCGGATCGTTTGAACGAAATCGCGGGGGGCCAGCGGTTCGCCCGCGCCGTTGGAGGGGCAGGCTTGCACACAGCGCCCGCAACGCATGCAGGCATCGTAGAACACGGCCTCGGCCAGGGAGAGGGTTTCCTCCAAATCCGTATCCTCGGAACCGGCCTGTTCTTTTATTTCCGGCGCCCGCTGAAGGTACAGGGCCGCCGGACCCCCCACCACGTGGAAGAGCTTGGTGTAAGGGATCAGGGCGATGAAACCCAAGCTGACCAGAGCGTGGCCCCACCAGAGATAAGGGTAGGCCACGGTAGCGGACTCCGTAGAGAATAACCCGGCGATCAGGGCCCCGACGAAGGACCAGGCGGCCCAGGGAGGTCTCTGAGCGGCCAGGCGGATCCCTTCCAGCAGGAACCCCGAACAGCCCACGATCAGCAGCCCGACCGGGATGACCGCGTCTTCCAGCCGGCGTTCCAGCCGGGGGACCCGTTGCAGGTAGCGTCGAATCAGGGCCCAGAGGACGCCGGCCAACAGCAGAAGTCCCCCGATTTCCATGGCGGCTTCGAAAAGAAGATGGGCCCGGCCGGTCAGAAAGGAAGTCAGATATTCATGGGCCGACAGCAGAACAGTGCCGATCAGGAGGATGATAAAGCCCCAGAAGATCAAAAAATGCATGAGGCCGGCCCACGGTTCGCTCTTGAAGGCGGTCCGTCCCAGGAAGATATCCAAAAGGGCCTGTCCCAGGGCTGCTCCTGAAAAAACCGTCCGGCTGCCCGGAGCAGTTTTCAGCCACACCCGCACGTGGGCGGCCACCCCGAGAACCAGCAGGCCGACAGCCAGGGCCGCCAGGACATAAAAGATCCAGACCTCCCCGATCTGCCAATAGATGGGCCGTTCCGGGATCATGTCGTTGTTCTCCAGATCACCTTTCTTCCATGTAAAGGAATCGTCAATATAGAAATTTTAGCCAGAAATTCTAAAGCTTCCGGCTAAAATTTCTTCATCATTTCGCTCATCAGATACGGCACTTCGATCCGGCCCGTGGGGGCCAGGATCCGGCTGCTGTAATCCGTGGCGTAATTATTCTTGAGGGTCCGGACCAGTTTTCGGAACAGAGAGGTATCGATGGCCTGGGCGATATCGACAATATTTCGTCCGGTGCATTCGGCCAGGATGCGGGGCCCGCTGCCGATAACCAGCCGCCAGCCTCCGGTCACCGGGACCTTCAGCTCTTCCATCCCCGGGAGACACTCTTCCTTGACAAACCGGCGGTGCTCCTCTTCCTTGCCCCGGAGGATATTGTAATAGCTGGTTGAATTTCCAGACCCCGGTCTGGATCCGGTAGGGGCCTTCCTGGATCCGGCCGGTGGGGACCTAGACCTTGCTGCTGTATTTCCAGACCAACGAAAGCAATCGACTGGAGATCTCCCGGTATTCCCGGGAGGACAGGGCCTGCCGCAGGTTCTCGGCATCATCCACGGTACGCTACGGCCACGATCCGGGGGCCTTCCCCCACGGCCACATAATAGCCGCCCACCAGCTTGATCCCCAATCGCTCCAGGGTGGGGTTGTAATCATGGGTCACAAAGCCGGAGTACTCGTCGAATTTTCCGGGAATGACATCCCAATATTGGGTAAACAGGATAGCCATGGCCCTCCTCCTTGTCTTATCAGCATTACACCTTAAACATGCGGGTCATCAACTCAGCCAGATATTCGGATTCCTTTTCTTTGACCTGGGCGTATTTAGCCGGCCGGGCCTGGACCCAATACAGATTATCAGGAATCGATTGAAATCGATCCAGGACCCATTCCATGTCCTGAGGCATTTTAAAATGGTCTTCCACTTGCTTGGCAATCCGCACGATTTCTTTCAACTCTTCCGGATCGACACAGGACCTTTCCTGGATCTCATCCGGAACCGGCGTGGTGATGGTCCCCCCATCATGATAAACCACCATCTTGGTTTTACGATTGACGGTACTCTCCACCGTCCCATCGCTTTTATCCACTATAAACTGATCGGGATTGATCTCTCCACTGACCACACTCTCACCCAAACCCCAGTTGCCCTCCACGATCACCTTCGAAAGGTCTCCGATCGTCGGTAAGACCGTCAGGACCACGCCGGCGGACTTGGCCTCCACCATCTTGAGGACGGCGACGCCGATCGGGGCCTTTTCCATGGCCATCCCTTTCTCCAGGCGAAAGGCGATGGCCCGGGTAGTAAAGGCGCTTCCCCAGACCTGAATCACTTTCTGGAGTACCGCTTCCTTCCAGCGGATATTCAGATAACTCTCCATCTGGCCGGGCATGCTGACCGCCCCGCTGGAACGGACGGCCACCGAAAGCTCCCGGTCTCCGGCCCGTTCCTTCAATTGGTCGTAATACCGAAACAGCTCCTCCCTCATTCCCGGAGGCATTTCCTTGGACTCGACAATGTTCCGGATAGCCTGACTGGCGATGATTTGATGTTTGACTTCATTTAAATGTTCCCGGTTTTCCTGGACGTAGCGCCGAATCTCCTCGCCGGCTCCGGTCTCGGCCATAAATCGTTCGTACCCGTCTATGGAAATGGCAAATCCGGGGGGAACGCGCAGGCCCAGTCGGGTCATCTCCCCCAGGTTGGCGCATTTCTTTCCTACCCGGTCATTGTCCCCGGTCCCCAGTTCCTCAAACCAAAAGATCCATTGTTCGCTCATGAAACCTGCTCCTGGATGACCCTTCCCTCCCCGCGGCGGGGAGGGAAGGGTCCCAAAGGTTTGTTACTTGTCCAGAATAAACACCACACCCATATTGGCATCTACTTTAATTCTCTGGCCGGACTTGATCTTGGTCGTGCCCTCAAAGACATTCATGACCACTGGGATGCCGTATTCCCGACCCACAATAGCGGCATGGGAAAGGCTGGCCCCGCGGTCAACCACCACGCCCTTGATCATGGAAAATACCGGAGTCCAACTGGGCGAAGTGCTGGCCGCTACCAGGATATCCCCTTCGGCGACCAGGTGAAGTTCGTCTTCGTTCAGGATCACCCGGGCCGGGCCTTCGGCCACTCCGGGGGAACCGCAGGTCCCGTAGAGGTCGGCTTTGAGCTCCGGACGCACCTGGGGCATGGAACCGACCACGACCTTAAGGGCGATGGGATCCATGGATTGAACCAGGACCCCCATGGCCATATCCAGATCAAAACCCTCCTTTAAGAAGGCCGGCGGATTGGGGGTCTTTTGCCATTCCTGCCATTCCGCTTTTCGACGGTCCACAATGTAGCGCAAATCAAACTGGTCGGGATTGAGCCCGGCGCGGCGAACTTCATCGGGGATGATGAAGAAGATATCTTCGGCCTGGTCGAGGGCCCCTTTCTGGGCGAAACGCCGTCCCAGCCCCAGGGCGCTTCGACGCATCATGGCATGGGTATAGAGATCCAGATAATGATCGTGTTCTTCGCTGAAGACCCCGCTCTTTTGGGCCAGAAGCATCAAGCGGCCGAACCAGCCTCGCTGCTCCTGGGGAACCTTGGCCAAAACCTCTTTTTCCGCCGCTTTCCGCTGTTCGGTGATTTTGCTCCTCTCGGCATCGAGGTTAAATCCCCCGCCCTTCTGGAGAAACTGTTTCACATTGACCAGGGCCGGGGTGGGGTCTTCCACCCAGGTAGGCAGGTTCATCTCGGACATTCGTTGCATGCGCCAGCCGTCTTCGTTCATGAAAGCCATGAACGCCTTCATGAATTCTTTTCCCTTGGCCGTTTCCTGGAGACGACCCAGGATTTCAGCGGGCTTGCTTTCCAGGATGAGGTCAGCCAATCCGTCCTCCCGGGCTCTCTTGGAAAACTCCCACAGGAGGCGGTCCACCTGGAAGACCTTATTGTCAAAACCCGATACTAGATTATGAAAGAGCGGCGAGGTATCGTCGATTCCGGCCAGTTCCCGGCACATATTTTCAAATAGGATATAGGCCGTATAGGTGCCGTACATCATGTACATGTGGATTTCCCACATACGGCGGCAGGTGTTGATCGTCTCTTCAAAATTATCCAAGAGTTCAATGTTGGAAGCCTGATCGAGATCCAGGGCCTTCAGCTTTTCATAACGCCCTAAAATCTCCTTGACGAACCCTCCCCAGAGCCCGTCATAGTCTTCAATAAAAGGGAGGATGGCCTTGCGAAATTCCGTCTCTCTTCTTTGCTTTTCTTCCTCGCTGTGGACCAGCAACAACGTCAGGTACCCACCCCCCCTATGGAAACGCCAATCCCAGCCCTTAACCGTCGGCAGGCTCAGCTTTTCCGCCCCGTACTGCATACCGTGGCGGCAGAAGTTGATCCAAAACCAACCAAACATGGGGGTCCAGGGCGGGACGGAATGGGTGCCGTCCAAAAACCAGGCGGGTGATTGGGCAAAATCTCTTTCTGGCTCAAATTCCAAACCGGGGACGACATCATACACTTTCATGGTTCCTCCTCCTTTTGGGGTTATTAATTAAGGTCTCTCGGGAAAGAGACCCGGATTCTGCCCGATCACTAATTTCTTACCTCTGACTAACAATATTTGAATTTTTGGCTCAAATTCGACACCCGAAACAAATTCAAATGACCAAAATTCAAAACACTGGGCAAGTCAATATGTTTCGGTCATTCGAATTTCTGATATTGCTTTTTGTTTCGAATTTCGTGCTTCGAATTTCGGATTTGGTTTTTAATGCATGGCCCGTCCGCCATCGATCAGCAGCGTCTGCCCGGTAATAAAATCACTTTCCGGGGAAGCCAGGAAAAGGGCGGCCCCTACCAGATCTTCCGGCTTTTCCAGCCGCTTCAGGGGCGTCTTAGAAACATCGTATTTCGAGACATCGGCCAGTCCCCGGCTCGCTTCGGTATCGGTAAAACCGGGGGCAATACAGTTGATGCAGATATTGTGCGGTCCCAGTTCCACCGCCAGGGCACGGGTCAGACCGATAATACCCCCTTTGGAGGCCACGTAATGGGCAAAACCATTGGATCCCGTAAAAAAGACCTCCGAGGCCAGATTAATGATCTTTCCATATCCCTGTTCTTTCATGAAAGGAAAGACGGCCCGGGTGGATAAAAAAGCCCCTTTGACGTTCACGTTCATCACCAGATCCCATTCCGCCAGATCGATCTCAAAAAAGGGCTTCCTCTTGATCCCGTCGTAAATAGCCGCATTGTTGAGCAGGATATCGAGGCGGCCAAATTTTTTGAGCGTTTCCTGGGCCATGGCCTGGGTATCTCCCTCCACGGCCACATCGGCTTGAAACATTTCGGCTTCCCCGCCCAGGGAACGGATCATCCGGACGGTTTGCTCCAGGTTGTCCAGATCCTTGCGCGTCACGGCCATGATTCGGGCCCCTTCCTGGGCCAAACCCAGACAGAAAGCCCGTCCCAGGCCCTTGGCGGCGCCGGTGACGATGGCTACTTTGTCTTTTAATCGCATGGGTACACCTTTCCGCTTCCAGAGTGGAGGGACTATCTTCTTTCCTTAAATTTAATCCAAAATCAGAAATTCGAATCTCTGTTTTCCTTGAAGAAGCAAGTTCAATGCCAAAACCTGCAAAAAGAAACCCGAACGAATTCAGAGCGTTATTCTGAGAGGTGCCTATTCGACGGATGGTCGCCCTGGAAAATCCTTTGCCAGGACCGGAAAGATCTTTGCCGGTTTGCCCTTAAAGGGAAAGCCGGTACTTTTGAATTTTAGTCCTCAAGGTCGGCCGGGAAATTTTTAATAATTTGGCCGCCTGGGTCAGATTCCCTTGCGTTGTTTTTAAAGCCCTTTTCAGGATCTCTTCTTCGGCTTCGCCCAGGGAGGAAACATTCGGGCGATCATAAGGAAGGCGTTGGCTGCGGTTCAGAATCTCTTTGACCGTCTCCTCCAGAATAACCTCCTCCTTGCCCAGAATGCAGGCCAGGGTCAGCAGGTTTTCCATCTCCCGTACATTTCCCGGCCAGTCATATTCGCTCAGCAATTGCACCGCCCGGTCTTCGATCTTTAATACCCTGGTATGGTGCTCGCGATTGATCTTATGCAAAAAATGCTGGATCAATAAAGGAATGTCTTCCCGGCGTTCCCGCAGGGGGGGGATATAGATGGTCAGGACTTTGAGTCGGTAGTAGAGGTCTTTTCGAAATTTTCCCTGGGCGATGGCCTGATAGAGGTCCCGGTTGGTGGCGACCACGATTCGGGCATTGGATTTTTTCTGGGAAGTGCCCCCGATACGCTGGTATTCTTTGTCCTGCAAAAAACGCAGGAGCTTGCCCTGCATGGAAAGAGGGAGATCCGCGATCTCGTCGAGAAAAATGGTCCCCTCCGCCGCCATTTCGAATAAGCCCCGGTGGCTCTCAACAGCCCCGGTAAAAGAGCCTTTTTCGTGGCCGTAGAGGGTGCTCTCCGACAGGGTTTCGACAATCGTGGTGCAGTCCACGGTGACAAAGGGGCCTTCCCGGTTGGGGCTGTTTTGATGGATGACCTGCGCCATCAACTTCTTCCCCGTTCCCGTTTCGCCTCGAATTCCGACCAGGGCCGTGGTATTGGAGATCAGTCCGATAAATTTATAAATATCCCGCATGGCCTTGCTCTGACCGATCAAAGTAAATCCGTTAGCGGAAAGGGACGGCGGTTCCTGGAGAGGAGCAATCTGGGTATTTAAGGTTAAGATACGAATGGCCTTTTGTATTTTATGGTCCAATTCCTGGAGATCGATATCTTCCAGGACATAATCATAGGCCCCTAATTTTATGGCCTGAATGGTCGTATCCATATCCTGGAAGGCGGAAAAAAGGATGGTCTTGGTTTGGGGGAATTCCTGCTGAATCCGCTGGAGTATCTCCAGGCTGTTCGTATCCGGCAGCGGGGCGCCTAAAAGGACCATGGCGGGTTTGCAGGTCATGAGCAGGGGCAGGGCCTCTTTCCCGGAGAGGGAAACCTTCATCTCATAGCGATCCTGGAAATGATGCCGGACCTTATCCTGAAAGGCTGGCCGGCCTCCAATGATCAACAATTTGCGTTGCATTTTTTTTAAAGCCTACGATTTAGAGGAGCACGCTAAAGGGTTTCGCTGTTATAAATCCTGAAAGTACCCACAATAAGAGGTGTTCGCAAAAAGTCCGGCAGAAAGTGCCTGTCATTCTGAGCGAAGCGAAGAATCTCGTTTTTTAAACAGGTTGTAAAATCCTTCGCGGAGTTTACCCTGAGCCAAAGTCGAGATCCTTCGCTTCGCTCAGGATGACAGACGAAGGGATCAAAGTAACACTCTAATACTTTCTGCGAGGTTAAACATATAGAAACCAAGACTATTTTAGAGAATATCGATGGGATAAACAAGCCTAACTTTTTAGACCTTTCCCTTGTTTTAATTTTCCCCCTATAGTATTTTTCCCTTCATGGATTGGAATGAATTTACCCGGGGGCTTTTTCGGCTGGCCGAACCTTATTTAAAGATAAGAGGCGATCTCCCTCACGCCCAAGTTTCTCACCGCTATGCGTTGCGCTTGCTGGAAGAAGAGGGGGGCGAATCGCGCATTGTGGAGCCGGCCGTCATTTTACATGATGTGGGCTGGTCGGAACTGGAACCCGAACAAATCAAGATCGCTTTCGGGGTGCGGGCCGGGGGGAGGAGGCCGAACGGCTCAACCGGATACACGAACAGGCCGGAGCGGCTATTGCCCGCCGGGTGCTGCAATCCCTGAACTACCATCCTCACTGGATCGAGAGGATTGTTTTTCTAATTGAACGCCATGACTCAGGAGACCGGGCCGAGTCCCTGGAAGAACAGATAGTGAAGGATGCCGACAAGCTCTGGCGGTTTTCTCCCCTGGGCTTCTGGAAAGAGATTGAACGGCAAGGCCTGGGGCGGGAAGAACTGTATCGGTATCTATCGGCCCGGTACCGCCGCTGGTTTTTTACGCCAACCGCGGTGAAATTGGCCGGGGAAGAATTGAGGGACCGGGGGGAGGAAATCGCCGGGAATTAATCCCCCGGGATCCTCGAACCCTCTAAACTTCAATGGGCGGAGATTAATGATGGATAATCTTTTGAGTATACTCGATTCCTTCAAACCGGGCTGGAAAGAGAAGAAGGAAGTTAAAGATTTTCTGGCTATCCTGGAGGAACTGATCATTCCCAGCTATCCGAACCTGGAGACTACGATAGAAGATCATAAAGCTGTTTTCCCCCCGGAATGGGATCAGATCACTTCCGGGTTTAAAGAGGCCCGGATCTTTGAACGGTTCGTCCCCCCGAAATACGGCGGTCAAAAAATCTCGGAGTCGGATATCTATTGTCTCATGGAACTCCTGGGCTATGCCTCTCCGGCTATCGGCATTATCTTTGTGTCCCATGGGCGGGCCATCGATATTGTCTGCCGGGGCAGTCAGCAGCAGAAGGAAGCCTATCTTCCCCGAATGGCCGCCGGACATTTCGGGGCGATTGCCATGACCGAGGAAAAAGCCGGGTCGGACGCCAGTGCCATCGGCTTTTCAGCCAAATCGATTGACGGGCAGTACGCGTTGAACGGTGAAAAGATTTTCATCTCCAATAGCGGACTGGCTGAGATTTATGCCATCCTGGTCAATACCAAGGGGACGAAAGGCCCCCGGTCCCTCAGCCTGTTTATTGTGGAGGACGGGACCCAGGGTTTCTCCATCGAAGGCTTGCCGGAAAAAGACGGCTTGAAGGCCTTACCCACGGGCCGTCTCATCTTCCGGGAGGTCCTGGTGCCCGAAACCAATATGATCGGCGAAGAGGGGAAAGGTCTGTTATTAACCCTGGATGTTATCGACCGGGGAAGGATCCATATTGCCGGCATCTGTTGCGGATTGGCCTACCGGATTTTTCGGGAAATCTATCATTATGCCCTTCGAAGAAGGCAATTTGACCATCCGCTGACCAGCAGTCAGGATATCAGCTTCCAGATCGCCGACATGTATTCTAAAATGAATGCGGCCCGGGGACTGTGTTTCCATGCCTTGGAGCAGGTGGGCGGACCTTATTACCGTCTGAGCTCTTCCCTGGCCAAACTGTTCGCCACCCAAATGGTCATGGATGTAGCCGCCCGGGCCCAGATTCTAATGGGCGGGAGGGGCTATCTTCGAAACGATCTGATTAATCAACTGGCCTCCGATGCCCGGGGCATGGAATATCTGGAAGGGACCTCCAACATTCAAAAAATGATCATTACTCGGGAACTGTTCAAGGTGTATTATGAAAAAGCCGATCCGGCCAGTACCAGCAGATAGATTCTACCGTTCACCAAACACTTTTAACATGGTGATAATTTAAAATTCTTTGGTCCTTGGTGAGGACCGTGGCTTTCTCTTCTCGCGCCGTAGCCACGATGATCTGATCGGCCGGATCGTCATGGAATGGTCTGGGTAGTACCGTTGAGCGGTAGGCTATCCGGGATGTAAGCTGGACTATTCTGAGTTTTGGCATTTCCAAAGCGCCGTCGATCCATTCCTCAGGGTTATAGGATATGCCGACCTTCCCTTTTTCCAAAAGCTTACAAAATTCCCAGGGAGAAATGGCCGATAAGAGAAGCTCATCGTATTCATCTTCATGCTCAATCAGTTTAGTGACTTTCCGCGACAGATTTTGGGGGCGCATATTCCACCAAACCCAGGTATGGGTATCGAGCAGGTATTTCATTGAGATGCTTCCCACAGTCCTTCACCAAGGGGGGTAACGATATCCATTTCGAAGACAAAGGCATCGGCGAGTTTGCCTGGCATAGGTTTCATTTCCGATTTTCGAAAACCAATTACTTGAGCCATGGGTTTGCCCCTCTTCGTTATAACGATGGGTTCGTTGGATTTGGCAACCTCGTTTAGTACCTTTAACGCCTGGGCCTTAAATTTACTTATGGCCATGGTCTTCATCTGACCACCTCCTTCTTTTTAGAAAGTAGTCAAATAAAGTGGTCAAGTCAAGAAAAAATGACGCCGGACTGCTTGTCCTTCAATTTCCCGCAAAATAGATAACCGCCTTCGGGGCTAAGATAAAAACGGTTCCGATTGACAGGGGAAAACAAACCGGATAGAATACATGTGTATTCGCTGGACAGGAGGTTTTATGCAAACTCAGAAAAAAGTGAAAACAGTCCGTTTTGATGAATCCGAATTGTCTCGTATAAAAATGGCCGCCGTGCGACTTGACCTTCCCGAGGCGGAGGTTATACGCCGGGCCGTCACTATTGGAATAATGGATTTGCTTAATGGGGAGGATGAAGATGTGGTTCTCAGACGCCGCCTGGCGGATAAGTCCCCGGATGTAGACGGAAAAACTTTTCTCCTATCCTTAAGAAAGGAATTTTCTCTCTAATGCCCTTCCAGCTCAAGCTGAAACAGGCAGCCGCTAAAGACCTCTATAAATTAGTCAAGAAGAATAAATCCCTGGGCCGAGTGATTATCAACCAGGTGCTCCCTGAAATTATCGATAAACCTTTTCAGGGAAAATTGAAGCAAGGTGACCTCAGTCGATTTCGTTCCTGGGATTTCAATTTTAAGGGCGCCGCCTATCGGGTTCTTTATGAGCTCGAAGGCGACATTGTCCGAATTTTCGCCATCGGCATTCACGATGTATCCTACCGAAAAGCAAAATCCCGCACCTGACCCTTTAAAAGATAATTTTAGAAAACGCTTCGGAGAAAGGCCCCTTCATGAAATTTTTTTTTGAACCCCGGGGAGTGGCTGTCATCGGCGCCACGCCCAAGCCCAACACCGGCGGCTTAAGTCTGATCACCAACCTGACCCTGGGCTACGACGGCCCGATTTACCCGGTCAACCCCCGTTACTCGGAAATCGTCGGCCTCCCCTGTTACCCGCGCATATCCGAAGTCCCCGATCCCATCGAATTGGCCCTGATCTTCGTTCCGGCCCCCGGCGTACCCTCCGTGCTGGAGGAATGCCTGGCCCGCGGCTTGAAAGGGGCCATCATCGAATCCGGCGGCTTTGCCGAAGTGGGTCCCGAGGGAAAGGCCCTTCAGGACCGCTGCCTGGAAATCGCCCGCCGGGGCGGAATGCGGCTCTGGGGTCCCAACTGCATGGGACTGATCGATATCCGGAAACGATATGTTTTTTCCTTTCTCACCCCGGATGCCTGGCAGGATGTGTTAAACCCCGGGGGCGTCTCGCTGATCGTTCAGAGCGGCCTGCTGGCCGGCGGTTTTATGACCACCCTCATGAGCCATAAGACCCTCGCCCTGGCCAAGGCCTGCTCCATCGGCAATAAAAGCGACGTGGATGAAACCGATCTGCTGGAATATTTCTTGGAAGATGCCGACACCCGGGTCATCGCTCTCTACGTCGAGTCGTTCCCCCGGGGGCGGCGTTTTTTCGATCTGGCCTCCCAGGGGAAAAAACCCATCGTGGTGCTCAAGGGGGGTAAAAGCGCCTCCGGCGCCCGGGCAGCCGCTTCCCACACGGCTTCACTGGCCGGGAACTTTGAACTGGTCCGGGGCGCGCTGGACCAGGCCGGGGTTTATCAGGCCGATGATTTTTTTGAGCTGGTGGACCTGGCCCGGACCCTGGAAATGGATTTCGTTCGGGACCGGCCCGACGAAGGGAAAACCCCGGGTGGGTGTCTTTACCTTCAGCGGGGCCGCCGGGATCGTGACCAGCGATCACCTGGAGGCCGAGGGCCTGACGCTGGCCACCCTTTCTCCGGAAACCCGGCAGCGGTTGGAACAATATTCTCCCTCTTGGATGCCGGTGAACAATCCGGTGGATTTCTGGCCGGCCATGGAAAAACATGGTCCGGAGATCACCTACCGGGAAGGGCTGGCCGCCCTGGTGAACGATCCCGGGGTGGACGGGATCATCGTTCATCTTTTTGCCGGGTTCGGGGTCTGGTTCCTGGATATGGAAAAAATTCTGTCCGGCCTCCCACGACCCTGCAAGCCCATCCTTTTCTGGGTCATGGGCCATGAGAAAGGTTTTCAGGCCACCCGGCTGGCCATCGAAAAACAGGGCTTCCCGGTCTTCAACGAAATCCAACGGGTGGTCCGGGTGCTGGCCGGAATTCTGGAAGGCCGGGAAACAGGAGCCGTTGCCCCCGAAAAACACACTCTCCCGGATTGAACCGCTGCTCCGACAGATAAAACAAGCGATCGAAGTCCGCCCGGAAAAGGTTCTGGATGAGTGGGAGTCCAAAAAGATACTCCGGGAATTGGGCTTGGCCACCGTGCCGGAAATCCTCGTCGAGGACCTGCCGGGCGCCCTGGAAGCAGCCCATTCCTTCGGCTACCCGGTGGTGCTTAAAGGCCGGTCACCGGGTCTGGTCCATAAGACCGAGGCCGGCCTGGTTCGACTCGACCTCCACACCCCGGAACAGCTGCAATCCGCATTCCGGGAAATGACCGCCCGCCCAAATCCTCCCGCCTCTTTTATGGTTCAACCGCAGCTCAAAGGCGACCTGGAATTAATCGTCGGGGTGGTCAGGGACCCTCAATTCGGGCCGGCGGTGATGCTGGGCCTGGGGGGGATCCGGGCCGAAATTTACCGGGATGTGGTCTTTCGCCTGGCTCCGGTAACTGAGGAAACCGTCCGACGCATGGCGGAAGGGTTGAAAGGTCAGGTACTTTTCCAGGGCTATCGGGGGGCCGCCCCGGTGAAGATGGATTTATTAGCAGAATGGTTGATTCGTTTGGGAGAATTGGCCTGCCAGGTGGAGGCCATCCAGGAAATCGACGTGAATCCCCTGTTGGTGGTGCAGGGAGAGCCGATCGCCGTGGATGCCTCCATTATTCTAAGATGATCGGCTGAAAGGATCCCTTACGTCAAGAAAAGAAAATTTGAGAAAGTCTCGATCGTGAGTAAAAAGTGTTTTAACGCCATGTTGTCGGAGCAGCGCGGCCAAATGGGAATCCGGCACCAAGTTCCCCCGAGTGGGAACCTCGGCTGTGACTTCACGGTAGATTTCCCAAAAACCTTCCTCCTCAGATAGAAGGCGGGCATGGGGGAGGTTAAGGAGAGACTCCATATTGGCCATGGCTTCTTCGGGTGATAGCGGGTGTTCGAATACCGCCGCGTGCGTGGCTATGCGTAAGTAACCCATAACCGTAGGCCAGCCCAGATAAAATAGGTCCCTCTTCGTAATACAATCCCCGATAAAGGTCCTGGCCTCATTGAAGAAAGGACTGTTCGTGTCCGAGGCGTAAAGGAGAATGTTGACGTCCAGGGCAAAACTCATGTTTTTTTCGAACTTCGGACAGAGGAAGTTCCTTGTTCCATCGCCCGGTACACGGCCTCACGATCCGCCAAATCAACGCGAACACCCATCGGTTTTGAAATCCATCGTGTCGTCTGGATCGGACGCTTAACCGATTGACGCTCCCCTAGCGCCTGGGCCAGCAGATTGGAGATCAACCGTCCCAGGGATTGCTTATCCTGCTTTTGAATCTTCTTCAAGTCCATTAGAATTCGATCGTCAATATTTACCGTGGTTCTCATGATGTTTTGATGATTAAATAGAACGCATCAGATGTCAAGCCTATTTTTGATCAAAAGATAAATGGCCGTATTTCGCCCAATAACGAATGGGAGGCTTAGCCAACGCACGTTTGAATTTTAATGAGCAGCGCCCCCAAAAAAAGCTTGACAATGAATTGGCAATGAAATATCACGTTTCTTAAATGGAAACTTTGGTTTAATAAAAAACTTTATATATAATAATTAGTTGATTTATATTATATTAATCGTGCTTGACCGTATACAAAACCCTTATGCTTTTGAATCTGATTTAGGATATACTTAATCGGCATCCCGTTCCTCCTCTGGTGATGGTTTGTTTTCGCACAACTTCCATCTTGCCAGATTTGAGAGCGGGGTGCTCTTCCATTTTAAACTAACTTTTATACTCGATTGGTGACCTTTATTACCCACTCTATTCTTCTTGTAGAGCAGAATATGTTTGTGGCTCTGCGTCAAGCCCAGAGGATCTATGTCATGTCCAAAGGGAAGATCGTCTTCGAAGGAACCAGCCAAGCTCTTCAGGAAGCAGAAGCTATTCGTAAAAAATACCTGGAGGTTTAATAGGCCGCCGTGCCTGGGCCTTTATTTCTTGATCATTCAAGGAGCGTATCTTCATGAAAGAGAATTATCTAATTCAAAACCTCGATGACATCGCAGCGCTGGAAGAGGTTCCCCTCCTGGAGCGCATCAAGGAAAGAAATACCTATGAGCTGCTGGAGAAAGGGGCCGCCATCAATCCTCAGGCCAAGGCCTTGACCTTCCTGCGGAGTGGAGAGGCCTACCTGGATCCGGTTCAATACACCTATCAAGAGCTCATGGGCAAGATCCGTCAAACAGCCAATCTGTTTCACGACCTGGGAATCGGACCCCGGGATGTGGTCACGTATCTCTTACCCAACCTTCCCCAGACCCACTTTGTTCTTTGGGGGGGTGAGATCGCCGGCATTTCCAATCCTATCAATCCCATGCTCGAGGCGAATACTATCCGGGACATCTGTCAGGCGGCCGGGACCAAGGTCCTGGTCGCTTTGGGAGAGACCCCCGGTTCGGATGTCTGGAGCAAAGTTGAGGCCATCCGCAAAGAGATCCCTTCCCTAAAATATGTAGTCCGGGTCCTAGGCCCCGGTGATGAGGCCGAAGGGATTATCGGTTACGAAGAACGGATGGCCGCCTATCCGGAAGAGAGGTTGACTTTCCAACGGGTCTTCGATCCCGAAGATATCGCCTCTCTTTACCATACCGGTGGAACAACCGGTCGGCCCAAATTGGCCCGGCGCAGTCATTTTAACGAAACCGTCCTGGCCTGGGATTTAAGGATCAGTATTGGCTTGCAGCCTGGTGAAGCGGTCATGTGCGGGCTGCCCCTCTTTCATTGCAACGGGACTTGTGTGACCGGCTTGTCGCCTTTTTCCATTGGAGGAGAGGTGGTCCTCCTTTCCCCGGCCGGCTACCGCGATCCGGCCGTCATCAAAAACTTTTATAAGATCGTGGAGCGTTACCGCCCGGTCATGTTTTCTTGTGTGCCCACGGTCCTGTCCATGCTTCTGGATACGCCGGTGGGAGGTGCGGATATCTCGTCGCTCCGTTATTTGATCTGTGGGGCCGCCCCTTTGAGCGTGGAACTCTTCCGCCGCTTTGAACAGCACTCGGGGATGAAGATTCTGGAAGGATACGGTTTGACCGAATCAACTTGTGCTTCCGCCGTAAATCCCAAGGATGGGGAGCGCAAGGTAGGCAGCATTGGATTGAAATTGCCTTATCAGCAGATCAAGATCGCTATTCTGGATGAGCAGGGTCAATATCTCCGGGATGCCCAGACTGGGGAGATCGGGGCGGTCTGCATCAAGGGGCCCACCATCTTTAAAGGGTATGTGGAGGAAATCCACAACCGGGGCATCTGGATCGGGGACGGCTGGTTCAATACCGGCGATCTGGGCCGGCAGGATGAGGACGGTTACCTCTGGCTGACCGGGAGGAAGAAGGAATTGATTATTCGAGGGCGGTCATAATATCGATCCGGCCGCTATTGAGGAACCGCTTTATAAGATGGAAGGCATCAAGATGGCCGCCGCCGTGGGACGTCCGGACCCGCATGCCGGCGAGGTCCCGGTCGCCTATGTAGAGGTCCATGAGGGAGCCGCGGTGAACCCCGACTCTATCATGGAATGGGCCCGACAGCATGTGGGGGAAAAGGCCGCCATTCCTAAGGAGGTCGTCATCCTCGACCGAATTCCCCTGACCGCGATCGGTAAGATCTTCAAGCCGGCCTTACGTTGGGATGCCATCCGTAGGACCTACGAGCAGGAACTGAAGAACCTCGGCGACTTGGCCCAGACCCTGGAGGTTACCGTAGGGGAGGATAAGGTCCACGGAACCCAGGCGACCATCCGGGTCAAGCCGGCGCCTGAGACCGATCGCTCCACCCTGGTCAACCGAATTTCCGAACTGCTGGCCCGGTATACCGTTCATTACGAAGTGATTCTGGAATAGGCTGCCTGGTAAAGATGTCCGTGGTTAGAACCAGTCAAGAAATAAGCTGTACAATACCGCTAATATCTCCGTTCATGCTGAGCCTGTCGAAGCATTGCCGTATCGTTCACCCTTCGACAAGCTCAGGGCGAACGGTTGTAGGGCCGTTTGTCAAGGTTATTTGTTTACAGATCCTTACCAGGTGGTTGTCGGCGATAGGTTGTTTGAGTTAGCCCAAAGGCCCTGACCTGGTGGACTACTCCGCCGCGGGAGGGAAGTAGAGAACAAAGCTGGCGCCCGAGCCGACAGTGCTTTCCACCTGGATCCACCCCTTGTGATCCTCCAGGACTTTCTTGGCCATGGAAAGACCCAGTCCGATCCTTTTATCGGAGACCCTGGTCGTGAAAAAGGGTTCAAAAATCCGGTTCAGATCTTCTTCCTTAATCCCTTCGCCGGTGTCGCTTACCTTGACCGTCGCATAGGCCGACCCGTTGACCGTCGCTGTACCCGTGGCCACAGATAGCCGGCCTCCGTGCGGCATAGCGTCGATGGCATTGAAAATAAGATTCTCGACCGCCACCAGGAACAACTCCCTTTCCCCCTCGATGGGCGGCACGTCTCCCAAGGACCGCTCTATGGATATGGAGCGCTCTTTACACAGCTCCTCGAAAATCCCCAGGGCTTCCCGGACAATGTCTTTCAGGTCGCACCTCTCCGGGCGGGCGGCTTGGCCCCAGGATAAAGAAAGGACGTTTCGCAATATGATTTCCAGGCGGCCGACCTCGGCCAGAATAAATTTCGTATACTCCTTCTCTTTAGACCCTTCGGGAATCTTTTTGTCGAGTCTCCTGACGAATCCGCCGACGGCGGTCAGGGGGTTTCTGATTTTGTCGGCCACACTGGCGGTTATTCTGCCCGAGGGCCGCTCTTTTCTCCGCCTCGGCCAATTCCTCCTTAAGCCGGCTTTTCTCCATTTCGGCTTGCTGACGCATCATCACGGCGGCCAGGGTATCGGCCACGGCCGCCAGGAACCTCTCTTCCTCCAAGGTTTTTTCGTGGCTTTCTTCGATGGAGATGATGATCAGTCCCAGCGTCTGTCCGGCTGAGGCAATGGGCAGGCAATAATAGCCGTGCGGAAATTGAACGGGCCGTTGGATTCCCTGTTTTCCGTCCAAACATTCCGTACGGGCCGTCGTACAGGTTGAGATGTCTTTCCCGCACAGGCATTGGCCGAAGGAGATCCTGGCGCAGGGAGGGGGCATTTCGGGAAGGGTGCGCCAGGCTTTTAAAACCAGGACTTCCGGTTCGTTTTCGACTGTATAGATGCTTCCCTGGCCTTGGGAGGAAAGGCCGGGGATCATCAAAATCAGGTCCAGTACTCTGTTCAACTGCTCTTCCAGGGAAATCGGCTCCAAGGAAATCTTGAGCACGGAGCTGATGGCCGTCTGGATCCGGTAATTCCGCTCAATCTGCAATTCCGCCTGCTTGCGTTCCGTGACGTCTCTAATCGAGGCAATGACCAGCAATTCCCCGTTCGTCTCGATCGGACTCAGACTGATGTCAGCCGGGAATTCGGTCCCGTCTTTTCTGAGTCCGTAGATATTAAGGGCGGCTCCCATGTTTCGAACACGGGGATGCGAAAAGTAGTCGGCCACATTCTTTCTATGGTTGAGGCCATATCTTTCCGGAATCAGGAGGTGAAGGTCCTTACCAATCAAATCTTCATCGGAGTATCCGAATAATTTCTCCGCCTGGGCATTGGCGAGAACAATCCGGGCCTCTCGATTGACGAAGAACATGGCGTCCGGGGTCGATTCCACGAGTTTATCGTATTTGCCCTGGATGGCCTGCTTTTCCCAACCGCACCTATCGAGTAACTGAAGTTGCCGGCGCATTTTTTCCAGTTCCTGCGATAGTTGCTCTCTGGTCATGCGTTTTTTCATAATATCTCCATTGGATTTGCGGATGCGAATTATTATAATGATATTTTTCCATTTATCTCCAAAAAAAGAATGAGGGCCCGACGTGGTCTTTCGCCTCGATCCCGATCGGGCGCGAAGCAATTAAGGCTATGATTTCCAAGCAAAAGGGGCAGACCCAGCCGGAAGGCTTTTGCGGGATGGCCCCCGTCAATCTGGACCTCCTGGCAGACCGTCCTCACTGGTTTAGGTGAATCGGGGATGGCCGCGGGCGGCCTCCTGGGAACCGGTCTTTTATGAATGGATCCAACCAACCGAGGCCCTCGTTTCACCCCATACGGTTTTCCCGTTTGAACAACGGGTTACCCCATTACTCCCTCCCTCCTTACTCCTTACGGTATTCAGCCCTGCGATCCGCCCTCGCGACTGACAGCTTGCGTTCTCTTTCGGCTCACTGCCTTCCGCTTTCAATCCTCTTTCTCCCAATCTATGATTTCTCTCTTCTGTCCTCTCTCTTCTCCCTTCTTCCTCTCCCCTCTTCCATCTTGTCTTTTTCCCTTGACTTCCTACAAAACCTTTTTATATACGTATACTTACACCATAATGTAGTGGACGCCAATAAAGCGATCACCGGCGGTCGCCATTAGAGGTGAGCGTCGCCGGATAGGTTGAGATTTCCGAGATGAGGGCCTTTAAACGCGTTCCGAAGTGAAGAGCTGCTACCCGAGGAATTATTGGGTTTATTCAGAACAATGGCTGGTTTTACTCATTGGCCCGCCGGAAGCTGAGACAACTTGAGATTGCCGGTAGGATAGATGATCTGAGAGTGCCGCCCGGAAATCGTCTTGAAACACTCAAAGGTGATCGTTACGGCCAGTACAGTATTCGTATCAACGATCAATGGCGTGTCTGTTTTAATTGGAATGAAGAAGTTGCAGAAAATGTTGAAATCGTGGATTACCATTAAGGAGACCCAATCATGAATAAACTCAAACCCATTACTCCCGGTGAAATCCTGCTGGAAGAATTTCTTAAACCGATGGGGTGAACCAGTTCGCTTAGCCAAAGACATAGGAGTCCCACCCCAGCGCATCAGCGATATTGTTGCCGGTAAGCGAGCCATACGGCGGACACCGATGGCACTACGGCTGTCCAGATCCTCTGGTCTGACGAACGGCTACTTGGCTGCGCGCTCAGGCTGCCCATGCATCACTGAAATCGCGGAGCGTTGAACTGATCGGTTCTGGCAAAAATCAGCCCCTCCCCACACCACCTAGCATGCGGGTCCGCACTAGGCGGTTCCCAGAGGCTACCGAGCCGTAGCCGGGTAATGGATGTTTACCCACTGATCTTTGACAGACAGCAAACCTTGATCCTTGAGTCACGCCAAGGCGTGATCATGCCTGTCTGGGTGGCCAGCGTGCGTGAGAGTCGCCAGGGGCCTTTCCGGCTCATCCCGACCGAGATAGCGGTCCGCAGGTGTTCATTGGGATTGGGCTTATCGGCAACGCGCCGGCCACTCGCTCCCCCGGACGGGTTTATGGCGATGGTCGAGCTTACCGGGCCTTTTCCCTGCTCTGGGTTCGGTCCTTCGTTCGTTGATGGCGAACTACTATGACCTCGGCTGACTCCTGCCCGGTCAATCGACATGTTTCCAGGCCGGATGCTGTCCAATGTTAACTGGACCGCCTGCCGAACAGGTCTCCCCGGACTCAGTTCAGTACTCCCTCAGGGGTTAAGACGTGATCTGTCGTTACACAACCGCGGCATTTACCGCGTCTCCTAAACCCGGGGCTTTGTCATGTCGTGCTGACTTACCCGGAGACTTGGCCTTGTATGCCATTTCTGTACCCCGGATCAGGTCCGGGGCAGGCTTGGCTCATAGCTTTGCGCTCCAGCTTCCTTCGGACGATCCCTCGCGAGCATCGCCCTTGCTTTCGGCTAGTATTTATGTTCCTGTCTTACGACAGTACGGGTTTACATCAGGGGACTTTCACCCCATAAGATCACGCCCATGCCGGGCGTACACTAGAATCGTTCGCACCGGATCGGCACCGCTACCCCGGGACAAAACGCGGACATGAAGCTGGTCTCGTGACAAAATGGTCGAGGCTACCGATGGAAAGGATTATGGAGGAATACGGACAAGAGGAACCGTGGATGTATAATTCAAAACAAAGTCCTTCGTAATGGTGCAACAAAGATCGATGAAGCAGTTGTATCCTGCTAAAGAACTTGCCTCCATTAGCTGTAGGTCGCAGGGAATGTTTTCCGGCATGCGGGACGTCATTATGTTTGATCGAAGCAGGTGTCTTGGCGCATATCTGTTTTTTGATATGCCAGGCGAGGCGAGCTACCTAACGGCAGGACATCTTGCGCAGGTCTTAGGAGGGAAGGCAAGTTTTAAGCGTGAATTGTCGCGCATTTGATCAGAAATCCAATGCAAGTCAATCCTCTGGACCTCTATGGGGTCTTTCGTTTCTTTGCGATCCAAGAATTCTTGATGAACTGCTCTGGCATTTCCATAAGAAAGGAGGTTGGCCATTTCTTTCAGGCCCAGAGATTCGCCCTTTCGGCTCCGGTGGCCAGTTTCTGGATGTCCACGATTTCATGAACGCATGGGCAACGTTGGGAATCGGCGAACTCACTTTTGCCTTGGGCCAAACGATTGACTCAACTGCGGACATTCTTGCGGTCAATGCAATGCGTGCGGCGGGAATGAGCAACGTACTGAATTTGGAGGCGGGCGAATTTTCAGAAGGCCTCTATCATTCTGAAATGGCAATACTTGTCATGCATATCGATCTGGGTACGGATTAGAAAACTCAGGCCAAGGTGAAGCCGCGAGAGGCTATAAAAGCAAGAAAATGCCCGAACAACCGCGTCAACACCGACCGGCGCCACACGGGTTTCCCAGAGCTCGTTCGCCGAGCAAAAATGGGGTCAAATCTTTATTATTGACATCTTCTGTTCTAATTTGATACAGGGATTCCATGAGCCGACCTTTGCGCATCCGATATCCCGGGGCGGTATATCACGTCACCTGTCGGGGCAATGACCGTCAGGACATCTTCCGGGACGATACGGACCGGACGGAGTTCCTGGAAATCCTGGCGGGGTCCCAAACCATCTATAACGTGAAGATGTACGCCGCGGTTTTGATGGGGAACCATTTTCATTTGCTGCTGGAGACCCCTCTGGGCAATCTGAACGAATTCATGCGGCGGTTTAACATCACGTATACCGGCTATTTCAACCGCCGGCACCGGCGGGTGGGCCACTTGTACCAGGGCCGATATAAAAGCATTCTGGTAGAAAAAGAGAGCTATCTGTCCGAGCTGTCCCGTTATATCCACTTGAACCCGGTCCGGACCCGAGAGCTGGAATCGGAGAACGCCAAAGTCCGGTGGCACTATCTGCTGGACTATCCCTGGAGCACCTTCCCGGGATATTTGAATGCCAAAGACCGATGGCCGGGGGTGGATTACGGGTTGGTCTTAGGTGAATTCGGCGTGGACAACCCGAATAAAAGATAAAGTAATGGAACACGTGTTCTCCGGACGTCTTAGTCACGCGGGCATCGATACAGCGAAGCGAAAATCGTCGGCGGTCAATGTTCATGGTACCGGGTCGGGGAATACCCAACAGGATGCCGGGATACACCATCTAATGCAACGTGCTTCGATCGATGATGTCATTTCGACATGAAGCCTTGACTTGGGGTATGGGATCCCAACGGGGCAGGCCCGGTTTGGCTAACAGCATAGAAGCCGATCGAGTGGGCGGAGTTAGATCTGCCAGACGGGGGACCGGGTTTGCCGCCTTGGCTGGATATTGGCGTTAGCCCGGAGACAAGATTGACAAAAGGCACACATTGTCGTAATCATATTATATGAATGTCTTTCGATGGGATAATGAAAAAAACGAGATGCTCAGGAAGAACAGAGGTGTTTGTTTTGAACAGGTTGTCATACTGATGGAAAGAGGAGATGTTCTCGATACAATAGAACATCCAAACCAGGATAGATATCCAGGACAAAAGATCGCCATAGTCAGGATTGATGACTACGCATATCTCGTTCCTTATGTTGAAAAAAGTGAGGAGCTGTTTCTCAAAACCATTATCCCCAGTAGAAAGGCTACAAACAAGTATGTGAGGACAAAGAAATGAAAAAGATAGTTTTGGATGCCGAGGAAAAGGATATCCTTGAATCATATGAGCGTGGAGAATGGGTGCCGGTCAAGAATCCGAAGAAGGAAATAGCGAAGCTTCGGAGGTACGCAAGGAATACGCTGCAAAAAGACAAGAGAATCAACATTCGAATGTCGTCGAAGGACTTAGACCAGGTGCAGGTCATCGCCGCACAAGAAGGCATCCCTTATCAGACTCTGGTATCCAGTATCATTCATAAGTATGTTTCCGGATATCTTATCGAGAAAGAAAGAAGGCTTAACGATTAGCTGCACCGGACGAGGCAAAACTAGCACGCCGGTGAGCACCATGTTAGCCTCAGGAGGATAGAGGATGGAAGAGAAGAATAAAATAACCGAGGCGCTTCGTTTGATATTCGAAGGAATAGACCGCCTGAAGAGGGCATTCCCGAAGAAGGAGTTCACGATTGATGGACGTCTCGTCGGGGACATAGGCGAGATTATCGCTGCACTTGAATATGATGTTGAACTCTTTGATGTCCTGTGCGAAGGGTATCACGGCAAGACGTCGGATGGTCGTCTGGTACAAGTTAGGGCGACATTTAAAGACTCTCTTACGTTCCCCTCTGTCCCTGACTATTATTTAGGTCTTAAGCTACACCGAGACGGGACCCACGAAGAAATCTACAACGGTCCCGGAAAACTGATTTACGAGAAATACAAGCATAGAAGTGGCATAGGAAAGAAATTGCTATCGTTCCCTAATATTGATCTACGAGAGCTATCTGCCAGGGTACTAAGAAATGATCGTATTCCAAAGCGCAAGGGCTAACAAGTGCGTCCACCCGATCGCCGAAAAAACCGGCTCCGGGTGATGTCATCGTTGATCGTCAAGGTGGAACCGGTCGCGGTGGACGCCTCCTTCGTAAATGGGTAGATGAGGAGTCATGACGTTCTTTGGATGCTTGTGCAGGTCAGAGACCGGATCAGCTCCAGCGAAACCTTTCCCTGCTGTCCTTTCCGGTGCCCCTCATGGGATTAGTCAGGGACAAATACCGGGCGAGGTTGTTGCATGAATTCTACCGTATCTACTTTTCCAGAACGCGTGGCCTGGATCCTGTTGGGATTGGGCCTCCTCTTCGCCCTCCTTTTCCACCTGGTGCCAGGACTACTGGCGGGCCTTCTGGTTTACAGTCTCATACATCGCCTGGACCTGCAACTTCACCGCAGGCGCTGGACCAGCAAGAAAAATGCGCGCCTGGCGGCCCTGGGGTCATCTTATTGTTGACATCTTCTGTTCCAATTTGATACAGGGATTCCATGAGCCGACCTTTGCGCATCCGATATCCCGGGGCGGTATATCACGTCACCTGTCGGGGCAATGACCGTCAGGACATCTTCCGGGACAATACGGACCGGACGGAGTTCCTGGAAATCCTGGCGGGGTCCCAAACCATCTATAACGTGAAGATGTATGCCGGGGTTTTGATGGGGAACCATTTTCATTTGCTGCTGGAGACCCCTCTGGGCAATCTGAACGAATTCATGCGGCGGTTTAACATCACTTATACCGGCTATTTCAACCGCCGGCACCGGCGGGTGGGCCACTTGTACCAAGGCCGATATAAAAGCATTCTGGTAGAAAAAGAGAGCTATCTGTCCGAGCTGTCCCGTTATATCCACTTGAACCCGGTCCGGACCCGAGAGCTGGAATCGGAGGACGCCAAAGTCCGGTGGCACTATCTGCTGGACTATCCCTGGAGCACCCTACCGGGATATTTGAATGTCAAAGACCGATGGCCGGGAGTGGATTACGGGTTGGTTTTAGGTGAATTCGGCGGGGACAACCCGAAGGGACGGCGTGGTTATGGAAAACGGATCCGAGAGGACCTCGTCGGGGGCATCGAACTGAAAGGAAAAATAGTCGGCGGGTGTGTTCTGGGCCGGGCGGGTTATATCCAATGGGTCCGGGAAAAACACATTAAGGAACTGCCGGTCGGGGATTACACCGGATATAAAGCCTTGAAACGCTATCGATCCAAGGAGCAGGTCCTGGATTTGCTGGCAGTAGAAACCGGCCTGAGTTTGGAAGAGGTTAAATCTTCCAAGGGGGACCGGCGCCGGTTGGCCATGGAATTGCTGTACCGGGTGGGCGGATTGACCGGAGACGAGATCGGAAGCCTTTTCGGGATAGGCGCCAGCGCAGTCAGTCAGGAAAGGAAAAGGCTGGTGTCCCGAATGGCGGAAGATGAGGCCGTGAAAAAGCTGTTTGAGGAACTGTTTTCGAAATGTTCGGTATAGATCCCGGGCCAAGTCGTGAGGCCTGGCCCTGGCATGATTTGAAGGGTTATGGAAAAGAAGGAATATAATAAATAAAGAATTGACCCCTTTTCTCCTTTTTACGCTTTTCTGACCGAAATTTGGGTGAAAAGGATTTTGGCAGAGGAACCATAAACAGTTATTCTTACAAAGGAGGATGTCAGTGAACGTTAAAGATTTGTATCAAAACAAAAAACCGGCTGTTTCCATGGAATTTTCTCCCCCCAGAGACCAAAAAGCGGCTGAATCCTTTTCGGACACTGTGGATAGCCTATCACGGCTGAAGCCGGATTACCTGTCCGTTACATTCGGCGCCGGTGGTTCCACCCGTGAAGGGTCCTACCAGACGGTCAAGCAGTTGATAGCCGACAAACACTTGCCTACGGTGGCTTACATAGCGGGATACGGTCTGGGGCCTGATCAGATTGTCAGCGTTCTGGACGATTATAAAGCGCTGGGCGTCCAAACCATTTATGTAATCAGAGGCGATCAACCCAAAGAAAAGGATTTTACCGCCCATCCGGATAGTTTTGCCCATGCTTCGGATATAATCGCTTTTATAAAAAAGCGCTATGATTTTATACTTGGATGTGCCGGATACCCCGAAGGGCATGTCGAAGCTGAAAGTCTGGAAAAAGACATCGAATATCTGAAGCAAAAAGTGGACAACGGCGTGAACTATGTTGTGACTCAGTATTTCTACGACAACGACTATTTTTTGCGCTTCGTTGACAAGTGCCACACGATTGGCATCAATGTGCCGATTATTCCGGGCATTATGCCGGTGTATACAGTAAAAATGACCCAAATGTTGTCCAAGATATGTGGCTCCAAAATTGTACCTCAATTGCAGCGTCGTTTGGATGGCGTGGATCAGGCCGACAGTCAGGCGGTACTCCAGGTAGGCATCGATTTTGCCACCGAGCAATGCCAAGGTTTGCTCAAAGAGGACGTGGCCGGACTTCATTTTTACACGATGAACCGAAGCTATTCGACCACAGAAATCATCAATCGATTGAAACAAGACCATCTGTTGTAGACAAATATATCAGTCTAAGCAAAGGAGGACGGAGCCGAGCGTTTCCGGTTCTGGTCAAGAGCACAAAAAGGGGCAATCTGAACGGCGCGAGAGGGAAAAGTTGACTGCCTTATTTTTTGTGGATACAATAATTCAATGAGAATCGGCTTTGATCCCGCCAAGGGAAAACGATTACCATTGACTGACGAAGACGGCGAGGTCCCCGAACTCACCGCCGATGACTTCAAGCACTTCAAACCCGCTTCCGAGGTGCTGCCCCCAGGGCTGTTGGCGGTGCTCCCCAGGCGCGGCCGGCCTACGGTGAAATCTCCAAAGAAGGCGGTGAACATTCGTCCGGCACCTGACATACTCTCTGCTTTCAAGTCCACGGGTAAAGGCTATACGCATCGGCTATACTCACTCCACTTTGGGTTCAGGTTATACGCTAGAGTCGGAACTTATGAAGGGCCTGAAGGGTGTTAGCGTAGGATGTCACGAGATTTGCAATAGTTGCCAAGATCTGCCTCGTTAGACTTGGAAAGAAATCCATAGGCCGATGCCATGCAGCGGATCGCCAATAAAGCCGGCTCCCGCTGATGGCCGTGATTCACCAGGGAGGTCACTTTGAGATACGCGGTCTATGGTCCCCAGCTTGTCCGGGCTTTAGGAGGGACCAAGATGGCCAAGGAAACAGTGACCAGCATCTGCGGCATATGCCCCGGCGGATGCGGCGTGAATGTGGTACTGGTCGACGGGAAGGTTGAGAAGATTTCGCCCATCAAGGGCCATCCTATCGGTGTCGTCTGTATCCGAGGGCTTCATTCAAAGGAAATCATCTATTCCAGAGACCGGTTGAAGTACCCTTTGCTCCGGGTGGGGGAAAAGGGTGAAGGACACTTCGAACGGATCACCTGGGATGAGGCCATGGACCGCATTGTCCATGGGTTTCAGAAAACCAAGGATGAATACGGCGCACAAGCCGTCATGGCCTACTTTGGCCGCGGCAGTTTCGAATCAAACGTTGTGGATGTCTTCGGAGCCCCGGATCCCACCAGTAAAGGCGTCACCGGTTTTTTGTACCCTTTCGGCTCACCCAACGGCACGGGCGTTTCTTCGGTTTGTTCTGTGTCGTATAACCTCCTCGCCGCAATACCGACCCTCGGAACTTCCATGCATGCCCTGTACCCGGATTTTGAGAATACGGATATGGTTATCATCTGGGGAACAAATCCGCCCACGGATTCGCCTCCGAACAAGGTGAAGAAGATCCTGGCGGCGAAAAAGCGGGGCGCCAGGGTGGTCGTGATCGATCAAATGCGATCCGACATGGCAAAACTTGCGAACCAATGGATCGGCATCCGCTCCGGCACGGATGGGGCATTGGCTTTGAGCCTCATGCATGTCATTGTGAACGAAGGACTCTTTGACGAGGCGTTTGTGCGGGACTGGACTACGGGTTTTGAGGACCTTCGAGACTACGTACAACAATTCCCCCCGAAAAAGGCTGAAAAGATTACCCGCGTACCCAGGGAGACCATCTTCGAGCTGGCTCGATCCATCGCCGGCGCCAAAGGCGCCTCGCTGCACATGTACACGGGACTGGAGTACAGCAACAGCGGCGTTCAGAGCATCCGAGCCGCGTTGTGCCTTTGGGCCATAACAGGCAACATGGATGTGCCGGGTGGGCTGATGTTCAGACCCCCTAGTCCGGTAAAGTTCCCGCGTATCAAACTGGACCCGCCCCAAGGGGTGAAACCCATCGGCGCAGACAAGTATCCCTATTTTTGCGACCTGCTCAAATCGGCGCAGTTTTTAGAAGCTCCCCGGGCGATTTTGCGGGGTGATCCCTATCCAGTCAAGACCCTATTGATTTTCGGGGCCTCGCTCTTGACCAGCTTGCCTGATCCCGAGATGTGGAAGAAATGCTTCAAACAGCTAGATTTCATGGTGGTCTACGATAGATTTATGACGGCTGACGCCGCGTACGCGGACATCGTACTCCCGGCCACCACGAATTACGAGAATCTGGGGTATCAGAGATACCCCGGAGGATACTGTCAGTTGCGGCAGAGGGTGATCGATCCGCTGGGAGAGGCGAAATCCGGCTACACGTTCTTGGCGGCACTGGCCAAGGGGCTGGGTTATGGGGATCTCTTCCCGACAACGGATGAAGATCGCCTCAAATTTGCCTTCGAGACCGGCCCCGTATCCTTGGAAGAATTGAAGGCGCATCCGGAAGGCGTCAAATTTGATGCCGGCAGACAGGAATACCGGAAATACGCCAAGGGTCTTCTGCGCAAAGGGGGTGAACCGGGATTTGATACGCCTTCGGGGAAGGTAGAGCTCGCATCGAGCCTGTTGGAGAAGTACGGCTATGATGGCCTGCCTGTATACCTGGAGCCCACTGAAGGTCCCCTGGGCAGCCCAGAACTTTATAGGAAATACCCCTTGGTGTTCAACAGCGGGGCTAGGCTTCAGTCGGCGTTTCGATCACAGCATTTGAACATCCCGGGGCTGTTGAAGCTACAACCAAAACCGCAAGTTCTTATTCACCCCCTGGATGCGAAGGCGAGGGAAATTGAAAACGGGGACCAGGTCTGGGTGGAGTCCCCCAGGGGTCGAGTGAGCTTTTGGGCCAAGGTGACGGACGACGTGATGACGGGCCAAGTGGAGGTGAATGTGGGCGGAGGGAGCCCCATCCATGCGGAGGGGTGGCGGGAAGCGAACGCAAACTACCTGACCGACTATGAAAATCGCGATCCGATTTCGGGTTTCCCGGTATATAAGGCGTTGCTATGCGAGGTGAAAAAACGGGAGGACTGAGGTACATTATGAAGAACTCAAAGGCGCTTGGGAACAACGTCTCGGTTGAGGTTACGCATATCTCCAAAACAGGAGTCTGGCTGCTTGCCCGAGAAAGAACCGTATGTCGACCATTTCTATTGGCCTGATCTTGACGTAGACCTGACTTCCGAGATCATTGACTATCCCGAAAGATTTCCCTTGAAAGTAAAAGAGTGCTCAATAAGACGATGAACCCGATCATGTCCCTGGCGGGCCACTCCGGGTTAGCTCGGTGTTGATCGTCAAGGTGGAACCGGTCGCGTGGACGCATCCTTCGTACTTAAGTCTCCTGCCCCGCAGGGCACCCGCGAATCATGAAAATAAAGGGGAAGACATAAGCCTAACTGCTTGACATTAATAATTAATAATCAATTGTTAATTATTATTAACTATTAATAAAAGCCTTGCGGTGCCGAGTTCTATTTACATACTAAGGGGTACCAGGGGATCATAAACGGCCGCCATGGCCGGAATGGCCGGTTGGCCGGGAATCCGGGTTTTGAGATACCCGCTTCTTGTTTTTCCAGATTTCCTCCAGATGAAAGACCTGGACGCGGTGATTCCGCTGGTCGGTGACCAGGATGCTCTTATAAAGAGGACTGTAATGGATGCCGCCCGGAGAGTTGAACTGACCCGGACGAATCCCTATACCCCCGCCGAAAGAATGCACCGGCCGGCCATCGGGCGTGAAGACCTCGATCTTGCCCCCGGTTTCATCCACCGCGTACAAATACCCCAGGTCGTCAAACGTCAACCCTTTCACTTCGTTGGCGAACATCCCCGGCCCGAAGCCCTGTTTCCCCAAAGTCCCGAGGTGCTCTCCCTCGGCGCTGAAGCGGTGGATGCGGGAATGCTTTTCATCCGCCACGAAGATTTCCTCCCCGGGCGGGGGCCCGACGGCCACCGATTCGATCCTTTCCATCCGTCCTCCCTCGGGGTTTAACGTCCCAAACTTCCGGACAAAGGTGAAGTTTTTGTCAAAAACCTGAACATCGTCCCGAGTCCCGTCACCCACATAGAGGTTTCCCCGGGAGTCCAGGGCCAATCCCATGGGCTCCAGAAACTCGCCGTCGCCGGTTCCCTTCCGCCCAAAAGCGGATAGAAATTTTCCTTCCAGATCAAAAACCTGGATGCGGAAATTGCCCTGGTCGGAGACGATGATCCGCTGCTGCCCGTCCACCACGATGCCCGTGCACTGATTGAACTGGCCGGGGCCCGCACCCGGTTCTCCGAAAGAGGTCATGAACCGACCGCCCCCGGTGAAGAAGCTGACCCGGTTGTTTCCCTTGTCGGTAACCAGTATCCTTCCCCGGGGATCCACCCAGACACCGTCGGTAGTCTCAAAGGCGCCGGGACCGTTTCCAGCCTTTCCAAAGACCAGTGCGGTAGTGACGTCCAACGCCTTCGGCCGCGCCGGTTCTTTCTGCGTCACTTTCGCTGTCTTCGCCGCGTCTTTTTTCTGTATAGCCGCCGCCGGATCGATGGTGAGGCCGATCGCGACCAGGATCAACCAGATCGTCGTTCCCCATTTGATTCTCATGTTTGGTGCTCCTTCCTTCGCAGAGTTTACCCTGAGCCGAAAACCGAGATCCTTCGCTTCGCTCAGGATGACAGCAGGCGAAGGGCTCAGAATCACGGTTCGGGACTTTTTGCGAACATAATCCAAAATGGCGCTCGTGACCGGGAAAAAAGCTACCGCACCGTCAGGTGCCGGTACTTCGGGAGATAGCGCACCGGTTTTTTTAACGCGTCCCGGCGAAAGGGTTCGGCCAGGACCTTTTCACCGCCTTCGATCACCGCGTTGATCACGCAGGGCCGGTTGGACTTGACGGCCTCGCGCACCACCTCCGGCACATCCCGGTAATCCTCTACCCGAAAGCCTTTGGCCCCCATATCCTCAGCCAAACGCGCGATAATCCGGATTGTCCGGCAGGTTGGAGCCCACAAAACGGTTATCGTAATAATCGATCTGATTTTTCTTTTCCGCGCCCCACTCAAAGTTATTGGCTACTACGGCAATCACCGGAATATTCTCCCGCACCGCCGTCATGACTTCGGCCAGGCCGCTGATCCCGTAGGCCCCGTCCCCCTGGAAGGCAAAAACCGGCGTTTTCATCCGGCCGATCTTGGCCCCCAGGGCAGCCCCGTAGGCAAAGCCGCAGTTTCCCCAGCTCAAGGCGGCCAGGTGCTGCCGGACGTCGGTGAATTTCAGATAGGCATTGCACAGGGAGGAATTATTGCCGATGTCCGTGCTGACGATGGAACCCGCCGGGATGGCCCGGGACAGCTCCCATAGAAATCGCCGAGGATGCATCAGCCGGGAGGTGGAGAAAGATTTCTTCCTTAATTCCTCGGACCAGTCCCCCTTCTCCTTTTCCAACTCCCGCAGCCGTTTTCGAACCACTTTTTTCTCCGGTTTGCGGTTTTTGAGCAGCAGGATCATTTCCCGGGCGAAAGCCTTCACCTCCGCCGGGCTGGCCACGTCCACCCGCCGGCTGAGTCCCAGGACCCGGGCATTCACGTCCACCTGGATGAGTTTGGCCTGTTTGGGCCAGTAATCCAATCCGTACTGGGGCAGGGTGCCGAAGGGTCCCAGACGGGTGCCCAAAGCCAGCACCACATCCGCTTGGGCCAAGGTCCGCATGGCCGCCTTGGAGCCGCAATAGCCGATGGGTCCCACGGCCAGCGGGTGGTCCCCAGGGAAAGAATCGTTGTGCAGGTAGGTGTTGGCCACCGGGGCGGTGAGGTATTCGGCCAGGGCCATCACTTCCTCCAGGGCGTCCCCCTGGGAGACCCCGCCGCCGGCCAGGATGACCGGGTTTTTGGCCTTGAGCAGCATTCGGGCGGCCGCTTCCAGGGCCTCCCTCGGACCACTGCCCCGAGAGACGGTCAAGGAAGGGTAGATCTCGTCCTCGCACAGGCCGTAGAAATAATCCCGGGGGATATTTAATTGGGTGGGGCCGTTTTCCAGCTTGGCCAGGTAGAAGGCCCGGCGGGCCAACTCGGCCATCCGCTCCGGCCGATTGACGCGCACCTGGTACACGGTCTGTTCCTTGAACCAGGCCATCTGGTCCAGTTCCTGGAACCCGCCGGTCCCGATCCCCAGGGACCCCGTTTCCGGGGTGATGGCCACTACCGGCGAGTGGGCCCAGAAGGCGGCGGTGACGGCGGAAACGAAATTGGCCGCCCCCGGCCCGTTCTGGGCGATGCAGACCTGGGGCCGGCCGGTCACCCGGGCCAGGCCGTCGGCCGCATGGGCCGCCGCCTGCTCGTGGGCCACGGAAACAAAGCGGATGCCCGCCGCCGGAAACAGATCCAGGGCGTCCATAAAGGCCGAGCCCACAATTCCAAAAACCGTCTTTACTCCTTCGGCCACCAGGGTCTCGACCAGCGCTTCGCTGGGGGTCATTTGTTGCTTGGGCATGATTTTAACCTCCTAAACGTTCAATTTCTAATCGATCCAATCAAAAGTGCGGGTGACGGCCTTCTGCCAACCGCGATACAGCCGGTCGCGCCGTTCCTCCTCCATGTGGGGCTGCCAGGTTTTGTCGGCCTGCCAGTTTCGGCGCAGTTCCTCCAGATTGGACCAGAAGCCGACCGCCAGGCCGGCTGCGTAAGCCGCCCCGAGAGCGGTGGTTTCGGAGATCCGGGGACGGATGACCGGGACATCGAGGATGTCCGCCTGGAACTGCATCAGCAGCTCGTTTTGGACCATCCCGCCGTCCACTCGCAGGGAGCGCAACCGAACGCCGCTGTCTTTGTTCATCGCCTCCAGCACTTCGCGGGTCTGATAGGCCGTGGCTTCCAGGGCGGCCCGGGCGATGTGCCCCTTGTTCACGTAGCGGGTCATCCCGACGATGGCCCCCCGGGCGCTGTCCTTCCAGTAAGGCGCGTATAACCCGCTGAAGGCCGGCACGAAGTAGATGCCGCCGTTGTCGTCCACGGAGCCGGCCAGTTCCTCCACTTCGGCGGCCTGCCCGATCAGACCGAGGTTGTCCCGCAGCCATTGCACCAGCGCGCCGGCTACGGCGATCGAGCCTTCCAGGGCGTAGATCGGTTTTTGCTTCCCCAACCGGTACCCCGGAGTGGTCAGCAGGCCGTTTTTCGAAGGCACCGCGGTTTCTCCGGTGTTGATCAGCATGAAGCAGCCGGTACCGTAGGTGTTCTTGGCCTCACCGGGGGAGAAGCAGGTCTGCCCGAACAGGGCGGCCTGTTGGTCGCCGAGAATCCCCGATACCGGCACGCCCTGGCGCGTATGGCCGTAAACCTCACTCGAGGAAACGATCCGGGGCAGCAGGGCTCGGCGGCACCCCCAGTTCGCGGAGAAGGTCTTCATCCCAATCCAGGGTCTCCAGGTTCATCAGCAGGGTCCGACCGGCATTGGTCACATCGGTCACGTGAGCGCCGGTCAGGTTCCAGACCAGCCAGGCGTCGATGGTCCCGAACAATAATTCGCCGTTTTCGGCCCGCTTTCGGGCGCCGGGCACCTGGTCCAGGAGCCAGAGGATTTTCGGGGCCGAGAAATAGGTGGCCAGCGGCAGGCCGGTCTTTGGCCGGAATCGATCCTGCCCCCCCTGCGCGGCCAGTTCGGCACAGAGGCCGGCCGTGCGCGTATCCTGCCAGACCAGGGCGTTGTA
Source organism: uncultured delta proteobacterium (assembly GCA_963746605.1). Lineage (GTDB taxonomy): Bacteria > Desulfobacterota > RBG-13-43-22 > RBG-13-43-22 > RBG-13-43-22 > CAVQSS01. The sequence continues at coordinate 51,706 of CAVVCH010000054.1, forward strand.
GATCGGGCTGCCCGGTGGACTTTTCCCAGATCACCGTTGTCTCCCGCTGGTTGGTAACGCCGATGGCGGCCAGGTCGCCCGGTTCGCCCCGGACCAATCCCAGGGCCTCGGCGAACACCCCCAGAGTCCGGGCCCAAATCTCGGTCGGGTCATGCTCCACCCAACCCGGTCGCGGATATATCTGCCGGTGCTCCTGCTGGGCAGCGGCCTTCGGCTGCCCCGCCTGGTCAAAAAGAATACATCGGGTACTGGTGGTCCCCTGATCGATGGCAGCGACGTATTTCATGGGGAGGCTCCTTTTTTTTGAAAAAAGTATCTTTTTTGCTTTTTTTTTAAAAGACTAAAATGGTATTCTTGCCTAATTTATTTCTTAAGGAGGAGCCTCATGGCCAAATCAATGGACGCCAAGAAGGACGCAAAAAAGAAGCCGGCCAAAACCGCCAAAGAGAAAAAGAAGGCCAAACAGGAAAAAAAGAAGAAATAGGGGGGCTGACCCGGCTCTGAAAAATTGCCCTTCCGCTCCCTGCCTGGGTGAGGGCCGGGAGCGGGGGGCCGCCCCGCTTCGGCCTGACTTTCCCTCCCTCATCATGATCCCGCGAAGATACTGACTGAAAAGATGAACGTCGAACATCGAACTTCCAACATCGAATGTTGAATGAATGGAGTCTTGTTTTTCATTCGACATTGGGCGTTCGATGTTCATTTTAATACGATCGGATAGGCGGACTAAGCCTTTTCCACGGACAATGCCACCTTTTCCACCTTGGCCAAATCCTTTTCGTAGAAGAAGGACCCGATAAAAAACAGCAGACCGGCCCAAAGGGCCGCCAGCGGCAGGAGGCTCATGGCCGTCTGGATCCCGTAGCGATCCGAAAGCATCCCCACCGCCAGCGGGCCCAGGGCGCTGCCCAACAGGTGCATGATGATTACGCACAGGCTGTAGGACGTGGCCCGTAGACCGGGATGGACTACATCCTGGGTGACGGCAATGGCCGAGGAAGCAAAGGCGATGGCTGTGGTTCCACCCGCCAGAAAAAGGTAAAACTGGGCCGGTCCCTGGAGCAAATAAAAACCAACAATAAAGATGATGCCGGTCACAGTGGAAGAGAGGGCGCTGAACAGCAACCGGGCATTGGCCTTTTTTTTCAACCACCGGTCGGCCAGATACCCGCCCAGGGGAGACCCGAAGATGGCCATGAGCATGATTAGACTGCTTTTCAAGGAAGCCTTATCCATGGGCAGGCCCTGGACCCGGTTGAAATAGGAAGGCAGCCAGCTCATCAGGGCCGTGGTTAAAAACGTATTCCCGGAAAAGGCAAAAAAAGTCAGGTACAGGGAAGGGGTTTGGGTAAATTCCCGGACGATCTCCGGCGCCGTCATTCTTTGGGGTGGTCTCGCTTGATCCGGGCGTTTATCCGACTTGACCAGCTCGACCGTACGATAGTCTTTCACGAAGAAGAAAAGCAGGGCGATCAGCAGTCCGGGCAGGGCCACGATACCAAAGGCGTGACGCCAGCCGTAGCGCGTGGCGATAAACCCGCCCAGGGCGATCCCCAGGGCGCTGCCCAGGGGAATGGAGGCATTCCAGATCCCAACGATCATGGAGCGTTTTTTTTCCGGAAACAAGGCCGCGATCATGGCCGTCCCGCCCGGGGCATACCCGGCCTCTCCGATGCCGATGGCCGTCCGGGACAAAAAAAGTTGGGGGAAATTTTTGGCGAAGGCGCAGGCGGCCGTGGCCAGGCTCCATAAAACCGCCATGACGCCGATGCATTTCTTGCGACTCCAACGGTCGATGAGCAGGGAAACGGGAAAAGAAAAAACAAGAATGGCCCAGGAAACGGCCGAGACCAAAAGCCCGCATTGGGTGTCGGTCAGGCCCCAATCCCTTTTCAGGAAGGGAAACAGGGAGACCACCACCAAGCGGTCAATGTAGTCGAACATGTAGAGTAGAAACAGCAGGGTAAAGACGTAATACGAATAGCCTTTGGATAATAAATAGCCTTCCGATTGGCCGTTGTCCATTGATTCTTCTTAATATGAGACTGGAACAGAAATGCAAGAGGGCCGTTACGGCACGACCTCAAACCCTTGCTCTTTAAAATGGGGGTCAAAGGCAAACGCCCTTCGGATCCCGGTTTCCCGCATAACCTCGAAACTTACACAATCCACGAGACTCAGACGCCTTCTGGATGAAGAAAGCAGGGCTGCCGTTGCCAGACGATGCATTTTAGGGGTAATAAACTCCAAGGAAAGGAGGGGAAAATATCCTCCTGGAATCTTCGGACCGCTTCCATCCCTAGGCGGCCCTGCACTAAAGCCAAGGTCTCCACCAGGATATAGTTGCTGGTTACCAGTGTGTAATTTACATCCAGGATTCGATTCCATTCCCGTCCGGCCTTCAAGTGATGTTCATCCGTCCGGTCGAGCAGGGCGTAAAAGGCGGAGGTATCGATAAAAACCCTCATCGTTTATAAGCCGCTTCGAGATAGGCATCATGCTTCCCGGAAATATCGCTTTTCCCGGAACTGAATTTTCCAACTATTTCCCTAGCTCGTTTAACCCGTTCTTCCCGGTCGATAGCGGGGCTCGAATGAATGATCCCCTCGACCGCCTGACGTATGATTTCAGCTATGGAAACACCCCGGGCGGTGGCCAACTTCTTCACCATCCTGGCCTGATCATCCGTCAATTGAATCTGTGTTCTAGACTCATATATAGCTCCCATTCAACATGCAATTAGTTGACATTATGATTACATTTTTCCCGGTCGAGCGCGTCAAGATAGGGAGACCATTCCCCTGTCAGGCTTTATACCCCCCCAGGTTGGCCAAAGCAATGCTTCCCGGGCTGATGACCGTGGGATCGGTCATGACGTTGATGCAGGCCGTCTTCCCCGAGGCAAAGGCCTCCTCCAGGGCCGGCCGGATCCCCGCGGGTTGATCCACAAAGAGCCCCAGCCCGCCCAGGGCCTCCACCATCTTGTGGTAATCCACCTTCCCGATATAGGTACCCTCCGGGATGGCCCGCCCGATCTTGATTTCCTGGCTGTGGCGGATCATACCCCAACCCAGATCGTTGTTGATGACCACCACAATGGGCAATTGTTTACGGATGGCCGTCTCAAACTCCATGAAGTTGAAGCCCACCGATCCGTCGCCGGTGAGCAGGCAGACCCGTTTATCGGGATTCAGGAGCTGGGCGGCGTTGGCAAAGGGCAGTCCCACGGCCAGGCAGCCGAACAGGCCGTAGTCCAAATAATGACCGGGACGACGGACCGTCCGGGTCATCCCCATCCAGGTGGTGGTATCGCCGCCGTCGGCCACGACGAAGTCCTCCTCGCGGTTCATAAAGTCGTCGACCTCCCGGGCCAGCCGCAAAGGATGGATGGGGACCTGATCGCCTTCCCAGTTGGGCCGGGTCATGGCCTTGTTGTCGGACTCCGATTTTTTGAGTTCGGCGATCCAGCCGGCGAATTGATGTTGCAGACCCTCGGCCGCTCCCTGATGATCGATCAGGCGGTTTAGTTGGGTCAGCAATGCCCGGAGATCACTGACTATGGCCAAGTCCACCGCCCGGTTGCGCCCCAGCTCCTCCCCCTGGATATCCACCTGGACCAGCTTGGCCTGGGGATTGAAAACCTCACCGAAGATATAAAAGAGGCTGATGCGGTTGCCTAAGAGAATAACCAGATCGGTATTCATGAAGGCAAAAAAGCCGGCACCGGGTCGAATGGCCAGCGAAGATTCGAAGCACAGAGGATGGGTATCCGGGACAGTCCCCCGCCCCAGCCCCGCGGTAAAGACCGGCAGGCCGGTTTTCTCGACAAACTCGGTCAGGGCCGCTTCAGCCCCGGCGTACCAGGCCCCGCTGCCGGCAATGACCACCGGCTTCCGGGCCTGACGAATCATTTCGATCAGCGCGGCCGCCTGATCCGGGTCGGCCGGGTGGGAATCCACTTCGGTCCTTCTTTTTTTTGCCTGATAGGGGTCCACGGCGCCGTTTAAAATATCGATCGGCAGCTCCAGGTAGACCGGTCCCGGCCGGCCGCTTCGGGCCGTGCGGAAGGCCTGATCGATATACTCCGGGATCCGTTCGGTCCGCTGGCAGACCAGGGCCTTTTTGACCATGGGCTCAATCACCGGGAGCTGGCGCATATCCTGGAGATCCAATTTTTCACAACTGTCGATCCCCACACAGCCGGAGATCAAGACCAGCGGGGTGTTGGCCAGATAGGCGCTGGCCACGGCGGTCAGAGAATTCGTAAAACCCGGTCCGGCAGTGACCATGGCCACTCCGGGTTTTCGGGTCAGCCGTCCGTAGGCCTCGGCCATGAAGACCGCCGCCTGTTCATGCCGCGTGTCGAACAACCGAACCGGTGAATGCTCCAGGTACTGGTAAATAGGGGTGATGTGCCCCCCGCTCAAGGTGAAAACATATTCCACGTCTCTTTCGATCAACGCTTCAGCGGCAAGCTGACCGCCGGAAATGGTGGACATGGTAAGCTCCTTTTGTTGCTGGTTGCTGGTTGCTGGTTTTATTTCCAATCGGTTTCAACAAATTCAATAAACTTATTGATCTTTCTCCCTAATTCATCATTTTCTTGTTTTGAATATTCAACCAGTAACCAGCAACCAGCAACTGTCTTTAAAGTTCCATCAACTGTCCGCCGGTCACGTTGACGGCCTGGCCGGTCATATAGGAGGACTCTTGGGAGGCCAGAAAAGCAACCAGATTGGCCACCTCCTCCGGCGAACCGATACGACGCAGGGGGATGGTCTGGCACATGGCCTGTTCGCGCTCTTCGCTGGTACAGGAATAGAATTGCGCTTCCAGACCGAAGCGCCATTTTTCCAGATCGGTCATCACCTGGCCGGGACAAATGGCGTTCACCCGGATATTCATTCCGGCCAATTCCTGAGCCATGACCTTGGTGAGCATGATCAAGCCGGCCTTGGCCACGGCGTAGGCCCCGTTGAACAAGGGCGGGACCTTTCCGGCCCGGGAAGCGGTGTTGACGATGCTTCCTCCGTTATTCATCATCAAAGGAAGCAGCGCCCGGGTCACCCGGAAGACGCTGTGCAGATTGACGTCGATGGTCTTCAGCCAATCGGCTTCGTTATAGGTATGAAACAAATTCGGGACGCCGAAGGAGGCCCCGGCATTATTGGCCAGCACATCAAGGCGACTGAATCGCTCTTTGATTTTTTCCACCATCCTTTGGATGGATTCATTGGCGGTCACATCCACCTCCACCCCCAGGGCCGCCACCCCATATTCATCCACCACTTTTTGGACGAGCCCTTCCAGTTCTTCCCTGGTTCCGGTCTTGACTGGTCCGTTGTCCGTCCCTTCCCTTCCCAGGTCGGCCAGGATAACATTCATTCCGGAGGCGGCCAGTTTCCGCCCAATGGCGTAACCGATTCCGGTCTCTTTTCCCGCTCCGGTCACCAGGGCCGTCTTGCCTTTTAGATCAGCATACATGGATTACCCTTTCAACTCTTGACTGACTCCCCTCCTTAAATCAAAAAAGGGCCGGGGTGTCAATGGAAGAAAGGTTCGGGTTCCAAAAGCTCCTCAGTCCCTTTCGTTGCAATCTTTCCCCTTTGTGCTACACTGCTCCAAATTTACAAGGAGCTTAATCTTATGAACCTGCGCATTGCCCTGGCCCAGATCAACGCTATTGTAGGGGACCTTCCGGGAAATCGCCGGAAGATCGAAGTGCAATTGGAACTGGCCCGAAAGCAGGAAGTGGACCTGGTGGCCTTTCCGGAAATGGCCGTCACCGGATATCCGCCCGAGGACCTGCTCCTGAAACCGGATTTCGTTTATGCCGCCCGGCAGGTCCTCCTGGACCTCCTTCCCCAAACCAAAGGGTTGGTGGCCGTTATCGGCGGCCTCTGGGTGGAAGACGATCTCTATAACAGCGCCCTGGTCGTGGCCGACGGTCAAATCCAGGCGGTCTATCATAAACAATTGCTTCCCAATTACGGGGTTTTTGATGAAAACCGCTACTTCAAGGTGGGGCAAGCCAATGCCGTGTTTCGCTTGGGCGAGGTTTGTTTCGGGGTCAGCGTCTGCGAAGACCTCTGGTACCCGGACGGCCCGGCCCAGGAACAGGCCGGTCCAGGCGGGGCCCAACTGCTGATCAACATCTCCTCCTCTCCTTTTTACCTGGGCAAGGGAGGCGATCGGGAGCGGATGCTGGCCACCCGGGCGGCGGACAATCGATCCTATCTGGCCTATTGCAACCTGGTAGGCGGGCAGGATGAACTGGTCTTCGACGGACAGAGCCTGATTTTCGGTCCCCAGGGAGAACTCCTGGCCCGGGCATTCCAATTTGAGGAAGATTTTCTGGTAGCCGATCTGGACCTGACCGAAGTCTTTCGCTGGCGTCTCTTTGATCCGCGACGGCGGAAGCAGCCCCGAGAGAACAGCGGCCGCCTAAGGGAGATCGTTATTCCGCCCTTTCATCCGGTTTCCAAGACGGTCCCCGTCGAACCTAAAAAGCAAGTGCCTCTGAACCGTTCCGCCGAAGGATACCGGGCCCTCGTCTTAGGCACCGGAGACTACGTGCGCAAGAACGGATTTAAGGAAGTGGTGCTGGGTCTTTCCGGCGGGGTGGATAGTTCCCTGACCGCCGTTCTGGCCGCCGATGCCCTGGGGCCCGAACGGGTGCACGGCATTGCCCTGCCCACCCGTTTTTCCTCTTCTCACAGTCTGGAAGACGCCGAGCAATTGGCCCAAAATCTTGGCATTCATTTTTCCGTCATCCCCATCGACACCCTATTTCAAACCTACCTGGAGGTCCTGAACCCCCATTTTCGAGGGCTGCCGGAGGAACTGACGGAGGAAAACCTGCAACCCCGAATCCGGGGAACGATCCTGATGGCCCTTTCCAATAAATTCGGCTGGCTGGTGCTGACTACCGGGAACAAGAGCGAGACCGGTGTGGGGTATTCCACCCTTTACGGAGATACGGCCGGCGGATTCGCCGTGCTGAAGGATGTGCCCAAGATCCTGGTCTACGAACTGTGCCGTTACCGGAATCAAATCGCCGGGAAAGAGCTTCTTCCCCGCCGGGTCCTGGAAAAACCCCCTTCCGCGGAGCTTCGTCCTGACCAGAAGGATTCCGATTCCCTCCCCGAATACGACCTGCTGGATCCCATTCTTCAGGCCTATGTGGAAGAAAGTTGCTCCCTGGAGGAGATAGTCCGGAGGGGTTTTGATCAGGGCTTGGTGGAAAAGGTGATCCGCCTGGTGGACCGCAACGAATACAAACGCCGCCAAAGCCCGCCGGGCATCAAAATAACCACCCGGGCCTTCGGCAAGGACTGGCGTTTGCCGATTACCAATCGCTACCAGCGGTAGTTGCTGGTTACCGGTTGCTGGTTACTCGTTACTGGTTACTGGTGCTGGGTTATGAAGTTCAAATTTCATTCATGAAATCTTCATCGCCAGTTGAAACGACAGGTTGTATATATCAAGATCTCGGTAGCTTTTCATTTGGCCTCCTTTAGCAATTTGTTCAACCGGCAACCAGGAACGTGCAACCAGCAACGAGTTATTAGGCCGCCCTTTTCATTTCTTCCCGCCAAAAACTCAGGTCCTTTTTTTCCGGTTCGGGAACCGGTTTGGATTCGGGAGGCGCCTGAAGGCTTTCTTCCATGACCTTATGGAGATCCGTGTTGTCGATGAGTTGGATCTCGCCGCGCTCAAAATCATTGACGGTTTTTAAATATTTCTGAAAATGCTCCATGCCGGCCCCCTGATACCAGACGCCCACCGGCCGGTTGGTGTGTTCTTTGGAATTATACACATGATCGGGAATGACCCCGCGGCCTTTATTCCCAATGCCACGGAGATACCCCGTCTCATGGTCGGCGGTAACGATGAGCAGGTTCTTGTCCCAGCCGCCCCGGGGGTTGAGGGGATCTTCGACCCAGGCCAGCACCGCCTGCACCGCCTCCTGGAAGCCGAGCAACTCCCCGATGGCCACATTCAGGTCGTTTTGATGGTGACCGCGGTCGATGGCCCCTCCCTCGATCATTAAGAAAAATCCTTTCCCTTCCTGGGAGAGGACGGCCAGGGCCCCCTGGGACATTTCCTTCAAAGTGGGCAGCCGGGGGTCCGTCTGAGAACCGTCCGCCAATGACGGTTTAATACCTTTTTGGTTTTGGATCAGCCCAAACACCTTGGTCGGGGGAATGCCCTTCGTTAATTCCAGAAACTGGTCGCGGGTTTCCACCAGGATGTACGGCCCTCCCCCGCCCGCCGGGCCCTGGGACAGAAAACGAAAATCTTCCGCGGCCAGGTAACGGTACTCCGGTGTCCTCGGACTGCCATATTCGTCAAAGGCCGGATGCCCGGCCCCCATGATGACCTCCGGCTGTACGATCCGGATCATCTCTTCGGCGATAGCCCCGTAATTTTTTCGGCTCACATTATGAGCCGCGAAACCGGCCGGAGTGGCGTGGCTGAATTGGACCGAGGTCACCACGCCGGTCTTTTTCCCTTTCTCCTGAAACTTTTCAATGATATTTTTGCAGGGCCGGTTGAAATTATCCGTCCCGATGGCATTCAAATAGGTCTTGACGCCGCAGGCCATGGAGGTGGCCGAGGATCCGGAATCCGTGGCATAGGTTCGGCCACCCCCTTGACCCGGTCCTTCCCCCAATTCTCCTTGGGCCGCCCCAGTGAAGCTCAATTCGGGACCCAACCGGGGATAATCCATTTGACCGGGCTTGCCCCCCCGGGTCCAGGAGGGGTCATAAGAAACCAGAGGCGCAGCCTCATTGGTCGGGGAAGTGCTTAAATTCAAAGGATAGGTGGTCATCCAGCAAAAGCCGGTCAATTTTTCAAAATGGAGTTTTTCCTTGCCCCCGAACTTATGAAAGTCCGACCCGAACTGATAAGCCCCGGCCGCCCAGACCGACTCCTGGCCCATGCCGTCGCCGATCATTAAAATAATGTTTTGCGGGGCTCCGGCGTGAGACAGCGGACAGACAGCCCACAAGCCGGAGAAAAACAGACAGGTAATCAAAACCAATGGAATAATTCTTCGAGGAAACGATTGGCCCATAAAACGGTAAACCCCCAATTTCTTAAATGGTTAATGATAGTTAGCTTATCGAATATCCTGCTTGACACCTTAAATTTTTTTAAATATGGTAGGCAGGCTTACCACGAAAATATGCCTGTTAAAGAGAGGCCCTTATGAAAAAACCACTCTGGGAACCATCCTCCGAGCGAAAAAAACAAGCTAACATGACCCGCTTCATCCAATTTGTCAACCAGAAATTCGGGAAGGATTTCAAGGACTATCCGGAATTATACGACTGGTCCATCCAGGAGATTCCGGATTTCTGGGCTGCCTTCTGGGAGTTTGCCGGGGTAAAGGCCTCCCGGGGATATGACCGGGTAGTGGACGACCTGGGCAAGATGCCCGGCGCAGAATGGTTTGTCGGGGCCCGTTTAAACTTTGCCGAAAACCTGCTTCGTTATCGGGACGACCGAGTGGCCATGATTTTCAAGGGTGAAGTTCAGGAGCCGCGCCGGATCACCTATGCCGAGTTGTACTCTCAGGTGGCGGCGTTGGCCTTGTCCCTGCGGCTGGAGGGTATTCAACCCGGGGACCGGGTGGTGGGCTTCATGCCCAACATGATGGAAACCATCATCGCCATGCTGGCCGCCACCAGCCTGGGCGCCGTCTGGTCTTCCTGTTCGCCGGATTTTGGGATCAAGGGGGTCCTGGACCGTTTCGGCCAGATCGAACCCAAGGTCCTTTTCACCGCCAACGGCTATTCCTACAATGGTAAGTCCTTTGATTCCCTGGCCCGGGTAGCCGATATTATTTCGCAGCTTCCTTCCATCCAAAAAGTGGTGGTGGTTCCTTACACCGAGCAGCGGGCCGACCTGGGATCAATCCCCAACGCCGTCCATTATCAGGACTTCCTTTACCCGGAGGCCCCCCCGGAAATCGACTTTGTTCAGGTCCCGGCCGACCACCCTCTCTATATCATGTATTCCTCCGGGACCACCGGCCTGCCCAAATGCATGGTTCAGGGCGTGGCGGGGATATTGGTCCATCACCTCAAAGAGCTTATGCTGCATACCGATCTGAAGCGGGAAGATACGATTTTCTATTTCACCACCTGCGGCTGGATGATGTGGAACTGGCTGACCAGTTCTCTGGCCGTGGGGGCCACCTTGGTGCTGTTCGACGGCTCTCCCTTCTATCCCGACCCGGGGGCCCTTTGGAAATTGGCCCAGGATGAAAAGGTTACGATCTTCGGGACCAGCGCCCGCTATCTGGCGGCTATCGAGAAGGAAGGCTTCAAACCCGGACCGCACTATGACCTGACCCCGATGAAGACCATCCTCTCCACCGGGTCACCGCTGCCGGCGGAAAGTTTTCACTACGTCTACCGGGACATCAAGGCGGACGTCCAATTGTCCTCCATTGCCGGCGGGACGGATTTGAACGGCTGTTTTGCTCTGGGCAATCCCCTCGGGCCGGTCTACGAAGGGGAATTACAGTGCCGTGGCCTGGCCATGAAAGTCAAGGCCTATAATACCGATGGAAAGCCGGTGATCGGCGAGCAGGGAGAACTGGTTTGCGAGGCCCCCTTCCCCTCCATGCCCCTCTATTTCTGGAAAGATCCCGATAACGAAAAATATTTAAATGCCTATTTCCGGGTCTTTCCCAACATCTGGACCCACGGGGACTTCATTGAGATCACCGAGAACGGCGGGGTGATTTTTTACGGACGTTCGGACGCCACCCTGAACCCGGGCGGGGTGCGCATCGGCACCGCCGACATTTACCGCCAGGTGGAGACCCTGGAGGAGATCGCCGACAGCATCGTGGTGGGACAGGACTGGGACAACGATGTCCGGATCATCCTTTTCGTCAAGCCGGCTCCCGGGGTGGAAATCAACGAGGCGCTGGTTAAAAAAATCAATAAAACCATTCGGGAAAACACGTCCCCGCGCCATGTGCCGGCCAAGATCATCCCGGTGGCCGACATCCCTTACACGATCAATATGAAGAAAGTGGAATTGGCCGTCCGGAATGTCATCCATGGAAAACCGGTCACCAACAAAGATGCCCTGGCCAACCCTCAGGTCCTGGATTTATATAAAGACCTGCCGGAGTTGAGGGTTTAAAACGAAAAATGAACATCGAACATCGAACTTCCAACATCGAATGTTTAATGAAAAAGATGAAGAAGCAGAAATAGGGATCCCCTGTTCGGCAATAGAGGTTTGTTTTTCATTCGAGGTTGGACGTTCGATGTTCGATGTTCGACGTTCATTTTGTACAAGAAAAAGAGACCCTGAGCGATGACCGTATCCCCCACCCATTCATCCGATCTCAAGCCCCGCATTCCCTCCCGGGAGCAATGCCTGGCCCTCATGGCAGACCAGGAGATGCTGCCTAATATACGCGCACACAGCCTGCAGGTGGCCCGGGTGGCTCAGGTCCTGGCGGTTCATTTGCCCTCCTTAAGCCCTCCCCTGGATCTGGCCCTTCTGGAGGCCGGGGCGCTGCTTCATGACATCGCCAAAACCGAGTGCCTCCATACCAAGAAAAAGCATACCGATATCGGAGCCGCTTTTCTGGAGGCCCGGGGGTATCCGGAAGTGGCTGAAATAGTCGCCCAGCACGTCACCTTAAATCACGACCATTCCCGGTCTGATCGAATCAGCGAAGCGGAACTGGTTCACTATGCCGACAAGCGGGTCCTGCATGAGGATATCGTTGATCTGGCGACCCGTTTCCGGTATCTGCAGGAGCGCTATGGCCGCACCCCTGATGACCAAAAACGAATCGCCGCCCTTCTGGAAAGCTCCTTAAAGCAGGAAGAAAAAATATTCCGCTTTCTCCCCTTTTCCCCGGCGGATTTGAATCGGATGCTGGATTGAGCCGTTCATACGTCAAGGAATCAGTGCCCTTAACCCCCAAGAGGCCACTACTTTACTAACCCCGCGGATGCTCTTATCCAGCCATCAGCCTCATGCCGCCGTCGTTACCCCGCAACCCCCACCTCCCTCTCCTGGCCCTCATGGGGGGCGCCCTGTCCATAGCCTTTGCCCCTATTTTCGTCAGGATCAGCGAGGTCGGCCCCCTGTCCACAGCCTTCTGGCGGCTCTTCTTGGCCTGGCCCGCCCTCTGGCTTTGGACGGTCATGGAACGGCGCCGGCGGACGGACGGACGGCGGCCTTCCCGGTACACCGATTATCTGTGCCTGGCCGCTGCCGGGATTTTCTTTGCCGGGGATCTATCCCTCTGGCATTGGTCTCTCCGCTTCACTCCTGTAGCCAACTCCACCCTCTTGGTCAATTACGCCCCCCTCTGGGTTACCTTCGCCGGCTGGTGGCTGTTTCAAAACCGGATTGAAAAACTTTTCTTAGCGGGTCTGGTCAGCTCCCTGCTGGGAGCCACACTGATTGTCGGCGCCAGCTTTCAGATTCGGATGGAACAAGTGAAGGGCGATTTTCTGGCCCTGACGGCCTCTTTTTTTTATGCCGGGTACCTCTTGTCCATCACTCGTCTTCGCCGCGATTTCTCCACGGCGGCCATTATGACTTGGAGCACGATCGGCTGTACGATAATCCTGCTGGCCGTCACCCTGTTCTCCGGGGAAAAGTTTTTCCCCGAAACCCCCTGGGGCTGGCTGGTGCTTCTGGGGCTGGCCCTGCTCTCACATGTCGCTGGCCAGGGGCTGATCACCTATGCCCTGGCCCATCTGCCCGCGGCCTTTTCTTCGGTAACCCTGTTGCTGCAGCCGGTCTTTGCCGCCTTCCTGGCTTGGATGCTGCTAGCCGAGGCCCTGGGGGCCGGACAGGCATTCGGAGGACTGCTGGTCTTGGTGGGTATTTTTCTGGCCCGCAAATCCGCGATCTAGCCGGCGGGGGAGGTATTGAGTGTCTCCGGTATCGGGCCTGCTTTTAAATCCGGATTTCCGGCTTGATTCGGATAACCCTTCCCGGGCTATTTGCCTTTTTGGCCCGGACAGAGAATTTTATACAAATCTTCTTCGCTGGAATTCTTGACGATCGGCTGTCTGGTCAGGAACTCCTCTAGACAACAGGCCCGGGACCCGTTCCCGATCTCTCGCTGCTGCTCATCGTAATCGGAGATCGACAGGATCTGATAGGTGCGTTCGGCGCATTGAAAGGCCATCCGGACCCGGGTGGATTCGTAGCGCTCCCATACGGATTTGGGGACCTTCGCTCGGGCCATTTCCTGGGTCCGGTATTTCTTTCCTTCTTTGGTGGCAATCCAGTTGGTCCAGACCTGAACCACTTCCGGTTCCGGACGGAGCACCCGCCCGGGATCATACAGACAAAGATAGTATTCGTTGGCGCTGTAAAACTGCCAATCCGTGCCCCGGGCCGCGGACGCCGGAATCAACAGCAGGATGGAAAAAATTGTGAGGATCAACGCGTTCATAACCGGATCATTCTCCCGCCTGCGCTTCCAGTGCTTCCAACTCTTGGAGGGCTTCCGCCCAACGCTCGGTCAAGATCTCAATTTCCTTCTGAAGCCGTCCATACCCTTGCTGGGCTTCCTGGACCCCCTTTCCCTGCCGGTAAAATTCCGGGTCGGCCAGGATTTCCCCCAGCCTTTCTTTCTCGGTTCCGGCTCCGGCTAACCGTCCTTCCAGTTCCTCGATTTCCTTTTTGAGGGGGGCTTTTTGTCTAAACAGGGCGTTGCGCCTTTCTGCCTCCTGTCGCTTCTCTTGTGACGATTTACGTCCTGGGGCGCCGTTTTTCGAAGTGCTCGCTCTGGATAGGTCTTTGGAATTTCGCTCCTCGGAGGGCTCCTTCGGTTCCACCCGTGCTTTCCAGATCTGTTCAAAATCCTGGTAATTCCCCGGAAAAATCTCCAGCCGGCCGTCTCGAATATACACCGTCCGGGTGGCCAGGGCATCGATCAGGTGCCGGTCGTGGGTAATCAGGCAGAGGGTCCCGTTAAAAGCGCGCAGGGCCTCTTCCAGCACGTCGCGGGAAGGGATGTCCAGATGATTGGTGGGTTCGTCGAAGAGCAGGAAATTGGCCCCTCCCAGGAGCATCTTCAAAATAACCAGGCGGCTTTTTTCCCCACCGGAAAGGACCGACACCTTTTTTTTGATATCCTCCTCGTCCCGGAATAAAAAGGCCGCCAGATGGTTGCGCAAGGCCCCGTAGGTCCGATCGCCGGCCACATCGCCGATCTCCTGCCAGACCGTTCGCTCGCCCCGCAACTGGTCCAGTTGATGCTGGGCAAAATAGTCCAGGGTGACATGATGCCCCAGCTCCCGTATTCCTTGGTCGGGTGGGATAATCCCGGCCATGATCTTGATCAGCGTGCTCTTCCCGGCGCCGTTGGGACCCAGAAAGGCCACACAATCCCCCCGGCTGATGGTCAGGTCGATCCCTTGATAGAGGTTCTTTTCGCCGTACGATTTTCCGACTCCCCGGAGTTCCAAAACCACCTTGCCGGTCCGAACCGGCTCCTGGAATTGAAAGGAAACCTGGTGTTCCTCGCGAGGATGTTCGAGGCGTTCCATTTGCTCCAGGACTTTAATCCGGGACTGCACCTGTTTGGCCCGGTCTTTTCGAGACCGGTTTCGGGCAACAAAGTCTTCGATCTGACGAATCTTCTCCATTTGATTAAAATAGGCGGCCTCCTGAAGCTGGAGGCGTTTGGCTTTTTCTTCCCGGTACCGGGTGTAATTCCCGGCGTAAGAGGTCAGCACTCCCTTTTCCAGTTCGAGGACCCGCTGGACCACTTTATCCATAAAGACCCGATCGTGGGAAATCAACAGCAGCGCCGATGAGGTGCCCTTAAGAAAGTTTTCCAACCATAATAGCGAGTCCAGATCCAGATGGTTGGTCGGCTCATCCAAAAGCAGCAGGTCGGGCTTCATCAACAAAATCCGGGCCAGGGCCGCCCGCATGACCCACCCCCCGCTTAAGGTTTCCACCGGGGCCTGAAACTGTTCCTCCGGGAAACCCAACCCGGCCAGGATTTGTTTGGCCCGGGCCTCCAGATCGTACCCCCCCAGGCGTTCCAGTTCCTCCAATAATCGACTTTGCTTGTGGGCCAATATCTCCTGGTCCGCAGGATCAGAGGCGGCATTCAACCGTCGCGAAACCTCCTGGTATTCGATTTGGTACTTTTTCAACTCCGGATCCATTTCCATCACCTGGTCCAGGACCCTCTTCCCTTTCACCCGGATCACTTCCTGGGGAAGATGCCCCAGCCGAACCCCCTTCTTCAGGTGCACCTGGCCGCTGTCCGGCTCGATTTCGCCCAGAAGGATTCTGAAAAGCGTGGATTTCCCCGTGCCGTTGGCCCCGACCAGGGCCATTTTATCCCCGGGATTGATGGAAAAGGAGACCTCTTTCAGCAGGTCGTGCCGGCCGTAAAATTTGGAAACGCGGTCAATGGAAATCATAGATGGTTTGCTTGCTGGTTACTGGTTGCTGGTTGCTGGTTGCTGGATAAAAGAAACAAGGGATAAAGAAAACCGGATAGGCGTACAAGACAAGGAAAACCCTAAAGGAAGCTCCCATGACTTTAACCGGCAACCAGGAACTTGCAACCAGTAACAAAATCAGTCCTTATTCCCCAGATACTCCCCCAGCAGCTCCCGGGAGTGGGTATCTTCATGGCAATAAATACACAGATTTTCCCAGTTGCTGCCGTCGGGAGGGTTATTTTGATGGTTGCCGTCCCGGTGATGCACCGTGAGTAATTGCCGCTGGGCCGGTTCGAATTCCCGCCCGCAGCGGGCGCAGATCAGTCCGTGGATGGCCAGAGACCGCTCCCGGTAGCTTTCCCGGACAGGGAGGGACTTCTTTAAATCCCGAACAAACGCCGCCGGATCTTTTTCCGAGGATGGGGATTTAACCGGGCTGCGGGAAGACCTCCTTCCGGGGCCAAAACTCATGCGTCCCATACGTTCCACCTTATAAATGGTATTATTATTTTTTACAACAGGGTCGCGCCGCTGGAGTAGAAACTTTTCTTTAACTATGTTAAACTTTCCCTTATTTATTAGCAAATGGATTTTAAAAAGGAGGTACCTATGTCTGAGTGGAAGATAGACCCTGACCATACCGCAGCCGCTTTTACCGTTCGACACTTCATGATCACCCTGGTTCGCGGCCAGTTCAACAAGATTTCCGGGTCCATTCAGTTCGATCCGGCTACTCCGGCCCTGGGGAATGTGACCATCGAAATCGAGTCCGCCTCCATCCATACCGGCATTCCCAAGCGGGACGAACATCTGCGCAGTCCCGATTTCCTAGATGTGGATAAATACCCGCTCATTCGGTTTAAAAGCACCCGGGTTGAGCCGGTAGCCGTCAACGGCTTTATTTTAACCGGCGATTTGACCATTCGGGGCGTCACCCGATCAATCGCCCTGGATGCGGAATACCTCGGTCAGGTCAAAAGCCCTTTTGATGAGGATATCAGCATCGGCTTTTCGGCCTCGGCCCGGATCAACCGCCAGGATTTCGGGGTAAGCTGGAACTTTGACATGGAAAACGGTGGTCTGGTGGCCGGGAACCATGTATTCCTGAACCTGGAAGTGGAGGCGGATCTTATTCGGTGAGAGGGCAGGGATCTTCATGATGCTTAAGAAAGGCAAAACCTACGAAGAAGTCTACCGCTCGTTTAAATGGAAAGTTCCCAAATTCTACAATATCGGGGTGGACTGTTGCGACAAGTGGGCCGATCAGCGCTACCGCCTGGCCTTGATCTACGAAGACGAGCAGGGCCGGGTTGAGAAATATACCTTCTGGGAACTCAAGCGGCTCTCCAACCGCCTGGCCAACGCCTTGCAGGCCTGCGGCCTAGAACAGGGAGACCGGGTGGGGATCCTGCTGCCGCAATGCCCGGAGACGGCCCTGTCCCATCTGGCTATCTATAAAACCGGGGGGATCGCCCTCCCGCTTTTCACCCTCTTCGGTCCGGAGGCCCTGGAATACCGTCTGGCCAACAGCGGCGCCCGGGCGGTGATCACCGACGAAGGCAATCTCCCCAAAATCCTGGAAATAAAGGATCGCCTGCCCGAGTTGAAAGCCGTCATCGTCACCCGGGGAGAAACTCCGGAGGGGGTGGTCGATTTCTGGAAAATCCTGGAAAAGGGTTCCTCTTCCTTTACCCCGCTGCGGACCAGAGCCGATGATCCGGCCCTGATTATCTATACCTCCGGCACCACCGGTCCGCCCAAAGGGGCCCTCCATGCCCAGCGGGTGGTTCTGGGGCATGTTCCCGGAGTGGAATTCTTCCATAATTTCTTTCCCAAAAAAGATGACCTGTACTGGACGCCGGCCGACTGGGCCTGGATCGGCGGGTTGATTGACGTCTTGCTGCCGAGCTGGCACCACGGGGTCCCGGTGGTCGCCTTCCGGGCCAAAAAATTTGATCCCGAGCAGGCCTTTCATTTTATCGCCAAGTACGGTATCCGCAACGCCTTCATGCCGCCCACGGCACTGAAGATCATGCGCCAGGTCCAGGACCCGGGGAAGCGGTACGATTTCGCCATGCGAACCATCGGCTGCGGCGGGGAGACCCTGGGCGAAGAACTCCTGGAATGGGGCCGCAGGGTCATGGGGCTTACGATCAATGAATTCTACGGACAAACGGAAGTGAACCTGGTCCTGGGCAATTGTTCCGAGATCATGGAGAACCGGCGGGGTTCCATGGGCCGTCCTATCCCCGGCCATCGGGTGGAAGTGGTGGACGGAGCAGGCCGCGTCCTCCCGCCGGGAGAGGTCGGAGAGGTGGCCATCCAGCGGCCGGACCCGGTCATGTTCCTCGGTTATTGGGGCAATCCCCAAGCCACGGAAGACAAGTTCATCGACGACTGGAGCCTGACCGGCGACCTGGCCCGCAAGGACGAGGAGGGCTATTTCTGGTTCGTGGGCCGCAAGGACGACCTCATCAGCAGCGCCGGCTACCGGATAGGGCCGGCCGAGATCGAAGATTGTCTGATCAAGCATCCGGCCGTGGCCATGGCCGGGGTCATCGGCAGCCCCGACGCAGTGCGGGGGGAAATCGTCAAGGCCTTTATCGTTCTTAAGCCCGGGGTACCCCCCGAGCCTTCTCTGAAGGAAGAAATCCAGCAGTTTATTAAAACCCGTCTGGCCGCCCATGAGTACCCCCGAGAAATCGAGTTCCTGGCCGAACTGCCTTTGACGGCTACCGGCAAGATCATGCGCAAGGATCTGCGGCAGATGGACATGGACCGCAAAAAGGGGTAGAATGGTTGCAAGTTGCTGGTCTGGACTTGATCCTGGATCCAGGCAGCTCGAAGCTTGAAAGGCCTGGATTCCGGCTTCCGCCGGAATGACGAACCTTCAATAAGCTAATCAATTTTCATGCTTCGTGGGTGTCCGCCCCGGGCATGGGGGTTTAATACGAAAATAACCAAAGACAGGGTTCAAGGGGTCGAGTGTAGGGGAGGGGTTAATCCCCTCCCGCACCCAGCCGGGCATAAATCATACTCCTGGACTCGAAAACCCGTCGGCCATCCCAGATATTAGGGGAGTACCGACCCAAAAGGGCGAAACATAAATCACCGAAGAAAGGAGGTGAAGCGGGATGAAAAAAAAGATGAACCCGGAGGGTTTGGTTAAAGAGGCAGCTTTTTGGGCCAAAATGAAGGCAGCCGCAAAGGAAGGTCCCAAGACAGTGTGCCACAAGTGAAAAGGGTGAAAATCGTAAACGTTGCTGGTTCAGCAATGGAATCAAAGGGCGGATACGGGGGGAGGCGCAAAAGGAGCATTGCCAACCTGCCCTTTATCCGCCCTTCTCCTTATTACCCCTAAACTCAAAAAAAGGCCTGAACGATGCAGACCGACCACCCCTTTGATTTCTTTTTTCAATGGCATCTGACCGAAAAATGCAATCTTCATTGCCTCCACTGCTATCAGGAAAAAGGGCCATTGGAGGAATTCACTTTTTCTGAAATCAAAGAAACCCTGAACGAGATATCGCTCATGCTGGAAGACTGGTCGAAGAGCTATGACCTGGCTTTCCAGACCAGCATCAATGTTACCGGAGGGGAGCCTTTCTTACGACCCGACCTGTTCCCCATTCTCGAGGAAATGATTCAACACGGGTATGACCTTTATCTCCTGTCCAACGGGACCCTCCTGGACCGGGATAAGGCCCGCCGTCTAAGCCGCCTGCCGGTTCGGGGAGTCCAGGTCAGCCTGGAAGGGCTGGAAAAGACCCATGAGGCCCTCCGGGGAAAAGGCAGTTTTGCCGGAGCGGTAAAAGGGATCGAGTACCTGGTGGAAGCCGGGATTCCGGTCACCATCAATACCACCTTATCCGAGATCAACCGGGAACAGTTTTTGGAGATGATACCCTTGGCCCAGGCCTTGGGAGCCCAGCGGTTGGGGTTCTCCCGATTGATCCCCGCTGGCCAGGGAGCCCTGCTTTCTTCCCAACTGTTAAAACCGGATCAAGTCCGAGGACTTTACCAGGAAATCCATTCCCTCGCTCCCCGCGGATTGGAACTGGTCAGCGGTGATCCGCTTTATCGGCAACTGGATTCAGGCAATGATCAGGAAGACCTGGGAAACATCCCTCGCGGTGGGTGCGCGGCCGGGGTGTCCGGTTTGACCTTGATGGCCGACGGAACGGTGACTCCCTGCCGCCGGTTACCGGTCCCCCTCGGGAACGTGCGCCAGGACTCCCTGCGTGAACTTTGGAGCAATTCTCCGGTGTTGGAAATGCTGCGGGATAAAACCAGTTACCAAGGAAAATGCGGCCGCTGCCGCAGATGGGCCGCCTGCCGGGGATGCCGCGCCATGGCCTACGCCTTTTCCCGGGCCGGCGGCCACAACCATCTGGTCGACGAAGACCCGCAATGTTTTTTGGAGCCCTAGATGCCCTTTCAATCGGAGGTAACGAGCCGATGAACTCCCCCAGCGATCCATACCCCCCGGGATGCGCTTTCCCCCTCGGGGCCACTGTCGGCCCGGAGGGCGTCAATTTTAGCGTCTATTCCAAAAACGCAGACAAAGTGGACCTGCTTCTGTTCGACCGGGCCGATGACGCTCGACCGGCCCGGATCATTTCCCTGGAACCAAATAAAAACCGGACTTATTTTTACTGGCATGTCTTCGTCCCCGGCCTGTCTTGCGGACAGATTTACGGCTATCGTGTTTTTGGCCCTTATGAACCGGAAAAAGGGCTGCGTTTTGACGGCCAAAAGGTTCTGCTGGATCCCTACGGAAAGGCCTTGGCAACGCCGCTTAATTACAGCCGTCTGGCCGCCGGCCTTCCGGGAGACAACACGGCCACGGCCATGAAGAGCGTGGTGGCGGATTTGAGCCTTTACGATTGGGAGGGGGACGCGCCGCTTCGACGCCCTTTTTCCAATACCATTATCTATGAACTGCACGTCCGGGGGTTTACCCGTCATCCCAGTTCGGGTGTGCCAGCCGGATAAGCGGGGCACCTACGCCGGGTTGATCGAGAAAATCCCCTACCTGCAGGATTTGGGAATCACCGCCGTGGAACTGCTACCGGTCTTTCAATTCGATGAACAGGATGCGCCCCCCGACTTCAAGAACTACTGGGGCTACAGCCCGGTCAGCTTCTTCGCCCCTCACGGGAGTTACTGCTCCTGCCGAGACCCCCTCGGTCCGCTGGATGAATTCCGGGATATGGTCAAGGCCTTGCACCGATTTGGGATCGAGGTGATCCTGGACGTGGTCTTTAACCACACGACCGAAGGGCACGAATTCGGTCCGACGCTTTGCTACCGCGGTTTTGAAAACCGGGCCTACTACATCCTGGAAGCCGCCACCGGCCGGTACGCCAACTATTCGGGCTGCGGCAATACCCTCAATTCCGGCAACTCCATCGTCCGACGGATGATCATCGATAGTTTGCACCACTGGGTCAAGGAGATGCACGTGGACGGCTTCCGTTTTGATCTGGCCGCCATTCTCTCCCGAGATGAAACCGGCCAACCGCTCGCCAATCCCCCGGTCCTCTGGGATATTGAATCCGACCCGGTCCTGGCCGGCACCAAGCTGATTGCCGAGGCCTGGGACGCAGCCGGCCTTTACCAGGTAGGCAGCTTTGTCGGAGAAAGTTGGAAGGAATGGAACGGCAAGTTTCGGGATGATGTGCGGGGTTTCATCAAAGGCGATAGCGGCGTCGTCCCCTCGGTGGCCTCCCGTCTGTTGGGCAGCCCGGACCTTTATGGCGGGCAGGAACGCGAGCCGGAACAAAGCATCAATTTCATCACCTGCCACGACGGTTTCACCCTGAATGACCTGGTCTCTTACAACACCAAACACAACGAGGCCAACGGCGAGGAAAACCGCGACGGGACCGACGACAACCTGAGTTGGAACTGCGGGGTGGAAGGTCCCACGGATAACCCGGAAATCGAAAAGCTCCGCAACCGCCAGGTAAAAAACTTTATGACCATCACCCTTTTGGCCCTCGGGGCCCCCATGCTGCTCATGGGCGATGAGGTCCGGAGGACCCAGCAAGGCAACAACAACGCTTACTGCCAGGACAACGAAATCAGTTGGTTTGATTGGGACCTGCTGGCTAAACACGGGGACCTGCACCGTTTCGTCAAGAACCTGATTGCGGCCCGCCTGCACACGGACACTTTCACTCCCAGCCAGGAGTTAACCTTGAGCCAGATCATCAGGCAGGCCCGTATTCATTGGCACGGGGTCAAACTCAGCCAACCCGATTGGAGTCCGGATTCCCATAGCCTGGCCTTGACGGTCTGGAGCCGCCGAGGCCGGCTGTTGACCCACATCATGTTGAACGCCTACTGGGGGCCCCTGGCCTTTGAACTACCGCCCGTTCAGAACCTGCAGGGCAAGGCCTGGCACCGGTGGATCGACACCGCGCTGGATCCCCCCGAGGACATCGGCACTTGGGCTCACGCCCCTGCCGTTTCCGGATCTACCTACCCGGTGCAGCCCCGATCCATCGTGGTCCTGATGGAACGGATTGCGAAAGGATGTCGCCTAACAAGGAAAATGGACGATAATACGATATCTTTTGAACGGTCCGTGACAGGATCGTCATTCCCGCAGCGCTTCTGAGCGGGAATCCAGGGTTTTCTTAAGGTACATTGGATCCCCGATAAAAACATTCGGGGAAGACGAGAAATCAACCTCATTAAGAAAGGAAAAATTATGCCGGTTGCCGATTATCAGACTTACCGTAAAATGTTGGACCGGGCCCGGGAGGGGCGGTTTGCCTACCCGGCCATCAATGTCACCTCTCTGACCACCGCCAATGCCGTGCTGAAAGGACTGGCCGAAAGCCAAAGCGACGGGATCATCCAGGTATCGACCGGGGGGGCCGCTTTCGCCTCCGGGTCGTCGGTCAAAGACATGGTTCTGGGGGCGATCTCCATTGCCGAACACGTCCACCGGGTGGCCGATCGCTATGCCATCTATGTGGCCCTGCACACCGACCACTGCCAGGCGGATAAACTCGACCACTACGTCATTCCGCTGGTGGAGGAAACGGAACGGCGGCGGGCCGCCGGGAGGCCCAACCTCTTCAGCAGCCACATGTTTGACGGCAGCGCCCTGCCGCTCAAGGATAACCTGGACCTCTCCGTCAAGCTGCTGGAACGGTTCCAAAAGAATGATTTGATCCTGGAAATCGAGGCCGGCGTGGTTGGCGGGGAGGAAGACGGCATCAAGGCCGAGGCCTCGGCCAAGCTTTATACCACCCCCGAAGATACCCTGGAGGTGGCCCGACGCCTCAATACCTTTAAAGGGGCCCGTTATCTGTTGGCGGCCACCTTCGGAAACGTGCACGGCGTGTACAAACCCGGACAGGTCAAATTGAAACCCGCCATCCTCCGCGACTGTCAGGAGGCCGTGGTCAAACAATATGGTGAAGAGGCCCGGTTCTACCTGGTCTTTCATGGCGGATCGGGATCCGATCAGGCCGACATCCACGAGGCCATCGACTACGGCGTGGTCAAGATGAATGTGGACACCGACACCCAGTATGCCTTCACCCGGCAGGTAGCGCATCATATGTTTCGCCACTACAACGAAGTACTGAAGGTGGACGGCGAAATGGGCAACAAAAAGGCTTACGACCCCCGCCAGTATCTGTCCGAAGCGGAAACGGCCATGGCCGAGCGGGTCAAGCGGGCGGTGAGCGACCTGCGGTCGACCGGCACAACCATGTTTAAAGCGTAAGCATGATCGAGAAAGGGACCCTATGATCTTGGCAGGAGACATCGGCGGGACCAACACCCGCCTGGCGGTGGTGAACATGGACCAGGGCCGGCTACGAATCGAGGCCAAGGAAATTTTTCCTAGCCGGGAACAGCCCAGCCTGGATACGGCCGTTCGCAAATTTATCGCTCACCATCCGGCACCCTTCGCTTCCGTGGTTCTAGGGGTGGCCGGGCCAATCCGGATGGGCCGTTGCGAGGCCACCAATCTCCCCTGGATCGTAGATGCCCGCTCGCTGGCCCGGGAACTGCACCAGGAACGGGTCGAGCTGATCAACGACCTGGAGGCCTGCGCCCATGGATTGGCGGAATTGGGGCCGGACGATCTCGTGGTCCTAAACGAAGGGGAGGCCGCGGCCCGAGGTAATGCCGGTCTGCTGGCGGCCGGTACCGGATTAGGGGAAGCCGGCCTTTACTGGGATGGGGGGAAATTCCACCCTTTTGCCTCTGAAGGCGGGCACGTGGACTTTGCCGCGCGCAATCATCTGGAGATAGAGCTGTTGGATTACCTGCTAAGAAGGTATTCCCGGGTCAGCGTGGAACGGGTGGTGTCCGGACCCGGCCTGTATAATATCTACCAATTTCTCCGGGATACCGGCCGGGGCGAGGAGACACCGGTCCTGGCCGAGGAAATCCGCCGGAGTGACCCGCCGGCGGTAATCACCCGGTGGGCACTGGAAGGAGGCGATCCTCTCTGCGAGGATGCCCTGAGCCTCTTTGTCAACTGCTACGGAGCGGAAGCCGGGAACCTGGCCATGAAGTTGCTGGCCACCGGCGGGGTCTATTTGGGTGGAGGGATTGCGCCCCGGATTATCCCCCGATTGCAGCACCCGGATTTTATGAACGCCTTTACGTCCAAGGGGAGGCTGAACCCGCTGTTGCAGCAGATACCCGTGCGCGTCATCCTCAACCCGGACACCGCGCTGCTCGGAGCGGCCCGCTACGCCTTGGACAAGGATCCGGCGGCCACAAACGACCGGATTAGTTGATAGCCGCGCTGTCCTCCAGGAAACAAAAGGGGTCTCGGTCCTGGAATATATTCAGGCCCATTCCGTAGGCCACGGCCAGGCATCCGCCGCAGACCGGACGGAGGGGACAGGCGCGGCAAGCCGCGGTGCCGGCCCGGTAGCGCCGCGCCGGTTCGGAATCGTACAGTTCCAGCAGGCTGTTTTCCAGGATATTGCCCAGGGGAGAGGGCAACTTCCGGCAGGCGTGGACTTCGCCGTCGGGCAGGACGGTGATAAAATTGAAGGCCGCGCTGCAGCCGAATCCGGCGCAGCCCCCGAAGAGGGGGATCCCCTGGCGATGATGGAGGATATTGATCAGGTTGTCCTTGATCCCCATGACCGGGTTTTTTTCCGCCGTCCGCAGGTAGGCAGCCAGAAAAGCGGCATATTCCTGGCGGTCGGGGACTTGCAGGTTAGCCCCTTCCCCCACCTGGGAGAGGCGATTAAAAAAGAAGCTGTCGGCCTTCCCCTGAAGCCGTTCGGCCAAGGGGATCACTTGGTCCATATTATCCCGGGTCAGCGTCAGCATGACCATGGAATAGAGGTTCAATTCCTTAAGGATCCCCAGGAATTCCATTACCCGGTCAAAATGACCCGGACCACGGATCCAATCGTTGTGTTCCCGCAGCCCTTCCAAACTGACCTGAAAAAAATGGGGTTCCTGGATGGCCCGGATTTCCAGCAGTCGTTCGCGGGAGGTGGGGTTCCCCAGGATGGCCGTGCCGAACCCCAATCCCGCTGCCGCCCGGTATAGTTCGTTGAATCGAGGATGAAGCAGGGGATTGCCGCCCGTGAAACTGACCTGACCTTGAACCCGCTTTTCCCGACAGAATCGATCCAGGTCGTTTAGAATTTTCATTTCCTGCTCCCAGTTCAAGGGAGGGCGCGGACTGCGGTCGTAACAATGTTTGCAGTGGAGGTCGCAGGCTTGGGTGATGTGCCACTGAAGGGTAAACGTCGGGGACTCCAGAAATTCCCGGCCCCGGATGGCACTCTGGGGATAAGCCGCCGGGTCTCTTCGGATCTTCGACCGGGGGGGAATCAGAAGTCCCTCCCGCGCGGCCTGCTGCAGAACATTCTCAAGGGCCGCCTGCGGGACCCCGCCGGAGGCGGCGGCGGATTCCAAGGCCACTTCCTCCAGCACAATCTTCAGCGCTAACAGGTCTTCTTCCCGGGCCGCCCGGGACAGGACCTCTCGCGTCTCCGCATTCCGCCAGACCAGGACCAGCTCCTCACCCGGCTCCGGAGCAATAGGCTTCGCCTTCCCGGCGGCCTGGACCAGGTGAACCAGGTTTTTATAAGAAAATTGCATCAGCCGCAGAGCGGGGTTGACGATGACCCGGTCGGGGTCCGGATCACTCTCCGCCGACCCCAAACTCGCCTGATAAAGTCCCCATTCCAAGCGGGTCAGATCAAAGAGAAAAGGGGGGCAGCCACTCGCCAAGGAAGTCTCCGCCAAAAATCCGGGGAAATCCTCGGGGGATCTCCCGGCCTCCACTTGGGCTTTAAAGGTTTCCCAGTCGGCGGGCCTTATGTAAGAACGGCTTACCGGATAAATCTTTTCGAGGGTTTCCATATCATCATTTTAGCACTGTTTGCGGATCCATTCGTATGAAAATAATAAATTAGGTCCCAGCTTGTCATCCTGAGCCTTTCGCCTGCGGTCATCCTGAGCCGAAGCGAAGGATCTGGATTCTCGGCTCGGAAAGACTCGGAAGGATCTCGGTATTCGGCTCAGGGACTCGCGAAGGATCTCGTCTTTCGAGCCCAAAGCTCGCCAAAGGGATTCTTCAGTTGCTTCGCTCCTTCAGAATGACAGTTGCTGGTTATTTTCGAATCAAATAAAAGAGGCCGGAACAGATACGATCTCGGATCGTATTGGCCCCGGCCCCCGGAAGGACTGCCGGCGGATAAGCGCCGGCCTGCAATGGTTGGAAACATTTTGGTTAAACGGCTCTCTGATGGATCGGATAGCGCCACCGGCGCTATTTCTTTCCGCTTCAGGAGCTTGGCGCGGCGGGTTTCGTGTCGGTGCTACCTGCATCGGGTTTAGTCCCGCTTCAGGAGCTGCCGGCTTTTTTCTCGGTTTGGGTGCTACCTGCATCCGGTTTGGACCCGCCTCAAGCGCTCTTGCCATTGGCGCACCCGGAAACCCCTAAACTGGAGCCGGCAATCAGGCTGGCAATACTCAACCCGGCCAACATCTTTTTGAGCTGGTTCATTTCCATGCGTACTCACCTCCTTCCCTGAGTAATTATTGAAACTGATCGTATTTTCAAAATCTATAGAAAAAAGCTATCAATAATGAATTTGCCTGTCAAGTTTCAATCCATGCTCAATGACAAAATAACCTGCTTATTGGTGAAAAATACAGGGTTTACCCCATAAGGATCAACCATGGTAGTTTAGTACGAAAATAACCGAATAGGGTACGAGGGAACCAGGGTTCAAGGGTTCGAATGTAGGGGAGGGGTTCATCCCCTCCCGGACCCAGCCGGGCCTATATCATGCCCTGGGAAAAATCTGAATCCTTAATTCCCAAGCTCGGGAGGGGGTTAACCCTCCCCTACTGGAAACTGATAATGGCCTCCGGGGATGAGGAGGAAATGCCTCTAAATTCAATTTGGCTGGCGTTATTGTTTAAGGCGGGTGGATAACTGGGGAGAATGTTGAAAGGGATTGATTACTTGGACCCCGCTAAAGTTTTGAGCCTCTTGAAGATCTTCGGTCAGCAGATACCTGACATTGAGCTGTTTGAGCAGCGGAAACGATCAGGGCATCCCACCACGAAAGTTTATTCCGATCCTGTAACTCCCAAGCTCCCTTGATCACCTGCTTATCAACGGGAAGGGGATTCCAGGTCAGCAAAGCGTTTACATCTTCACGAGCCGTTGAAACCCTCAGGCCCGGTTGGAGCTTACCGGTTACGGTCACATAGAATTCCTGCAGAACTTGATAACTTATCCGCCCACATTTTTTATCCCAGAGAAAGGTCATCCAAGCCAGGGCCTGCTTCTGTTTAACCGGTTCCGAACTATCTCGGATATAAACCAGTACATTGGTATCCACAAAAAATCTGCTATCTTCGTTCATACAGGTCCTGGCGTGGTGGATATTTTTCTTTCGCTTTTTTAAGTGCCTGAGGGGGTTGAGCCAGGTATCGATCTCCGGCCTTTTTATAGGTTTGGTCGACCAGCATTTTTTCTTTGAGCATTTGCCCCACCAGGCGGGAAACGCTGGTTTCCAGTTCCGCCGCCCTAATCCTTGCCCACCGGGCAACCTCTTCATCCATGGTAATCGTTACATTTTTCATGTCGCTATTTTAGTGTTTCACTAATTCGTGTCAATAATAAATTTGCTCATAAATTTTTTCTGCAATCTGCTAAAATAACCGCTTATGGAACCCTTATTTGAATCCGGTCGGATAAACGGCCTGACCTTAAAAAACCGTTTCGTGCGCTCGGCCACCTGGGAGGGAATGGCGGCCGAGGATGGGTCGGTCACCCCGCCCTTGATCGATCTGTACCGTACTCTGGCCGACGGGGGGGTGGGTCTGATCATCACCGGCCACAGCTTTGTCCACCCGTCGGGGAAGCATTCGCCCCGTCAGCTCGGCAGTTACGCGGACGACCTGATACCCGGACTGCAACGATTGACCGAGGCCGTCCATGAGCGGAACGGACGGATCGTCTTGCAACTGAATTATGGGGGGGCTTATCTCTCCCGGTCCCGAGTGGACCAAATGACCCC
Source organism: uncultured delta proteobacterium (assembly GCA_963746605.1). GTDB lineage: Bacteria > Desulfobacterota > RBG-13-43-22 > RBG-13-43-22 > RBG-13-43-22 > CAVQSS01. The sequence goes on from CAVVCH010000054.1 coordinate 79,721, forward strand.
GGAGGATTTCCGGGCGGTCGGCGCGGCCTTTGCCCTGGCCGCCCGCCGGGCGCAGCAGGCCGGGTTCGACGGAGTTCAGATCCTGGCCGCCCACGGCTTCTTTCTGAGCCAGCTCCTCTGTCCGCGTTACAATCCCCGAACCGATGAATACGGCGGTTCCATCGAAAACCGGGCCCGGGCTCTGATGGAGGTGGTAGGGGCCGTCCGGGAACAGATTAAACCCGAATACCCCCTCCTGGTGAAAATCAACAGCCGGGACATGATTGAGGATGGACTCCAGTTGGAGGAATCCATTGAGGTGGGCCTAAGGCTGGAGGCGGCCGGCGTCGATGCCCTGGAGATCAGCGGCGGCCTGTTGAACCTGCCCAACCTGCTCCAGGATAGAAACACCGAGGAGGAGGACTTTCCCTTTTTTCAAAACGAAGCCCGGGCCTTCAAGCAGCAGCTTCGAATCCCGGTGATTCTGGTGGGGGGGATCCGGTCTTTTTCCACAGCAAGGCGCCTCCTGAAAGCAGGGACCGCCGATTTTATCGCCCTCTGCCGGCCCTTTATCCGGGAGCCGGATTTGATCAACCGCTGGCAAAGGGGCGAACGGCAAAAAACCGCCTGCCTTTCCTGCAACAACTGCGTGGAGCAGTTGAAGCAGGGGAGGGGTCTGGTCTGCAGCCCCCTGGAACCTGAGGCAAAAGAAACCTTTTTTGCCCAGAAAACGGAATCCCTCCCGGCCGGGCCACCCTTTCCGGCCAATATTTCCTACCAGGTCTCCTTCGGTCTAGAAGAATGGGATGGAATCTTTCTCCCGGTGATCAAGATTCAGATGGTCCGGGAAGGACAAATCCTCAATGAGGGCGTATCCTTCCCGGCCGGGATCGACGTTTTTGAAAAAATATGCCGATTGATCAAGAATCTAATTTAGAGGAATTCATCGATTGACAGGCGGGCGGGGATAAACCCCGCCACGATGAGATCCTCCCAGCTTGGGTAAACACGGTGAATAGGCGGGCGGGGATAAACCCCGCCCTACGGCAACACTCGTCCGAGCAAGGTAGGGGCGGGGTTTATCCCCGCCCGCAGAAGCCCATATAACCATTGAAAAACTTGCAGGAAAGAAAAAGAATTCGACTGTCACGAAGCGCGTATGAGGAGGGCCAGGCCTTCTCCATTACCATAACCACAGCAGAAAGGTATCCATGGTTTAAAATCCATGGACAACTTGCAGACACGAGCATATCCCTGATCTCTGACCCTGTCCCAAGAACGGGAGGCCGTGGTTTTTGCTTGGTGCATTATGCCGGATCATATCCACCTGCTCTTGCAGGACAATAATATCCTTGATCTGGTCCGTTTGCTCAAAGGAAGGCTTACCCCTGAAGCCCGTGGACTGGAACCTGGACGAGCCTTGTGGCAACGCAGCTTTTATGATCACGCCTTACGAAAAGAGGAAGCACTAGAGGATGTTGCCCGTTACATTTGGGAGAATCCGGTCCGCGCCGGAATAGTTGGTCGAGCTTCGGCCTATCCCTGGTCTGGTTCTCTGGTTTGGCCCGATTGGAAGGAATTCGTCGATTGAAGGCGGGCGGGGATAAACCCCGCCCCTACATTTCTCAAGACCGGGGTTTCCCGTAGGGGCGGGGTTTATCCCCGCCCGCCCGATAAGATACGTATATTCCACCAAAAAAATAGTTCATTGAATCAAAAAAAATGCTTGACATCAACGGCCTAACTGTATAAATTTCTAACCTAATTTGGGTAAATTTCGTTCAGAGGGGGAGGTGGTCATCGGCCAGAGCTGAAAAGATAAGTAATAACAAGGAGTTTGTTTACTTAAGAGAAAAGATTAACCTTAACAAGGAGAAAAGAGACAATGAAAAAAACTTTACTTTTCGCATTGGTCTTGGGCTTGGCCGTAATGTTTGCCGTTCCGGCGTTCGCCTTCAAGATCGAGAGCGGCAAAGACACGAGCTTTTATTTTGGTGCCCTGGCCTATACGGACCTCGGTGCTTGGAATCGTAGCAAGGAATTAGCCCCGGGCGGCAAAAGCGACAGAACCGAGCTCGTGTTAGACGTTCCCCGCCATTCCCGTGTCCGAGGAAACCTGGACGTCGGCAATGTGGGCGCCTATTTTGAAGTCCGTTTGGGTGGCGACCAGCAACTAGTCCAACGCCGGTAATGCCGCTTTCTCCAGCTCCGGTTACTATTTTGTTGAAAGCGCTAAACTCTATGGGTATTTCAAGTTTGGGAATTGCACCTTACTGGCCGGCAAGACCGACGGTCATTTTTATTCCGTGGCCCCTTATCAGAACTTAGGGTTCGATAACAATAACCACATCGCCGGTTTCGGCTGGGGCAACGTGTACGATCAACGGAACGCCCAGGTTCGTTTCTCCTCGGATCCTTCCAAGGCCTTCGGATACGACATTTCCCTGGTCCAGCCCCAGTACTATCAGGATAATGGCCTCGGACAAGTAGCTACTGGTGGCCAACCAATCCCTGGGCACCTTCCCCCTTACCGCTCTTAAATTGCGGATGAACTTCGGCATGGTTTCCCTGATGCCGGCCGGCTACGTCCAATACATCAAATGGAATGATTTACAGCAGCTCCCTAACGGCTCCCAGCCCGATGACAACATGACCTCTTGGGCCGTGGTGTTGCCGGTCGTGGTTAAGGCCGGGGCCTTTACGGGTACTTTCCAGGGTCTCTACGGAATAAACATCGGTTCCGCTCGTTTCTCCGGTTGGCGGCCCGTTGGCCTTGCAGAGCACCTTTCATGGGTATCGGAGAGATGTTAACGGGGCCGTTAAAAATACCACAGGCTACAACGGGTTTGCCGACTTGGCCTTCACCGCCGGGGCGGTTACGCCTCACTTCTATATCGGCTGTGACAGGGCCCAGAACGACGACGTCTATGTGGGCGACAAGTACAATGTCCGCATGATGTACGGTGCGGCCGTCAACTGGAAGATCGCGGATAGCTTCTACATCGTTCCGGAATTCACCTATTACGATTACGGGAAGAACCCGCTCGCTCCCAACAACCCCGATCTGGGCAAGGAATGGTTGGGCGGCGTGCAGTTCCAGTTTGTATTCTAACCTGACTCTAAACGGAAACCCGGGGGAGGAGAGGCTTTACGGCCCTTCCTCCTCCCTGAAAACCAAATTTAAAAACTATGAGGTGATATGATGCACGGAATCAAAAAGCAAACGCTGTTACCGGCTGTATTGTTGGTGGTATTCCTCCTGATTCCCCTGGTGGTCAATGCCGACACGATCAAGGGAAAGCTGGAGGGTATTACTTGTCTCCTGAAAGGGTACATCTGCCCGTTGGATAAAGCCGATCCGATGATCAACCTGGAAAAAGATTTTGTGGTGGTCACGGCCGACGGGAAATACTATTACCTGTCGAATCTCGGCCTCGGCCTCAAAGCCCGGCATGCCCTGGAAGTAGTCGAGGCAACCGGAAAGATTAACGAGAAATACAAAAGCATGAAGGTTGAAACCCTCAGCGTGGGCGGCAAGGTTGTTTGGAGCCAAAAGGCTCAAGATGAAATGATGAAGGAGATCCAGCCCTAATTGATCCAAAGACCAATTAACCCTCAAAGGCGGCGGCTCACCCCGCCGCCTTTTTTTCTTCTTTTTTCCTTCCTATCGGGGAGGTTTCATGAACCGTTTGATAAGCCGACGGACCTTTATCCAGGGCCTGGCTGTCTTTAGCGTCGGTTGGAGCGTCAGGAGCTGGTCGGCGCCGCTGAACACCACTCCTTTTTCCTCTTCCCTTTTTCAAACCACCGAGACCAGGAATCTGATGGGTACTTTTGTCACTGTTACCCTCCTCCATCCTTCCCGCGATCAGGCCCAGGACGTCCTCGGCGCCGCCTTTCAGCGCCTGGAGGCCCTGATCCCCTTGTTTGACCGGCATAATCCCGTCTCGGCTTTGAGCGTTTTGAACGAGAGGGGCGTCCTGCCCGGACCGCCGCCCGAACTGGTCAATCTGCTGGACCGATCCCGGATCATCCATTCCGGGACTCGAGGTCTCTTCGATGTAACCATCAAGCCCGTATTGGACCTTTATGAAGCTGAAAAGGAAAGGAGCCGCCTGCCCTCGGCTTCGTCCATCCGGGAGGCCCTGACCCGGGTAGGGACTTCACTCCTGGAGATCAGTCCTCAAAAAATCGCTTTCCCCAGGGAGGGCATGGGGATCACCCTCGATGGGATCGCCAAAGGGACCCTGGTCGACGAAACCATCGCCTTTATCCGCCAGGCAGGGATTCGACATGCCCTGGTCGATGCCGGCGGGGACCTGAGGGTCATGGGAGGACGGGGCCCCGGTTCACCCTGGCGTATCGCGGTCCATAACCCTTTAGCCGGGAAAAAATCTCAAGAGACCGTTTTAATCCGGGAGGGGGCGATCGCCACCTCGGGAAATTATATGGTCTATTTTGATCAGGAAAAGATCCATCATCATATACTATCGCCTGAAAACGGATATTCCCCGGCCGGGGCGGTCAGCGCCACCGTCATATCTCCCGACGCGGAAACGGCCGATGCCCTGGCCAAGCCGCTCATGCTCTTCAGCCCGGCCGAAGGCCGGTCTTTTATCGAAGGGCGGGGACGCCTGGCAGCCATGCTCCTGACCGGGGAAGGGGAAAAAATCTATTCCGGCGGATGGCCGCGAAAACACCAAACGAAGGAAGGAAATACCAGCCATGTCTAAAAAATCCGTTCTAACGCCGGTCCTGTGGGGACTGGGGATGATTTTGTTTTTATCCGGATGGTCGACCGATCTCCGGGCCCAGGACAAAAAGTGGATCAAGAAGGGGGATGCCTTTCCGGAAGTGGCCCTGAAAACCCCGTCCCAGGCCAAGGATAAGGCTTACCTGGGAATTTCCGGCGGCGACAACTTTCACGGTCAAAGACCTGAAGGCCGAAGTCATTTTAGTGGAGATATTTGACGTCTATTGCCTGCCCTGCCAGAAACAGGTGCCCCTGTACAAACAATTGTTTGGCATGATTCAGGCGAATCCGGCCGTCCGGGATCAAATCAAAATGATCGCTATCGCCACCGGGAACGACGAGGGAGAGATCAAAAAGTTTCAGGATCATTACCAAGTGCCCTATCCCATTATCTCCGATCCCAAATTCGTCCTCCATGAGGCGGTGGGAGGCCCCCCGGCCCCCTTTTCCATTATTGTGCGAAAAGAGCCCGGAGGAAAAACCGCCCTGGTGGCCGACACGCATTTGGGCTTTAACAATGATATGCAGGGGCTGTTCAAGCAACTACAATCTCTGGTGCGGTCGGCGCCGCCGTCACCGACCTCTCAGCCCAAGAAGTAGATGCCTTAACTTGAAGAAGGCAAGGATCTCGTATCCCGTGCCTAAAGACGAGACCCTTCGTTTCACTCAGGGTGACAGGCAGCCGAAGGACTCCTTTTCTTGTCATTCTGAAGGAGCGGAGCGACGGAAGAATCCCCCAAGCCGGCTTGGATGACCCCTCGCAGAGTTTTTCGTAGGGGAGGGGTTAATCCCCTCCCGATCTTGGGAATCTGGGGTTTAGTGGGTGCGGGAGGGGATTAACCCCTCCCCTTCAGCTGGAGTCACGCCTGGGCGTAACGACTGAAGAGGGTAGGCCCTGAGCCGAAAACCGAGATCCCTCGCCAGGAGTTTACCCTGAGCCGAAAGACGAGATCCTTCGCGTTGCTCAGGATGACGGTAAGGCGAAGGGCTCCTAATTGTCTGTACATACCACCGACCGTCATCCCCGAGTGCTCCTATCGGGGATCCAGAATCATACCAGATCGGGTCTGGATTCCCGCCCAAAATCGCTACGGGAATGACGAGAGTAGACCACAAGATAGTCAATTCTATTATGGAACCGTTGATATCAATAATAATCGGTAGGATGGCCAGGGGAAGGAAAACCCTCATGTCTAAAAGATTCGCTTTAGTCCCGACCCTGCTCGGAATAGGAATGTTCTTCGTTTTTTCCGGATGGCTCACCGATCTAAGCGCCCAGGAAAAAAGGCTGATCAAGGCAGGAGAAACCTTCCCGGAAGTGGCTCTGAGAACCCCGACCCGGGCTCAGGACAGGAATTACCTGGGCATTACCGGGGGCGATTATTTCAGGATCCAAGACCTCAAGGCCCAAGTCATTTTGGTGGAAATATTGAACGTCTATTGCTCGGCCTGTCAAAACCAGGCCCCCTTATACAACCAACTTTTTTCTTTAATCCAATCGAAACCGGACACCCGGAACCGAATCAAAATGATCGGAATCGCTGCCGGAAATGACGAGGAAGAGGTTAAAAGTTTTCGAGATCATTTCCAGATACGCTATCCCATTATTACCGACTCCGATTATATCCTTCACAAGGCGGTAGGTGGAGGACCGACCCCTTTTTCCATTATCGTGCGCAACGTTCCAAAGGAAAAATCCGCCCTGGTAGCCGACACACACTTGGGCGTCAATAAAGAGGTCCGAGGGCTGCTTAGGCTGATGAAGTCCGTGACACGGATGGATCCGGCGACCATCAGGGAAAAAGGAGAAAAAATCAATGCCCAGGTCCTGACAATCAAGCCACCCCTTAGTGAAGAAGAACTTCAAGCCAAGATCCAGCAGGCCTTTACCGAGGGAGGCGGGCGGCTATCCGGTTTTGAGAGGATACCCCTCAAAGAAGGACGCGTCGTCTATACGGGAGTCATTGAAAACAACGGGAAAAGCCGGCGCTTCTTCGCACAGGTGGTCAGCGAGGTGCCCACCTGTGACGTCTGTCATGATAGCCATTTTATTTACACCTTCGAAGGCGATGGAAAAATCCTTCAATTTATTCCTATTCAACTGACCAAAGATGGCAATGAGGATTGGGATGAATCCGACATAACCCGGATGCGACAACGAATTGTCGGCCGATATATTTACAATCCTTTTAAATTTTCGTCCAAAGTCGACGCCGTTACTTCGGCCACCATTACCTCAGCCGCCATTTATAGGGGTCTAAATTACGGACAGCTTATTTTTCGGGAACTCAAGGACAAGGGATTAATATAAGCACTTGTCTCCTATCCGTTTAAGGGTTCTCCGCCAGTGGCAGCCGGATGGTAAATGTCGTTCCATTAACCGGTGAACTGGAAACCCGCAGGTCGCCGTTATGATTTCTAATGATGCCGTAGCTGATTGCCAGACCTAACCCCATACCCAACCCTTCGGTAGAATCCTTAGTGGTAAAAAAAGGATCGAAGATTTTTTCCTGGATCTCCGCCGGGATGCCGGGTCCGGTGTCGGTCAGATCCACTTCGACCCAGCCGGGTATTTTTCGGGTGCTGACGGTCAGGGTGCCCGAGCCCTGCATCGCTTCGATGGCATTAAGGATAATATTCAAAAAGACCTGTTCCATCCGGCTGCTGTCCACCATCACCGGCGGTACACGAACACCGTATTTCTTGATCAGGTTGATGCCGAAGAAACGTTCCTGGTGGATGATGATCTCCAGGGTGTGGTCCAGGATTTCCTCAATCCGCTGGTACTCTTTTTTCATCGGGGTTTCCCGGCCGAAATCCAGTATCCCCTGGACGATCTTCTTGATCCGGGTGGTTTCCCGGACTATTAATTCCAGATCCAGGCGAGTCGGTTCATCATCCTTGAACTTTTTAAGCAGCAAATGGGCGAAGGTCAGTACCCCGGTGAGGGGCTGGTTGATTTCGTGGGCGATCCCGGCCGCCAGCTTTCCCAGTGAGGACAGTTTTTCGGTCTGCAGGAGTTGCTTTTCCAAGGCCCGCTTTTCCCGAAGATCGGTGAATACCCCCACCGAACCGATTTCCTTACCCTCATCGTAAAGGATCGAGGCGGAGATGTAGACCGGGATCTCCCAACCATTTTTATCCAGAAGAAGAAATTCTCTTTTCTCCAGTAACCCGGGGCCGCCGTATTCTTCGGACCGCAAATCCCTCATAATGATCTTGGCTTGGCCGTAGGGGTAGATATTTGAAATATTCCGCAGGATGATCTCGTCCTTCCGGTAGCCCAGAAGCTTTTCCGCCGCCCGGTTGAAGATGATGATCTCCCCGCCTTTGCGAACGGCCACAATGGCATCCGGGGAATTATCAATGATGTTGGCCCAGAATTTGGGGTAATTTTCGATATCCATGTGTTGGCCTTTAGTATGAATCAGGTTCCGGGGAATACTGGGTTTGCATGTAGGGGAGGGGTTAACCCCCTCCCGAGCTTGGGAATCAGGAATTCAATTTTTTTCCAGAATCGCGAAATGGACTCTGTTGGGTGCGGGAGGGGGTTAACCCCTCCCCTACAAAAAAAGGAAGCTCCGTAGACCAACAGGGGAAAGATAGGACAAAAAGAGGGCGGGCAGGCGGATTAGGTCCAACCGTCTTCAAAATAATCGACCAGATCGCCGCGCAGGGCCTCGTATTTGGATTTCATGTCCTCATAGGAGCGGGCATTCTCAATCGCTAAAGAGGCCTGATCCGCCAGGGCGTGAAGGAACTTGAATTCCTCCGCGGAAAATTGGTGGGTGGAGCCCGTATAAATTCGGAGCGCCCCGATGAGCTCTTGTTTGACCAGCAAAGGCACGCTCAGGATGGACTTTATGCCTTCTTCCCTGGCTTCCTCGGGGTATTGGACCCGGGTATCCTTCGTGACGTCCTGGATATAGAGATCCTGGCCGCTTTGGACCATCCCGCTCAGGCTGCGGGCAGGATCAATCGGCCCTTTTTCCAGATACTTCTGAGTCAGCCCCTGGTAGGCCACCACCTTCAGTTGATCCCTTTTTTTGTCCAAGAGGCCGATGGTGCAGCCCTTCACCCCCAGTCCCTTGGTTACCCCGGCGGCGATCAGATCCAGGACCTCTTGAAGATTTAAGGAAGAGGAGATTCTCCGTTTGAGTTCTTCAAAGACAGCCTGGCTTTCCCGTCTGGCTAATTGGGCTTTGCGGTCTTCGATCAATTTCCCGACCAGGGCCAGTATTTTTTCCGAGACAATTGGCTTTTTAAGGTAATCCCGGGCGCCCAACTTCATGGCCTTGACGGCCGAATCCACATCCGGGAAAGCGGTCAAGACCACCAGGGCCAGGGTTGGATCCAACTTGCCGACCGATTCCATGACCTGAAAGCCGTCCAACTCATTCTGAGCCTCTAAACGCCATTCGGTTATCAATAGATCGAAATCTTTTTCTTTGAATAAGGCTAAGGCCTCTTTTCCGGTCAGGCAGGGGGAAACCTGGTAGTGATCGGCCTCCAGAATGCGGGTCAATTCATTCAGGACCTGGGGTTCGTTATCTAAAACCAGGATTTTTCCTTTGATTTCTGGGATCATTTTTTTCTCCCTGGATTACAAGGTTTGCAAGATACCATGGGGGCCTGAAAGCAATGGATCGCCTTATCCCGGGACGTATTTCTGGAGATCTTCCAGGTCGTTGCGAACTTTGGCGTAAGCCAGGGCGTTTTCTATGGCGCGGGTCCCTTGTTCGGCAAATTTCCGGAGCAGGTCCAGTTCCTCCCCGCTGAACGAACGGGGTTGGGGGCTGTACAGACGCAGAATTCCCGAGATCGTATCCTGGACCCTAAGCGGATAGGAAAGGATCGAGGAAATCCCTTCCCGGCGGGCCTCCTCCGGGTACTGAAGATATTTTTCAAACTGGTCAGCCTGAACCACTACCGGTTCGCTGGACTTCAGCACTTCGGGTACGCTTTTCGTGGCGTCGATGATCCCCTTCTGCAGGTAGCCTTCGGAAAGCCCCGTGGAGGAAGCCAACTGCAGGGTCTGGTTTTTTTTGTTGAGAATCAGCAGTGAACTGCCTTTCACTTTAAAGAGACGAACTACATTTTCATTGATGGAATTCAGGATTTCCTTTAGTTCCAGGCTGGACTGGATCGCTTTTTCGGCTTCGGAGTAAAGATTTTCCAGCTCCCGTTCTCTTTGAATTTTACGGATCCTCTCCAGAGACCGGTCAACCACGGCCAGCAGTTCGTCGGGGGTAAAGGGCTTGGGCAGGTAATCCAGGGAACCCAGTTTCATCGACTCGACCGCGGAATCCACGGTGGGAAAACCGGTAAACATCACCACGCCCATATCGGGATAATTCCGGCCGATGGCCTTGACGGCCTCCATCCCGTTCTTTTCAGGTATCATCAGGTCGGTCAACACCAGATCGTAGGGGGTTTTTTTCAGCCGCTCCAGGGCTTCGTCAACCCGGAGGACCCCGTCCACCTGATAGCCCTCCGCTTCGAGAATTCTGGAAATACTCTGGTGGACGATCATCTCATCGTCGATAACCAAGATCAAGGCCTTTGGTTTTCCCTGGGCACTCATGCCAACCTCCTTAACTTGTGGAGCTTAGGTCCCTTATGTCATTTTCTATATCTAAAAGGTAGCCCCTTTGTCAAATATAAAAAGGGCCCTCAATAACCCAGCTCCCGGAGGCGATTGTCGGTAAAACCGAAATGATGGGCCACTTCATGGACCAGGGTTTTCTTTATTTGTTCCACCACTTCCCTGCGGTTTCGGCATATACGGATGATCGGACGACGGAAAAGGATGATCCGGTGCGGGAGGATGGGCGGAGGGTTAAAGGTGCTCTGCTCGCCCCGGGGTACGCCCTGATAAAGGCCGAGGAGATCTCCCGGGAAGCCAATCCCCAATTCATCTAATACCTTCGGATCGGCCTCTTCCTCCACAAAAACATCCACATTTTCCAGGGCCTCCAAAAAATCATCCGGTATCTCCCTGATGGCCTGAGCGGCCATTTTTTCAAATTCATCCATGGAGATGTTGAGGGGCACGAATCGTCGCTTAGTCTTTTGTAGGGGCGGGGTTCATCCCCGCACGCCCGTAGCCAGCCGCCCCCGGCGTGTCCCCCTGATAAGCTCGGGCGGGGATAAACCCGCTCCTAGGCCGAATTTAAGATTCAAATTTGTTCCAGAAGCCCGATGTACACCCAGTTGGGGGCGGGAAGGGATGAACCCTGGTTCCGGCTTATTAAGCCGGTAGGCCGCCAAGCCCGGGTTCAATTTACGTCCGTCCTCTAATTCTGCCCTCTGAACCCCTCTGTCCTTGTTCTCTTCACTTGACCGGTTGGTTAAAGTACCCCAGTTGCAGCCCGGGGAATTCCTTTTTTAAAACGCTCACCATATTTTTATGGCCCCTGGAGGGAGACCTGGAAACGGGCATGCTGCTGAGATAAAGCTCGGGGTCGATATTTAGATTTTTGAGATGCAGGAAATTCAGGCCGGTGCGGCGGATTAAGTTTTGGATGGCCTTCACCTCCGCCTCCTGGTCGGTGATGCCCGGGAAAACCAGGTAATTGACCATGGTAAACAGGCCTTGGTCCACGGCTGTTTTTAGCGAATGGACTACTTCCTGAAAGGTATACCCCTGGGGACGATAATAGGCCTGATAAAAAGAAGGACGGGCGCTGTTCAGGCTGATCCGGATGCTGTCCAGTCCGCTTTGGGCCAACAGACGAACCCGCTCCGGCAGGCTGCCGTTGGTGTTCAGGTTGATGGTCCCCCGATCCGTCCGGCGACGAATCTCCCGGATACTGTCGGCAATCAGCCGGAATTCGGTTAAAGGTTCCCCTTCGCAGCCCTGTCCAAAACTGACTACGGCGTCCGGGGCCTGTTGGAGATGCCGCACGGCCAGGGAGACGATCTCATCCCGGTCCGGTTTAAAATCGATTCGCTGATGGGAAGCGGTGCAGCTCTCCTTTTCCTGTCGGGAAAGACAGCCCAAACAGCGGGCGTTGCAGCGGCGGCTCACCGGCAGGGGGGCCTCCCAACGGCCTAAAAAGAGGTTCTTGGCGGCGAAACAGTGGTTTTGAACGGCACAGCCGATGAGGTGTTCCAGAAGGGGCCCCCCGGCCTGTTTCTTTTGATAGCGCCGAATGGCCGGCATCAATTCCCGGTCGTCGAAATTTCGCGGATCCCATCGGAAGTTGGATTCTATCCGAAAGGCGGCGATCCGGTAACGACCCCGTTTAAAGCCCACGGCCGTATACCCCCAGAGGGGCAAGGTCATCTCCTGGTGCCGATAATCCGCCGCCGGCAAATGGCTGCGGACCAGCCCCGGTTCGGGAAAGGCCGCCACGGCGGAACAACGAACCCTTTTTCCATCGACGAGGCTCTCAGAAACGACACCGTATTCACCGGTCTCCGGATCCAGACCCAGGGGCGCACAACCCGGCAGGTAGAAAAGCTTGCTGAATTCCGGCATGGGGATCAGGTCACCCTTGGCGATGGGGGCCGGACGGCGCCCAAAGAATCCGGCCATCCGAAAATAGGGGTGTTCATAGATCCGCCCCAGCTCATCGGCAAAGAGCATCCGAGGGAGATCCTGGAGACTAGCGGGCAAAGGGTTATTTTTCATAAGATTACCATGGTCGGATTTCGGATTTACAGATTCACTTGTTTTAACCAGTCTCAAAATACTAACCAAATCATGGAGCGTCATTCCCGCAGTGTTTCTGAGCGGGAATCCAGGTTTTTCTCTGGGAATATTGGTTCCCCGATAAAGACATTCGGGGATGACGAGAAATAACCTCTAATAAAGCTATTTCGCTTTTTCCTCTTGGAGATGCTTAAGCTTTTCCCAAAGCGCATCCACCTGCTTCTCCGTCTCCTCCAGCGAACCCTCATTGTGGATTACAAAATCCGCGTAGCCCACCTTCTCTTCAATGGAAAGCTGCGCCTTGAGCCGGCCGTCCGCCTCCTCCCGGCTAATCCCGTCCCGCGCCATCAGGCGTTGCCTCTGCTGTTCTTCCGGCACATAGATCACCAGGAGCTTGTGAACCAGATACTGCAGGTTCTGTTCGATCAACAGGGGAATATCCACCAGAATAATGGCTCGGGGGTTACAGGAGACGATCTCATTTAGTTCCTGAATAAATTCGCCGAGAATCCGGGGATGGGTGAAGCTCTCGAGCTTTTTCCGCTTCTCCAGATCCCGAAAGACGACCTCCGACAACTTTTTTCGATCCAGGTTTCGGTCCTCCTGGAGGACCTGCTCCCCGAAGTAGGCCACGATATCCTTCCAGGCCGGTTTATCGGGCTCCACCACCCTTCTGGCCAGAAGATCGAAGTCGATCACTTTCGCCCCCTTCGCCCGGAGCATATTGACCACCGTGGTCTTTCCGGTGGCAATACCGCCGGTTACACCCAGGAGGAAGCGGTCATCCCGGCCCCGGATCGCATCGAGCTGTCCCAGACTGTTATACGAACCGGGAAAGGCCTGGGTAAGGTCCTGTTCGGCCCCGGCATAACTGATGGGATAGCGGATGCCCCTCCGGTAAAGGGTCTCCAGCCCTCTCAAGGCCTTTTCCAAATCATCCGGCGGCAAGGCCATCACCAGGTCTTCGTCCTGGGCGTGGCCGTAGCGCCGCTCCCCGTAGCAAGGGATGGTCAGCGAGGGTTTTCCAGTGAGGTAACAGCGGGCAATGGCATCCGAACAGGAGGACTCTCCGACACAGTAAAACTGCATCACCTCGTATTTTTCAAACTGGAGGGCATTGATTAGAAGTATCATCTGGGCCGGATTGGCATAGATCAGGACGATATCGGGCTCAAAAGGTTTATAGACCAGGGGTGCCAGGACCACGGCCTGGTATTTCCCCAGAGGCAGGCGGGGGATGGCGGCCTCGAACTTTTGGGCGTCCTCCCGGGTTTTGACCCAGACAATGCTGCGGAAAGTCCCGTCCCGGTTTATTTCCGGGACCTCGGTCAGGCCCAGGATCGAGGGACAGGTGGGGGAGAGAAAATCGTCCCCCTCGGCGCCCACCGTCCAGTCAAAGTTCCGGGCCAGGGTAATCAACTGGCAGAGGGTGACTTTTTTATCCAGGCGGCGGATGAAAGGAATGGCGCTCAGATCTTCTTTGTTCTCCAACATCTTGAAGGCCACAGGAAAAGATTTCAGCCGCAGCAATTGCTCCATCCGGCGAATGGTCTTTTCCCAATCCCGGGAGGCGTCCTTTTCGATTTCATTCGGTATCATTTTCTCCCCATCGTGGCCGGCAAATATAGGCTTAGCCCGAAACGCGTTACGGCCTTCGAAAAACCACCGGGGAATACCGGCCATTTTTCAAAGCCTCGACCAGATCCCGTTCATTTCGGATCGGGTCGGAAAAGCGGGTGGCGTAAAGCCCCACCTCCCCGGCCTTATGAGCGTCGCTCCCGCCGGTCACCGGCAATCTGAGTCCTGCCGCCACCTGGGCGGCAAAGCGGTTTTCTTTCTCGGATACCCGGCTGTTCAGCACTTCAACGGCGTCCACCCCCTGGAAGATCGGCCGCTCCCTGGCCTTTTCCGGCGTCAGGCCGAGATACCCGATCCCGAAGGTCAAAAAGCCCCGGAAGGGATGGGCCGCGATCATAAAGGCGCCCGCCTTCAGGACCTTTTCCCGGAGTTCCTCCAGCTTGATCACTCCCTGAATATCCTCATCCAGGCCCAGGACCAGGATATCTCCCTGGTCCGTGGTGATTTCATTGCCGCCCAGGATAAGGAACCCATGCTTTTGCCGGAGGTCTTCCACCTTCGCCGGATCCCAGATATGATTGTGATCGGTCAGACAGATTCCATCCAGGCCGATCGCCCGGGCCTCCTCAATAAGCTGCTCCACCGGATTGGAACTGCAGGGGGAGGCCGGGGAGGAATGGACATGGAGGTCGATCACCATTCCCTGAGAAACCGCTCGGCCGCTTTCCGTAACCTCTTCTTCAACGGAAATGGCGGACGGGGATCCGATTTTTTTCGACCTGCCGGCCTTCCCGAAATAGTCTTGAATCTCCATCTCCGGCCGTTGAGGTTCCGAATCCTTTCCCCGGATCAGCCGGACGGCATCCCGGGCCGCTTCGCCGCACTCCAGAATCAGATCGGCAAAATGCCGGCAAGCCTTTCGCCCCACGATCTTCTGAACCTTTTGGGTAAAACCTTGATCGATCCGAAATCCCACCGCCTCCTGAAGGAAAGGGATGGCACGGGGACATTCCGCATTCTCCATCCGGTTCCAGCGCCCCTGGATGGACAAGACCTCCAGACCAGAAAGGCTTAAGTCCAGATCAATCTCCAGGCCGTAAATATCGTCTTCCAATATGCCGTGTACCGACAGCCGGTCTTCCCCTTTCCGGTAAACGCTGGTCAGTTTATGTCGAGTGAATTTTAACATCTATGGAGGGTCTCTCAGTCGGCTTTAAGGCTAATTTCTCGTCATCCCCGAATGTCTTTATCGGGGATCCAATGTCCTTAAGAAAAACCTGGATTCCCGCTCAAAAGCGCTGCGGGAATGACGCTTTATGATATTGTTACTATTTTATGACCATTTATGAAACGATAAGGCGTTAGTCCTTTTCAAGATCCAGGTCCGCCATCAGCGGGCTGTCTTCGGAAAGGGCCGCGCAACTGTTATACAACCTGGGATTGGCCCGGACCATGTTGGAAAAAAAGTCTTTCTCTCCGCTCCGGTCTTGGGGGGCCTGTATCAAGACATCCCGGGTAAAAGACAAGATGACGCCGTTGCAGCATTCATCCAAAAGGAGGGATAACGTCTCCGCCAGAGGCCCGTTGGCGATAAGACCCCGGATGATTTTCCTGATCCCCGGTCCGACCCGGGCGCCGAGGACTTCTTGAAGGTCCTGGGAGATGTCCGTCCGGTCGCCTTCCCCGGACCGTCTGATTTGCCCCCTCACCCCGACAATTTCCAGGTCGGGAGACTTAACCAGGATCTCCACCCAGGCTTCCATCAACGTGTCCTGGACGCGGCAGGTGGATCGGGTCACCTGATCGTCCACCCTCTCCACGGTGGTAGACCGATTTCGGATAAAACAAAGGATGTCCGCCATAAATGTTATTGCCACCCTGTATTAAAATCAGGTAAATATACACCTTCCAAATTGAATGACATACTAAAAAAATAGTGTCTTCCGGGAGAACGATATGGATTTCAAAACTTTGTTTACTACTTTTGGGATGATCTTTCTGGCCGAGTTGGGGGATAAGACCCAGTTGGCCACTTTTGCCTTTTCAGCCAACAGCCCATCACGCTTGGCCGTCTTTTTAGGTTCGGCCGGGGCACTGGTCCTGACTTCTCTGCTGGGGGTGCTCCTGGGAGGAGTCGTCCACAAGCTGATCCCGCCTCAGATGATCAAAATCGGGGCGGGGGTGCTGTTTATGGTGTTGGGGGTTTGGATGACTTTTTTCTCCGGCGGGAAAAGTAAATCAGACCGCGACGGTTTACTTCGATGGACCGCGGATCAAGCCGAAGCGACCTCGAAAGTTCAGGGTCTCTCGGGCCAACGGTCCCGTCTTGAACAAGCGGGGCTCGAATCGCCCCCGCCGCGCGAACCGCTTCTTAGCCTTCGGAAACGGATCGATCCAGGTATCGCCGACCATGACAGGAAGCTTTTCTCTCCGCCACCACCCATTCCAGAAGATAGCCCTTCTTGTCTTCCTTCAGTTCGGCCGGAATCCCGGCTATTTTCCTGATTTCTTCCGAGGTCCATATCTCGATCTCATTGGACACGGCTTTAAGCGGCATCTGCTCAAAAGGCCGTTGGCAAAAGTTTAGGCGAACCCGATAGCGACCCTCCGGGATTTCCTCAGGGAGGTCAATATAAATAAAACGGGTTGCCCGCCTCGAATTCATCAAGATACAATCCGGATTGCCGCTGTTTTGGAGTTTCACGACGGCGAGAGATTGCTCCCCTTCCCGATCCCCCACCAGTGCCCCCGATCGGCTGATTCCGAACCCCAGATCACTTAATGAGGCGAATAGGAGCCTCACTTTTTGCCCGGGCCGGTAGCGATCGAATTCCGTGGAGAGGGTCAGGCGCCGGTTATAATCGCTCTCGCCGGTGCCCACGCCGGCAGTGGCCTTTTCCCAGAATCGGGGCCGGCCGGCATCCAGGTGAACGATCTCTCCGCCGTAATGGCCGATACCGCAGCAGTTCTTCTGTCGGACGATTTCCCAGAGGTCCCGGCCTTTCACCCCCTCAAGAGAAAAATCCAAGGCCATTCCGTCCATATGCAGGCTGGTCTTGGCCACAGTCAGGCCGGCTTGTTTAAGCTTGTTGTTGTATTCCGGATTCCGGTACCCGGAATGCAAATGGATCATTTTCCCCGGCGCCACCAAATCCGAAAAGTAGTCGAGCATAAAGAGTAACCGGGGCGAGATATGTTCCCCCTGATCCTTGGTGGAGAAGCCGAAGACAGCGTCGACCTGGCTCAAGGCCGAATCGTTTATGGACCCGTCGGCGTTAAGGAGATTGACCTTGATCTCTAGGTTATTCTGGACATTCCGGATATGCACCCAGCCGTCGCCCATGAGAAAAAAGGGGGCCATCGGTCCCTCGGCGGCGAGACCAGAGGCTGTAGCCAGCAACCCAACCAGGGCTGATAGTATTCCGACAAAAGAATAAAACCACTTCATAACTATCCTTAAACGAAGATTAGATGATCGATTGTTTTGTTAAGAATATTTGTTTTGTCCCCTTTTGTAAAGGACCTTATAATGGATTTATCCACTGATTCAAAAGATTCGGGATCAAACAGGTCGGTGGGAAAAGAGCGCCAAAAGAAATAATGCCTCCCCGAAAAAAAAGACCCTGTTCCTCGTCCTGGTTTTCCTGGTGGGCGCAGGAGTCGCAGCCTATTTTTTCTTTTCCCAGTCCCGACGGCCGGTCAAGGAGCTTCCGGTCAGGCTAATTCAAATTCGTCCCGAAGGAGAGGGGATAGGATCCCTGCCTAAGGAAGCGCTGATCGCCGATCAGTCATCGGGGCGGGCCGCCTTTTTCCGGCTGAATCACTTGCGGGCGGAACGCCTGGAGGTGAGACCTAAAGAAGAAAATGGGGATCGAATTACCTTCCAGTACCAGCCACTGGAGCGGGAGGAATTTGCCGTCCTGAATCCCGGAGAGATTGAACCGGGAACGGGGTTAAACCCCATCGCCGGAATAGAAGATGAGGCCTTGATACGGTTGACCGTAGCGGCTGGAATCAAGGCGATAGCCGAGAGAAATAATCAAGAGACTCTGCGATTCCTCTCTCCCCGATTATTCCGATAGCTGGGGGTTCAATGCGCGGTTGCTGGAGTTGGTAATCCAGCGGGCCTTTAAGGAATTTGATCAGCCCCGGATCGAATTGACCGGACTGCCGGTCATCCGGATCCGGAATAATCAGGCCCTGATATTCGCATCCCTCCGTCTGACGGCCGGTTATCGGGGACGTCGCAATTACCTGGTAGGGGACTCCGATCATCCGAACGATCTTATTCTCCGGATGGGGAAGACGGCTTTGGGGTGGAAACTGGAAAACATTAAAGGATTGCGGCCTCTCGGCTTCGAGGAAAGCTTCTTCAAGCTGTTGGGAGCGGAGGTCGGTCTGCCCCTGACTGAAAAAGAAAAAACTACGCGTCAACAGGCCTGTATGCCATGCCGGGAACGAATGGCCGAGCGGTTCGGCCCCTCTCGCTAATGAGTTGGTCTTGGCCCACTTGGGTGAGATCACCCTTCCAGAAATGCCCGATTTTAAATTGAATTGCGTTACCGGTGGGTCACTCACCCCAAAGCATGAAAACCCATTTTTGAAGTTGACACCTCGATTATTCCAAGTAAAATTAAAATCTTCCAACCCCTGGAGACAAATTATTGAAACAGACTTTTTTATTGCTGTTCACAGCCTTGATGATTTTCCCTGGAACTGTTTTCGGTGTCGAGGTATTCAGCGTCCAGGTGGGAAGTTATCAAGAATTGAAAAATGCCGAAAACCAGTGCGACACGCTGCGAAAGAAGATCGATCCAACCCGTATGGAGGACTGGCGGATTGAAAAAAATGGCCTCCGCTATGCCGTCCGGGTGGGCCGATTCAATCAGGAAAAACCGGCCAGGAAGTTACTCGCCACGATAAAACAGACCATTCCCCAGGCCTTTCTCTGGAAGGGCGATTACACTGATACCCTAATAGTTCGGCGGTACGGGCCACCCCCCCTCCGGGAGAAAAAGGAGCCTGAATTCGCCTCCAACCCATCCCTCCCGACCTATCCCTCAGGATCGGGGGAGCCCAAACAGGAAAAACCAGTCGCTATTTCAGGAAACCCTCCGGTGATTGAACTTTCACTAAAAGGCAAATATGCCGCCCAGGGGAGAAAAAACAATCTGTCAGAAAGCTCCCTGGAAATCCGCCGGGCGATCATTTGGGGGACTGTCCTGGAAAGCAGTCCGCTGACCGGAAACCCTCTGGGCCTGGTCCCTGAAAAAGAAATCTCCCGGGTGATAGTCCGTGTGGATAGATCCGAAGCGGTAAAAGGCTACCCCAATTTTTTGCAGGATAAGGAATCGGAGGATATAATCTTCTTTTCGGAGGTCCGCCAGCCGTTTTTCCTTCCTGCCCAAAAAATCAAGGCCCTGGTGGAATACCAAGGGGATAAGTACAAGCGCATTTTCTGGATCAAACAGGCCGAACCGATAAAACCTTAGAGATAATTGATCGAAAGCCCCTTGACTTATCCAATGACATTCAATCGGTATCTACAATGGAAATAGATATGAACATGGTCCTGGGCCAGCCACATCAAAGCGGCCATACATTTTGGAGGGGTGGTGGAGTCCATTGTTTTATCCCTTTTTTGGCAGGTTCAGCATCTCTCTGGCCCACTCAACCCCGCGCCGTTTGTTTTTCTTGGTTTTTGTGGAGTGAGCGGATGCGTCCGCGCTTTGATCACCGGGACATGTCGCGGTATGGAAAAACGGCGACGTGTCGCCGCACTCCAAATAAAGGAACCGCTAAAAAACTGGGGCGTCTTTCGGCAACCGATGCAGGTCCTCCGGTGAATCCACCTCGAAGGAATCGTGGGAAGTGATGACTACCTGGACTGGGTAGCCGTGTTCCAGGGCTCGGAGCTGTTCGAGCTTTTCGGCGGCTTCCAGCGGACCGGTGGGCAGGGAAGTAAAGACGTCGAGGAAGTTCCGGCGGTAGGCGTAGATACCCAGGTGTTTGTAATAGAAGGGGTTTGGTTCGCCGTCGCGGTAAAAAGGAATGGGGGCGCGGGAAAAATAGAGGGCCCGACCGGTGGAATCAAAAACGGTTTTGACGTGTTTGGGATCAGGGATCTCGGACGGGTCGGTGATGCGGTAGATGAGAGTGCTCAGAGGCCATTGCGGATTTCCTTGATGCCCGGCGATGAGGTCCGAGACGGCCTGGAAGGGGAAAAAAGGTTGGTCCCCCTGAATATTGACCACCAGCGTATCGGGAGCCAGATCCAATTGGTTGGCGGCTTCGGCGATTCGATCGGTCCCCGTCCGGTGCTCGGGGCGGGTTCGGAGTATCGGGACCTGAAATTCCCGGGCACAGGCCATGATCCTTTCGTCATCGGTGGCCACGGCGATCCGGGAAACACCGCTGATCTGCCTGGCCCGCAGGATCACCCGGCCGATCATGGGGCAGCCGTGGATCAGGGCCAGCGGCTTGCCGGGGAAGCGGGAGGATTCATAGCGGGCCGGGATGATGATGACAGTTTCCATAAATTTCTTTGGCCCCCCCTTGGCTAAAAAAATTTATTATTAGCTTCGGAGACCAACTGCTCCACTTTACCGAAAATCGCCTCATCCATTTTGATATTAATGGGCAGCACCAGGGTCCGGGCCATCAAGGCATCGGACTGAGGAAGCGCATCCGGGGGATATGTAAGCTCCCGCCCGTCGGCTGCCCGAAAAGGCCAGCCGTTTTGGCTGGGGGATTTTCGCCCCAGCAGATGTTCCCAGTTGCGGTAGTAATGCCAGGTGTTCTGGAAAAAATAGACCAGACCCACCCCGGCTTTCCCGGCCAGCTCCTTAAAGGCCATGGCCTTTTCCGGATCGGGCAGGAAAAAGGCCAGAAAAGTGGCGGTGTCGCCCTCCGGGTCCGGCAGATGCCGGAAACTGATTCCCTTCAGCCCCGAAAGGATCGTCCTTCAGGCGGCCCTTGTTTTCCCGCTGCCGGGCGATCATGTCCGGTAGTTTCCTTAATTGCGCCAGCCCCAGGGCCCCTTGCAGTTCCATCATCCGGTAGTTGAAACCGATGAAGCTCCGACCTTCCAGGCCGCGATCGGCGCCGATATGGTCGTGGCCGTGATCGTGGTACTCCGAGGCCCGCCGAAAGAGTTCGGGGTCGTCCATGATCAGCATCCCGCCCTCGCCGGTGGTCAGGGTCTTGACCGAGTCGAAGGAGAAGGTGCCGATGGAACCGAAGGAGCCGAGGGCCTTCCCCTGGAGGAACCCGCCCGCCGCCTGGGCCGTGTCTTCGATGACCGGCAGGTTGCGGCGGGAGGCCTGCTCCATAATCTCCTGAATCCGGGCCTGGGCCCCCAGCATGTGCACCGGGATGACGGCTTTGGTCCGAGGGGTGATTTCTTCGGGCCAGGTCTTCCGGAGTCCATGTTCAGGGAATCGTCGATTTCGGTGAACACCGGTACGGCCCCGGTCTCCAGAATGGCTTCCCAGGTGGCCACGAAGGTAAAGCCGGTGGTGACGACCTCGTCGCCGAAACCAATTCCCAGTGCGGCCAGGGCCACCCTCAGGGCCGTGCTTCCCGAGGAAACGGCCAGGGCATGTTTCCGCCCGGTAAAAGCGGCAAAGGCCTTTTCAAACTCTTCCACCTTATAGCGGCCCTGCCGCTGGGCCGGAAACCCGTATCGAAACAGGACGCCCGTTTCCAGGACCTCCAGAATTTCTTTTTTTTCTTCCTCCCCAAGCACTTCGTAACCGGGCATCTTCTATGTCTCCTTGTTGAACGATCTATTTTCCAAACGTTGTTACCAATAGCCCAACGGCTGAACCCTGTCAAAGGATTTTCGAATTCTGACCGTTCTGCCGGCGATCTATGAACAAATCTGGTCCATTCCGCTTTGGCCTGGAAGGCCAACGTCTGCCCGTCGTTCTTTCGTCCTTCGATTCCCTGAGAAAAGCGTTCGCCCTCTCCGGATCTCTCCCGACAGATGGTGAGAATCTCGCCGAATCGGGTTTCGGCCAGGAAGTTGAGCTGCAGACCGGCCAGGCGGTAGCGCTGGTACCATTCCAGGGGAAAGCTGTCCAAAATCCAGCCAACATAATGGGCATTGTTCACATGGCGGTTCAAATCGATTTGCTGGTAGGCGGCCCTGACGCTCGATTGCTTCCTCGGGCGATTCCAGGGGAGGGAGCTTTTCCAATCGCCGATCCAAGGCGTGATTCCCGGGATCAATCGGCATCCGTTTAAAAACCTCCTCCAACCTTTTGGGCCTTCGGGTTTTCAGATCAACGAGCAGCCAGTTGGAAGTTACCCGACCCAGCACTTCGCCTTGCCGGCTGGCAATCATAAATTCCCGCAGGGCGAACAGGCGCTCGATTCCCCGAGGCCAGGTCTTAACCAGGATTTCCTCCCCCCATCCGGGATAGCGGTCCATCACGATCAGCAACCGGGAAAGCACCCAGGCCAGGTTGTCGGTCCGCAAGACGTCTATCCCTACTCCCTGGCGCTCAATCTGATTGCTGGCTGTTTCCTGCATAAAATGAAACAGGGTGCTGAGCCGCAGCCGGTTTTGGAAATCGACTTCATAGGAACGCAGACGATAGGCTTCTTCCCAGTAGGCCGCTTTCATCTGTTCTGCCAGGATTTCCTATTTAAATTTAGATATCGCGGCCTTCAGGGCCTTTTCCATCTCTTTCCAGGCGCCCTCGATGCCCGTCTTGACCTCCTCCCAGGCTCCTCCGGAGGCCTCGCGGAGTTCATCCATCTTCGTCCGGGCGGTTTTCTGCCTGGCCTGGAGGTCTTCGATCAACTTGCTGTATTCCACCTTGGCATCGGCTGCCGCCTTTTCCGCCTTGGCCTTCAGACGATCGATTTCCGGTTTCCATTCCTCAAACTGGGCCGCCAGTCTTTGCTGGTAGGCCTCCCGCAGGCTCCTGGGATCCCCTGCTTCAAAGGGGTTATAGCCGGGCTTTTTATAAAGCCGCTCCTCCTTCTCCAGAATGTCCGGCCGGTAGACTTTTTCCGGCCAGTCGGCGGGTTCCACTTCTTCAAAGGCCACCGAAACGGTTTTCTCCTCGCATTGGGCGATCTCCATAACGTTCCTGGTAATCGCCTCGGCCATCCGCATTTTCTGGTCTTCGGACCTTCCTGGATGAAGTTTTACGATGACATGGGGCATAAATGGCACCTCCTTATTTCCTATTTTACAGGATTTTCCCTATTTGTAAAAAAAATTGTCCTCTGTTATCCTAAAAGGAAAAAATTCACTCCCACAATAAAAAAGGAGAATGCCATGGATCCCAAAGAAAAACAGGTTTTGGAGGCCTTATGAACGAAAAAAATCTTCTTCTATCTCCCTTTTCCCTAAAAACCCTGCATTTAAAAAACCGGATCACCATGGCCCCTCTGTTCCTGGGCTACGCCAACCCCGATGGGACGGTCAATTCCCTGATCCTGGACCATTACCAGGAAATGGCGGCCTCGGGGGCTTCATTGATCGTGGTGGAAAACGCGGCCGTGAGCCCCAAGGGGATGGGATCGCCCTTTACCCTCCGCGTAGATAAGGAGCGGTTCCTTTTGGGGCTTTCCGGTTTAGCAAAAACCATTCACCAGCAGGGGGCCCTGGCCTTCCTACAGATCAATCATGCCGGGCGCTATGCCTACGGGACCGAAAAAATCGCCCCGTCCCCTTTTGAAACCTACCAGGTAGTCCCCCGAGAGATGACTCCGGAGGATATGGATCAGGTTACCCGGGCCTTTGTGACCGGCGCCTTGCGGGTGAAGGAGGCCGGATTCGACGGGGTGGAGCTTCACGGTGGAACCGGCTACCTGCTGGTCCAGTTTCTTTCACCCGAACCAATCGACGAACCGATGCCTACGGCGGGTCTTTGGAAAACCGGATGCGCTTCCCTTTGCAGGTAGTCGACGCGGTGCTGGAAGCCGTGGGACCCGATTTCCCGGTGGGGTACCGTTTCTTGGCCGATGAGTGGCTGCCCGAGGGCCTGCATCCCGATGAAACAACCGTTTATGCCCGGGAGCTGGAAAAACGGGGGTTGGCCTACCTCTCGGTCATGGCCGGCACCTATGATTCCTTCTTCCTGCCTGAGTACCTGAAGGCCGAAAGGAAGGAAGGCTATATGGCTTCCTTTGCCGGCCGGATCAAAGAGGTCGTACCCAAAACCCCGGTGATCGCCGCCGGCAGGATCCAGACCCCGGAAACGGCCGAACGGATACTGGAAGAGGGGAAGGCCGATCTGATCGGGCTGGCCCGGGTCCTCTTGGCCGATCCTCTCTGGCCCAAGAAGGCCGAAGGATTGGTTCAGGGACCAATGGTTTCCTGTGAACCGACCTGTTCTTTATGTATGAAAAGGGTAATGGGTGGCAAACCCGCCTTCTGTTCCCATTGGGACAAAGACAAACAAAAAAAATTCTTAGCACGGATCGGAGAGAAGCCGGAGGAGACCTAACCAAAGATATTTGAAAATTATTAAACCCGAAGGATTTTGAATTGGAGAAGTGGAGTGATGGAGTAGCGGAGTATTGTCTCTAAGGCCATAACTCCAATACTCCGCTACTCCATTACCCCAGTATAAAAAGTTAGTGATAAATTCTCAGATTAACCGGTGTAAGAACCTAATACATTTTTTCATAGAGGGCCATTATATCCTCCTCGGTAATGAGCCGGGGATTGTTTTCGATGGGGCGGGCGACTTTCAGGGCCGCCGGGGCCATTTCCGGGATCGCCTTTCGGGGAATCTTCAATTCGGCTAAATTTCGGGGTATGCCGATGGCTCGGGAAAGACGGATGACTTTTTGAATGCATTGTTTAGCCCCCTTTTCCGGGGACTCGGCCGGAACGGATCCGCTCAACAACGCTTCCATGCGGGCAAATCGCTCGGGATGCCCGATACGGTTGAATTCCAGGACATAGGGCAGTAACACAGCGTTGGCCAGGCCGTGGGGAATATTGAAGAAAGCCCCCAGGGGATAGGCCATGGCATGGACGGCGGTCACTCCGGCGTTGGCCAGGGCCAGCCCGGCCAGCAGGCTGCCTAAGAGCATGTTTTCCCGAGCCTGCATATCATTCCCTTTTTGCACCGCCTTTTTCAGGGACCCGCCGATCAGGGCGATCGCTTTTTCCGCCACCAGGTCACTTAAGGGATTGGCTTTGTTGGATGTGTACGCCTCCATGGCATGAGTCAGGGCATCCATGCCGGTCTGGGCGGTAATCTGGGGAGGTAGGGTCAGGGTTAATTCCGGATCCAGCAGGGCTACGGTGGGAAAGAGGAAACGGCTGTTTATCCCCCCCTTGGTCTTGGTCTCCCGGTTGGTGAAGACGGCCGTGAAAGTCACTTCGCTCCCGGTTCCGGCGGAGGTGGGGATCAGGATGGTCGGCAGGCCGGCTTTGCGTACACGGTCGAGCCCGACGTAATCGCTGACCTGCCCTTTGTTGGTAGCCAGGACGGCGATGGCTTTAGCCGTATCCAGGGCGCTGCCGCCGCCCAGGCCAATGACCAGCTTGCATTTTTTATCCCCGGCCAGGCGGGCGCCGGCTTCAGCCGAAGCCGGGGCCGGCTCGGCTTCCAGTTTGTCAAAGAAGACCGGCTGGAGGCCCACGGCCTTCAATTGTTTCGCCAAGTCGGCCTTTAAAGATCCTTTGGAAAAAAATGGATCCAGGGTCACCAGGACTGAATCCCGGCTGTAACGTTTGGCCAACTCCGGTAACTGACGGATGGCGCCCCGTCCGAAATGAATCTCTCCAGCACCGACAAATGAAAAGTTGTTCATGGGACTATCCTTTCTTTATTTGACCTTAAACCGACGGGGTTCGATCCCGTATTTATCAATTTTATAGTTCATGATCCGCTGGGTCAGGCCCAGCTCCTGGGCAGCCCGGGAGCTGATCCCATTGCTTTTTTTGAGGGCCTCGATGATCATTTCTTTCTCAAAGGCCTCCACCGCCGGAGTGAAGGCCAGCTTGGCCTGGGTGTTGGAGCTCTCCGCCGTTTGCAGGGTTGCCGGCAAATGGTGGCTTTTGATCGCCTCCTCCTCGCAGATCAGCACGGCCCGTTCCATGCAGTTCTGCAGCTCCCGGACGTTTCCCGGCCAGTGGTATTGCATCAGGAGATCGATGGCCGGAGTGGAAATCCGTCGGATGTTCTTATGGTGTTCCTGGGTGTATTTCTCCAGGAAAAATTCGGCCAGCAGCAGAATGTCAGTTCGCCGTTCCCTCAGAGGGGGCAGATAGATGGGAAAGACGTTTAGCCGGTAATAGAGGTCTTCCCGAAAACGTTTCTCTTCCAAGGCCTTTTCCAAATTTTGATGCGTGGCGGCGATAATCCGGACATCAACCGGTATCGGTTGGCGGCCGCCCAAACGATCGATTTCTTTTTCCTGGATGACTCTTAAGAGCTTGGTCTGGATATTGGGATTCAGGTCTCCGATTTCATCTAAAAACAGGGTGCCGCCCTGGGCCCGTTCAAAACGGCCCAATTTCAGGGCTGTGGCTCCGGTAAAGGCGCCTTTTTCATAACCGAAGAGTTCGCTTTCCAGAAGGGTCTCCGGCAGGGCGGCGCAATTGATCTTGATAAAGGGTTTGTGGGCCCGGAGGCTTTGGTAATGGATGGCATTGGCCACCAGTTCCTTTCCGGTGCCGCTTTCGCCGCGGAGGTGGACGGTGGCGTTGCTCTGGGCCACCTTGTGGATCATCTCGTATACTTCCCGCATGGGTCGACTGTTGCCGATTATATGGTCTACCTGATAGCGTTCAGTGAGTTCTTTCCGCAGGCGGAGGTTCTCGTCGATAAGTTTTTCTTTTTCCCTATTCAAGTGCTGGAGTTTGTTGACCGTCTCGGCGATCAGGGCCCCGATGATGGTCAGGAAGCGCAAATCCTCTTCCAAAGAGATATCGTTATCGAACAAACGGTCGACACTCAAGGCCCCGATGGTTTTTTTGCCGATTTTGATCGGCACGCAGATAAAGGAAATGTCCTGCTTTTCCAGATTCTTCCGGGAGCGGGTTTTGTTCAGGAAGAGGGGTTCCTGGCTGATTCGGGGGATGATGGCCGGTTCGCCGGTTTGGACCACCCGGCCGGTGATGCCTTCTCCTAAACGGTACTTGCCCCGGCGCCTGGCTTCGGGAGACAAATCATGGGCTATTTCAATGGATATTTCGGAAGAAAGGGGGTTCAGCACACTGACCGTGGCCCGGCTCATCCCCAGGAACCTGGATAAAATGCTCAAGGTCTCCTGAAGGGACTTGGTCAGGTCCAGGGAGGCATTCAGGGTTTTAGCGATTTCATAGAGACCATAGATTTCCCGGACATAGTGGGAATTTTCCAAATCCTTTATGGGGGGAGAAATATTTTTCATCGGCCTTTCCTCTGAACAATCGAGATGCCCTCGCCAAAAGTCCAAGAACCAATTTCATACGAGGCGGGAGTTCCTTCACCAGGCGGGACCCGGCGCTTACCGCCCTCGGCGGGGTGGACTTTGGGTGAATCCCTCCCAGCCCTACCACAGGTTGCCCGGAAAAACAACAATTTTGTAGTTTGCCTGGCTGGATCAAGCCAAGGGAACTCAGGTCGGAGGCCCTTGGCCTCCTTTTCCCTTGACACAACGGTGGCACTTTCTTATACTTCTGGAACGTTCATTTGAGCGTATATTTAAACTATTTCAATCAGTTTTCGGTGTTCGGCCGCCGACGGAAAGTCGGGGCGGCCTCGAAAACCAATCAAGGAGGCTTAAGAATGTTTCAGAAATCCTTCATCCCCCATAGGGGATACTGGTCTTCGCCTTTTTCCCGTTGGCAGATGTCCTTTCAGAATATCAATTCCATTGAATTGGGCGCGGCCACGGCCAAGAAATTTCTTGAAATCAGAGGCTATTCTCCCGATATGTTTGACGGTTGTATTCTGGGCATGACCATCGGCCAGCCGGCCTGGTTTTACGCCAATCCCTGGTTTTGCGCCCTTATGGGAAACGATCAGATCAGTGGACCGACCATCAGCCAGGCTTGCGCCACCGGCGCCACGTCCATCTATACGGCCGCCGCGGGCCTGGAAACCGGGTTTTATCAGAATGTTTTGGTGGCCACCACCGACCGCTGCTCCAACGGCCCACACACGGTCTGGCCCAACCCGAACGGTCCGGGCGGAGAGGTGACCAGTGAGAATTGGATGATGGATAATTTCAACAAAGACCCCTACGGCGGGGTACCCATGGTACAAACGGCCGAGAACGTGGGCAAAAAATTCGGCGGAGTGACCAAGGAAGAGTCCGATGCCCTGGCCGTGCGACTCTACGATAAATACCTGATGAGTCTGGCCAACGACCGGGAATTCCAAAAAGGCTACATGATCCCAGTAGAAATAAAAATCTCCAAGAAGAAGACGATCCTGGTCGAAACGGACGAGGGGATTACCCCCAATACCGCTGAAGGTCTGGCCCCGCTCAAGCCGGTCATCCCCGGAGGTGCTATTTCTTTCGGCGCCCAGACCCATCCGGCCGACGGCAATGCCGGCCTGATCTTGACCTCACGGGAAAAGGCCAAGGAATTAAGCCAAGATAAAAACATCACCATCCAGCTTTTGAGCTACGGCTATAATAGGGCCGAGAAGGCCCATATGGCGGCCGCCGTCACCCCGGCCGCGGAGATGGCCCTGAAAAATGCCGGTATTCAGGCTAAAGATCTGGCCGCGGTCAAGACGCACAACCCTTTCTCGGTCAACGATATCATCATGGCCCGGCTGATGAAAATTCCCGGGGAAATCTTCAACAACTACGGGAGTTCTCTGATATTCGGGCATCCCCAGGGCCCTACCGGGACCCGCTGCACCGTGGAATTGATCGAAGAACTGGTCAAAATCGGCGGCGGCTATGGCCTGTTCGCCGGTTGCGCCGCGGGGGATACCGGGGCGGCCCTGGTTATCAAGGTATCCTAAATTTAGCTTTTTTTCGGGTTAAACTCGAAATGTCCACGACTATTACTGTCCCATTTATCGAGGGTGACGGCACCGGCCCGGATATTTGGAAGGCCACTCGGCCGGTGCTGGAGGCTGTCGTCCGGAAGGCCTACGGGGACCAAAAGGCGATCGACTGGCAGGAGGTCCTGGCCGGGGAAAAGGCTTTTGCCCAAACCGGGAAATGGCTCCCGGCGGAAACCCTGGAGGCTATCCGCCGCTATGGAATCGCCCTCAAGGGGCCCTTGACCACCCCGGTCGGTAAGGGGATGCGCAGTCTGAACGTTCAATTGCGTCAGGAACTGGACCTCTATGTTTGTCTGCGGCCGGTGCGCTACTTCCAGGGAGTTCCCAGCCCCATGAAACGGCCGGATCTAGTGGACATGGTTGTTTTTCGCGAGAACACTGAGGATGTTTATGCCGGCCTCGAGTGGCCGGCCGAGGCCCCTGAAACTTGGGAGTTAATCCGCTGGATCAAGGAAAAAACGGGGAAAAAACTAGAGATCGATACCGGGATCGGCATCAAACCCATCAGCCGCAGCGGTACCAGACGGCTGGTGCGCCGAGCCATTCAGTATGCCCTGAGTCGTAGAAGAACCAGCGTAACCCTGGTCCACAAGGGAAACATAATGAAGTACACGGAGGGGGCCTTTCGTCAGTGGGGCTACGAAGTGGCCCAGGAAGAATTTCCCTCGGAAACTATTACCGAAGCCGAATGGCTTTTGAATCGGAATCAAGGGCAAGACAGCAAGCTGATCATCAAGGATCGGATCGCCGATATGATGTTCCAGCAGGTCCTCCTGCGGCCGGAGGAGTATTCGGTGATCGCCACCCCGAACCTGAACGGAGACTACCTTTCCGATGCCCTGGCGGCCCAGGTGGGCGGGCTGGGCATGGCCCCGGGGGCCAACATCGGTGATACCTGTGCCATCTTTGAGGCTACCCATGGGTCGGCCCCTCAGTATGCCGGGCAGGATAAAGTCAATCCTGGTTCCTTAATCCTATCCGGGGCCTTATTACTCGAACACCTGGGCTGGATGGAGGCTGCCGAATTGATTTATAACGGCCTGCAGAAGACTATTTCCGAAGGGATCGTCACCTACGACCTGGCCCGGCAGATGACCGGGGCGCGGGAGGTTTCATGCTCCGGTTTTGGGCAGGCCCTAATCGAGCACCTGAGGTAAGTCCTCCCTGGTGGATTGGATTTACGGCCTTGATTTTCCCCCCCCGTTGTTCCTTTTGCCGCTCCCCCGTGGCCGTTCAACGCCGGGCCTTTCTCTGTCCGGATTGTGAGCGGGAGCTCCGCTGGATTGGGGACCCCCAATGCCCTGGATGCGGACTCCCTTATCCTGCCGGGGGCAGCGACCATCTTTGCGAGGATTGCCTGCGCCGACCGCCTTTTTACGATCAGGCCCGGGCGGTGGTCGTTTACCAGGGTCAGGTGACCGGGGCTATCCATCGATTCAAGTACCGGAAGGAGTACCTGTTGAATGAAGCTCTGGGTTGGCTGGGCAACCGCCTGAAATGGAAAAAACCAGACTTTGATTACCTTATTCCGGTCCCTTTACATCCGAGGAGGCTCCGGGAGCGGGGTTTTAACCAAGCCTTGCTTTTGAGCAAGGCCCTGGAGGATATTCCCCCCGGAAAAATTAAACCAAGGATTCTGAAACGAATCCGCCATACCCCTCCGCAAGTCCGGTTGAATCCCGAGGAGCGGCGTCAAAATGTCCGTGGGGCCTTTGAGCTCAAAGATCCGGATAGGGTCCGGGGGAAAAACATTTTGTTGGTGGACGACGTTTTCACCACTGGGGCCACCGTGAATGAATGCGCCCGGGTGCTGAAGAAAGCCGGGGCAGGCCTGGTCTCGGTGTATACCCTGGCCCGGGTAGTGCCGCGATGACCTCGAAAATTATTCCCCGCTCTCAAATCGCCGCCCTCGTTGAATCCCTGAAAGCCCAACAAAAGAAAATCGTATTTACCAACGGCTGTTTCGATCTGCTCCATGCCGGCCATGTTCGCTATCTGACCGAGGCCCGCGCACAAGGGGATTGTCTGATCGTGGGACTGAACACCGACCGGTCGGTAAATCGGATTAAAGATCCCCATCGGCCCCTGATTCCCGAAGACCAGCGGGCCGAGGTGCTGGCCGCTTTGATCTGCGTCTCTTACGTGGTTTTTTTTGAGGAATCGGATCCTTTATCGCTGATTGAGGCTATTAAACCCGACGTCCTGGTTAAGGGGGCGGATTGGGCGGAGGACAATATCATCGGGGCTGATCTGGTCCGCTCTTACGGAGGCCGGGTTTTTCGGGTGGCGCTGGTGGACGGCATCTCCACCACGGAGATCATCCATCGCATCGTGGAACGCTATGGGCGGAATCTCAACGACGAAAGAGAGCCAAGATCAGGGTCACGATCAGGCTGATGACGATCGAGGTGGTTAAAGGAAAATAAAAACTGACCTTTTCGCCTTTGAAGAATAAATCACCGGGCAATTTCCCCAACCAGGGAATTTTAGGGAGGAAAAGAAGAACCCCGCCGAGGACGATTAGGATAATACCAAGTAGAATTAGTAACTTGCCTACGCTGGCGAAGGGGCCCATTTTTTGTCTTTCTTTTTATTCAAATAGCGAAGAGCTAAAATGACAAATTCATTTTAACCTGAACCCGGTAAAGGTGTCAATTGTGATGGACTGCCAAAAGTCCATCGTCAACCCGAGAGCGATTGCACTCCAGGCTGGGGTGGTTGGAACCCATTGGAATTCATTTCCAATGGCGGGACGAGGGCGCGTGCTCCCGCCTCGCAAAAAGTCAATTATGAACTTTCTGCGAAGAGATCAATCGTTTCCGGGCATTGATTTTATGCCGGGAAATGGTTACCATTATGCAAACCTGACTAAAGGAGGCAATAAGGACTATGGCGGAATCAGAGGATAAGGGGTTTGTTTTTAAGGACCGAAGAAAACTCTCCCAGGAAGAGGAGGAACCTGTTAAGGAAACAAAACCCCGGGAAGAACCTGCCCAGGCCCAGGAAAAAAAATCAGATGACCAGGCTTATCCCCCTTTACCGGAAGTCAATTTTTCCACTTTTATCGTTTCCCTCAGCACGGAGATCCTGTTCCACTTGGGAGAGATCGGCCATCCGGGCACCGGAGAGCGCCAGAAGAATCTGCCCCTGGCCAAGCATGCTATTGACACGCTGGCCATGATTCAGGAAAAAACCCAAGGGAACCTCACCGAAGAAGAACGAAACCTTTTGGAAAATATGTTGTACGACCTGCGGATGTGCTTTATCCGGACTACTTAATACTATTCAATCGTATTACAGGAGGAAACAGCGTATGGCTAACCCATTTGCCAGACATCGTTATATTTGGACCCTGGTCGGGGTTTCGGTATTGTCCGTAATCGCCGGGTTGATTATAGCCGCCAATCTCAATTGGACCAACCCGCTCTCGGCCAAGAGCGAAATCCCCATCATCGGCGGTGTTCCCACCTTTGCCGAATTAGCCCAGAAGGTGTCCCCAGCCGTGGTCAATATCAGCACCGTGAAGCGGGTCAAAGGCGGCGGCCGGGTTCATGAATTTTTTATGGGGCCCCGGGGAGATCGCAAGAACCCCATGGATGAATTTTTTGAACGTTTCTTCGGAGGAGAGATGCCCCAGCGGGAGTTCAAGCAGAAGAGTCTCGGCTCCGGATTCATCATTGACAACGAAGGGTACATCCTGACCAATAATCATGTGGTTGAGGATGCTGACGAAATTAAGGTCGTTTTAAAGGATCATAAGGACTATGACGCCAAGGTTGTAGGACGGGATCCCAAAACCGATCTGGCCCTGATCAAGATCAAATCCTGGAAAGGCTTTACCACCATCAAATTGGGTGACTCGGAAGAACTGCGAGTCGGCGATTGGGTGGTGGCCATCGGCAACCCCTTTGGCCTGGAGAGCACGGTCACCGCAGGGATCGTCAGCGCCAAGGGCCGGGTGATCGGCGCCGGCCCTTATGATAATTTCATTCAGACCGATGCTTCCATCAACCCGGGGAACAGCGGTGGGCCGCTGATCAATCTGAAAGGGGAAGTGGTGGGGATCAACACGGCTATTTTCGCCGGCGGCCAGGGTATCGGCTTCGCCATCCCGATCAATACGGCCAAGGAACTGGTGGCCCAATTGAAAGAGAAGGGCAAGGTAGTTCGGGGCTGGCTGGGCGTTAATGTTCAGAAGGTAACCCCCGATCTGGCCAAAGCCTTTAACTTGAGTGAAGAGTCCGGGGCACTGGTGGGGGATGTGATCTCCGGAAGCCCGGCGGAAAAAGCCGGAATCAAGGCCGGTGATATCATTGTCGAGTTCAACGGAAAGCCGATTAAAGAGATGAGTGAACTACCGCGCCAAGTGGCCGCCATTCCGGTGGGGAAGACAGTGGACGTCAAGGTCCTGCGCAACGGGGAACCGGTGGTGGTCAAAGCCCAGATCCAAGAATTGCAGGATAAAGCACCGGAGGCCGGAGCCGGCCCGGCGAAAGAAGGCCTGGGATTATCGGTAAAGGAATTCACCCCCGAACTGGCCCGCCGGTACAGCCTCAATTATGAACCCGGGATTATCGTCCTCCAGGTTAAAGAAGGCGGGCCGGCAGACGAGGCCGGGATTCAGCCCGGTGACTTAATCAAAGAAGTCAACCGCAAACCGGTCAAGGATTTAAAGTCTTATGAGAATCTGTTGGCCGCGCAAAAGAAAGGGGCGCCGTTGTTGCTGCGAATCAAAAGAGGTGATAGTACCCTCTTTGTCAGTATTAGGGTCTCCGAATAAATTCAGTTCATTTAATGGAGAGGGGGGCCGAGTTAGCCCCCCTTTTTTAATGTATGCTTATTCCTTTTTCCTCCCATGGATTTCGATTGAAGGCCCCGGCCAAGGTCAATCTCCGTTTAAAGGTTCTCGGGAAAAGGGCCGACGGCTTTCATGAAATTGAAACCGTTATGCAGCGGATCGGCTTATGGGATATCATCGGGGTCGAACCGACTGTCCAAGGTCTGGAGATTTGCTGCCCGGACTTTCCAGACCTGGAAGGTGAACGAAACCTGATTTGGCAGGCGGTGCGCCTGCTGGAGGAGGAAAGCAGACAACGTTTATCTTTTCGGATTCATTTAAAAAAACGCATCCCTCTGGGTGCCGGTCTGGGGGGAGGGAGCAGTGACGCCGCCGCCATTTTTTCCGGCATAAACGATTTTCTGGGGAGACCCATTTCAGCCGTGCGATTGAGCGAGTTGGCAGGGACCCTGGGTTCCGATATCCCTTTTTTTCTGACCCGCCAAGCCGCCCTGGCTCGGGGCCGGGGAGAAATCTTAGAACCAATCCCGGATTTTCCTATTTGGTGGTATGTTCTGGTATATCCTCGGTTTCCGCTGGCTACTCGCTGGGTTTACCAGCAAGTTAAAATTCCATTGACAGAAAAAAAACAATATATTAACATTAAAAGTTTAAAAATAGACCCGATCGGATTCGGGGCTGTTTTTTTGGAAAATGATTTGGAAAATGCGGTCCTGGCCCATTACCCGCTCCTCTCTCGGATCAAGGAAGCCCTGCTGGCTCAGGGAAGTCTCGGCGCCCTGATGACCGGAAGCGGGTCAACGGTGTTTGGTCTTTATAAGGAGAAAAGAGAGGCGGTTAAAGCCTTTCACATTTTAAAAAAGGGGACTTGGGGAAAGGTTTTTATTGCCCCGGGGTTACCTTAGCGGGATACGTAACAGTCCGTTTGGCTTTAAAACGATTGGGGTGTCGTCAAGCGGTAAGACACGGGTCTTTGGAACCCGCATTCGGAGGTTCGAATCCTCCCACCCCAGCCAATAAATTATATGACTTCTTTGGAATACCCTTGGATTCAATCGGAATGTAAAAAAGTGATGGACGATCAATTAAAATTATTCACCGGCAATTCCAACCCCCCACTGGCGGGAAGCATTTGCGAATATTTAGGCATTCCAGTGGGCAGCGTCCAGGTCAGAAGGTTCAGTGACGGGGAAATTTTTGTGGAGATCGGTGAAAATGTCCGGGGGAAGGATGTTTTTGTGATGCAGTCCACCTGTTCTCCGGTTAACGACAATTTGATGGAACTCCTGATCATCATGGACGCCTTGCGGAGGGCTTCAGCGCGACGGATCACGGCGGTCATGCCGTATTACGGATATGCCCGACAGGATCGAAAGGTGGCCCCTCGCGTTCCCATCAGCGCCAAGCTTGTGGCCGACCTGATTACTGCCGCCGGCGCCCGCCGGGTGCTGACCATGGATCTCCATGCCGGCCAGATTCAGGGTTTCTTCAACATACCGGTGGACAACCTTTTCGCCGCCCCGATACTGATTAATTACATCCGGGAGCATTTTCTGAATAACATTGTTTTGGTTTCTCCGGATGTGGGCGGGGCGGAACGAGCCCGGGCCTTTGCCAAACGCCTGAACGCCAATTTCGCCATTGTCGATAAAAGAAGAGAACGTCCCAATTCCTCCGAAGTGATGAATATCGTCGGGCAGGTCAAGGATATGAATGCCGTTTTGCTGGACGACATGGTCGATACGGCCGGGACCCTGACCAAAGCAGCGGCGGCCTTGGCCGAAGCGGGAGCGAAAAGAATATCGGCCTGCGCCACCCATGCCGTATTATCGGGGCCGGCCTTGGAACGAATCGAAAATTCTCCGCTGAATGAATTGGTAGTGACCGATACCATTCCCCTTTCCCCCCGAGCGAAGGAATGTCCTAAGATTAAGGCCTTATCGGTTGCCTCCTTACTCGGTGAAGCCATTAAACGGATCCACATGGAAGATTCGGTCAGTTCATTATTCATCTGAAGGATTAAAATTAACACATACTAGGTTGCAAGCCCTGACCTGGAAAAGAACGAGGAGTTATTATGGAACAAATTCAGGTAGAAGCGTTTATCCGCCATCAATCGGGGAAGGGGCCGGCCCGAACCTTGCGCCGGTCAGGACAAATTCCGGCTATATTTTATGGTCCCGAAACCCAGCCCATCTCCCTTTATGTCCGCCAAATGGACTTGGAAAAGATATTCAAGAAACATTCCGGTGAAAATCTCTTCTTTCAGGTGCAGTTGAAAGGGGAAAATCAGGAAGAATCAAGAACGGCCATGCTTAAAGAACTGCAGAGGCACCCGGTCAGCCGGGCTTACCTCCATGTGGACTTTTATGAAGTCTCCCTGACCAAGGAGCTGGAGGTGGAGGTAGGCCTGCGGATTGTGGGGAAATCGAAGGGTGTGGAGAAAGGGGGAATCTTGCAGGAATCCAGGCGCGAACTACAGATTCGCTGTCTACCCCGAAATATCCCGGAATTCATCGAAGTGGATGTCAGTGGGCTGGACATCGGGGATTCCATCCATGTCCGGGATCTGAAGCTGTCCGAAGAACTCCGCGTTTTGAACGATCCCCAAGCCACCATCATCACCATAGTTCCGCCCATCGAAGAAAAGGCAGCCGGGGAAGTAACGGCCGGGGCTCCCGAGGTGGAAGTGGTTTCCAAGAAGGGTAAGGCCAAAGAAGAATAGGAGAAGCGTCACCCGTGTACCTGATTGCCGGTTTAGGGAATCCAGGTCGAAAATATCAGCTTACCCGCCATAATCTGGGCTTCAGGGTGATTGAAACCCTGGCCCAGAATCATCAAATTTCGTTAAATCAAAAAAAATTTCAAAGTATTTTCGGTCAGGGGATCATTGAGGGGCATAAAGTCCACCTCATCCTTCCCCAGACCTATATGAATTTAAGCGGGATTGCGGTCGGTCACTGGGTTCGTTATTTTCACAGCAGCCCAGAGCGGCTGGTGGTAGTCCACGATGATTTGGATTTGGCCTGGGGCCGATTGCGGATCGTCGCTAAAGGCGGGGCCGGGGGGCACCGGGGGGTCCTTTCCCTGATCGAGCACCTGCAAACCAAGGTTTTTATCAGGCTCCGCGTCGGCGTTGGGCGCCCGCCCGGGGATCAGCCGCCGGAAGCGTACGTACTGGAAACAATTCCGGCGAGCCTACGCGCAGACTTGGATCAACTGGTGAGGGAGGCCGCCTCGGCCTTGGAAATGATAATTCGGGAAGGGGTAGAACGGGCGATGAACGGATTCAATGCCCGAGGATCCCAAAAAGATCAACCCCAACCTTCTCCCTGAAGTCTCATGGGCAGATCAAAGCGGTTTTTCAACTTCTTCGTTGTCCCGTCCAGGAACCGGACAGGAGGCTGGGGTCATTCAGGTAGAAACCCCCATTTTAGGCAATATCCACCGGTTTAAGGCATACCAGGCCGCAAAAATCAATACCATCCAGATAACCGTCTTCATCGTCGTTTTTCCTTAAGAACTCACGGTTCCCGATCAATGCGATCAGGAAAACCCGCCACCGGAAGGACCGCAGTTGGAAGGTGCAGAAACGCCCTTTACACCTCCGCTTCCTTTAGAAAAGGCCGAAAGGACACGGATATTATTAATACATCCGCACTCGGGGCATACAATTTCCTTCTCTCCGCTATTCCAGACAATTTTTTCAAACGTTTTTGAACAATCCAGGCACCTATATTCGTAAATCGGCATTAAACCCTCCAAAAATATATAATCTATAATAATAACCATTTCTCTTAGCTAGTCAAGAAAGACGGACTTAAAAAGCCAAGAGGGAAAAGCCGATTTTATGGATCTATCCAAACCGGTGTACCGGAAGGAATGTCATTAAACAGTTCGGTCATATGTTGATTATAAAGGGCGACGCAACCCTGGGTCCAATCTTCTCCCCGACCCTCCCCGTGTATTTCGATAAACCCGCCCATCCCGACCTCGGGGGCAATTTTTCCTTTACGGACCGCCAACTCATGGCGCTCCCGGTCCTGGTCATTGGGATAATCCAAGAGCAGGGCCAAGTGGTACTTGGTTTGTCCCCGATCTTTTTTCTCGATGACTCGATACAATCCTTCGGGAGTCCGATTATCTCCCTGACAAAGCTTAGGTCCCTTGGGATTTTCCCCCAGATCAATCGGAAAAGTTTTGACCAACCGGCAATCCCGGTATAGGTGGAGCTTGCGTTTCCCTTTTTTGACCACGATCAACCATTCCTCCGAGACCGTGACCGAGGGGGGAGGGAGCGGAGAAGGTCTCCTGATAGCGGTCGGTTTCCGAGGTTCCAGTGGAGGGATGTCTTCAGCGGTTCCGGCCTCCGTAAGAACGGGCGGCGAGGAAGGCAATTCCTCTTTTAAGGAAGTCGGCGGGGAATAAGCGACCTTTTCGGCGGGTAGAAGAGAACGACAGGAAAATAGCGCTATGGTTATTGATAAAAATATGACGGCCTTAAATAGGCTTATAAAAAGTTCCCTCAATTCTATTTGCCCCTTTCCCTATTTCTTCCAGAGTCTGACTCGGTCCCCCTGTTCTATCAATGTCCAGGAGGCAGGACCAGCCTGGGATTCAACCAAAGACTCTGTATTTGTTATTAAACGGGAGTCGTCTGGCTGTCAAGTGGAAAAGATTTGGTTTTAACATATACATTCAGGAGGAAGAATGATAAAATTGCATTATGTTAATATGATTCCAGAAAATCAAATGAACCGGGACGGGGTACAAATCGGCGCTGCCCAGAGGACCGGGTGTATAACCGCCTTACGGTTCATCTACTCTCGATCGGGGGGGAGGCAATGCCTGAATTACGAAAAGATCCCATTGTAGGACGATGGGTGATTATAGCCACGGAAAGGGCAAAAAGACCTTTTGACTTCGCGCCGGAAGAAGAAACGGCGAAAGGGGGATTTTGTCCCTTTGATCCCGGGAATGAAAAGACCACCCCACCGGAGATTGTTGCTTTTCGGCCGGCGGGTGGGGAAATCAATAGCCCGGGTTGGACCTTGCGCGTCGTAGCGAACAAATTCCCAGCCTTGGTGATTGAGGGGAACCTGGGAAAATTAGGTGATGGGCTCTACGACAAAATGAACGGTATCGGGGCTCACGAAGTAATTATCGAAACCCCAAATCACGAGGAGACTCTTTCCACTATGCCCCTGGAAAGGTTCCAAGATGTCCTCAGGGCTTATCGTGACCGAATTATGGATCTGTCGAAAGATCCTCGCTTCCGCTACATCCTCATATTTAAAAACCAAGGTCGTTCGGCCGGGGCCTCCCTCGAGCACAGCCATTCCCAATTGATCGCTCTCCCGGTTGTCCCGGAGATCGCCTCTGAAGAATTGAATGGCTCCAAAAAATATTTCAGTTATAAAGATCGGTGCGTGTATTGCGACATCCTTCGCCAGGAACAGGAACAGAAGATCCGCCTGATTTGCGAAAATGATGAATTTCTGGTTACCGCGCCTTTTGCTCCCCGCCAACCCTTTGAGGTCTGGATCATTCCCAAAATCCATAACGCCGATTTCACCCAGATCACCGAGCATCAAAACCGTGCCTTGGCTGAAATTTTTTCGGAAACCCTGAAGCGGATGGACAAAGCGCTTAATAAACGTCCCTATAATTTCATGCTTCACACATCCCCGGTTAAGGAAAACCATCAGGATTATTACCACTGGCATTTTGAGATAGTCCCTAAACTGACTCGTATTGCCGGTTTTGAATGGGGATCCGGGTTTTATATTAATCCGACGCCTCCTGAAGACGCGGCCAAGTTTTTGAGGGATGTTATCTTATGACGGACTCGCAAGAAGTCCGTCAACAGCCCGAGCCGGTAGGCCCCGGGCTGGGGTGGGGGTGGCACCATTTGAATTCACTTCAAATGGCGGGGGAGGGAGAGCCCTCTCCCGCCGAGCAGAAAGTCGTTTTTTGACTTTTTGCGAGGTCATCATCTTATGATAACCCCGCAATTGGAGAAACCATGAAGATTCTCTATGTGACTTCCGAGGTCATTCCCTTCTCCCGAGCCGGGGGCCTGGCCGATGTTTCCCAATCCCTGCCATCCTATTTGGGACGTTTGGGACATGAGATCATTGTGGTTACTCCGAAGTACCGCCTGCCCTCAAGCAATAAACCCCCGTTGAAGCTTGTGGAGACGGCCCTGGAAGTCCCCATTTCCTGGATGAAAAAGACGGCCCAGATCTATCGGTCCTCCCTAAAAGATCAGATCCCGGTATACCTGATCGGCCAGGATGATCTCTATGATCGGGAAGGGCTTTACGGCAATGAATACGGGGATTACCAGGACAATGCCGAACGATTTATCTTTTTCTCCCGGGCTGCCCTGGAACTTTGCAAGGCCTTGGGGCTGAAGCCGGATTTGATTCACTGCCATGACTGGCAAACGGGATTGATCCCGGTCT
Organism: uncultured delta proteobacterium; assembly: GCA_963746605.1. GTDB lineage: Bacteria > Desulfobacterota > RBG-13-43-22 > RBG-13-43-22 > RBG-13-43-22 > CAVQSS01. The sequence goes on from CAVVCH010000054.1 coordinate 119,940, forward strand.
ATTTGAAAACAATTTATTCCCAGGAAAAGGTATTAGACTCCACGGCCAGCCTGTTTACCATTCATAATTTGGGGTATCAGGGCCTGTTCTGGCATTATGACCTACACCTCACCGGGCTAGGGTGGGAACTTTTCACCCCCAGCGGCCTGGAATTCTTTGGAAAGATCAACTTGATGAAAGGTGGGATCATCTTCGCAGACCTTTTGAACACGGTAAGTCCAACCTACCGAAACGAAATATTGACCCCGGAAAATGGTTTCGGATTGGAAGGAGTGCTGAAAGATCGCGAAAAAGACCTTTTCGCGGTTCTCAATGGGGTGGACTACGAGGTTTGGAATCCGTCGGAAGATCCCCTGCTGCCGGCCCATTATTCCAACGCCAGTCTGGACAAAAAAAAGCTTTGCAAAAATCACCTGCAGGGACTTTTTCAATTAAAAAAGAAGGCTGAAACCCCCATCATAGCCATTATTTCCAGATTACTCGACCGAAAAGGTCTGGATTTGATCAGTCAAGTTTTTCCTAAGTTGATGGAACTGGATCTGGAAGTCATCTTAATGGGACATGGGGTAGACCATTATCAAAGCTGGGCTTTGGAAATGGTTAAAAAATACCCCGGCCAAATCGCTCTGGAAATGAATTACCAGGACAATCTGGCCCACCTCATTCAGGGAGGTGCGGATATTTTACTGATGCCCTCTCGCTATGAACCTTGCGGCCTGGATCAAATGTACGCCCTTAAATACGGAACCATTCCAATTGTCCGGGCCGTGGGCGGATTGGATGATACCGTGGAGGACTATAATCCCCAAACCGAACAGGGGACCGGTTTTAAATTCAAAGAATATGAACCCGATAGATTTTGGCTGACTATCCAGCGGGCATTGAACCTTTTTCGAGATAAACCCCGCTGGACCCGTCTGATGCAAAGGGCCATGGCCCAGGATTTCTCCTGGGCCAAATCCGCCGAGGCTTATCAGCAATTGTACCGGAAGGCGATCGAAAAAAAGAGGAACCGCTAAGCAGGTGGAATCGGGACTTCAAATCATTAAAAAAGTCATCCAGGTCGCCAACGCCAATATCGAATATGACGAGCGACTGCAGGGGATCCTGGAGATAATAACCCATCGGGGAGATATTCAAAAAGGACTGCTACTCCTCCTGGCTCCCAACAAGGAAATGTTGGAACTTAAGACCATCAGCCCCCGCGAAACCCCCCGCCCGATCTGGTCGACCCCTTTGGACAAGAACCCTTTTGCCGATTGTTTGAATAATCGACGTTTCCTTTTCATCCCTCGTCTAAACCGCAAGGAACATAAAAACATATTAAAGATCCCTTTTTTTAAGGGATACGCCTCCTTGCTGGTCTGGCCGGTGGAGGACGACAATTATTTGTATGGGCTGCTTTGCCTGCTATCCCAGGAAGGGCACCGACAGGGAGCAGAGGACCAGGATATTTTTCAAATGATCTGCCGGGAAATGGCCGGGGTCATCCGAAATTCAAGAGTTTATACGGAAGCGAAGAAGCGGATTGCGGAGTTAAGCGTTCTCTACCAAGTGGGAAAAGTTATCGGTTCCACCCTGGAATTGGAAGACCTGGTCAAGCGAACCGTGGCCATTATTGCCCAAGTGATCAACGCCAGGGGATCGGCTCTGATTATTACCAGTGGAGCCGATCCGGTTGTCAAAATCGAAGCCGAATTTGGGGTCATCCCTCCCTTCACCAAGGGCATTTTAACCCGGGAGATCCTCGAAGGGAAAGGTTCGTATATTTCACCTCTGCAAGCTCCACCCCCTCCCGCCCAGGGGGAACCGCCACCCGAGGCGCACGCTGGTGGAACGGATACCCCAGCCTCCTGGATGTGTGCCCCGCTGCGCTTTAAAGGGCCCTATCAGGGACGCTTATGCGTCTATGGGCGGGTGGGCACGGGAGCGGAGGCCGAAGCTCAATTCAGTCAGGAAGACCTATCCATACTGTCTACTATCGGCAACATCATTGCCAGTTCCCTGGAAAACGCCCTGACTTTTCAACAGTTGGAAGCCCTGGCCCGGAAGAACGAAATGATGGTCAAAAGCCTGTCGATTCTTTATCAGATCAACAGCGCCATGATGACCACAGCCTCCTATGAGGAGTTGCTTCGGATTATCCTGGAATCCATCACCCTGAAAGAAGGCTTAGGGTTCAATCGGGCGATTCTCTTACTGGTGGACGAGGAAAGCAAAAAGCTCAAGGCCGTCAAAGGGTCTGTCCAAGAGCCGGAAACGGTTTCCGAAAAAGAAAAGCGCGAAACCTCCGGGGCGGGGCTGAGCGGCTGGCTGGTTTCCAAGGCCTCTCAGGTATCGGCCGAGGCCTTGGCCTTGGACCGCCTGATCCAGGCCATCTCCGTTCCGCTTACCAAAGAAAACGGGATACTGGCTCAAACCGTATTGGAGGGCCGTGTTTTTTTAATTAAGGAGGCCCAAAAGGATCCCCGAACCAACAAAGGCCTGGTGGAACGGTTGGGCATTGATTCCTTTGCCTCGGTCCCGATCTTTGCCAAAGACAAGGTGATCGGGGTGATCTCCGTTGACAACTACCTTGATCGGCATCCGATCGGGGAGGAGGATCTTCAAATTCTATCCATGCTGGCCCGTCAGGCAGGGTTGGCCATCGAAAATGCCCGTCTCTATAAATATATTGAACATACCAACCAGGAATTAAAATCGGCCCAGGAACGTCTTTTGGAATCCGAAAAATTAATGGCCCTCGGGGAAATGGCCGCCGGGATGGCCCATGAAATCCGCAATCCGTTGGTTTCCATTGGAGGGTTTGTCCGTCGTCTTTTCAAAAAATTTCAGGGAGACAGCCAGGTTCAAACCTATTTCCAAGTCATCATTAATGAAGTGGAACGCCTGGAAAAAACATTAAACGAGATTTTGGATTTTTCGCAGGATACGGAAGGGAAGTTCAAAGAGGAAGACGTGAACCAGATCGTCGAGGGGGCCTTGGAGCTCATCCGCCGGGAATTGGATGAATGCCGGATAACGGTTCAGAAGGAATTGAATCCCTTACCCAAGGTGTACTGCGATGGACGCCAGATCCGCCATGTCTTCTATAATCTTTTCTTGAACGCCCTCCAGGCCATGCCGCATGGCGGGGTTCTGGGTATCCGGACCGAACTGAGCAAGGGATCGGATCCGGGTTGGGTGATGGTGGAAATAAGGGATACCGGGGGAGGCATTCCCCCGGAACTCCTGCACAATATTTTTAACCCCTTCTTCACGACCAAGGCCAGCGGGTCGGGGTTGGGCCTGTCCATTGTTCATAAAATCGTCACTCGCCATTATGGGAACGTGGAAATCGACAATCGGCCCGGCGAGGGGGTCTCTTTCTTTATCAAGCTACCTCTATTGAAGGGATCACAGTCATTTTTTCGTAAATTCAAATTTAACGGAGAGGAATCTAATGAAAAGAATTCTAATCGCCGATGATGAAGAGGCCTTACAGCGATTGTACCAGGAGGAGTTTGAAGACGAAGGCTATGAGGTCATCCTGGCCGGCAACGGTCGGGAAGTCCTGGAACGGCTGGAGGATTCGGACCACCTTCCGGATGTGATCGTCATGGATATCCGTATGCCCGACTTGAACGGGATCGATACCTTGCGGATTATCAAGGAAAAGCTGCCCCAGATCCCGGTTATCTTGTGTTCGGCCTACAGCGAATTCAAACAGGATTTTTCGGTCTGGGCCTCCGATGACTACGTGGTCAAGTCCTCGGATTTAACCGAGCTGAAAGAAGCGGTCAAGCGGCACCTGAAGGATAAATGACTTACCGGCTGTTTCTTCAACGGCGCGAAGCGGTGTGAACTCTCATGCCTGTTTCGTGTAATGAACATCGCGAGGCCATGCTGCTGCTGGCCCTGAAAAAGCGACTGGCGGAAGAACGTCTTTCATCTCGGGAGAAAAAGGAACTGGAAGCGGACATCCGGCAGTTGGAGGAAAAGTTAAAGATGTAATCCGGTGTACCCTTCACCTCCGGTTTCGGAAGGAAATAGTTGGACTGAAGGCCCTGTTTCTCGTTGGAGCGACGGGGTTTTTTTGTTATTCCCTTTTACCGGACAACCGCTGAATACCTGTAAGGTGGATCAAGCGAAGCGGCCCACCATCTTTGAGAGATATGACCGAATATATCGCCGCATTAATTTAGGCTTGCGGCGGGGCGATATGGTATCATATAATGACACTATGAGGTTGGGTAGCAGGCACCATAAAACATTGGGTATGCTATTGGAGAATCCGATCCGCTCGGATATTGAGTGGGTTGAAATTGAAAATTTGCTCTGGCCATGGGGGCCGAATTGCGGGAAGGCCGCGGTTCCAGGGTACGAATATACCTGAATGGGGTGAGGGCTGTTTTTCATCGACCCCATCCACAGAAAGAGACGGACAAGGGCGCCATTAAGTCCCTGAGACGTTTTTTGACGGAAGCCGGCATCCCGGGGAGAGAGTAAAGCGATGCTTAAATATAAAGGATATGCGGGTCTGGTCGAATACGATGATGAAGCGGGTATCTTTCACGGGGAGGTAGTCGATCTTAAAGATGTCATCACCTTCCAGGGCAAGAGTGTTGTAGAACTGGAACAGGCCTTTCGGGAATCCATCGACGACTATCTGGAATTTTGTCTGGAAAGAGGTGAAGAGCCGGATAAACCTTTCTCCGGGCGGCTCATGCTTCGCCTGTCGGCTGCTTTGCACCGCAAGGTATATGTAACCGCTTTGAAGGAGGGTAAAAGCCTGAACCAGTGGATTGCCGAAAGGTTGGAAAAGGCCGGTTGACAGCCACTTGTGGAGGCTTGACATGCGTGTATCGGCAAATAAAGTAAACGTCCCCTTCGCCGAAAAAGCAAAAATTACCAGAGATACCCTGCAGGTTGATTTAAGCGATGGAAGAACGATCTCGGTGCCGTTGGCTTGGTTCCCTCGTCTTCAACAGGCAACGGCCGAAGAAAGAAACAACTGGAGGTTGATCGGCAAGGGGCAGGGCATCCATGGTCGGACATAGATGAAGATATCAGCATTGAAGGTATGTTGGCCGGGAGACCTTCCGGAGAAAGCCAAATCTCCTTTAAAAAGTGGCTGGAAGGTCGGTCTGCCGATTGGGCCGGAAGTCATCCCCAAGGGTTAGCCTAACCGGTTAGACGATTTGTCTTTTAACCCTTATTCGGAGGAAATATTGAGCAATAAGACCCCATTTCTCCTTTGAGCGATTGGTGTTTTTCCTTGACTATTGGAGAACTAATATTCATACAAATTTTTGACATCCAAGATGTCTAAGCAAAGAAGCGATGTAATTGCCCCATTTATAGGTTTCTTTATTGCTGTCTATTTCGTGAGGATCGAGAGAAATTTTTCCAGTGTGAACCAGATTATGAACTTGGATTAATGCGTCGATGCTCAATTCATCTGTAAATCTTCCAGTTGATCTTCTCATTACAATATACCCACTTTCAGTATTAACCTCATATATGTTCATAAGATTATCCAATCGCTTGAAGGTAGAAAACATCTCTTTTCTACCCCCTATCTCAGCCATCTCTATTAATGTTTTTATTGAAAACCGGCAGAATTCACATGAAAAATCCTCATTTAAACCCTTCATCGTCACTCCCCTTTCTCTTGGACACTGCCTAGCCGTTAAAATCAGGGGTGTTACCTGGCCATCCATTGAAATCGTCTGATGAGGTTTATTTTGCTTTTTACCTATGTTACAAAGCTCAATAATTTTAATCTCAAAAGGATATTGCATGTGCACTTTTTTTGCTGAGTGTTTGGCTATTTCTTCCGATAAGATTTTCTTTGCTTCTTCCCGCTCAACAAAGTTGTTCCATTCTTTATGCATCAACCCCCAAAAAACTTCATAGTCCTCAGTACCTGTGGCCTTATGATCCATAACAACAAATAATTTAGGAAATATAAAATGACCAAGCTTGCTTGGAAATACTGGCGTTTTGGATGTCCTTTATTTTAGCAAGAACCTCATAGAGCCCCCTGATCTGATCCCACTTAAAATTAAGAAAAACTGGTTCATCTTCAGTTTGCCCACACAAATCTAAGTAAATTCTTTGAATATCAGTAAGGTATCGCCGATCTTTCTTGATCTCCGCCTTGGTGTAGGGTCTTAATGCACGCCAATCCCATAGACGATCAACTGTTTTGCCCCACCAATCATCTGACAAACCGTTTCTTCTCAAATCATACAGTTCATAATATGCTGTATTGTGAAAATCATGCGGCCATCTGTCTTCGCTGAGCCACCATGAAATTCCTGTTTTAAAATCTGTCAGTGTTAATCCCATCGTTTTTTAACCTCTTTCTCAGTCTTAATCCTATATTTCATGTTTGCCTAATTGGGGGCCGACAGGGACGGTGCACAGTCGGTGCTAACGGGGAGACGGTTGGCGCCCCCTCGACGGGTTAGGGAGGGGGTTTTGCAGGTTGGGCCGAAGATTCGGGATTCACCCCTCTCTCTAATCCAGTCCCGGATCGAATGGATTCCAAAGGGGAAGGCGGATCCGCTTCGTTTGATCCACCTACATCTGAATTCCTTCCTTATGGAAAAATCGATATCTATTGTGTCCCCGTTTTTTTCTGCTTCAACGCCGCCACGATCTTTTCCGGGGTGATCGGCAAATCATGGATCCGGACCCCGATGGCGTCGTAGATGGCGTTGGCGATGGCCGGGGCCGTGGGCACGCAGCCCGGTTCGCCGATGCCTTTGGCGCCGAAGGGGCCGGCCGGGTCGTCGGTTTCCACCACCAGGGCCTTGATCGGAATCCGGTCCTTGGCGGTGAGCATCTTGTAGTCCCGGAAGTTGGGATTCATGACCTCGCCTTTATGCAGAATGAGCTGTTCGCTCAGCGCATACCCCACCCCCATAGTGATCCCGCCGTACACCTGTCCTTCGAGGAGCAAGGGATTGATGGCCCGGCCCACGTCATGGGCGGCCACATAGTTCAGGATCTTGACCTTGCCCGTTTCCGGATCCACTTCGACTTCCACCCCATGGGCACCGAAGGCGTAGGTCATGGATAGATTTCCCTTGAATTCCCGGTCGAGGTTGTCGTTGGCCGGGTCGTAGAAATATTCCCCCACGATCATCGTGCCCCCGGGGCTGTAATGGGCCTTGCGCAGAATTTTCTCCAGCGAGAGGGAGCGGTCGGGACTGCCCTTGACCGAGATCTTTCGGCCGCTCAAAATCAGATCGGCCCGATGGGCCTCGAGCTCCCGGGAGGCGATCTCCAGAATCTTGTCCTTGACTTGGCGGGCGGCCATCAGGGCGGCATTCCCGGCCACAAAAGTGGTCCGGCTGGCGTGGGCCCCCACATCCCAGGGGCAGACGTCGGTATCCTGGTTGATCACGTTGATGTCTTCCACTTTTAGCCCCAATTCTTCGGCGACGATCTGGGCGATCACCGTTTCCGATCCCTGTCCCATTTCGCTGGCCCCGGTGAAGACATCCACCTTGCCGTAGTCGTCCATTTTGATGATGGTCCCGCATCCGTCGGATTTATAGACCCGGGCTCCGCCGCCCACGTGGATCAGGGAAGCCATTCCGATCCCGCGATTTTTCTGTTGCCCCCGTTTTTCGGACCAGTGGAGTTCCCGAGCCACGGTTTCCAGGCAGTCCTTCAGGCCGCAAGTCGTGATCTTAAAACCCTGAGGGGTGGTTTCCCCCGGTAGATTGCTGTTGATCCTCCTGAAATCCAAGGGGTCCAGGCCGGCTTGTTCGGCCAATCGGTCGATCTGACTCTCGATGGCAAAGGTCGCCTGGGGGTTGCCGTAGCCCCGCATGGCCTGGCTGTAGGTGTTGTTGGTATAGACGCATTTGGCGATATAGCGAACATGGGGGACCCGGTAGAGGGAGGAAATGGGCAGCATCATCACCGAGGGAGTGGTGGCCCCCCAGGAGGTATAGGCGCCGTTGTCCAGGATCATGGTGATGTCCCGGAAGGTCAACCGTCCTTCTTTGGTGCAGCCCTGGGCGATGTCGATGACGGCCGGCTGACGGGCGGAGGTGGTCTGAAATTCTTCTTTCCGGTCGAAAAGGATCTTTACCGGTTTATGAGTCTGACGGGCCAGCAGGATGGCGATGTACTCGTAGGCATAGGTGTCCAGTTTGCTGCCGAAGGCTCCGCCGATCATGGCTTGAATGATCCTCACCCGGGAATCGTTCAGCCCCAGGCCTTTGAGGAATTCCAGATAGTCCTTCTGGGCCAGCGAGGGGATCTGGGTATTGCTGTACATGGTCAGGTTGTGGCGCAAATCGAAATCGGCGATGCAGCCGCTGGTGCCAAGACAGCAATGGGTCACCCAGGTGACCCTGAAGCGGTCCTGGGCCACATAGTCCGAATTTTTGCGCGCCTCCTCCACATCCCCGCAGATGAGTTTCCAGGGCAGCTTGAGCAGATTGGATTTGTGTGTTTCATGGATCAGCGGGGCCCCTTCCTTCAGGGCCTCTTCCGGGTCGAAGAGGGCCGGCAGCGGGCTGTAGGTCACCTCGATCAAGTTCAGGGCCTCCCGGGCGATTTCCGGATCGGTGGCCGCTACAGCGGCCACTTCGTCGCGGTAAGACCGCACCTTGCCGGTTTTGAGCGGCGTGTTGTCTTTATAAAATCCGAATTTTAGCAGTGGAAGCTGGTCGCCAGTCAGTACCGCTCGGACACCGGGAAGTTTTTCCGCTCGGGAAGTATCGATGCGCACAATGTTAGCATGGGCATATTTGCTGTACAGAATTTTTCCATAAAGCATTCCCGGCAGCTTAACGTCTTGTATGTATCGGGCCCGGCCCGTCACCTTATCCAAGGCATCCCGCTTCGGGATGCGTTGACCCACGACCTGCAGTTCTTCCATAAGCCCCTCGTCTCTTAACATTTCTCGGAATTTGATTTCAACATCAGTATTCGAATTTCGAATTTGGACCATCTAGGTCTCTCGGGTTATGAATTCCACTTCCTTTTCCTCATAGGCGCTCAAGGACTGAACGGCCTGGATGATCTGGGCATAGCCGGTACAGCGACAGAAATTGCCCGCCAGGGCCGTACGGATATCGTCTTCTGCCGGATGGGGGTTTTCATCTAGAAGGGCCTTGGCCGATAAAATCATGCCCGGCGTGCAGAAACCGCATTGAACGGCCCCGTAGTTGATAAAGGCCTCCTGCAGGGGATGAAGGGATCCATCCGGACCGGCCAGTCCTTCAATGGTGGTCACCTCCCGCCCTTCAGCCTCCAACACCGGGAAAAGGCAGGCGTTGATTGCCAGACCGTCCAGTAACACCGTGCAGGCCCCGCACTCCCCCTGGCCGCAGCCCTCCTTGGTCCCGGTAAGTTCCAGTTGATCCCGTAATAATTCCAACAAGGTCCAATGGGGTTCCACCAGCGTCTCCACCGAGTGGCCGTTTAATCTAAAAACCATTTTTTGCATAATCGAGATGAAACCTCCTGCGTCTGAACGCTAACCAAAAATAGTTTAATTTTGGTGCAAAGGTTATTTGTTCTTAATTCTTTCCAGCACTTTTAAACCCATTCGCCTGACCAGGGTCTCCACCATTTCCCGTCGATACCAGGCCTGGCCGCGGATGCTGTCCCGAACCTTGGTTTCCTTGGCGGCGATCAGGCCGGCTTCGGTCAGCGTGGTTTCGCTGATCTCCTGCCCCTGCAGATATTCCTCCGCTAAATAAGCCCGGATAGGGGTGGGGGCGGCCACGCCCAGGCCGATGCGGGCCTTGACGCAGGTTTTAAAGTCCGGGCTTAAGGCGAGGAAGCACCCTACGCCCACGATGGGCAACTCCATGGCCTCCCGCCGGGTATGCTTAACATAGCCGCCGCCGCTGTCCGCCGGCAAGGGTGGAATAAAAAATTCAGTCACTATTTCTCCCGGCTCCATCAGGGTCAGGCCCGGTCCCAGAAAAAAGCTCTTCAGCGGCAGTGAACGTTTCCCTTTGGGCCCCACCAGGGTTACCTGGGCGCCCAGAATGAGCAAAGGGATCACCCCGTCGGCGGAGGGGACGGCATTGCAGATATTACCTCCGATGGTGGCCACGTTGCGAATCTGCACCGAACCGATATTTTCCACGGCATCGAAGATACAGGGATAATAGCGACGGATCAGGGACGACTGTTCCAGCATCCGGTGGGTGGTCAAAGCGCCGAGTCGCAAGATGCCTTCGGGGTCCCGGTGGATATAGGCTAGGTCAGGGATGTGGCGCAGGGAGATCAGATAGTCCGGCGCTATTTTCCTTTCTTTGATCTTAACGATCACATCGGTCCCACCGGCAATATAGCGGCCCTTTTCGCCGTGGGACTCCAAAAGCGAAATGGCTTCATTAATGGACTTTGGTCTCAGGTATTCGAAAGAGGGCATGGGTTAGGTTCTCAATCCTTTCTGCCTCTCCCCGCGGCCGGGGAGAGGCAAAATGCGTTGTCGGTTTATTCGGCCAACTTCCACTTTCCATTTTCAACGCGCACCATGATCATGGAATCGGTGCCCAAACCGTTATGGTCTTCCGGGGTCAAATTGTAGATTCCGCTGACCCCGATATAATTCTTGGTCTGTTCAATGGCCTCCCGCAACTTATTCTTTTCGGTTCCCACTTTTTTCATGGCATTGGCCACAATATAGATAGCATCCCAGGCATACCCCGAGTGGGTATTGATGGCAAACTGTTTGTCATAATTATAGACGTCATTGTACAGATGCACAAATTCCTTGATGACCTTTTTCTGCGGATCTTTGTCGGAGAGCTGCTCCCAGGCCATTAACTTGGTGGAGGGCATCATATTCCCTTCGGCGGCCGATCCCGCCAGCTCGATATATTTAGGATCCGGCAGGCCGTGGCACTGAAACAGCGGAGTTTTGATGTTGAGCTGCTTCAGGTTCTTGGCCACGATCGCTCCGGCCGGACCAATGGTCCAGCAAATGATGGCCTCGGGATTAGCGGCCTTGATCTTGGTCAACTGGGAGGTCATATCCGTATCCTTGGGATTAAAAGACTCATCGCCCACGACGGCCAGACCATGCTTGGCGGCCAATTTCTCCAGCCAACTCTTGCCATCTTTGCCGAAGCCATCCGACGCGGTGATCAAAGCGATTTTTTTCAGGTTCTTTTTCTGCAGATACTGGTAAACTTTTTCCACTGCGGTTGAGCTGCGCTGGGGAGACTTGAAGACCCATTTGAACGTCCCCAGCGCACCGCCTCCCATGATCACCGGATCTCCGCCCACGGTCATAAAGGTGGGAATCTCGGCCTCTTCGACCAATTTTTTTACGGCCATGCCCAGGTCGGTGCGGTCCGGACCGATGATGGCGGCCACTTTATCCACATTGATGAACTTTTTAATGACCATCACCGCCTTGGTGGGGTCGGATTCGGTATCCCCCAGGACCAGCTCGATGGGGTGACCGTTGATTCCCCCTTCTTTATTGATTTTTTCCACTACCATCTGAGTAACCAGTTTCGTCGGGGTCCCGATGGCGGCAGCCGGTCCGGACAAGGAATAAAAGGCGCCTATTTTAATCGGCTCGGCGGCGTACACCAAAGAACAGCCTAAGACCCATAAACCCAGCAAGCAAAACAGCCCAATCTTTTTCATTCTTGTCTCCTCCTTGAGTAAAAGGTGATTAAAACCCTCGTTCATCAAAAACCCGTTTGCTCTTTCTCTCCGACCGCGGCAGGGTCCGGTAATCCAATACCTCCACTTCACTCTGGACCAGAACCTGCTTTTTCACCGTATCTCGAATGGCGCCGGCCAGTGCAAGGTCGCCGGCCGGGTCCCGTCCTTCGGCCCGCTCCACCCGAATCTGCAGGTAGTCCTTGCCGTCTCCACGGCGCTCCAAATGGATCTGGTATTCGCTGCCGGCCCCATCGATTTTGGAAAGAATTTCATCCACGTGGGCCGGGTAGAGGTTGACCCCCCGGAAGATGATCATGTCGTCGGACCGGCCCAGGATGCGGTCGTGGCGGGGCAGGCTGTTCCCGCAGGCGCAGGGCTCTTCGATCAGACGGGTCAGATCCCGGGTGCGGTAGCGGATCAGGGGGGCGGCCTCCTTGCAGAGGGTGGTCACCACCATCTCGCCGATCTCCCCCGGCGGCACCGGCTCCAGGGTCAGTGGGTCCAGCAGTTCCAGGATATAGTAATCGGCCCAGTAGTGAATGGCCTCTCCCTTGGTGCAGCTCAAGCCCGTGCCCGGACCGTAGAGTTCGGTCAATCCCGGGATATCGAACAGGGCCTCGACACCCAGCAGTTCGGTGATCTTGGCCCGCTGGGCGTCGCTGCTGCGTTCTGAGCCGAAGATCATCTTTTTCAGGGCGATGCGGTCCCGAATCCCCCGCTTCTCCACTTCCTCGGCCATGAGCAGGCCCATGGAGGCCGTGCAGCACATGACCGTGGACTGGAGGTCCTCCAGAAACTGGCACTGGAGATCGATGTTCCCCGGACCGACCGGTATGGCCAAGGCCCCGAAGCGTTCGCAGCCCAGTTGGAAGCCTACCCCGGCGGTCCAGACCCCGTAGCCTACGGCGATCTGGACCCGGTCCTCCCGGGTCAGCTCGGCCATCTCATAGCAACGGGCGAAAAAGTGGGCCCAGTCGTCGATGTCCTTCTGCGTATAAGCCAGGATCTTGCGCTTGCCGGTGGTGCCGGTGGAAGCGTGGATGCGGACCACCTGTTCCAGAGGGACGGACAAAAGCGGAAAAGGGTAGCCTTCCCGCAGATCCTGGGCCGTAACGAAAGGCAGCCGGCGGATATCGTCCAGCGATTTTATATCCTCAGGCTTGATCCCGGCTTCTTCGAATTTTCTTCGGTAGAAAGCCGATCCGTCATAGGCATGGTTTACGGTCCATTGCAGGCCCTTAAGTTGATGGGCGGCTAGTTCCTCGGGGGAATGAAAAGAGGGCATGAAGGTGTTGGGCATAAAACCTCTGGTGGCGATACCGGATAAACGATTCAAAAAAACCTATCCGACTATAATTGAATTTTGGGTCATTTAGATTTTGGAAATTCGTGCTTGTTTCGAATTTCGTGCTTCTCTATCGGCCCCTAAGCTTTCTCGTTTCAGCCAAATCGGCTTCCTGGGTGGCGGGGTCTATTTCAACCCCATATTCGTTCCTGGCGTTTTCCTGGCTGACAGTTCCTTCCAGCACATCGTCGGCCACCAGCTCGGGCTCGCGCTCGAAGGGATGTCCATAACCGCCTCCGCCGGGAGCATCGATGGTTACCCGGTCTCCGGGCTTCAACTGGGTCAATCCATAGGGATTTCCCGGTTCTCCGTTGATGAGGAACTGGGCCCGGCTGCCGGATTTACCGTCGAAGAGCCCTTCTGCCGGATACATAAACCGTCCCGCCTGGATTCCCAGGTTGACCGGCGGGATCGGAGCGTAGCGGTCGTCGGGTATTCTGAAAACCTCTCTCTTCCCCAGGCCGCCCTTCATTTTTCCGGGTCCTCCCGAATCGATGAGCAGCTCCCGTTTTTCCACGATCAGCGGGGTGTCGCTTTCGAATATTTCTACCGGGGTATTGGCGCCGTTGGCCGGAAAGATATAGACGTAGTTGCCGTCGTTGGCCGCGCCGGCCCCCATGCCGCCTCCCCGGATGATTACGGAATGCCAGGGTTTCCCGTCTTTCCTTCTACCGTAAAAGACGTTCATGGCGGCCGGGGTACCGCCGGATCCGGCAATGACTTTCCGGGGCAACACTTCGGAAAGGGCCCGGTAAATGACCTCGGTCATGAAATGACCTACTCCCATCCGGGCCGCCACGGCGGCCGGAAACCGGCAGTTGACTACCGTCCCCTCCGGAGCGGTCAGCCGGATCGGTCGGGCACACCCGTCGTTGTTGGGAATATCCGGGGCAAACATGCTCTTGACGGCCATGAATACATAGGCATAGGTGAAATTAAAAACCACGTTGCCGCCCCAATTGACTTGCCCGGAAGAACCCTCGAGGTCCACCAGGATATCACTCCCCTTGATTTCGACCTGGGCCTGGATCAGGATGTCCTCTTTTCCCTTGGTCTGCTCGATCAGCCCTTGGGCCCGGTAGATGCCGTCCGGAATCTTTTCGATCTCTTCCCGCATGCTTTTTTCCGTAAGCCGGATAATCTGATCGGCCAAGTCGTCCAGGTTCTCCAGGCCACTCTCCCGGAGCATCTGCCCCACCTTTTCGGCGCAGACGTAGTTCGCTGAAATCTGCGACCGGATATCCCCGGTGACCTCGTCCGGCGTCCGGACATTCCAGCGGATCAAATCCAAAACGGATTGGTTGAGGACCCCCCGGTCATAGAGCTTCACGAAAGGGATAAAGAGGCCTTCTTCGAAGACGTCATGATTGTCGGAGGCCACGCGGCCGCCGATATCGGAGTGATGAAAAACACAGGCGGTAAAGGCCACCAACTGATCCCGGTAGAAGATCGGGCTCATGACACAGATATCATTCAGGTGGCCCGCCAGGGCCCAGGGATCATTGGTGATAAAAACGTCCCCGGGCTGATAGGTGTCTGCCGGGACCTTGTTGATGAGGGCCTTGACCCCCAGGGCCATGGCCCCCGACTGGCCGGGGGTGGCAAAGGTCCCCTGGGCCAGCTCCCGGCCCTGCCGGTCGGTAAACATGCAGGTATAATCATGGGCATCCCGAAGCAGGCTCGAGAAGGCGGTCCGGGCCACGCTGCCGTCGGCCTCGTCCACGATGGCGATCAGCCTGCGCCATAAGATTTCTAAGGTGATCGGATCAAATGTGCGGCCCATTCAGTCGGCCTCCTGAAATTCCTAAAAAGAATTTGTGATTATACTTAGCACGGTCAAATAACGGCACTTTTAAATTCGAAATCCGAAGCACGAAATTCGAAACAAAAGACAATATTCAAAATTCAAATGATCGAAACAGGTTCCGTCAGATCTATCCAAAGGAACCCGAAATCATCCACCGCCACCCGGGCCTCCTCACCCACGATGAGGGTCGACTCCTTTTCCTCGATGATGGCCGGACCAGAAAATTGCGCTCCCGGAAACAGAAGGTAGCGATCGTAGACCGTATAGGGGATAAAATCCCCGGCCAATGGGCAGTAGGCCTGCCGGCTCCCCCGGACGGCCGCCTCCAGAGATGGCTTTCCCCTGGGGTTCAATCTGGGCAGTTGGAGGAGTCGTTCGGGCAGGCTGGCCCGCACTTTGAAATTGATGAATTCTACCTCGGAGTCGGGATAGGTCCGGCCGTAGAGCTTCTCGTAGGCCTCGTCGAAAAGACTCCGAACCTTTGCCTTCTCGAATCGGGTGAAATCCCCGGCTGGCAGGGAAACATTGAGTTCGGAACCCTGACCCACGAAGCGCATGTCGAGCGACCTTTCGAAACGCAGTGTTTCGTCTGCCGGCCTCCTTCTGTCAATATCTTGGCCGAATCCGCTTCCAGGTCCCGGAAGATCTGCTCGATATCTCGCAAAGGCGGCATCGGCCAGGGAAACCTTGTGACTCCGGAGAAGATCGAAGGCCCGGGGAGCGGTGAAGAAACCCATGGCCGACCCTACTCCGGCATTGGGCGGCACCAGTAAACGGGGGGCCCCTAATTTCTTGGCCAGCCCGTAGGCATGAACCGGTCCCGCTCCCCCGAAGGCGACGATCGTCACCAGCTTGGGGTTTCCGCCTTTTTCGGCGATGTGGGTCTTGGCGGCCGCCGCCATGGTTTCGTTGATGAGATCGTGGATCCCCCAGATGGCCTGGATAAAAGAGACCCCGAGCGGCCGAGCGATCTTTTCCTCGACGCCGCGCCGGGCCCCTTCTTTGTCGAGCTTCATGGTCCCGCCGAGAAAGTAGTCCTCGTCCAGATAGCCCAGCAGGAGGTCGGCATCGGTCACACAGGGATCCGTGCCTCCCCTCCCGTAGCAGATCGGTCCGGGCGCCGCTCCGGAACTTTCCGGCCCGACCTGCAACGTACCCAGCTTGCTTACCTTGGCAATGCTGCCGCCGCCGGCGCCGATCTCCATCAGGTCGACGACCGGGACCTGGATGGTGAGGCCGCTCCCCTTCATGAATCGTTGTACCCGTCCGACTTCGAAGGTCGGTACCACGCCGGCTACCCCTTTCTGGATCAGGCAGGATTTGGCGGTCGTCCCTCCCATGTCAAAGCAGAACATTTCCGAAATATTAAAATGTTTCCCGTAGTATTGACCGGCGATGACCGCCGCGGTCGGCCCGGACTCGATAATCCGTACCGGAAACTCGGCCGCCGTTTCCAGGGAAGTGACGCCGCCGCTCGAAAGCATGATAAAAAGCTTTCCCTGGAAACCAATCGACTCCAGCCTGCCGGCCAGTTTGGACAGATACCGACCCGTCAGCGGTTTGACATAGGCATTGGTAACCGTGGTGCTGGTTCGCTCGTATTCCTTGATCTGCGGCAAAACCCGGTAGGAAATGGAGACCGAAAGGCCCGGGGCTTCTTGTTCGATGATCTCCTGGAGCACCAGCTCATGCGTCGGATTTTCAAAGGAATTGATGAGACAGACCGCAATCGATTCCACACCCATGCCGAGCAGGGTTCGGACCACCTGCCGGGCCTCTTCCGGATCCAGGGCCTTCAGAACGCTGCCGTCGCTTCGGACCCGCTCGTCCACCTCCAGGCGATATCTTCGGGGGATCAACGGCCGGGGGAATTCCGCGAAGATGTCATAAGGGGCATAGCGCATCTCCCGGCCGATTTCCAGGACGTCCCGGAAGCCCTTGGTGGTGATCAGTCCTGTCTTGGCCCCCTTGCGTTCGATGATGGCATTGATGACCAGGGTCGTCCCGTGGATCAGCTCATCCAGTTTGGCCACAAAGTCCGGCGTGGTCGCTTCCAGCGCCCTAATCCCCTCTTCGACGGCATCCGAGGGGTCCCCGGGGGTGGTCAGGCACTTGCCGGTCTTGATCTCGCCGGTCTGATCATTCAGCAGGACAAAGTCGGTAAAGGTGCCGCCGATATCACAGCCCAGCCGGTACTTCTTGTCTGCCATTTTTCCTCCCATGGGGGGTGAATCTCATTAATAATCAATAATCAATTCTCAATTGTTAATTATTAACGGTTGACCTGGGACTTGCCGAGGCCATTAAACCAGCAACCAGCAACGTGCATTCAGGAACACTCTATTCCACACTAAAAAATACTCGGCTCCTCAAATATTCCGTAGGCCTCTTTGAATACCCGGGTCATTTCTCCCACCGTGCAATAGGCCCGGCAGCAATCCACCAGGAAGGGCATGACGTTTTTCTTTTCCCGGACGGCCCGCTCCAGTTCCTTGAGCGCGCGGGAGACGTCGGCGCTGGACCGCTCCCGGCGCAGGGCCTGAAGGTCCTTGATCTTTTCTTCCGCCGATTCCTCCCGGTAGTCGTGCAGGGCCACGTCCTCTTCCTCCCCCACAACGTACTTGTTCACGCCCACCTTGATCAGTTCCCCTTCCTGCACCGCCTTCTCGAATTCATAGGCCTGCTCGAGAAACCTTGCTTTGAATATACCCCTGGGCCACGGCCCGGACCACGCCGCCCATTTTCTCGATCTCTTTCATTTCTTCCAGGATCTTGTCTTCCATCTGCTTGGTCAGGGTTTCGATGAAATAGGAGCCGGCCAGGGGATCCACCGTGTCGCGCAGGCCCACTTCCTCCATCAGGATCTCCAGGGTCCGCAGGGAAAGCAGGGCGGCCCGTTCGGTCGGGATGGTGTAGGCCTCATCGAAGGAGCAGAGGGCCGTGGTCTGGGCCCCGCCCAGGGCAGCCGCCAGGGCATAGTAGGCCCCGCGGATGATATTGTTCTCCGGCTGGGCCTTGGTCAGGCCGTAGCCGCCGCCGCCGAAGAGGCCCCGGAGGTACATGTTCTTGTCTTTCTTGACGTCGTATTTCTCCTTCAGGTTTTTGGCCCAGAGCTTCCGGGCGGCCCGGAACTTGGCCACCTGTTCCCAGAGGTTGCCGAAAATGTTCAGGTTGAAGGAAAAGCGGCCCACGAACTGCTCAGCCGTGTAGCCCCGGCGTACCACTTCGTCGATATAGGCGTTGGCGATCAGGATGGCATAGGCGATCTCCTGGGCCGGTGTGGCCCCGGATTCCCTTATATGGTAGCCGCAGACGCTGACCGGGTTGCACTTGGGCAGCGCCTTCATGGAATACTCGATAGTGTCCCCGATCAGAGCCACGGCCGGCTCGATGGGAAAGATCCAGGCTCCACGGCCGATCATTTCCTTGAGGATGTCATTTTGGGGAGTGGCGCTGATCTGATCTTTCGTGTAACCGAATTTTTCGCCTAAGGCCTGGAACATGGCCAACATGATGGAGGCCACGGCATTGATGGTCAGGCCGACCCCGATCTTGTCGAGCTGGATGTCTTTAAAGGCGATCTCGAAGTCCCGCAACGAATCCACGGCCATGCCGACCCGGCCCACCTCGCCTTCGGCCAGCGGATCGTCGGAGTCCAGACCCATCTGGGAGGGAAGGTCAAAGGCCACGTTCAGCCCGGTCTGCCCATGGCTGATCATCAGCTTGAAGCGCTCGTTGGTCTCGGCCGGGGTGCCGAAGCCGGTGTACTGCCGGGTGGTCCAGGCCCGGCTGCGGTAGCCCAAGGGATGGATCCCTCTGGTAAAGGGGTAGGTCCCGGGATCGGCCAGATCCTGATCATACTGGAATCCGGCCGCTTTTAAATCTTCCGGGGTATACACCGGCTTAACCTTGATGCCGGATTGCAGGATAACCTCCTGTATTCCATCTTTTTTATCCTTCTGATATTTGGCAACTCCCATGGGTACCCCCTTCCGTATTCGACTCCTCTTCTTTTCCGGTAATATCCTGTCCCAGAAAGGCCCGGCGGACCTTCCCATCCTGCAACAGGTCCTTCGACCAACCGCTGGAAGTGATCCATCCGGTCTCCAGGACATACGCCCGCTGGGATATTTGCAGCGCCCCCAGGGCATTCTGCTCGACCAGCAAGATGGTCCGACCCTCTTCCTGGAGCGTCTTAATGATGCGAAAGATCTCCTGAACGATCATGGGGGCCAGGCCCAGGGAAGGCTCGTCCAGCAAAAGCAGTTTAGGGTTGGCCATTAATCCCCGACCGATGGCCAGCATTTGCTGCTCCCCTCCGGAGAGGGTGCCCGCCCGTTGTTTTCGCCGCTCCTTAAGAATAGGAAAAAGGCCATAAATCCGCTCTATTTCCTGGATCAGCGATTTTTTTCTCTCCTGACGAGAACAGCCAAAAGCACCCATTTCCAGGTTTTCTTTGACCGTCAAGGGGCCAAAAAGCTGTCGGCTTTCCGGGACCTGAACGATTCCCAGACGAACCCGTCGCTGGGAATTCGTCCCGCTGACATCCTGCCCCATAAAAATAATTTTTCCTTTCCGAAGGCGGTGGACACTGGAGAGGCAATTGAGCAAGGTAGTCTTGCCGGCCCCGTTGGCTCCGATCAGGGAAACGATTTCCCCCGGCTTAACTTCCAGGGAGACCCCTTTTAAGGCCTGGTTGCCACCGTAGTAGGCTTCCAGATTTTCTACCGCTAACATCCGACCTCGGTTCCCAGGTATGCCCCCAGGACTTGGGGATCCTTCTGAATAGTTTCCGGGGGGCCCTCGGCGATCTTTTGCCCGAAATTTAAAACCACGATCTGGTCCGATATCCCCATGACCAGGTTCATGTCGTGTTCGACCAACAGCACCGAAATCCCCTGAGCGGAGATCCGTCGAATCAGACGGGCTACCTCCAGTGTCTCGGTCATATTCAAGCCGGCCACCGGTTCGTCCAGCAGAATCAAGTCGGGTTGGGAAGCGAGGGCCCGGGCCATTTCGATCCGCTTTTGATCCCCGTAAGACAGACTGGACGCGGGCCAGAGCCCCTTGGGACGAAGACTAAAAAAATCTAAAACTTCCCAGGCCTTCTGTTCGATCTCCCGCTCCTCCCGACGGACACCCGGAAGAAAAAAAAGAGAAGAGAGAAATTCCTTTTTTGTCCGGCCGTGCAGACCCACCATAACGTTTTCCAGGACGGTCATGTTTTGAAAAATCTGTATATTTTGAAAAGTCCGGGTCAGGCCTAGACAGGCCAGGCGATAAGGCCGCTGCCCGGTAACGGATTGCCCCCTGAAAAAAACCTGCCCTTTCTGCGGCCGATAAATTCCCGAGATAACATTGATCGTGGTAGTCTTGCCGGCGCCGTTGGGCCCGATCAGGGCGGTGATCCGTCCCCGGGGAAGATCAAAACTCACATCCCCCAGAGCCAACAGCCCTCCAAAACTGATGGAGACCTCCTGAACCTGCAGGATAAGATCCTTCACAATGGATGCCCTCGCAAAAAGTCGTAAAAAGGACTTTTTATTCGAACCCATCACAACTCACCCGGGAGATCCGCGCCGCTCACGTTCCGTTTCCTGCTCCGATACCGGTTTCGAAGGGCGACCACCACCCCTTCGGGTAAAAAGATTAATATGAAGACCAGGATTAGTCCATAAAAGATATCCTTATATTCATCAAAAAAATGCAGCAGCACCGGCAGGGGGGTGATAAAGGTAGTCCCAAAAAGGGTTCCCCAGATACTGCCCATACCACCGACGATGACCATGGTCACCAATTCGACGGAAAAGAAGATATCGAAGGTTTTCGGACTGATGAAGGTCAGGTAATGGGCATACAGGCTTCCGGCCAGAGAGGCATAGAGGGCGCTCAAAACGAAGACCTTGACTTTGTAGACTTCGGTTTTTACGCCCAGGGAACCGGCGGCCACCTCGCTTCCGTGCAGGGCCCGGAGGCCTCGGCCTACCCGAGAATGGACCAGGTTCAAGGCCAAGGCAATCCCAACAAAGGTAAAGAACCAGATCAAATAATACATCTTTTGGTCGGAATCGAAAACCAGGGTCCCGATCTTCAGGTTAGGTATCCCGGGAAACCCGGAAGGACCGCCGGTGACCTGGTCCCATTGGATCATAATGATATTGACGATAATATTAAAACCGAGGGTGGCCATGACCAGATAGTGGCCGTGCAATTTCAGCGTGGGGATGCCGATCAACAAGGCCAGCAGCCCGGTGACCATCAAGGCCAGGCCCATGGCGGTCCAGGGAGAGAAATGATAACTGACCGTCAAAATTCCGGAAAAATAGGCCCCCAAGCCATAAAAGGCGGCATGGCCCAGCGAGATCTGGCCGGCATAGCCGATCAGCAGATTGAGGCCCACCACGATCAGGGTGTTCAGGCCGATGATATTGACCACATTCAAATAATAAGGATTGTTGATGACCAGGGGGAAGAGGAGGAGGATCAAGCCCAGGAGCGGCAAACCCAGATAGGATTTATTCTTGATCCATCCCCACGCCATAGACTTAGACCCGTTCCTTTCTCCCCGAAGCCCAATAAGCCGCTCGGTTTCATGAACAGGACCAGGAGCAGGATGATAAAGGCCAGCACATCTTTATAGTTGGAAGAGATCAGGCCGGCCCCCAACGATTCCAAAACCCCCAACAACAAGCCACCGATGACGGCCCCAATAATATTTCCATACCCTCCCAAAACCGCGGCGGCAAACCCCTTTAACCCCAGCATGACGCCGATATCATAAGACAAGGTGGTAATGGGAACGATAATGATGCCGGCAATGGCCCCCAAGGTCCCGCTCAGGGCAAAGGAGAGGAGGATCATGCGGTTGACATTGACCCCCATCAGGGCCGCGGCCCGGGGGTTGAAGGAAGTGGCCCGCATGGCCTTGCCGGTCAAACTGTGATTAAAAAAGAGATGGAGAACGACCACGACGGCCACGGTAATAAAGAAGATCCAGAGGCTTTGAGGCAGCACCGCGGCCCGCAAAATGATAAAGGGAGTATCCCCGCTGAAAGGAGGAAGGGCCATCTGGTTTTTCCCCCAGATCACCTTAAAGGTCCCTCGCATCAGGATGGAAACACCGATGGTGATAAAAATCAGAACGATGACCGCGCGGGACTTAGCCGGCCGGATGGCCAACCGCTCCACCAGCCCCCCCACCAGCGTAACGGCGATGACCCCTAATACGAAGGCCAGGGGCAGCGGCAGGCCCAGACCCAACAGAAAGGTGTACATCATCATGCCGCCCAACGTGATGAAATCCACCTGAGCGAAATTCACAATCCCGGTGGCATTATGGATAATACAAAAACCGAGGGCGATAAGGGCATAGATGCTGCCGGTGGTTAGGCCGGAAACAATGAATTGGGCTACTTGGTCGCCTATGGGCATAAACGGTTTCTAGTAAGATCCGTCAGACCGGGGGACGGAGTTATTGGGGCGTTGTGTTGGAGTTGCTAGACGAAGCTGGCTTTGATATCCGGACGGAATTATCGGCCGGCCGCTCCGCCTTTTGAGAAAACATTTGTTAATGTCGGTTATTTGAGCGCGCGCTTTAAACTTCCGCTCTACTCTTATAAAAAAGACTCCTTTTTGTCAATATGTATTAGCTTTTTTTAGCTTTTTTGTCCCAGGTCCCCTTTTCTCGATAGATTCCCTGGGTAAAAATCGTATAGAAAATCTCTGAAAGTTCTTCCAGTTTTACTTTCCCGTCCGGGCGATACCAGCGGTAGGCCCAACTGACCATTCCAAAAAAGGCATAGGCGCAGACCGTCAGGTCGAGATCGAGCATCTCCCCCTGGTCCTGGAGCTGTTGCAGGATGGTGATGAGCCGGCTCACATACTCTTCCTGTTTTTGCTTTAACTCTTCCCGATGAACAGGGCTTAATGACCTTTGATCGTGGACCAGCAGCTTCATTTTATTAAAATCCACCGCCGCCGTGGTATGAATACGGAGGGTCAGGGCCAATTTTTCCTTGAGGGGTCGGCAGCTTTGTTCGATCTCGGTAATGCGTTCCAAGCCGGTCCGAATGACCTCCTCCAGAATCTGGTAGAGTAGCTGCTCCTTACTGTCGAAATAATAATAGAGGGAGGCATTGTTGATCCCCGCGGCCCCGGCGATATCGCGGGTGGTGGTGTTTTCAAAGCCTTTCTCGGCAAAGAGTCTGGCGGCGGCCTCGCGGATCTTGGTTCTTTTTTCTTCCTTGGGCATATTCCCACAGCCTGGTTGTTGTTGATTTAAGCAATCGACTTAAGCATATTCCTAAACCCGGCAAAAAGTCAACTGCTTGTTGGATTCCACCATAATGTATTGACAACACCCCTTTTTTTGGGATAAATTGGAAACAATAGGGCCGCGGGGTATGACTCCCTGCGGTTTTTTTTAAACTCGAAAACCGGCGACTTGAACCCAAAAAAGGAGGTGCCTTATGGCCTTTACTGATTTTTCCGGCTGCCATGTCCCTTTCGTGACGCCTTTTAAGAATGATTTTTCCCTGGATGAAGACGGCCTGCGCCGCTTGATCAATTATTTGATCGAGGAGGAAAAGGTGGACGGGCTGGTCCCCTGCGGGACCACCGGAGAATCGCCGACCCTGGACCACGAGGAACATCAGAAGGTCATTGAGATCACCGTTAAGGAAACACGGGGCAGAGTACCGGTAATCGCCGGCACGGGCTCGAACAGCACCCAGGAAGCCATCATGATGACCCGGCACGCCGAAGAGGCCGGAGTAGATGCCACGCTGCAGGTGGGTCCCTACTACAACAAGCCGACCATGGACGGGATGCTGGCCCATTTTGAGGCTATCGCCAAAAATACCAAGTTACCTATCCTGATTTATAATATCCCGGGTCGTACCGGAAAGAACATCGAACCCCAGACCATCATCCAACTGGCGGAAATCGATAATATCGTCGGTCTCAAGGATGCCTGCGCCGATCTAGGACAGACCATGGAGATCATTGCCGGGACCAAGCGAAAAGGAAAGACCTTCTATGTCCTTTCCGGTGAAGACGCCCTGACCTACGGCATGATGGCCTTGGGCGGAGATGGGGCGATCAGCGCGGTGGCCAATGTGATCGGGAAAGAATATACCCAGATGTGCCGATTGATGAAGGAAGGGAAATGGGACGCGGCGCGGGACATCCATTATCAAACCCTCTCCCTGGTGAAAACCTTGTTCATCGAGACCAACCCGGTCCCGGTCAAAGAGGCCATGCAGATGATGGGCCTCCCGGCCGGCCCTCCGCGGCTTCCCCTGGTGCCCATGAAGCCGGCCAACCGGGAAAAATTGCGGCAGGATCTGGTCGCTGTGGGCCGGCTGAAACCGTCCGGATGCTAGGAGATCGTTAACCGATAATTTCAGTGATCTGAAGTTGATTCCCGGGAAAGGTTTTTTCTTCCAATTCCAAAGAAAGGGGGGCCATCGGCTCCCCTTTCTTTGGATATAATGCCTTACTAAACCCGTTTGTTACGTATAACACCTACAAATCCTCCACCGACTTCAACCCCAAAATTAGCAATTACGGTTTGAAATCAGCAAGAAACCCCATGATCAGAAGGGGCAGCTCGTGGAGGATTCTTATAATTGGGAATATGCAGAGAGGAAACCATTTCCTCTCTGCATATTGTCTAACAAGGATCGTTTAAAATCGGAATCCTAAGTTAAGAGTCGTTATAATACCGTTAAGATTGGTATCAGTATCAATGTTATCGACAGTAAGTGACGAGGTCCAGAGGTATTTGCCCTCTAACCCGACATAGATAGTGGGCGTAATATTATAGTTGACACCTACACCAAGAAAACCGCCAGCCAGAGTCTGGTTATAATTGTTAGAAGAACTGCGGTTTTGATTGTTTACTGCTACACTTGAGTCAGACCACGCAAAGTAAGCTCCCCCACCGCCTATTCCATATAACTCAAAGTTATCTATAGGAATTGTTCCCTTGAGGGCAAGCGTGAGCGGAACTACGTTAATGTTTAAGGTTCCTTTGCCTGAGAGAAATTGATTATTCACGCTTTTGTTAGCACTGGAGTGAAAATATCCTGATTCTAACTCAAAGGCAAAATTCTTGTTAAGATAGTACCCCAAAGCAAAATTGCCGTTGAAGCCTGTATCAAAGCTATCAAGGTTGCTATTTTGCGGTGAATAAATACCGCCCTTCAGGACCGCATAGAATGGAGTCCCACCTTCAGCGTGTGCCGGAAAAGAAAAACCAAAAACAAAGCACAAAACAATGATACCCCCAACCAACTTTGTAAATGTCCTCATAAATTCCCTCCTTAATAATAAAATTTTTAGTACAAATACTGCCGACCTTAGTCGGTGGATTATCTTTTTAATCTCTATTTGGGTCAATTCCCCGCAGCTTGCTGCGAATTCCACTGAAGGGGTTTTAGATACCCCACAGCAATATACGACTATTTAAAATAAACTACTATAACTATTAAATAAAATAAGTCAATCCTGTATTTTATTGAAATGGGGGTTGTATTTTTGTTCTACCAAAAATACGGGAAGGGGATGAACGATTTTTGTTAGAAATCTGCCAAAATGGCCTAATCACAAAAAACGAGAGTACAGGAAGAAGCCCTCAATATTACTAAAAAATCGGCTTCTTCCGCTGGGTTTGAGGATGTCACCTACCTAATCCTCTACCCATTTAGCTTTATAAATTTCAAATTACTGGTTGAAATGTTCATTAAAAAAGGCAGAGCCAAATTACCCGTTTTCGGCCCTGCCTTTGTCCTTGGCCCTAAATCAACTCAGATAGCGCGCATGACGGTGTCAAAGACGCTACCTTCAACGAGCAGGTCAATACTCTGGTTGACTTTTTGCCAGTATTCTTGGTCTCCAAGGAGTTGGTCGAAAGTTTTTTCCAAAATGGCCAGGTTTTCGTAATCCACGAACCAGCGGATGGTTCCATACTCGCCGAAATAGTCCAAGTAAACTTTCGTCTGGAGGTTGTATTTTTTGTTGATCCATTCCGTTATCTCTTTGGCCCATTGCATGGCTTGTACGCCTTTTCCACGCGCAACTCGGGCACTTCTTGTCCATCTTACCATGTTCGCATCCTCCTTTTAGGTGTTAAACGGATCAGCAGAAATATTGAGTTAAAAAATAAGCCTCCATAAGGATATGATCCCTATGGAGGCTTCGTATTGGATATTTCTGAAAATCCCACTTTATTTCCCGCTCAAAATAGGGTGGGGTTAAGTTGGGGAAGTTCAATCTATTTTATTTAATTTTATTTATGGGAAAAAGTGACCTTGGTGTAGGAATATGACACGCTAAAATAGAATTGTCAAGAGAATAATGAGGCTTTTTCCGAGAAGCGTTTGTTGATTTTCGTCTGAAATTTTCCAGAATCGCCAGTCCATCAAAAAAAAGAGTTCAGGAAGGAATAATCTCGGGAAACCACCGATCTCCTAAAAAATCCCAGTCTACCCAAATAACCTTCTCAAACGCCATCTGATTCCTGAATCTGGATTCCTCTATCGCAGAGACAGGGTATAACTTGCCTAAGAGCCCGGGTTCTTCCTTTTTATCCTTCGCCAAGATGGGATTTTCCGTTTCCAGCAGGTCCGCAAGCCGATCCTTCGCCAGGCAACTGCTGGTCCAGAATCATCTGACGCCTCTCTTGTCTGAAGGCCGGTAGGCGGTAGCTGAACCCCAACCCGGCCAAGATACAAACCGCTCCCCCCAGCGCAACGGTGGCTGGCGCGCCTAAATGATGGGCCATGGTTCCGGACAGCAGCGCCCCGACGGGGGCCATGCCCATGAACATCATGGAGTAAACGGCCATAACCCGCCCGCGCAGACTGTCCGGGGTCATGGTTTGAATCAGGGTATTGGAAGCGGCCATTTCGGTCATCATGGTGAAGCCGACCGGTAAGAGGAGGGCCGCCGAGAGCCAGAAAGACCGGGACAGGGAAAACAGGATGAGGCTGATCCCGAAAGCCACCGAGGAAACGGCAACCCAGCGTCCCAGACCCTGCACACCCTGTCTAGCTGCTAGAATCAAAGCAGCCAGCAGGGCGCCTACACCCGAGGACCCCATGAGCAGGCCAAGACCGTCGGCCCCGCCATGCAGGATCCGGTCGGCGAAGATCGGCATGAGGACTATATAAGGTATCCCCAGGAGACTGATGAGTCCGAGCAGGATCAATAAGTCCCGGATGGGACCCGTGCGGCCCACGTACCAAAATCCCTCCCGGATACTGTCCAAGGTCGAACCGGACCGTGGTCTGTAAGCTAACGAATGGATCTTCATCAGCAGCAGTCCGGCAATTACAGCCAGATAGCTGACGGCATTGGCGAAAAAACACCAGCCCTCTCCAAGACCGGACACCAGCAGACCGCCCACCGCAGGGCCGATCATCCGGGCGCCATTGAACATGGAGGAATTCAGGGCAATGGCATTGAGGAGATCTTCCCGTCCTACCATATCCATCAGGAAGGCTTGACGGGTGGGGATGTCGAAGGCATTTACCAGGCCTTGAAGGGCGGCGAAGAGAAACACCTGCCACACCTGTATCTGATGGCTTAAGGTCAGGGCGGCCAAGAGGATGGCCAGCACCATGGAAACCGACTGGGTGGCCACAAGGATGAGCCGTCGATTATGCTGGTCAGCGACCGCCCCGCCGACTGGGGCGAACAGGAAAACCGGAATCTGCCCGGCAAAGCCGACGAAACCTAACCAAATCGCTGAACCTGTCAGCCGATAGACCAGCCAAGCTTGTGCCACCCACTGCATCCAGGTCCCAGTGAGTGAAATGAATTGCCCCCCAAAAAAAAGTTGAAAATTCTTATGTCGGAAGCCCCGAAACAGCAGGGACCATCTGGTATTGAATGATCGGGGGCTCATTGGAGATCACGCATCATATATAGAATCGAGAGTCTAACCTCGTTGATCTGGTTATAGAAAGAAAGAATTATACAAAATTTTGAGGACAGTAAATAGGAATTATCAGCGACGGGGCGGGGCATTCACTTCGAAGCGTCGGCCAAAGATTAGCGTTAGAAATCCTGCGATTTCTTAAAGACGAGGTTCTGAGAATTACAGGAAGAACTACTTGAATTTAAAGTATTTTTTTCCAATCGCTTCGCCGCCCCAGGTAGATCCGTCTTGGCAATGCTTTTTTCAGCCGCTCGACCGCCTCGACCATGTCTTTTCACCGCGCCATGGGAAACGGCTGCTGAGATTGACTGGCTTTCTGCTCTCGTGCTCTTTTCAGTTCCTCTTGCCTCCTGGCTTCGGCCTCTTCGGAAAGAAAAGGCTGATCAGCGGTCATAAATTTCTTCATCCAGAGCGTGCTCTCTGACCACACATAGGGCAGGTCCACAATGATTCCCGGCCTGTCGGCCTCTTCCAGGAGTTTCAGCCCCGCACGCAGGACGTCACTTTGATTTTCGGGATCATGGGGGCGCCCTGCGGGGTTGCCCAGGGGGTAATTGAGAAAGACCTGCCTCGGGTTGCCTACACTGGCGGCGATGTCTCGGGCCGTTGTATAAGTAACCGTGGAGATCCCCCCTTGCTCCAAAACCCGGGCAACCAGACTCACGGTCTGGTGGCAGATGGGTCAGACGGGCGTCAGCAGAGCGACATCCACATGGTCCTCCAGGCATTGGCGAAGGATTTCATGACCATCCACTTGTGTTGTCTTACGATGGCTGTAATTGGGTAGGGTCCGGTAGAAGTTTTTGCTCAGGCTCCCGAATACCCCTTGCTTGAGGAACTCCTGCATCCGCGTGATCGGGAAAAAGGCGTTGATGTCCTTCATGTCCGTCTGATATCGGTCATGATCATCACTGGTGGACAAGATCCGCTCCACGGGCCAGTCGCTGGGCGCTGTGAAGACCTCGAGCTCATTGGTGCCAAGTATCTTACGATCTTCCCGTGGGTGGCCTTCTTCGTCCAGCAGTATGAACGAGGCGGTGGTCACCAAAGTCACGCGGGATTCCGAAAGTGGCTTTTTCAGCGGTGTGAAGGGGATGTCTTCATTGTGGGCATAGTTGTATTCCTTTTCGTAGCCCTGAGCCCGGTAGTATTCATGGGTTCTTTTGATGTAGTCAATACGGTCCATCACGCACCTCCACGTTCTTGAAATAGGATCTTCTCCGCTCAAACTGCGTTTCCGGATCACAATCTGGAAACCACCAGCCCAACGACTCGCTAATCACGCGCTGACTAACGACGCCCGCCACTCGGACCGTTTGTGGATGTCGGTGCCACAGGAAGAGAGTTCACTTTATTAACGTGGTCTAATAGAACCGGATTATACCTCACGTTGTCAGGTAGTGCAGGTTTTTTTCTGAGGACAGGTAGTCCATGACTGCTGAAGGGGGATGATTGCCCTTTGAACTCTCGATATTTTTGAGGGATTGGTTGTTGCGGAGTTCAGGAAGAAAGCAATTCCTAATAAAGAACCTTTAGTGTTCCCAATATTCACCGGGCTGCCGAGTTCCCCACGGATGTGACCCATTCTCGACTCTGGCCGGGGTTCAAAGCGAGGAAAGCCTCAGGGCTGAGGCTACGTTTCTCCAATGTGGCGGCCAGTTCCTGCAAGGCGTCGTCAAAGCCGTCCGGTCCGAGCTGGAACACCCGGAAGTGGGCGGCAATGCTGACCTCCGCTCTCCAGGTCCAGGTGCGCCTGGACGGCTTCCCTCGATCTCATGTGGACACGTAGGCGATGGGAGGAAGGTTTATCTGAGGAGCTCGGCTGGAAAGGGGATATCGGAAGGATTGCTACTCTGATCGGCGAAAAACGGCGGGCAATCTCATCAAAATGAGAACCATATCCTGTGTCCCCGGCAAAGTAAACATTGCCCGACGGCCCGGAGATCACAAAACCGCCCCAGAGGGCGAGATTGCGGTCAAATAGGGTTCGTGATGAAAAATGCTGCGCCTGGACCAGGGAAACTGTGACATCAGAAGACAGGCGGGCCGATTGCCACCAATCGAGCTCGTCAATGGTAGGGATACCCGAGTCCCGAACCAGGTCACCGTTGCCGAGAGGCACCAGGGACCGCGGTGTGCCCTTTTGTGCGAGCCATTCCAGGGTGAGGGAATCAAGATGATCGTAGTGGTTGTGGGATAACAATACGGCATCAATGGCAGGCAGGTCTTCCAGACGGAGGCCGGGCCGGCTGTGTCGTTTGGGACCTATCCACGAATAGGGGCTGCAACGGTCCGCCCAAACCGGATCTGTAAGAATATTGAGCCCATCCATTTGAATCAGAAAGCTGGAGTGACCAATAGAAGTAATCCGGAAGGTCCCTTTCGGCACGCGAGACGGAGGCGTTGGCCCAAGAGGAAACTCGTACGAATTCCGGCCATCCCGGGTAAGCGTTGCCGGCCATCCATTGCCAGAGGTAACCCAAAACACCCCGTTTCGGCCCGTCACCCGTACTGGAAGGGGACCCCGGATTGACATAGTAAGTGCCATTGAAGTGATCAGAGACCAAGGAGGAGTTTTCAGGGGAAATGCCGATCCTCTTTACACAGGCACTCGCCAAGAACGAGATAAGGATGCCGCCACCAACCACCTTGAGAAAATCGCGACGATTGTGAGAAAAATCCTTTATTCGATCGTCGATCCCCGTTCTGGAATTCTTATTGGTATTCAGCGGCCCCTCCCTGTTGCCCTGGCCATGGCCTAATATGGATGGCCTCGACTTTTGAAAAGTATAGGATGGGAAAAAGGGAAGGTCAAGGGAATATAGGCCCAAAGGCATGGGGAGGTCTTCTGAAAAAAATGGGATTTTGCACTTCGGCTTCTTTTTTTGCTTGACATACCATATCTTGTATTTTAACCTCAGTCATCCACCATATAGCAGATAATTGGCCGGA
The DNA here is from genome assembly GCA_963746605.1 of uncultured delta proteobacterium. Taxonomy (GTDB): domain Bacteria; phylum Desulfobacterota; class RBG-13-43-22; order RBG-13-43-22; family RBG-13-43-22; genus CAVQSS01. The sequence continues at coordinate 150,633 of CAVVCH010000054.1, forward strand.
GAAACGGTCATTTTACCGTAATCCTCTTTTCTGACCATACCAAACCAAAAAGGAAGTGCTATGGGCGCTATCATTGAATTTTCCCGTGAATCGGCCGATCCGGCCTCCAGAGAAACCACAGATCTGGCCTTGTTTGTCCGGACCTCGGACGAAGACCTGATAACCTGGGACCGCCGACGCATCGTTCAGGCCTTGGTTCGAGAAACGCTGGTGGACGAGGATACGGCGGAGATCATCAGCCTCGAAGTAGAGGAAATGATTTTCACTTCCCGGATCACCATGGTCACCGCCCCGCTGATCCGGGAGCTGGTAAATGCCAAGCTGGTCGAGCGGGGGTTGGAAAAGCCGCGGCGCCGGCATACCCGGTTGGGCGTCCCCTGGTACGATGTGGATCAGTTGATCGTCCACCCCAACAAAGAAAACGCCAACGTGCCCCACGGCCCCGAGGCCACCAACCTGACCCTGGCCGAAGGGATCAAGAAAGAATACGCCCTGCTGACTGTTTTTTCCCCGGAAGTGGGCGATGCCCACATGCGCGGCGATCTCCATCTCCATGATCTGGGGTTTATCGACCGCCCGTATTGTTCCGGTCAATCCCTGGAATACATCAAGAAATTCGGCCTGAACCTGCCCAACGCCCTGTCCATGGCCAAACCGGCCAAGCACCCGGAGGTGTTGCTGGCTCATATGGTCAAATTCGCGGCAGCCCTGCAGTGCCATTTCGCCGGAGCCATCGGCTGGGATGCCGTCAACTTGTTCTTCGCCCCATACCTGGAGGGGTTGTCGGAGCGGGAGATCAAACAATTGGCCCAGATGCTGATTTTTGAATTCTCTCAACAGGCCGTGGCCCGGGGGGGGCAGGCCATCTTCACCGACATCAATCTCTACTGGGAGGTCCCCAAACATTTTGAATCGGTTCCGGCCATCGGACCGGGAGGCGAATATACCGGAAAAACCTATGCCGACTACCTGCCCCTGGCCCAAAAATTCGTCTGGCTTCTTTTTGAAGTATTTAAAGAAGGGGATGGATCGGGACGGCCATTCTTTTTTCCCAAACCCCTGGTACACATTACCGAGAAATTCTTTGAGACCCCCGGACACCAGGAATTTTTAAATCACATCTGCGAAGTGGCTGCCTTGAAAGGGAACACCTATTTCGTTTTTGACCGGGGTCAGACGGCCAAGATTTCGGAATGCTGCCGGCTCAGTTTCAAACTGGAGGCCCGGGACCTGGAAGATGCCCGAGAACCCTGGCGGATGCGGTATTGTGCCCTCCAAAATGTGACCCTGAACCTGCCCCGCATCGCCTATGAGTCCGGGGGAGAAGATACCGCCCTCTTCTCCAGACTGGCCGACACCCTCGAACTGGCCGTGGAGGCCCATCTTCAAAAAAGGGCCTTCATTCAAAAACTGCTTCAACTGGGGGAGACCGGTCCCCTCTCCATGTTGACCATGAACCGGGATGGCAGTCCCTATTTGCGTCTCGACCGGGCCACTCATCTCCTCGGCATGGTGGGATTAAACGAACTGGTACAATTCCATACCGGGGAGGAACTCCATGCCAGCGACCGTTCCATCAAATTTGGCCTAAAGGTCATCGCCTACATGAAATTGGTTGCCGACCGGTTAGGCCAGAAACATGGCCTACATCTGGTCCTGGAACAGACCCCGGCTGAAAGCACGGCTTACCGTTTTGCCAAGTTAGACCTGGAAAAATACCCGGGTCGGACCGAAAGCGTGGTTAAGGGAAATATTTCACGGGGAGAGATTTACTACACTAATTCAACTCTTTTCAACGTCTCGGCACCGATCAATCCCATCGACCGAGTCCGGTACGAGGGACTGTTTCACCCGCTGATCGAAGCCGGGGCACTGACCCACATCTGGATCGGGGAAGCCAAACCGGATCAAGGGGCCTTGGCCAGTTTCGTTCTCAAGACTTTCAGGAAAACCAAGAACGATCAGATTGCCTTTTCCCCGGAATTCACCACCTGCCGGGACTGCGGCCGTACCAGCCGGGGTCTGGCCGACCGCTGCCCGCTCTGCCATTCATCGGAAGTGGACGGCATTACCCGGATCACCGGCTATTTCACCAAGGTTTCCGGTTGGAATAAGGGCAAAAAAGGCGAGTTAGCCGATCGGTTCCGCAACAGTCCTTTTCTTAGAAAATCTCAATCCTCATAAAAGGAGGAACCCATGACCCTGTTTACCAAAGCCGACTGCCAAAAGTGCCATTATATCAAAGGAAAATTTGACCTAACCGATTTAGGGATTCGGGAAGAAATCCTGGGCGAAGACAATCCGGAGGCCCTGGCTCATCTGGCCTGGCATGAACTGGTGGAGACGGCTCAAAAAGAGTTGCCTATTTTGATCCTGGACGATTCTTCGGCCGTTATCGGAGCGATCCCTATCAAGAAGTATTTATCAGGACAGCCCTCCTCCCGGCCCCACTGAAGCGGATGAAGATCCTCTTCCCTTCTTGCGGTTCCGGTCCACACCGCCGCGGGCTTTCCCCTCCTTCAGAAAGGGAGAAGTTTGCGGGGAAAGGATTGCCTTCTCTTGGAAATTAAAGGTTTTTTAGAAACCTCCTTTATCGACTGGCCGGAAAAAATCTGCGCCGTGCTTTTTCTCCCTTTTTGCAATTTCCGCTGCCCCTATTGCCACAACCACGGCCTGATCCTCCGTCCGGAAGAATACGAGACGCTGCCCTGGTCTTTTATCCGGGAACGATTTCAAACCCTTCAAGGTTGGCTGGATGGGGTTTGCGTGTCCGGGGGTGAACCCACCCTGCACCCGGACCTGCCAAACCTCCTGATGGACATCAAAGCCCTGGGTTTTCCGGTCAAACTGGATACCAACGGAACCCGGCCGAAGGTATTGCAATTTTTGCTTGAGGAAAAGCTGGTGGATTTCGTGGCGATGGACGTTAAGGCTCCTCTCGACACCGAACCCTACAGCCGCTGTGCCGGGGTCCCGGTCACAGTAGAGGCTATTCGGGAATCCATCGCGCTGCTGCTTTCCGGGAAAGTGCCCTACCAGTTTCGAACCACAGTGGTCCCGACCATGCATACTCCGGATATACTGGCCCGCATGGGCCGCGAGCTAAAAGACGCGATTCAGTGGACCCGTCAGGAGTTCCGACCCGGAGAGGTGCTGGATCCGGATTTCATGGCCGGCCTGGCCATCGATCAGAGCAAGTCGTTTCATTAGTTCTTCTTCGGATTTACCCTTCTACCCTCCGCACCATTCCTAACCTGCTGAGAGTTCCCTTGAGTATCTCGAAAAAAATTTTACCCTATTGACAAACAGGTAGTGACTTGATAGGAATAAACCTATTAGACTGTTTTCATCAATTCCCTAATTTTCTTCAACTTTTCTTCAACCCTTCAGGGAGGACTTATGCCCAGGCGTTTTGATAAGGCCCCCGGTCCCATCCCCGTGGCCCTGCCAACGTTGCCGACCAGGTCCGAATCCATCATCCACCGCCAGGACAGACCCCGGCCAAGGGAAAGATCTCCAGGATCTAACCCTAAGGCCCTCGAAGGCATTTGATACTATTGTGACGCCTTCGGCCTGGGAAATGACCCCTCAGGACCCCGGATAACCGGTGGACACCCTGCGGTTGCTTTATTTTCACTCAAGTATAAGGAGAAATTCATATGAAGGTTCTGGTAAGCGACAATATGTCGGAAAAAGGAATTGAAATTTTCAAGAAAGCCAAAGGGATTACCGTCGACGTCAAGACTGGGCTGCCACCCGACGAATTGAAGGCCATCATTAAAGATTACGATGGCCTGGCCATCCGCAGCGCCACTAAGGTAACGGCGGAGATCATCGGAGCGGCTAAGAAGCTTAAAGTCATCGGTCGGGCCGGCATCGGCTTGGATAACGTTGACATTCCGGCGGCTTCAAAGCGGGGAATCGTTGTTATGAATACCCCGGAAGGGAATACCATCACCACGGCGGAACATACCATTTCCTTGATGCTCTCCATGGCTCGGATGATCCCCCAGGCCACGGCCTCCCTGAAGGCCCAGAAATGGGAAAAAAAGAAATTTCAGGGCCGGGAAATTTTTAATAAGACCTTGGGGATTATCGGCATCGGCAAAATCGGCGGCATCGTGGCCGACCGGGCCAAAGGCCTGAAAATGAATGTCATTGCCTTTGACCCCTTCATCCAGCCGGAAGCAATTTCCAAAAAAGGTGTGGAAGGGGTGACGATCGACGAACTCTATCAACGGGCCGACTTTATCACCCTCCACGTCCCCAAGACCAAAGATACCCTGGGATTCATCAATGCCCAGTCTATAGCCAAAATGAAGAAGGGGGTCATGCTGATCAACTGCTCCCGGGGCGGAGTGGTGGACGAACAGGCCCTGGCTGAAGCCCTGATCAGCGGCCAAGTGGCGGCCGCGGCGCTGGATGTCTTCGAGAAAGAACCGCCCGGGGATTCGCCCCTCATGAAGTTGGACAACTTTATCTGCACCCCTCACCTGGGCGCCTCCACCAAAGAAGCCCAGGAGAATGTGGCCGTGGCGGTGGCGGACCAGATCGTCGACTACCTGTTGAACGGGGTCATCAAAAATGCCGTGAACGTTCCCTCGGTCAGCGCCCATCTGCTGGAACGGGTCAAACCCTACCTGACCCTCGCCGAGCGATTGGGGGCCTTCCAGGCCCAGATCATCGAGGGCGGGCTGACCGAGGTGGCCATTGAATATCTGGGGGATGTGGCCGCTTTCGATACGCAGCCCATGACCGTTTCCCTGTTGAAAGGTCTGCTCACCCCGGCCTTAAGGGATGTGGTCAACTTTGTGAACGCCCCGCTGTTGGCCAAGGACCGGGGGATCAAGGTGGTGGAATCCAAAAGCGAAACCGCCGATGATTTCCTCAACCTCATCACCCTCAAAGTCAAAACCCAGTCCATGGAAAGCACTATTTCCGGGACTCTTTTCGGAAAATTTGAACCGCGCATTGTCCGCCTGAATAACTTCCGTCTCGAAGCCATTCCCGAAGGACACATGCTGCTCATTACCAACATTGACCGCCCCGGAGTCATTGGGGCTATCGCCACCACCCTGGGCAAACACAACATCAATATTGAACGGATGCACGTGGGCCAGGAAAAGGACCAGGGAAACAACGTCATCCTGTTGACAACGGACCAGATCCTGCTGCCTTCGGTTCTTAAGGATGTATCCGGGTTACCGCCCGTTTCCTCGGTCCAGGCTGTGGACTTGTAAAAACGTAATGAAGCCAACCTCGTAATAAGGAAAACGACCCATCAAAATCCCCCTGGTTCAGGGGGATTTTGATTTAGAACGATCCTGGATTATGGCGCTTTCCCCTCCAACCTTCGGCCCATCGCTTTGGGTGGGTCTAAAGAAAGGGCTTTGGGCCTCATTGGGCGTCATCAAGGTCATGTTTCCGGTGACCCTGGCCGTGACCCTGATGAAAGTTACCCCCCTCCTCGACTGGCTGGCCGAGATCTTTCGGCCGGCCATGGGTGCCTTCGGCCTGCGGGGGGAAACCGCCCTGCCGTTTATCTTGGGCTCGGTCCTCAACCTGTACGTGGCCATCGGGGCCATGATCCCTTTGGGTTTGAGCCCGAAGGAGATCACCATCCTGGCCACCATGCTGTTGATTTCCCATAACCTGTTCGTGGAAACCGCGGTGATCAGGGGTATTGGCGCGCCCTGGATCCCGCTGCTGTTCCTGCGACTCGGCGCGGCTTTTTTTATGGGATTTGTCCTTTCCCTGATCCTCTGACTGATGCTTCCGGCACCCGTTCAAACCGAACTGATCCAATCCCTGTTTTCCTTCCTTCGAGTTTCCCTGATGGTCGTAATGATCGTTACTCCGATAATCACCCTCATGGAACTGCTCCGTCTTTATAAGCTCCTGGATCCCTTGCTCAATCCTCTGCATCGTCTTTTTGGCTGGATGCGTATCCGGAAGGAATCCGTAGTGGCCCTCTTTGTGGGAATTCTTTTCGGGATCGCCTACGGGGGAGGTGTGCTCTTGGAAGAAAAACGGTCCGGGGCCTTGAACCGTCGGGATGCCCTGCTGGTGGGAATTTTTCTCAGCCTCAGCCACGCCCTAATAGAAGATACCCTGCTTTTTGTGGCCATCGGAGCGGACTGGGTGGTGGTCTTAATGGCCCGAATTCTTTTCACGGTGGTTTTCATACTGATCCTTCGTTTTTTCATCCCCTTGGACTCACCGGCCTCAATTTGACCCAACCCGATTTTTTATTGAATTTTCTCCCGGTCTGGATTAGATATTTAAGAATCATCTTCATAAAATCTGGCGAGGAGGAATTCTCATTCACTTAGCCGACCTGCTGTTGAAGGCCGTCCGGGCCTATCCCCATAAACGGGCCGTTCGCTGCCATGATGGCAATTTTACCTACGAAGAGTTTGCCCAAAGGGTCTTTCGACTGGCCCGATCACTGATCGATAAGGGTCTGCGCGAAGGCGACCGGGTGGCCATTTTACAGTACAACTGCCATACTTTCCTGGAGACCTACTTCGCCACGGCGCTCACCAACACCATTCTGGTTCCCCTGAATTACCGTCTTTCGGCCAAAGAGATCGATTTTATTTTGCGGGATTCGGAAGCCCGGATCTTGATAGCCCAGGCCGATTTTTCCTCCAAGACCCCTTCCTTCGAATCCCGGCCACCCGCTCTGGAATCCACGATCTGGATCGATCCCCCCGCGCAGATGGGGTCCGCGGATCTGGACTATGAAAGGCTGCTGGCTTCCGCCTCCGCGGACCCTCTCCAGCCCAGGGGTCCGGGGGATGACGCCGTGGCCCAGATTTATTACACCAGCGGCACCACCGGCCGTCCCAAGGGGGTCATGTTGACCCACCGAAACGGCTACCTCCATGCCCTGGGAACCATTGCCGAACTTGAACGTTGACCGATTCCGATGTCTGGATCCATGTGGCCCCCCTGTTCCATCTGGCCGATGCCTGGGCCACCTGGGCCGTTACCTGGGTGGGGGGAACCCACGTTATCGTCCGGGAATTCAGCCCCCAAATAGTCATAGACGCCATGGTCCGGGAAAAAGTGAGCCTCACCAACATGATCCCTACCATGCTCAATCTACTCATCCATCACCCCGGTTTTGGAGCCTATAGCTTCCCTCACCTCCGGGTCCTCCTGAGCGGGGGGGCACCTATCGCCCCGGAAACCGTACGCAAAATCATCGAGGGCTTCCGCTGCGATTATGTCCAGACTTACGGCATGACCGAAACCAGCCCCTATTTGACCCTCTCGCTCTTAAAGGCACATTTGAAATCCCTATCGCCGGAAGAACAGCTTTTTTATAAGGCCAAAACCGGGCGGGAATTTATCGGGATCTCGCTCAAAGTCGTCCGGGATGACGGTCTGGAAGTACTCCCCAACGATGAGGAGGCGGGTGAAATCATCGTCAAGGGAGACACCATCACGCCGGGTTACTGGAAACTTCCCGAGGAAACCCAAAAAGCCTTCAAGGATGGCTGGCTATACACCGGCGATCTGGCGGTCATCGACCGGGAAGGCTACGTCAACATCGTGGACCGTAAAAAAGACATGATCCTTTCCGGCGGGGAGAACATTTACTCGACCGAAGTTGAGAATGTCCTCTATCAGCACCCCCAGATCCTGGAAGCCGCCGTATTCGGCATCCCCGACCCGAAATGGGGAGAAGCGGTCCAGGCGACCGTGGTCTTGAAATCCGGAGAGCAGACCACGGCCGAGGCAATTATCCGGTTTTGCAAAGACCATCTGGCCCATTACAAGGCCCCCAAAGGGGTTACCTTTCTGGATCAGTTGCCGCGCACCGGATCAGGAAAGCTGTATAAGAAGGCTCTGCGGGATCCCTATTGGGAGGAAAAGGGTAAAAAAGTACAATAATTAGGTACGCAACAAAATCCAAAGGAGGCAGGTATTATGGACAGGATTGACGATCAGGGAATGAACCGGCGCAATTTTCTAAAATTGACAGGGGTCATCGGCCTGGGGAGTGTGGTTTTATCTCCCTCCTGGTCCTTGGCCCAGACCAAAATTCGCCTTTCCATAGCCACGGGCGGTACCGGAGGGGTTTATTATCCCTACGGTGGGGGGATGGCCGCCGTACTGTCCAAGCACCTGCCGGGCGTGGAGGCTACAGCCGAAGTGACCGCCGCTTCTGTGGACAATTGCAAGCTGGTGGCCGCCCAGAAAGCCGATCTGGGTTTCGTCATGGGGGATACGGCCCATGATGCCTATGTGGGGGCTGGGAAGTTCAAGGAAAAACTGCCTATTCGAAACCTGGCGACTCTCTATTCCAATTTTATGCACGTGGTGGTCCTGGACGGGAAGGGCATCAATACCGTGGCCGATCTCAAAGGCAAAAAGGTTTCCACCGGGGCCCCCGGTTCAGGCACTGAAATCAAAGCCCTGCGGGTCCTGGAGGCTTATGGCCTCAACCCGGACAAGGATGTCAGCCGCGACCGCCTGGGGGCCAGTGAATCCGCCGGGGCCTTGAAAGATCGAAAAATCGATGGTTATTTTTGGGACGGCGGCTTGCCGACGGCCTCCATCCTGGATATAGCGGCCACCCCGGGAATTAAAATCAAATTACTGAGCCATGAAGACGGATTAGCCAAGATGATCGCTAAATATGGCCCTGTTTATTTCAAGGGGAAAATCCCCAAAAACATTTACCCGGGCATCGTCACAGATACGGCGGTGGCCGCGGTGGGGAACGCCCTAATCTGCCACGAGAAAATGGATCCCAATTTAGCCTATAACCTCTTGAAGACTCTCTTCCTGTACAAAGCGGAACTGGTGGCCGTCCACAAGGAAGCTGCCCACCTGACCATCGAGGACGCGGTCGATGGATCACCCATCCCCTTCCATCCAGGGGCCATCAAGTTTTTCAAAGAAAAAGGGGCCAAAATCTAACCAAAAATGTCTTAATTTTTGGTTCAAATTCGAAATCCGATGAACCAAGTCCGGGGAAAGAAGGCTGGCTTATGGATCTTGATTGGGGCCTTTCTCCTTTCCCCGGCCTCCCTTCAGGCCGCCTTAACGCTCCAGATAGTACTTAAGGATACGAAGTCGATTTATTGGGAACGACCCGTATCGAGCGGCTCCGTTTTTTCTCTTACTCACTTGAATTCCATCTATGATGCGCCGGTGGAGGAGGCCTTTCGGGTGGACGATCGGGGCGTGATTTGGCTGACGGCCGTCAGAACCGACCACGCCGCAGTTTTAGAGTATTACGGACTGGAGGAGGTTTCCCGGGATTGGATTGCCCTTTCCCGCCCAATAGGAAGGCTCTCTCTGATCATCAGTACCAAGGGGGAGGTGACCTTTCACTTCGAAAACGAAACAATTCCCCTTTCCCAACTCCTTGCGGACGGCGCCAGGGTGGAAATCAGGGCCGTCTCAATGAAGGTATCGCCTGCCTCCTGAAATATCCCATTTAATTCTTGAGACCTTCGCCTGATTCTGGTAAACCAGTTTATTATTTTCCAAATACCCGTGATTCCCAGAGGCCATGGCCATGGAAGACCATCCCGTTTCTGAAGAACGAGCAACCGTCATCACCGAGGACCGCCTGAAAGAGGCGGAAAAATATATCGAGGAGGAAGAGGGCGTCACCCGGCGGTTGTCGGGCTTTTTGGAAACCTTCATCACCATCGTGGCGGTGGTCATGTCCCTCTACCACCTTTACGCGGCGGTGGCTACCGTGACGACCCAGATTCTGCGCGGGGTCCACGTCGCTTTTGTCTTATTTTTAGGCTTTCTGGTTTTTCCCCCTTCCCGGGCGTCCAAACAACGCATCGCCTGGTACGATATACTTCTGGCATTACTCGGAGTGGCCACCATCGTCTATATGCTTTTCGATTTTGAAGAGTTCATCTACCGGGCCGTGACTCCCACCTCCTGGGACCTTTTCTTTGGGATCCTCTTCATCGTCCTGATATTGGAAGTGGCCCGACGCGCCACCGGCTTGGTCATGCCTTTCATCTGCATTCTTTTTCTGATCTATTCGTACATCGGCCCCTCCCTGCCCGCCCCCTGGACCCACCGGGGATACGACCTGGAGCGGATTGTGGGTCACATGTATATGACCCTGGAAGGGATCTTCGGGACCCCCATTGATGTCTCCTCGACCTTTATCATCCTTTTCACAATCTATGGGGCCATGTTGGAGTATTCCGGGGCCGGTAAGTTTTTCATCGATTTTTCTTTCGCCGCCATGGGTAAAAAACCTACCGCCGCCGGAAGAACGGTCACACTGGCCTCTTTCCTCCTGGGCGGTCCTTCCGGTAGCGGGGTGGCCACCACGGTGACCCTGGGTTCGGTGGCTTATCCCATGCTGGCCCGAGCCGGCTACGACAAAAACTCGGCCGGTGGTCTGCTCTCGGCCGGCGGCATCGGGGCCATCATCTCCCCGCCGGTGTTGGGCGCGGCCGCCTTCCTGATCGCCGAAATCCTGAAAATTTCCTACCTGGAAGTGCTGCGGATGGCCGTAGTGCCCACCCTGCTCTATTACCTTTCCATATTTCTGATGGTCGAATTTGACGCCAAAAAGTTTGGGGCCAGACAGGTGATTATCGACGAGTCTCTGGGTCTCAAAGTTTTGACCAAGCGATATTGGTTCCACTTCACCTCGCTGATCGCTATCGTGGTCCTGATGCTGGTGGGATTCACCCCGATCCTGGGAGTCTTTCTGGCCACCCTGATCGCGGTGGGGGTCAGCTTCCTTCGATCGGACACGGCGCTAAAACCAAAAAAACTGATCGGGGCCCTCCGTTCCGGATCCATCGGCGTTTTGGGAGTGGCCGCTACCTGTGCCTGCGCCGGCATCATCGTGGGCGTAGTGACCTTAACCGGCCTGGGGCTTAAATTCAGTTCCATTGTCATCTCATATGCCGGGGGAAACCTTTTCCTGACCTGTGTCTTTACCGGGCTCCTGATGTGGATCATCGGACTGGCCGTTCCGGTAACCGCTTCCTACATCATCGGGGCCGTGATCGCAGCACCGGCCTTGATTATGCTTAAAGTCCCGGATTTTGCGGCTCACATGTTTATCTTTTATTATGCCGTTCTTTCCGAGGTTTCTCCCCCGACCGCCCTATCGCCTTTTGCCGCAGCCGCTCTGACCGGCGGAGACCCTTACAAGACCACCATGATGGCTTGGAAATACACCTTGCCGGCCTTTATTGTTCCTTTTATGTTTACCCTTCATCCGGACGGCGTGGGATTGCTGCTGGTCGGACCCTGGCCCATGATTATCTGGACCTCGCTGACTTCCTTTATCGGCATAGCCGCCCTGGCGGGGGGGGTGGACGCCTGGTTCCTGAGGAGAGCCAATTGGATCGAGCGGATCCTGCTGATCGCCGGGGGACTCATGCTGGTTTACTCCTCCTGGATATTTGATGCCGTCGGACTGGGACTGGTGGCTCTGGTTATTTTCATCCAGAAATTCACTCCCAAAATATCCGCCACTCCTTAAAAAAAAGTTGACTTTGGCTGGCACCCGTGGTAAAGGTATCAAAATTTTGGACTTTCTTTAAATTATTAAACTAATTCAACAAATTAATAAATCACTCGGTCTTTTTGCCGCACCAAATAGGGTTTAGTGCAGGAAGAGACCCGAAAATATTTTCGTTTATTAGCCATGGTCAGTTCCATGGGTATTTCCATGGGACTGTCATTGGTGATCGGGCTGGCTATCGGTTACTATTTAGATAAGTGGCTTCAAACCCAGCCGGTGTTCTTTTTTATTTTTATGCTTTTCGGGATCGTCGCCGGGTTTAAAAATATCTTAATCATCCTGAAAAAAACCCAGGACAAGATTTGAAGGCCTTTCCGGCAGACATCTTTTATCGATCTATGGATTTATTCGATAAAATAAAAGGAAGCGATCCCGACCCGCTGCTGCAAAAAATCAGGCTGATGAACACCGCGGTCTGGGTTTCCATGATCGGGGCCAGCCTCTGGTTATGGCCGTGGCGTTTTACCCTGGGAGTCGTGGCCGGCGGGTTAGTAATTCTCACTAATTTTCACCTGTTGTCACGGGTGCTGAAATCCGGCTTAACCCCCGGGCAACTGACCACCCCCATGGCGGTGATCGCCAAATATTATTTGCGGCTGCTGGGGACCGCCGTGATTCTTTACATCCTGATTGCCTACCGGCTGGTGAACCCCTTCGGGCTGATCCTGGGACTGTCGGTAGTTGTCATCAATCTTACCCTGGTAGGGTGCAACGAGATGAGGAAAATCCTTTTCAAGGAGGCCAATTAAGTTATGGAACACCCGATTTTTTTCCTGACCAAGCTTTTGGAGGTCTTAGGGTTAGGCCATTTTGCCCACGCCTACCCGCATGTAACCTTCACCTGGCTGATCATGCTGCTCATGATTGTTTTCGGCTGGATCGCCACCAAGGCCATTCAATTAGTCCCCGCCGGCGGCCAGAATCTGTTTGAAGCGGTGATCGACGGGGTGGAAAATTTTCAGGTTGAGGTTATGGGTGAACACGGACGGGTTTTTTTCCCCCTGATCGCCACTTTCTTTCTTTTTATATTCGTTTCTAACGTTATGGGCCTCATCCCGGGATTCTTCTCACCTACGGCCAACATCAATACCACGCTGGCCTGCGCCCTGATCGTGTTCGTCACCACCCATATCGTGGGCATCAAAGTTCACGGGCCAAAGTATATTAAACACTTCCTGGGGCCCATCTGGTGGTTGGCCCCGCTGATGCTGCCCATTGAAATCATCGGCCACCTGTCCCGGATCCTCTCCCTGACACTGCGTTTGTTCGGCAATATCATGGGTGAGGATCTGGTCCTGGCCATTCTTCTGATGCTGGCCGGCCAATTCTTAGCTCCCCTGCCCATGATGTTTCTGGCGATATTTACCAGTTTTGTGCAGGCCTTTATCTTTTCCCTGCTGTCCATGCTCTATATCTCGGGAGCCATGGAACACGCCCACTAACCGACAAAAGGAAGAAGGCATATCTTATAGAAAGGAGGATGGTTCTATGGTAAGAAAAGTGTTGGTATTAACCGCGATAGCTCTGCTGAGCATGGTGGCCGTGGCCTTTGCCGAGGCTAATCCGCAGGTAGCCGCCGCCGGGTTGAACGTCTATTTCGGCGTTGTCCTGGCAGCCGGTTTGGCGATTGGGATCGCCGCCCTGGGAACAGGTATCGGCCAAGGTCTCGGGCTCAGGGGCGCCGTGGAAGGCGTGGCTCGGAACCCGGAAGCTTCCGGAAAGATCACCGTAACCATGCTGATCGGTCTGGCCATGATCGAGTCTCTGGCTATTTACGCGCTGGTCGTGGCCCTGATCCTGCTCTACGCGTACCCGATGGCGGCGCCGATCGCCAAGATGATTGGCCTCCCCATGTAATTTTTCTGTTTCAAAGGGGTTATTGGCTAAACCCAATAACCCCTTTTTTTAGGTCCATTCATGTGCCACTATTCACATAACGGATAAGGAAGACCTAATGAAATTTTCCAGGATTCCAGCAGCGGCGATCACCCGTCTTTCACGGTACACCCGGGCACTGGAAGAGTTGGACGCTCAGAATATTAAAGTCATCTCGTCGGAAAAATTGGCCGAACATTGTGAGGTCAATTCTGCCCAAATTCGTAAAGATCTCGCTTACTTTGGAGAATTTGGGGTTCGGGGCGTTGGCTATTTTGTCAGAGAATTGTTATTTGAAATCAGGAGAATCTTAGGGTTAAACAAAGAATGGAATCTGGCTATTATTGGAATGGGGAATCTGGGTTGCGCCTTAATCGCCCATTCCAATTTCGCCAGGCAGGGCTATCGGTTTGTAGCCGCCTTTGATGTGGACCCCGAAAAGATCGGCCGAATTTTGCCGGGGGGTATCACCGTCGCGCCCATGAGCGCCCTAAAGAAAGAGTCCCTGGAAAAGGAAGTGGAAGTCGCCGTAATCGCCACCCCGGCCTCTAAGGCTCAGGAAGTCGTCAACCAAGTCGTCGAGGTCCCCATCTACGGGATTTTAAACTTTTCCCCGTCCCAATTGCATCTGCCCGAAGGTTTCCTGGTCCACCATATTGACTTCACGGTGAAGCTGGACCGTTTGGCCTACCGGTTAAGCCACCTTACCCGGTCCAGGCGGAATCCAGCGCTAAACGACAAGCCCTGGATTTCCAAGCACCTGCTTTAAAAACTGTCCGGTAAAGGACCGGGGCAGGGCCGCCAGTTCTTCGGGGGTCCCGCATCCGATAACCTCTCCCCCGGCATCGCCCCCTTCCGGACCCAAGTCGATGATATAATCGGCGGTCTTGATGACATCTAAATTATGTTCAATAACGACCACCGTATTACCAAGGTCCACCAGACGTTTTAAAACCTCCAGCAATTTTTGCACATCAGCAAAATGCAGACCCGTGGTCGGCTCATCCAGGATATACAGAGTCCGTCCCGTGTGGCGTTTGCTCAGTTCCCGGGACAACTTGATCCGCTGGGCCTCCCCCCCCGAAAGCGTGGTCGCCGCTTGTCCCAAACGGATATACCCCAGGCCGACCTGGCTGAGGGTCTCCAGTTTTTCCCGAACCGCTGGGATCGCCTCAAAAAAACCCACGGCCTGGTCCACCGTCATTTCCAATACCTGGGCGATGTCCCGGCCTTTGTAGTGAATTTCCAGGGTATCCCGATTATAACGACTTCCCTGGCAGACCTCGCAAGTCACATACACGTCCGGCAGAAAATGCATCTCGATCTTCATCAAGCCGTCGCCGTTGCAGGCCGGACAGCGCCCGCCACGGACATTAAAGCTGAACCGGCCGGGCTTGTACCCCCGGGCCCGGGCTTCCTGAGTGCGGGAAAACAGGTCCCGAATGAAAGTGAATAATCCAGTGTAGGTGGCCGGGTTGGACCTGGGGGTGCGGCCGATAGGGGACTGATCTATGTTAATGACCTTATCGATCAATTCGACCCCGATAACGCGATCCACCTTTCCGGCCCGTTCCTTGGACCGGTAGAGCCGTTGGGCCAGGAGCCGGTAAAGGGTGTCGATAACCAGTGTGCTCTTACCGGACCCGGACACGCCGGTGACACAGGTCAGGACCCCCAAAGGAATCGAAACCTTGATATTTTTCAGGTTATTTTCTGAAGCCCCTCGCAGTTGGATCCTGCCATTGCTTCCTTGGCGGCGGACTGGGGGAATTTCAATTCGGAGTCGCCCGGAGAGGTACTTCCCGGTCAATGACTCGGCGTGCCGGACCAGTTGTTCCGGTGGACCGCTGAAAACGACTTCTCCTCCCTGTTCCCCGGCCCCTGGACCCATATCAATCACATAGTCCGCCGCCCGGATGGTTTCAGCGTCATGCTCCACCACCAGAACGGTATTACCCAAATCCCGCAACGTTTTCAGCGTTTCCAGCAGGCGGAGGTTATCCCGTTGGTGCAGCCCGATGCTGGGCTCGTCGAGGATATACAGGACTCCCATTAACCGGGAGCCTATTTGAGTGGCCAAGCGGATGCGCTGGCCTTCCCCCCCGGAAAGGGTCGCCGAGGACCGGTCCAGAGTCAGGTAATCCAACCCCACGTTGACCAGGAATTCCAGACGGTCTAGGATCTCCTTCAGCAACCGCCGGGCAATCAGGGCTTGACGGGGGTTGAGCTCCAACTGGGTAAACCATTTTTTAGTTTCTTTCACCGACAACCTGGTCACTTGAAAGAGGTTCAACCCAGATATCTTTACGGCCAGGCTTTCCTTTTTCAGCCGAGCCCCGCCGCAACTGGGACAAGGCCGGACGTTCATAAATCGCTCCAGCTCTTCCCGTATAAAAGCCGAATCCGTTTCCCGGTAACGCCGGTCCAGATTGGGGATAATGCCTTCAAAAGGACGCTCGAAGAAATGGCGTCTCCCCTCTTTTTCAAAATGAAAGCGGATGACTTCATTTCCTGATCCGTGAAGGAGTACCTCCTGCACCCGCAGAGGCAGATCCTTGAAGCGGGTATATAGATCGAAGTGGTAATGATTCATCAGGGCTTCCAGGGTCTGCTGGAAATAGAGGGAGCTTCGATTCTCCCAGGGCAGGATGGCTCCTTCGCGCAGGGAAAGGGTCGGGTTGGGCACGATCAGCTCCGGGTCGAAATACATCTTGGTTCCCAGCCCATCGCAGGTCGGACAGGCCCCCTGCGGGTTATTAAAAGAAAACAGTTGCGGGGTGAGTTCCGGAAGGCTGAGGTCGCAGCGGTCACAAGAAAAACGTTCGCTGAACAGGGTCTCCGAACCGTCTCCGCCGATCACCCGGAGAAACCCCTGGGAGAGCTTCAAGGCCAGTTCCGCCGAGTCGGTCAAACGGGACTTGAGTCCCGGTTTCACGATCAGACGGTCCACTACCGCCTCAATGGTATGTTTCTTTTTTTTGTCCAGTCGGATTTCCTCTTCCAGCTCCCGGAATTCTCCGTTGACCCGGACCCGGACAAACCCCTCCTTTTTGAGCTGATCCAAAAGGCGCTGATGTTCTCCCTTCCGTCCGGTCACCAGGGGGGCCAATAGCTGCAGGCGTGTGCCCTCCGGCAGGGCCAGCAACTGGTCTACAATTTCCTGCACCGATTGCGAGGCGATCTTCTGGCCGCACTGATAACAGTAGGGCTCGCCGATCCGGGCATAGAGCACCCGCAGATAATCATAGATTTCCGTGATGGTTCCCACGGTGGAGCGGGGGTTTTTGCTGGTGGTTTTCTGCTCGATAGAAATGGCCGGAGAAAGCCCTTCAATAAAATCCACATCCGGCTTGTCCATCTGCTCCAGAAACTGGCGGGCATAGGCGGACAAGGATTCCACGTAGCGCCGTTGGCCCTCTGCGTAAATGGTATCGAAAGCCAGGGTCGACTTGCCTGAACCGGAAAGACCGGTAATCACCACCAGTTTCTCCCGGGGGATGGCCACGTCGATGTTTTTCAGGTTGTGTTCCCGGGCACCTTTGACAAAAATCTCGGTTAAAGCCATGGGCGTTTCCTGCGGATAAAATCGGCGGCCAGATGCAAGGCCGCGAGCAGACTGTCCGGATTGGCCGATCCTCGACCGGCGATATCAAAGGCCGTTCCGTGGTCCACCGAGGTGCGGATAAACGGCAGCCCCATGGTCAAGTTTACGGCGTTATCGAAGTGCAACAGTTTGAGCGGTATCAGCCCCTGGTCATGGTAGAGGGCCACAACGGCATCATAACGCCCTCGGGCCGCCCAGTAAAAAAGCGTATCCGGAGGGTGGGGCCCCGTTACCCGGAGGCCCTGCCCGGAGGCCCTTTGGACCGCCGGGGTGATGATCGTTTCTTCTTCGCTCCCGAAAGCACCCTTTTCGCCGGCATGCGGGTTGAGGCCGGCCACGGCAATGGCGGGGTCGGGTATGCCGAACCATTGGGTCAGGGTCCGGTGGGTAAGCTCAATGGTTTCCAGAATCGCTTTGGTTTTCAGCCGCCGAAGGGTCTCCCGCATCGAACAGTGGATGGTAACCAGACTGACCTTCAGTCGTTTGCCGGCCAGCATCATGCCGAACCGCCGGGTCCCGGCCAGCGCGGCGAAGAATTCGGTGTGGCCTGTAAATCCGGGGTCGGTCCGCTGGATTACTTCCTTGCTGATTGGGGCGGTCACCACAGCCTGGACCTGATTTGTTAAGGCCCACTGGGCCCCTATCTGCAGATAGGTCAGAACGGCCTTCCCCCAGCGCTCGTCGGGTCGCCCGGGTTTGACCCGGGCGATCGGCAGCCGGGAGGCCTCAAAAAGAAAATACCGCTCTTCCCGAGCGGTCGCCTGGACGATGGATTTTAAAGAGGTCGAAGGACAGGCCAGACCCAGGCGGCGGCCGGTTTGTTCCAAGACCCCCCGGTCGCCGATGACCACATAGCGGGGTTTTTTCGGAAGCCCTCTGGAGGCCAGGGCCTTGAGGATGATCTCCGGCCCGACCCCGGCCGGGTCTCCCATGGTAATGCCTATCAGAGGTCTTGGGATTTTTTCTGTCATCTTCCGTTTCGTCACTCTGAAAAAAGGTAATTTTTAATTATAAACTTCTCCGTCCGGGGGAACAAGTACGATTTTGAAAAGGGGTTTGGATTGAGAACCCGGGGGAAAGGCAGGTTTACTGCTCACTGCGAAAAACGCCGGCGTCAACTTGTCAAAACCTTAAAATTCAAACCTCTTGACAATATTGAAGGCGCAAGTCGAAAGGCCAAAGCATCCTATCTTGAGGAAAAATTTCTCTCCTCTCGCTCCTTCCGGAAACCGACGACCACGGAATTCTTTTCGGGTCAAGCTTTACTTATCCGCCTCCACCATTTTATCCGACTCGGCAAAAATCCAGGTAAAGACCAGTCCGGTAATCAACGAGCTATTTTTCCTATACAGCGGGCTGTCCGCGAACGCGGCCCCATCCAATTGATCCCAACGGGCGAAAAGGTTCACCCAGAATTTCTTGTAGTATTTGCTCAACCCTACGGAAAGTTGGGTCCCCCCATACCCCCCCTGGGCCTGATAGGCTGGCCGCTGGGGAGTGGCAAAGGCCGGCCTCACGGAATAAAAATAATCGTGGTAGGCATCGCTTCCGAAAACCGGCCCGAAAGACATCCCTAGGTTGAAGCCGCTCCAGCCGCCCATGTTGTAATTGTCGATATTCAGCCGAGGCGTGAAAACCCAGCCGATGCCGTAGACCTGTGGAAAGTCAATCGCCCCGGCAAACCGGAAAGGCAGAGTCACTGTCGTCTTGTAATCCCCTTTTTTCTCTCCCAGGATCAGCTCCAGCGAGGGCCCAAGCTCCGCCACGGGAGACAGATTGGGCATCCCTTTTCGGGCATCATTCTGGCTGCTTTCCACCGGCACCGATCCGCCCAGGCTCAGATCCAGCTCCAGCCAGGGCCTCCGGAAAAATAGGCCGCGCACCCGCTCCCGGTCCACCTTGAGCACATCGCCCCGATAAATGAAATAGGGAAAGGGCAGCAGATAAAAACGGCTCTGGTCCGATCCCCGGTAATCGGGAAAGCTGAAGCCCACCAAACCCACGGCGGCCTCCCAAAGAGGATACTGTCCGCTTTCCGATTTTTCAGGAAAAAGGCCGGATGAAAAAAAGAATACCACGAACAACAGCATTGTCTTTTTGACGAACTTCATACCCCTTCCCTTATACACTAAAAGCCCGGATTAACCGACTTAAAAAGTCGGGATGGAATCAATGCCGGATCAAGTAATGGAAGGGATTTTTAGAAAGAGCATCTTTTCCGGATGATAATAGCATCTCCGGATGAAGGGGCTAATAGGGATGATTTTCTGATCGAGATGGGACGGTCATGGATATGGATGAGGGTGCGGAAAATGAGGTCCAAATCAGGGGCGAATTGGGGGCGGGGATAAACCCCGCCCCTACAAAAATATCCAAAACCACACAACGCTGAAATATCAGCGTCGGGATCAGGCAGTCGCCCCGATTTCCTCATCCGTCAGGTAGCAGGCCGGGTCCGGGGCCCAGAGGTCACCGGTGGCAGCCTCGGCGCGGACTCGGAAATTACCTCCGCATATGTCCAGCCAACGGCATTTCGCGCAGCGGCCGGTGACGTATTTTTTCTTTTCTTTCAGGCGGGCCATCAAGGGATTGGAAATGTCCTGCCAGATCTCGCTGAAGGGGCGCTGCCGGACATTCCCAAAGGAATAATGTCGCCAGAACTGGTCGGCGTGGACCTGCCCGTCCCAGCTCACGCAGCCGATCCCCCGTCCCGAACTGTTCCCCTCATTCATCTGCAGCAGTTCCATCACCTCCGGGGCCCGCGCCGATCCCTCTTTCAGCAGGCGCAGGTAGAGGTAGGGGCCGTCGGCATGGTTATCCACGGTGAGCACTTCCTTTTCCAGCCCCTGGTCGAATAATTCTTTCGTCCGGTCTGCGATCAGGTCCACCACCTGCCGGGTCTCGGCGTGATCCAGGTCCTCTTCCCTGAGCTGGGAGCCGCGTCCGGCATAGACCAGGTGGTAGAAGCAGACCCGGGGGATGTTTTCGTCCCGCAACAGGTCGAAAATCGGCCCCACCTGGTCGGCGTTTCTCTTGTTGACTGTGAAACGCAGCCCCACCTTGATCCCGGCCTCGCGGCAGTTGCGGATCCCTTCCAGGGCCTGTTCAAAGGCCCCTGACACCCCCCGAAAGCGGTCGTTGACTTCCCTCAGACCATCCAGGCTGATGCCCACGTAAGACAGACCGATGTCCTTGAAGATCCGAGCCTTCTCTCGGGTGATCAGGGTCCCGTTGGTGGAGATCACCGCCCGCATCCCTTTGGAAACGGCATACTGAGCCAGTTCCGGCAGGTCCGGCCGCATGAGCGGCTCGCCGCCGGAAAAGAGCATGACCGGAGCGCCGAATTGGCTCAGGTCATCGATCAGGGTTTTTCCTTCCGCTGTAGTGAGTTCATTTTCGGTGGGGGCGGCCTTGGCCTGGGCGTAGCAGTGCACACACCTCAGGTTGCACTGGCGGGTCATGTTCCAGACCACCACCGGCTTTTTGTCCGCGGAAAACTGGAGCAGGTGGGAGGGAAGATCTTTGGAATGTCTTCCGTAACGCAGAGCGTCCGAAGGTTCCACCGTGCCTAAATAGAGTTTGGAAATGCCGATCATAATGCCTTTCTTTTCCCAAGGGGAAATTTCATTATGAAAAATAAAAGAATAGTAAACGGATTATTTGGTATTCAGTTTTTCAGCTTCGGGTCCCGAGCCTGCGGGAAAATAGTTCCGGAGCAATTTTTGAATATAGACTTCCGTGTTTTCAATGGCCTCAGGATTGATCAGGAACCGGTTAAGGCCGGTTTTTTCATGAACCAGCTTAAACCCGTATTCGAAATCTTTGGAGAAATTCTCGCAAATAGACCAGACACTGACCCTGGCCTTCAACGCTTTGGCCAGAACCGTATCAATCCCTTCCTCCGAAAATTTGAGACTGATGTTGAACCGTTCAAAAAAACGAAGCTCATATTCCCGGACCTGTTGGATCATCAGCCAAACCTCTTCAAAGGCCTGAGGCAGATCCAATCCCAATTCCAAATGGCGATCGGCGATCAGGGCCAGACGGGCTTCGGTCATGGCGGTATCAAATTTCCCGCCCAATTCCTGGGCCCGTTCCCGGATGCGTTCCACCAGAGTCGCCCTTTCCCGGTCCCAGGCCTGCCGAAAGCGGTCCTGATCCGCCGGGTCTTCCGGCTCGGCCAGCAACCGATCCAATTCCTCCGCCGGGTTTTCTACCAGTGCTCTCGTGACCAATAATTGTTTATGCTCGGTAGAGGGGTATCGCTTCTCAAATTTCAGGAGGGCCTTTTCCACGGCGCTGACCAACCCCCGGGCCCCGGTTTTTTCCTCATGGGCCCTCTCGGCCAGCAGCTTCAGGGCCTCGTCTTCAAACAAAACGTCTATCCCGTAGGCCTTAAAATCCGCTTTCTTGCTGCGAATGATGGGATTGTTGGGATTGCGCAGGATTTGATACAGGTCGTCCACAGTCAGGGATTCCAGGACCACCGCCACCGGGAGGCGCCCCACAAACTCCGATTCGAAACCAAAGGCGATCAAATCTTCCGATTTAACCTGCTTTTGTAAGTTCTCGGTCATTTCCTTGGATCGGATTTTGGCCCCGAAACCCAACCCCTTAGCCTGCATCCGCTTGCGGATAATCTCGTCCAGGTGATTGAAGGCCCCGCTGACGATAAACAGGATATTCTTGGTGTTGACGGTCCGTTTTTCCTTTTTCCCCGTTTTCCGGAAACGCTCGATGGCCTGGAGTTGAGAGATGGGGTCATGGGGCACACGCAAGTCGATTTCCGCCTCTTCCATGGGCTTGAGCAGCGCCCGCTGGACCCCGGTCCGGGAAACGTCCGGCCCGATCAGGTTATGGCTGGAGGCGATTTTGTCGACTTCATCAATATAAATGATGCCGTACTGGGCCAGCTCGATATCCTCATTGGCCTCATAGACCAAATCGCGGACCAGGTCCTCCACATCTCCGCCCACATAGCCGGTTTCGCTGAATTTGGTGGCATCCCCCTTGACGAAGGGCACGCCGAGCTTCTTGGCGATTAGCTTGATAAGATAAGTCTTCCCCACCCCGGTCGGACCGATCATGATGATATTATTTTTGATCAACCCCACCGGCTCCACCCCCGAGTGGGTTCCCTGTTTTTCCCAGTACTTGATCCTATTGAAATGCGTACAGATCTTGGTGGCTAAGACCGCTTTGGCTTCATCCTGGCAGATCACGTATTCGTCCAAGAAGGCCTCCAGCTCCTCGGGTTTCAGATCAAAATTAAGCTTGGAGGACGGAGACTCCTTTTCACTGTTTAGCCGGTCCGTTTCGTCCGGTTCCCCCTTGGGAAAGACGAATGGAGTAATAACTTTCACCCGGTCGCCGTATTTCTTAGACAAATACTCAGTTAATTCCTTTTCCAATTCTTTTTGGTTGGGTATTTTTTGATTGGCCCCACTGGCCTTCGCCTCATAAGGTGTTTTTTCTTCCATAATTTTTTCCTGCAATTTGGGTTAAAATGTAGTTCTCTATCCTTCCTTTTTAGAAGAAATATAAGGCATCCCTTTCCCCTTTTCAACCCCACAGGATTCCGGGGACTGGCGGACGTCGAGCTCCGGGTCTTGGAAAGGACTTGACGTTTGGCTTAATTGGCTTAAAGAGATAGAGTGGACTGCCCTCGGGCTTAACCTGAGGGCAGGGGTAAAGGCTGGAAGGTGGCCCGGCTTATTCCCTTCCCGGCGGTTTGGATCGTTCCGCCTTCGAAATCAGCCAGCCTTCATTGGCCTCCGGGAAACAGTCAAATCGTGGGATATAGGGTTTAATATCGATCAGGGGGGTTCCATCGAGGACGTCGATCCCGCTGACCTCCAGGACATTCTGTGAACGCCCCAAGAGTTTCACTATGGTCAAACCCAGGCCGCTGGGACGGCAGGGATGCCGGGAGGCAAAAATCCCGTGCGGTTCATCGTCTAGAAAGGTCGGCCTAACCAACTTGATTTCACCGGCCCGATCGAATCGGTAGAGAAGTATAATATGGGAAAAGGTTTCAATATCCTTCAGTCCCTCTGCGTACTCCGGGAAAACCTCCACCTGCCCATGGCCGCCCGGAGCGAAGATCCCCTGGATCGGGGCGGCCTCTTTGGTCCGATAGGGTGAATGGATGACTCCGATGGGACTTGGTTTTGAATTCATAACAGATTAAATTTACAAAAGGTTTGGAAAGGAGTCAATAAAATAAGGAAAAAGTTGCCCATTAAAGCCTTCTGGTATATAACATCTCTATCCTGTCTTTCCTGCTTTTTTGAGGAGGGTGATGTCATGGCGCAAATTGTGATCTTCATCGGCGGCGTGGCCTTGGGTCCCAAGGCCGCCTGCCGTTTCAAACGTCTGGAACCGAATTCCCGGGCCATCCTGCTGGATCAATCCGAACGCATTTCCTATGGGGGTTGCGGAATCCCCTATTTCATATCCGGGGATGTCAGCGATGTGAATCAACTCCAATCCACCAGCTTCCATATGCTGCGGGATGAAAAATTTTTCCGGGAGGCCAAGGGAGTCGAGGTCTGGACCCGAACCCGTGCCCTGGACATTGATCGGTCGGCCAAAAAGGTCCGGGTCCGCAAGCTGTTAACCGGGGAAGAGCTGGACCTGTCCTACGACCAACTGGTCCTGGCGACCGGCAGTGTTCCACGGCGACTTACAGCGCCCGGCGCGGACCTGCCCGGGATTTACTCCATCGCCAGCCTGGAGGAGCCCATTCGGATCAAGGAGATCATTTCCAAGGGCCTGGTCCGGAAAGCGGTCATTATCGGCGCCGGCCCGATCGGGCTGGAAATGGCCGAAGCCCTGGCCGACCTTTGGGGCATCGAAACCACGGTGATAGAACTGCGCGATCAGATTTTACCGGATCTGGTCAGCCCGACCCTTGCCGGCATGGCCCAACACCACCTGGAAGAAAAGGGCATTGTTCTTGATCTTAATGACGAAGTGTTGCGGTTTGAAGGTCGGGAGCGGGTCGAACGGGTCGTCACCCAAAAACAGACCCTGGAAGCGGACCTGGTGATCGTGGCCGTCGGGGTCCTCCCCAGCAGCGAACTGGCCCGCCGGGCCGGACTGGAGCTCGACCCTTCGGGGGCCATCCGGGTAAACGCCCGGATGCAGACCTCGGACCCGGCCATTTTTTCCGGAGGGGATTGTGTGACTGTTCCCAATTTGATCACCGGAAAACCGGGCTTCTTCCCTTACGGCTCCCTGGCCAACCGGGAGGGGCGGGTCATCGGCACCAATCTGGCCGGGGGTCAGGCGGTTTTCCCAGGTTCCGTGGGGACCTTTATAGTGAAATTGTTTGAAATTTCGGTCGGCGGCACCGGGTTATCCGTCCAAAGGGCCGCTCGCGAGGGTTACGAGGTTATCAGCGCTTTTGTGGTCCAGTTCGACCGGGCCCATTTCTTTCCGGACAAAGACCTCATGTACCTGGAGATGGTGGTGGAAAAATCGACCCGCCGAGTCCTGGGGGTCCAGGGCCTTGGCAACCGGGGAGACGGGATGTTTGCCCGGCTGGCGGCCGTATCCGGACTGCTGCCCCACCGGCCGGATGTATCCGAAATCAGTAACCTGGAATTACCCTATTCACCGCCTTTTTCAGCGGCCATGGATATCCTGAATGCCCTGGGGAATACGGCGGAGAACGTTTTGGCGGGTAAGAACCGGACCATCAATCCGGAACAGGTGCT
The DNA here is from genome assembly GCA_963746605.1 of uncultured delta proteobacterium. Classification (GTDB taxonomy): domain Bacteria; phylum Desulfobacterota; class RBG-13-43-22; order RBG-13-43-22; family RBG-13-43-22; genus CAVQSS01. The sequence continues at coordinate 175,372 of CAVVCH010000054.1, forward strand.
GGAAATGTGGAAGGCCAAAGACCCCGAGCGGTTCCTCTTTCTGGACTGTCGGGGCTGGGGGAATGCCGAGCCCTTTGTCCAGAAATATCCCGAGATCTGGAAGAGCATTCCCCAGGATCAATTGCAGCAACGATTGGCCGAGGTCCCTCCGGACCGGCAACTGATACTGGTCTGCAACACCGGTGTGCGCTCCTATGAAGCCCAGGTCGCCCTGGATCAGGCCGGCCTGGGAAACTGCCTCAACCTCCAGGGGGGTGTGGCGGCCCTCAAGAAACTGGGTCTGGAGATCTGATTCGTCTTCGGAAATATTTTTCAGGTCCCGTTTGGTGAAATAAAGGGAAAAAGCCCTTTCTTGGATCTCAAGGAAGAGCTTTTTTCTTTAAATCCGGCGGCGTCCAACGCTCCCACCCGGCGCCGGGGCGGCACCTCAGCTATAACTGGAAGAAACCCTGAAAACCGCCTTAAGGGCGAAGGATTAAAGGCAGATAAATCGAGCTTTTCTGGATAAAGATCGAACCGATACTCGAAACCTGGGTAATGTTGAACGCACAGGCCCCCGCCCCGCTGCACCCCGCGGCCGAGCCGCTGCCCCCGCTCCAGCCACTGAAGGTCGAACCTGTACTCGGAAGAGGCGGTAAGACTCACCGCGGTGTTGTGTGCCAAGCTGACGCTGCAGGTCCCGCTGCTGCTGCTCCCGTTCCACGAACAGTTCAAACCGTTGCCCGTTACCGTGCCGCTTCCCGTCCCCGACGGGGTGACCGTCATATTGTAGGTATTCAGCGTGAAGGTGGCCGACGACGTCTTGTTCCCATCCAGGCTGGCGTAGGTGCAGGTAGCCGATGCGGTGCCGTTCCCGGAGGCCGTGCCGGTACAGGTCGTCCAGGCCACAGTGGATCCCGTGGAGGCTGTGGCCGTCAGCATCACGTTGGTCCCGTGGTTCAAGGCCGAGGTTGTCCCGGTGCTCCCGGTCGGATAATTGTAGCTCACGTCGCCCACATTCGACTGCACCGTCCCGGCTCCGTTGCCCTGGGCGTTGGCCGTAACTGCGTAGGTGTTCAAGGTAAAGGTGGCGGCGGCCGTCTTGTTCCCATCCAGGCTGGAATAAGTGCAGGTGGTCTGGGCGGTGCCGTTCCCCGAGGCCGTCCCGGTGCAGGTCGTCCAGGCCACCGTGGACCCCGCGGAGGCCGTGGCCGTCAGCACTACGTTCATCCCGTGGTTCAGGGCCGAGGTCGTCCCGGTACTCCCCGTCGGATAATTATAGCTCACGCCGCCCACATTCGACTGCACCGTCCCGGCCCCGTTGCCCTGCGCGTTGGCCGTCACCGCGTAGGTGTTCAGCGTAAAGGTGGCCGCCGCCGTCTTGTTCCCGTCCAGGCTGGCGTAGGTGCAGGTGGCCTGAACGGTTTCGTTCCCGGAGGCCGTCCCGGTACAGGTGGTCCAGGACACCGTGGACCCCGTCGAGGCCGTGGCCGTCAGCACCACGTTCATCCCGTGGTTCAAGGCCGAGGTCGTCCCGGTGTTCGTTCCCGGATACCCATAGCTCACCCCACCGACATTCGACTGCACCGTCCCGGCCCCATTGCCCTGGGCGTTAGCCGTGACAGTATAAGTATTCAGAGTAAAGGTTGCTTCGGCCACCTTGTTCCCATTCAGGCCGGTATAAGTGCAGGTGGCCTGATTTGTCCCGTTACCGGCTGACGTCCCTGTACAAGTGGTCCAGGACACCGTGGACCCCGTGGACGCCGCGGCCGTCAGGGTGACCCCCGTGCCGTGGTTCAGGGCGCTCGTTGTCCCCGTGGCGATCCCCGGGTAGGTATAGTTCACCCCGCCGACGTTCGATCGCACAGTCCCGGCTCCGTTTCCCGTTGCCTTTGCGGTAACATAATATCGAATAGGGCATTGTCCGGCGCTGCCGGCATTGTAGATCGCGGAGATCTCATCAGCGGTCAACGCCCGGTCGTAAACCTCCAACTCATCAATAACGCCCTGAAAAAATCCCGTGGGAGGACCATCATAGACTCCAAATCCTCCAATCTGAAAAGTCCAATCAGTACCAAGTCTATTAGTGGAGGTGCCTACCTGATCAGGAATTCCATTGATATAAATTTTAACATTTCCCGCATCGAAGCTGGCCGCCACATGGTAAAAACTACCTGAAGAAATTTTCGTGTTCGAGTAAACCATTGCTCCGGAGTTTCCAAAGTATATACCGCCATCAGACAACAAATCCAATTGATATCCCCCCGGCATTCCGGCAAGGACTGCGATGCTACCCGGCAGGACGTTTGCCTTTACCCAAGCGCCCATGGTGAAAGACGAGGGAAAATTCTGGGTGGTGAGGGTCGGGACATTCACATAGTCATCCACCCCGTCAAAACTGAATGCCTGTCCGACTTTGCCGGCACCATAAGTGGCGCCGTTCATCAGTGTCCCGTTATTGGTGCCGACTATATCAAGGGCATTGTTGTCTCCTCCCCACCAGGAGACCAACCCGGAAGGCGGCGGGGTACAGGGCCGGCACTTGCCGGCGCTGCCGGCGTTATAAATGGCTGCAATCTCATCGGCACTGAGGGCGCGGCTGAAAAACTCCACCTCATCGGCCTTGCCGTTCAGGCGGTCATTCCCTTGGTGATATGCATCAGTCCAGTGCATCGCGCCGATTCGCACGCTGAGATTATTTGCTGTCGCCCCGCCCATGTTTAACCCGTCAACTGGAGCGCCATTGATATAAAGCTTCGCCTGCGGTGTTCCGGCTGGATCGTAAACTCCGGCAATGTGATACCAATTAGCCGTGGGAATGGCGTTTGGCAACTCGTAAAATACTCCCCAGGACAAACTTTAGACTTTTTGTGCTCCAACGATCGTCAAAATAAAGGGCCCAGCCGTTGTTGGTGCTGCCCTCAGTTTTAGCAACAAGTGTGGCGATTTCACCCGCGTTACCTGAAGCCGATGGATCAATGTAGAACCAGCCATCCACACTGAAGGCCCCAGTCGGATTCAAGCTGGAGCTATTCGGAATTTCAACATAATTATCCTCCCCCCCATCGAAGCTGAACGCCTGCCCTACCTTGCCGGAGGCATAGGTGGCACTACCCTGCAAGGTGCCGTTGTTTGTGCCGACGATATCCAGGGCGTTGTCGTCCCCGCCCCACCAGGAAACCAGGCCGGACGGGGCCGGGGTGCAAACATCGGCAGTATAAAACTGGACTTCGGATAAACCGACATGTCCTGCGGCATCACCGTCGCCATAATAATTCTGAATATCAAATTTCACATAACGTACGGATTGCCATCCGAGGTTAGAGAAACAATTGACCTTGATAGTCATCCGTTCCTGGTGCTTTATCAAAGACGTAAGGGACCGGGCTTGACCACGCCCCCCCCTCAGCTTTAGTCGAAATATTAACATCTTTTGCTCCACGTCCAGTGTAAGAACCATAACCTGGATAATAAAGATTAAAATTCCAGACCCGGAAGCTGTCCACATCCCTATTCATCTGAAGATCAAATTCAACCCATCCGGAGTATTGATAAGCAACCGTCTCCCAATAGATATCGGCTGGATACGCGGAGGAATGGGTCGGCGGGATATTTGCCGTGTTAAGACCGCTTCCATCCACAAGATGAGAGACTTCCATGCCAGGCAAATACTCAGTGGAGGCCGTGGCTGTCACGCCGTTGATGAGTCCAGCATGCACTTGGGGAATAGAAAAAACTCCCAACAATAGCCAACAGAAAGAAAAAAGAACCGCCATCCAGGCCAAACAAATTTTTTTCTGCCAACCCATAGGCCAACCTCCTTGATCTATTGATAAATCTTCTTCTTTAGGTGGATAAACATAATTCCGAATGCGTGACATGGCCACAGGATACAGTCTCCCATCCATCTATCGGATTTTTTGGCCTAAACTATAATATTTGGAGAAAGATATGAGAAATGGGGGTTCCTTAGGTCCTCCGAATCCTCCGGGGTCAAATAAATATCAATTGATATTATAGGGGGTATCCGCTAATCCCGGAAAATTTCCTGAGGCACCGTGGCCATCGTTCTTAATAATACCCTTTATCCTGCTCATCGCACCGGTTCGATATGATCACGGAGCTTGGCTACCCAGGCGGTGGTTGTTTTCTCAGCCGAGATCAAAGGTAATCCTCGGGAAAGGCAAAGGCTGATAAAAACGGCGTCGTAGACCGTGGCCCCGTATTCAAGGGCTGTGTCCAATACGGTCCGCCTATCGGGCTCGCTTTGCTCCAGCGGGGCCTCCAGGTGCAAATCCAAGATCTCCCGGGCCAGGTCTTCCTGCAATTCCCGCCTCCAGACCAGCGTCCGGAGAACATTGGCAAATTCCCAATAATGAAGTGAGGGGACCACGAGGACGGCCTTCCCCTCCAACATCCGGTCTTGCCACATCCGGGAGGCCGGAGAAAAAACCTCTTCCAGATACCAGGCAACGGCTACGCTGGTATCCAACACATAGGAATTCATCGGGGGGTATCCCGGTCTTTCCGCAGAATATCCCGGGTATCGCTGGACAGGCGCACCGACCTCGTCCGGGTTCGCAGGCGGTCCAGCCGCTCTTTATAGGTCAACCGCCGCAGCTCTTCGGCTTTCAGCGCAATATAAGCGGTCAGCGCTTCCTCGACGATAGCCCGCTTATTTTTGGCCTTGGAGTACTTCCGGGCCTCGGCCAGCAAGTCATCGTTCAAATCAATATTTGTTCTCATACATCTTATTATACACCTAGTGTACAGATAGAATCAATGAAAATCTCTAAAGACAAAAAAGCCCCCCTGGATCTCAAGGAAGGGCTTTAATTTTTAAATCCCGCGGCGGGCTCTTTTATCTTCCTTTCTCACTCCCCGGTTTTGAAAGGGTTCGAACATAGGCGATCAGGGAGGTAATATCCTGGTCCTTAAAAAGCCCACCCCAGGAAGGCATTTGAGTGGAAAGGCCGAGGGCCCCGCCTCCTTTTTTGACGACCGCCACGATCTGCGCATCGGAAAGTTTGGCCATCAGATTCGGGTCGGCCAATTTTGCCGGCGGGGTAGTCAGGGTGTAGGAATTGAAACCATCCCCGTTCCCCCCGGTCCCGTGACAAAGGACACAATAATAGTCATACAAGGCCCGTCCTTTTTTTTCGACAAAGGTAAGTTGGCTTTGTTTTTGGGGAAGTAACAATTTAGGTTTTGCCTCCTGAGTTTGAGGAATTGGGGAGGGGGGTTTTTGACTTTCTCCCGGCGGATCCAGAATAAAGAGGATGGAGGCGCAGATCAATGCAACGAGGAATAAATATTTCATCATGTCCATTCCTTCAGTTTTTTATCCCGGTCCAAGATCCATCTCGCTGTTACTTGGGAGAGGCTAGAAAGGCCGCCAAGGCCTCGATCTCTTTGTCGGTCAGCTTATAGACCGGCTCAACCGAGCGTTTGACAAAAGCTTTGGGATCTCGCAAATAATAGAGGATCCATTCGGGCCTCAGCCGGTCCCCGACTTTGGTCAGGTCAGGTCCGATAAGCCCACCCTGATGATTGATTTGATGACAGGCCTGACAGGTGTATTTTTTACTGTAAAGGTCTTTACCCGTCTGGATCGTCGGGGAATTACGGAGTGTAGTGTCCGAGACCCTGCCGGTCAGGTTCTCAACCCGGTCATCCAACAGGGTTGTCCCAAAATAGGCATAAAGGGTTTCGATCTCCGAATCCTGGATTTTAAAAGGCGGCATACGTTCCACCAGGATGGGCCGGATGGTGTCGGGGGCCTTCATAAATTTCTGCAACCAGGTCTTCGTGACCCGGCTTCCTTCCTGGGAGAGGTCGGTGGCCATTTCCCCGCCTTTTCCGTTGATTTTATGACAGGTAAAACAGCGATACTTGTCCAGGACCCAGCCGAATTTTCCTTGCGGCGTGTAGGTTGAGGGCTTCGGCCCCAGAGAGAGGATATAGGCAGCGGGAACCTCTTGCCCCTTCATCCCCAACAAATAAGTAGTTACGGCCTCGGCTTCCCGGTCGCTGAAGGCGTAATCGGGCATCTTTAAGTCCGTCTTGAAGAGCCTGGGGTTTTTCATCTTGTTGTACAGCCAGTTGGGCACGGTGCGATCCTGAGGTGTGACCTGGACGCGCCCAAACTCCAGACGGCTGATATGGATCGCCCCAATGGCGGTCAGCTCCAGGCCGATTTCGCCGCGATCCTTAATACCTTCGATCTGGGTATGGCAGGCGGTACAGCCCTGTTTTTCGATCAATTCTTTCCCGCGGAGCTTATTTCCCCCTTGAACCATCCTTGTCTGTGCGGCGGCCTGGCTCTCATCCAGCTCCAGGTCGATATATTCTCCCACCAAAAAGTCGACGATTTTGAAGATTTCCTGATCGGAAAAACCATAGATGGGCATCTGTGACGCGGCCCAGAGCTCATGAGGGTTTTTGATTATTCGGATCAGTCGGTCCGGAACCATCTTGGAGGAGATCTTGCTGAGTTCCGGTCCAAGGATGCCCCCTTTGCCTTCCAGGGAATGGCAACTGACGCAACGGGAGTCCAGGAACGTTTTCTTGCCTTCTGCGGTTGGCTTGCCCAACTTGATCTCCGGGGGTTTCCCGCCTTGAAAGAGAACGGCGGCCACGTCCGCTGCCTGCTGGGGGGAGAATTTAGGATTGGGCATTTTTGTCTTTGGAAGATAGCCCTTAGGATTCAGGATCCAGCGGTAGAGCCAGTCGGGTTTGACCCGCTGGGTCATCCGATCCAAAGGAGGCCCCACGATGATCCTTTCTTTTCCCCTGACCAGGTGGCAGCCCCGGCAGCCGTAGTCCTTAAAAAGGGCACGACCTTTGGCCAAAACCGGCGCCTGGTCCTGGATGGTCTCGCCGTGACAGAGACCGCAGGCGTTTTCCATGAAGGCCTGATGGGTGATGGCCTGATTCCAATTCTCCACTGGGCCGTGGGCGTCCTGCAAAGGCGTGGCCCATCCTTGACCTCCATGGCAGACGGTACAGCCGAATTTTTCGAAGTCGTGCCCGCCTACGTCGGGATGGGAGCGGAAGGGCTGAAGGGCATTTTGAAACCGTGGGTCTTCCATCCCCAGATGGCAGGTCTCGCAGCGATCGGTCTTTTTTAATTTTTCAATCCACCGCTGCCGAACCCCGAATTGAAAGTCAGGACTTTTACCTTTCTGGGCGGCCTTTTGGAGGAGAAGGGATTTAAATTGTTTCTGATAGGCCAGGTAGGAAGGGTTGGAATTTTTCCAGAGCTGTCCGATAAAAAGGAGCAAGACCAATAAGGCCAAAAAGGGAAAGATCCTTTGAAATAAGTCTTTCATTTCCGCCGCCTTTTCAAAGGCCAAAAAAAATCAATGAGTGGGCCAAGACTGCCACGGCCAGTAAAAGACCCAGCCCGGCCCCCGCAAAAACTGCCCGACGATAATCAGCCCCAGATACACCGTGACGGCCGCGGTGAAAAGGATATTGGCCAGGCGGCGGCTGGGGTGAAACCAGACTCCGATCCCTTCGCGGCCCCGATCGATATAGGGGATCAGGATGATCAGAACGATCATGAGGTTAGGAACCAGGACTCCAAAAAAGAAGGGGGCACCCCAGGACAAGAGTTCCTGCATGCCTACCAGAAACCAGGGGGCCTTGACCGGACTGGGTGTTACCGAAGGATTGGCCCCTTCTTCCAAAGGAGCATTAAACAGGAGAGAAATCCCCATGACCAGGGCCAGGATCAAAAGAAATTTGCTGAGCTCCCTGACAATGATATCCTGCCAAAGGGAAGGTCCCTGCTCCGGTCCTTGGGCCTCCGGAGGAGTTTCACCTTCTTTAAAATCCAAGTGACCGCCCCAGACGGCCCAAGCCAAAAAATCGTCCTTGCGAATACGCCAGAAATGGACCCCCATGACTAATCCAATGACCAGGGGCATGATTTTAACGTGCATGCCGTAAGCATGGACCAGGGCGTTTTGACCGACCTCGTTTCCGCCCAGGATCAAATATTTGAGCTTTTCTCCGATACCCGGCGCCGAGGTGACCACATTGGAGGTAATGGTCATGGCCCAGTAGCCCTTTTGGTCCCAGGGCAGGATATAACCGGTTATGGCCATAACCGCCGTGCAGAGGAACAGGATCAGACCGGTCACCCAATTGAATTCCCTGGGCTCCCGATATTCGGCCGTAAAAAAGACCCGACTCATGTGCAGAAAAACCGATATCAGCATCAGATAAGCAGCGTAGCGATGCATGTTCCGGAAGATCAGGCCGAAGCTGGCTACATATTCCAGGTCTTTGATTCCCTGGTAGGCCCTTTCCGTGTCCGGGGTGTAATAGAACATCAACAGGATCCCCGTTATCGTCAGGATGACGAAAAGATAAAAATTAATCAGGCCCAGGCCGAGGATCTTGGTTTTCAGCCAAAGATTAACCGGAATTTCTTTTCGGACGATGGATTTCCAAAAACGATTCTGGAAGAGGAGATCCCTGGCTTCGATTCTCATGAGGCGGATTCTCCATGGAAAGGATTCATGGCGTGATCCTTATACCGAGAGGGTGCGTTGAAAAGGAACCGGCCGGCTTTCATCCACCAGGAGCCGGCCGTCCGCTGCTAAGGTGACTTCATACCAGGGAAGGGCGTTTTGTGCCGGTCCGACGGTAACCTGCCCCCGGGCATTGAACAGGCTGCCGTGACAGGGACACTCAAAACGATTGCGCTCCTGAGCCCATTGGACGGAACAGCCTAAATGGGTGCAGACAGCCGAGACGACCTTGATGAGATTTCCCTGGCGGATGACGAAAATCCTCTTGTCATCGAGATAGTCCACGCCCTCAGGGTAGTCCTGGGGTTTGCCGATCTTGAAGGTCAGGGGAGGCTCGTAGAGGACGTTGGGAATCACATAGCGGACCGAGGCGGCCGTCATGCCTCCAAAGGTCCCTAATGTGGCCACCCAGCCGATCCGATTTAAGATTTCTCTTCTGGTGTACTGCCGTTCGGACATGACTTTTCCTCCAATGCCGGCAGGTTAGCTCGAGGTAAGGGGGTTATCTCTTGATCAGGGCCACCAGGATTTCGGCTACAACCAGCAGAAACACCCCCAGCGCGCCGCCGCCGAAGACGACGATCAGCATTTCCTTGGGCAGATTATATTCTTCCTGGTCATTCATAAACTATCTCTCGGGTTATTTCTTTTTCATTACGGACGGGTTATCCGGGATGTTCTGGACCGTCACCTTGCCGGAAATGACCTCAAAGTCCGGTTTTTCCCGAAGCCGGTGTACCCAGCCTGTCTTAAAATCAGGCCACCAATATAGCCGGTAGCTCCCCGGGGGGACTCTGGCAAAAGAGTATCTTCCCTGGGAATCTGTTTTGGTCGAAAGGGAGAGTCCTTGGTCCACGGATCCTCTCTCATCCCCGGAGAACATCTTTTATGACGGAGGTCAAGGAGAAGCCGGTATATTTTTCCAGTTCAATCCGTACGTTTCCATTGGCCAGAGGCGTTCCCTGCCATAGAATAACCCCCTCCACCTGCCCCAATTCCTCCCGCAAAAGCTGTTCATGAATGGCGGTGCTCTTTGAGGCCGGCGAATCCGGTAAACTGCCGGCTTTCAGGCCTTCTTCCGTCTTTCCCCCAAAACCGGGAGCCAGAGTCGGTGTCCCATCGGCCTTCCTGCTTTCTTCCAGCAGGCGTTCAAGCCGTTCGACTCTTTTTTGAAGGGCGTCGATCTTCTCCAGAAGCTGCGCCTCCGATTTCCCTGCCGGAGGATCAACCTTCTTGTTCTTTTCGATGGATTGAGTCGATTCCTTGGGAACTTGGATGGGCACCATTTTTCCATTTTCCCCTGCAAGCACCCCGGGGGGTATCACCTTATCTTTAAGATCGATCACCTCCGCAAAGCCGGAAGACAACAGCAATCCAACCAGTATTGTACCCAGTCCCAGGCGACCGATCCGTTGCCTTGTATTTTTGGAGATTTTCCCCCCTACGTTCATGGCGCCTTCGCCTTATCGCTGTTTCAATTTATCCTTTTCAAAATCGACGGTGACTGTCTTCCCCTCTTCCACGACCACATCCTTCGCGGTCTCTTGAAGCTTCTCGTGCCAGACCTTGAGTTTGTAAGTTCCCGAAGGAACGTTCCGGATCTCGTATTTTCCGGAATTGTCGCTCAAGGCGAAGTAGGGATTCTGTAAAACGATCACGTAGCCCAACATCTCCGGATGGACATTGCAAAGGAGGGGGACTTCGCCGACGTTATTAAACGTGACCTCCTTTTTAACACCTACGCCGTATAGCCCCAGGTTGAAGCGTGTCGCCGCACCGGGAGGGGTAAAAACATTGTGGGCCACGGAATCGTCATTGGTAAAATCAACCGTTGATCCTTTCAGAACGGGCAAGATATGGGGGGCGAAGACCAAGCCCTTCTGGCCCATGAAGGGGTTCTTCTTCTGCGGGGGAAACTCGCCCTTGACGTTGTCTAGATACACCAGGGCCGGGTAACGCTTGACCCACGGTGTGTTGACCACGCCTTTGATCGTCCCTCCGGGTTGATGGCCCTTGGTTTCCTGGGCCTGAATCGGAGGAATGGTTAAGAACACCGCCGCGGCGAAGACCGAGGCAATCGCTAAACTTATCCATCTATTCCTGGAGTACGGTTTCATGTTCCTCCTCTTTCCAAATTCAATTAAAATGACCAATCGAGCTGGAAGGACAGCAAGTCGTCTGCATGGGTCCCTTGACCTGCCGCTTCTCTTGGCTGGTTGGTTGTGAAGTACCGGTATTCCGCACTGAGTTTTATATTGGCGCGCAATAAAAAGGCTATGCCGCCAATAATGCGGGCTTGATCTTGATCGGGGGTGTCTACGGTCAGCGACTCATAGCGGGCATAAGGGATCAGCCAGGGAAACACAAAATACTGCCCCTCAACAAACCAGAGATTTTTTGTTGTACTCGTCGTAGTTGGTTCGTCGAGAAGCGAAATTCTCCGTATCCCCAAATTGGTCAATCTTTTCGCTGCGGCCGTCGGAGTTGTTTCCGTCGCCGAGGCAGTAGGCTCATCCGCATCTTGCCTGATATATCCTCCGCCCAGGGAAAGGTCTTTGTAGTTCACCCGGGCATCCGCGCCATATCGAGTTGCCCTGTTGGCCTCCGTGCCGGTGTAACCCTGATAGCCGAAGAGACCGAAAAGGATGGAGTCGTCCCGCCAAAAACCGGACGGCGAGGTGTTAAGACCGCCCTCTTCGGATTTCAACCCTGAACCGTCAAAGCCCAGCCCGCCGATTTTGAAAGACAGACCACCGTAATAATCCAACGAACTGCTGTCCGTGTTGGCTTGCACGAGGCCGGCATAGTAGCGCCAACGACTTCCGAATCCGTTTACCTGGATACCGGGTTGAGGCTGCAGTTTGAGCACATCCTGGTACTGGTAGCCGTTTACGGTAAAACTATTTTCATCCCGGGAATTGGGTAAGGCGATCGATTGCCGGCCCACATTCCCGGCCTTGATGTTCAGGTGGTTTTTGCCGAGAATTCCACTGAAAAGGTCCGACCACATCAACCAGGCCAGCCCCTCCGTGGTGGAAGTTCCGGATTCGAAGGCAAAACCCAGGTTCATAAAGAAAGAAAAGTCCTTCCCAAAGGTGCCGGCCGCTAGCAGGACTATCTCTCCAGGGAAGTTCCACTGGGTACTCGATGAACTTCCATTGGCGTCACCGGTGTTGACATTTACGCTCCCGTTGGCCCGGACGGAAAGGGGCAGGGTTCCAGGGATATCGGAAGGCCAGATGGATTGGGGAAACATTTTTTTGTAGGGCTCCGCCCCCAGACTGACCGGCTGATCCTTGACGTAGAGTTCGTCATTTTCAGGCAGCCTGTAGCCGAGCAACCGGAAGGCCTCTCCCACGGCCGATAGTTTCGGCCAGACGGTATGGCAGGTCATGCAGGCCGTTTTGTATTTCCGGGCAAAAGCCGGAATGGCCGCTGCGTCTTGAGGAAAGAATGAAACAAAAAAAACTGCCAGAAAGATGCTCCCCAGAAATATTCTCTTCATCTCCCCCTCCTTTTGGTCAAAGCCCGGGCCTTGACCGTATAATATTCCAGGATTTTCTCAAACTTTGGTTTTTTTTTGATCACTTTAATTTTCTATATATTTTCTTTAGATTATCTCCTTGGTCTCTTTTGATAGATTACCCCTTTATAAGGGGTCCATAGCATAAGTCGAAAGAGTGGTCAAGCAAAAAAAGGAAGAAAAACAGGGATGGATAAGGGGATTAAAGGCGGCTTAGGCCGATCAGATGGGGATAAGAAGTGTTTAAAATTTCCCATAGCCTTCGATCTTTAAGTGGGCATCCACATGAAGCCGGTAGCCTCACGGAGGAGTGCCTTGGTGCGGCTTCTTCAAAAAAAAGTCAAAAAAAAGCCCTGCCCTCTTTCGAAGGCAGGGCTCCAATTTTTAAATCCGGCGGCGTCCTACTCTCCCACCCAGCTGCCCGGGCAGTACCATCGGCGCTGAAGGGCTTAACTTCCGTGTTCGGGATGGGAACGGGTGGGACCCCTTCGCTATGGCCACCGGAAAGGGTATAAACTCTAACCAGTGCGTAATTATAAAAATAGATAGGAAATGGAAGAAGATATATGGCCAAGCCGCACGGCCGATTAGTAACGGTAAGCTTAAGACATTGCTGCCCTTACACTCCCGTCCTATCAACCTCGTAGTCT
>CAVVCH010000055.1:0-152835 GCA_963746605.1 uncultured delta proteobacterium
GGCGGGAGCCGGCTCGGATCAATGAATTCTTCTTCCTGCCTCGCAAAATTCCTTCATTTGAAATAGTGCCAAACGCTACGCTGGAAAATGCTTTCGAACTTTCGCCACAATCTGACGATCCGTCATCTTGTCCACTGTTTCAAACCCTACGATGCGTCCTCCCAACTTGTCTCTTTCAAGACGCTTTTTCAGTTCGCCTTTCGCCTCACCAGGACCAAATATCAGAATAGATTCCGCCTCCCGAATACTCGCAATTACCGCATCATAGTAGAGGTTGAGATGTCCCGTTAGCTTTTTCTGGCGACTGTCCCCCGCCGGTACTTGTTGTGGTTCATAGGAACCCTTAAGAGGCGAATCACCAGACCGGCGGAGCTGCTTTTCAACTTTCGATATGACCAGTCCAATCTCTTCCCCTTGGTCCGTAACAGCCACGACTATAGCCTTCTTATGGTCAATCCACAATCCCACTTTTGTTTTCATCGATCTCTCCTTCGTCTATTTATTCCATCTGACGACTGGATAAAGGTGTGTTTCCATTTTGACCTCATGGGTCGAATTCGAGATGGCTGCTTATTATTATCGTCTTTTTGCCGTATCCTCGACTTTCTCGCCGGCCTTTTCGATCTGCTGCCCGGCTTTTTCTACCGCCTGATCGATTTGCTTGCCGACGCGCTCCACGGGGCCTTCCTTCTTCTCGCAGCAGCATAGCCCCGCAATCAAAGCACCCATTACTAATCCGGCCATGACACGCTTACCCAGTTTCATCATTTGTATCTCCAGTCATGAATCAATCGCATTTGTTATTCCCGATCCGCTTTGGTTAGCCTGGCCAACGGGGGCTGGTCAGCTCGATCCGCCAGACCGGTCCCGTCGGGTAGAGCGGTCCCTCGAACCTCGCAAACGCCGGCACCTCGTCAGTGAGGAACCAGGCGTGGTAGTCCGGCGGCACGCGCCCGAGCAGCGTGCTGAAGAGCTTGAGCCAGACCCGAGCCGGGGCTTGAAGACATAGTGGGTCGCCGTCTTCGCCAGGTCGCCGACCATCACCTTGTGCTCGCCTTGCGGTGCCAGCTCCAGTTGAATAATCCGGGGCATGGGCGTAAAAGCCACGATGTGGACGGTCTCGCCGGCCCCCTTGGGCAGATTCTTGGCGACGGTAGGACAGCCGTTGTAAACATCGGGGGGCAGTTCGAGAGTCCCGTCAAGCACCTTCTCCCGCCCGTCCTTGCGGGCCTTGGTTTTCACGCGGTCCAATTCTTTTCGTATTCTTTCCACGTTTACCTTCTTTACATACGCAATGATGTTGCTCCACTTCGCATGAAATCCATACCCCCCTTGGACCATTTCCTCAATCGCCTCGTCTTTCGTCCATCCTTGTTCTACAATTCTAAACATGGCTACCATCAGACCGAGTCTATCCGCCCCACGCCAGCAGTGCATTAAAAATGGACCATTCTCTCTTTTTTTTATTATTCGCAGAACTCGTATTACGTCTTCATCCTCAATATGCCAGGGCTTGACGCTTACTTCCTCGACGAGCAATCCCGTCTTTTTGATTTTATCCACATCAGAATGGAACACCCGCAGGTTTATTATGGTCTTTATTCCCATCTTTCCAAGATTCTTCATCCCCTCTTCGGTCGGCTGCTCACTTCTATAAAGGAAATCAGTAACCTTATAAAGACTGCCAACCCCTCGCATTTGGATCGGTGTGGCCCAACGTAGCGGTCGATCAGACGCGGCGGCCAGACCGGAGGACACAAAAATCAATAACCAAGAAAATGCTTTTATGATACGATTCGGGAACACTGGTTTACTGCTCAAGGGATTTCTCCGCCCGCCAGCTTTTGAAATGCCCATAGGAATCACTCGAAACCTGTTTCAGGATTTTCTAGAGCCAGCGGGAGATTAGATGGGCTAACTGCTCCCGGAGCTTGGAAAAAAAAGGTCTTTTTTTCCACTCCTCCCATACTATCTCGTCGGATTCCGCCAGATCCGAGGCAAACATCTTTTCCATTTCCATGGCGAACTCGCGGCTCAGAATAACCGCGTTTACTTCGTCATTGATGGAAAAGCTCCAGAAATCCATATTGGTAGAGCCGACGGTCGACCAGACCCCGTCAATGACCAGTGTTTTGGCATGCAGGAGGACATTTTTGCGCCGGTATAGTTTTACCCCCGATTTCAAAAGCTCGGAATAAAAGTATTGCCCGGCGTACTGGGCCAACGAAGAATCGGTGGTTCCGGCAAGAATAATTTTGACATCGACCCCGCTCTTAGCCGCATCCGTCAGGGCATCTACGGTCTGGTGGTCGGGGACAAAATAGGCATTGGTCATATAAAGCGAATTCTCCGCAAACGTGATGGCGGACACATACAGAATAAAAGTAAGCCTGTTGGCCTCTCCCGGACTGCTGCCGACCACCCCCACCAGGGTATTACCCTCTTCTTTCTTAAAATCGGGGAAGTAGTTCCGTTCGGCGAGTTTCGCCCCTTCCTGTCGCCGCCAGGTATCCATAAAAAGTTTTTGGAACTCTGCCACTGCCGGGCCTTCAATTTGAACATCGGTATCCCGCCAGGGGATTTGGGTCGGATCGTGTTCTCCCCGTCTGGAAAACCCGCTCGAATAGACCTGGCTGATGTTGACCCCCCCGGTAAAGGCGATCTTGCCGTCGACGATCAAAATCTTGCGGTGATCCGATTTGGCCAGACGCCATTTCCCCCGGGCCTTGACCGGGTTTATCGGGTTAAATTCGACCACCTGAATCCCACCGTCGCGCAGGCCTTGAAAAAAGGAAACAGGGGTGCTGTTGCTGCCCAGGCTGTCATAGAGGATATTCACCTGAACGCCGGCCGCTTGTTTTTGTAATAGTAGATCGGCCAGTTTCAGCCCCGTTTCATCATCGATCGTGATGTCTTCGAAGATAAAGGTTTCGAGATTGATATGGTCTTTCGCGTTTCGGATCGCTTTGAACATGGCGTCATACGTGGCTGGACCATCAACGAGCAACGTGACTTTGTTCCCCTTGGTCAAGGGGCTGTCACTCACCGATTCTATTACGGCCATATACCGTTGCAGAATGTCCGTCGGGTCGACGGATCGCTGCAATCGTTCCACGAGGGCTTGGCTCTGCTTAGGCGATAACAGTCCTTTGGCCGAAAGGATTCGAGGCGTTTCCCGGCTAACGGGAGCTTCCTGCATCTTTTCAGAAACATTCGGCAGGGACGCGCACCCGTTGAGGCCCAGGATGGAAAGAGACAGAAAGAACAAAAAAATCGGTTTGATAATCTTCATACTTTTTAGATAGACTTTCCCATTTCTTTAAACGCTACAATGGTCTTCGTCCTTGAATCACTCGGATCAATATCACAACGACAGCTATGACCAGCAGGATATGGACGAATCCACCAATCGTGTAACCGCTGATCAATCCCAGAAGCCACAGGACTAATAGGATCACAAATATGGTCCAAAGCATATTCAACCCCTTTCTCGCCGCCATTGGCGCGAACGTTAGAAAACATTTTTTAATCAAACGGCTGAGCGCAAACGAGACTAAAAGATTTGGTCATCAGCCGTTTACGCTCGGCGCCATTTGGTTTCGTCAAAAATCTATTTATGATTTTGGTCGAAAATAGCCCAAAGGTAAATAATGGGTTCCCTGTATTTTTTCACAAAAATACCTGTGGCATCTCCATATGTTGAGGGATCTTTGCGGGATGCCGAATAGGTTAATCCGACTTTTTGATCTCCGGACGTGCTATCCCGAGCTTATGCATCCTGGCCCTCAAGGTGCTGGGGTGGAGGCCCAGGATAGCTGCGGCTCCATCCTTTCCCTCGATGCGCCATCGGGTTTCCGTTAGGGCCTTAAGGATTTGGTTTCGCTCTACCTCTTCCAAGGTATTCATGCCGGATGACAAGGGAGAAGAGAACATCTCCAGCTTATCCACCAATTGCAAGACCGGCCCCGGGCACAGGATTACGGTCCGCTCCATGATGCTTTCCAGCTCCCTGATGTTCCCGGGCCAGGGATAATTCTGCAGGGCCTGCAGCGTCTCCTTCTGGATCGAGGTGAATTGTTTCCCCAATTTCCGGGCATAGCGCTCTACGAAGGCCTTGGCCAACAGCGGGATATCTTCTTTGCGCTGCCGTAAAGAAGGGACCGTGATGGGGAAGACGTTGAGCCGATAATAAAGATCCTGCCGGAACCGGCCCTGCCGCACCTCTTCCTCCAGGTTTCGATTGGTCGTAGCGACGATCCGCACATCGACTTTGATAGTCTGAGACGAACCCAGCCTTTCAAACTCGTTATGCTGGATCACCCGGAGCAGCTTGGCCTGCAGATCCAGCGGCAGTTCCCCTATTTCGTCCAGGCACAGGGTGGACCCGTGGGCGACCTCGAAACGCCCTATCTGCCGGGTATCGGCCCCGGTAAAGGCTCCTTTCTCCCGGCCGAACAATTCGCTCTCCATTAAATTGGCCGGCAGGGCCGCACAGTTCACGGTGATCAGGGGCCGATCCTTGCGGGGGCTCAGGTCGTGGATAGCGGCGGCAATCAGCTCTTTTCCCGTGCCGGTCTCCCCCAGGATGAGGACGGTGGTGTTCAGCGGGGCTACCTGCTCGGCCCGATAGAGAACGTACTTGAGACCATCGCTTTGCCCGATAATATCGGCAAACTGGTGTTTCATGGCGATCTCTTGGCGAAGATAGATATTCTCGGCCTCAAGTCGGTCTTTTAACGTTTTTATTTCAGAAAGGGCTGTTTTAAGTTCGACCGTTCGGTCCTCCACCCGTCGTTCCAGTTCGTTGTGCGCTTTTTGTAAGGCCTCGGTTAGACGTTTCCGTTCGGTGATCTCGCGGATGTTGCACTGAATCACCTTGTGATGATTAACCAGATAGACATTGCTGACAAACTCCACGGCAATCTGCCGCCCGTCCTTCGTCTCCAGGGGTAAATCCTCAAAACGGACATATCCCTTGTCCTGCAATTCCAAAAAGGAGGCCTTCGAGGCTTTGATATTTTTAAAGGACCCAATTTCCCAGAGCTTCTTTCCTAAAAAATCCGCATAGGAATAACCCAACATTTCTACCAGGAAGGGGTTAACATCCGATATTTGTCCGGTCTCGGCATCGAGAATCAATATTCCGTCCTGGGCGGTCTCAAAGAGTCGGCGGTAGCGGGTTTCGGAGATCTTTAGCGCTTCCTCCGTCTGGCTTTGGTCGGTTATTTCCTGTAAACGCCGGTCTGCGGGCTCCAATCGCGATCGAAGCTCTTCTGCCTCCAGGAGAAGCTGCTGTTTGGTCTTTAACTTTTTTCCCATGTCATCCTGACTTGATCGCTTCCAAGTCCTTGAATTTTGGTCTGTTAAAGCTATTAGTTTATACAATTTTTTAATATATGCAATCCCTTTTTGTCCGGTAAGTAGTGCTTTCTAAAAATGCACATATAAAATAGGAAACTGAAACTTTTCCGGGGACTGGGTAAAAGGCTTGTCTACCAGGTGGCAGTTATTCCTCTGGTTGCGCAGTCAAGAAAGGCTTCAGCCTTTAAATTGGAACTTAGAGAACGGGGAAGGTAAAGGGGAGGCCGGCTGCGGATTAGCCCGCGATATTCGTCTCCTCCCCTTTTTTGTCTTTCGTTACAAAAAATCATCTTTTATTTGGGGGGGGTCCCGGGCGGTCTGGGGGAAAAGTTTGCCTTGAATGAAAATAACCCATTGGAATTTCACATTAAAATAAAAAAGGTGAATACCCGGTTCCGGGCCTTATTTTTGCAATTATGTTCATAATTTTTGGGATTGAATTGAAAAGTTTCGATAACCAGCAGCTCATCTTGTGAGGAACCCATGAACAAGCGGATTCATCCGGTCATCATCTTGCTGTTCTTCCTAATGAACAGCGCCTGCCCTGGAGGGCCGGCAACCTCAGGGGATTACTCCTTCCGGCGATATTTCGGCTGCTGTCCAGGCTGATCCTTCGAAGGAATCCCGCAGGAAAATGACGCGGGATTCCTTGCTTATTTGCCGATGATTTTGATCCAGTGGAATCCTCCGGGCCCGCCCGCCGGTAATCCGAAACGGTCACTGCGCCATCCCGGCCGGGGCCGGGGAGGAGGATACCTCCAGTCCGGATCGGGTAATCGGCGATGGAACGCCCCAGAGCTGTACCAGTGAGGCCGTCGTGGCCGTCGTGGCCCAGGGCGGTATCATCACGTTCAACTGCGGCCTAAATCCGGTTACTATTGTTTTGAAACAGACCGCCAAGGTGTTCAACAATACCGGCCCGAGGATCGTCCTCGACGGCGGAGGCAAGGTAACCCTGAGTGGTGACGGGGTGAGACGGATATTGTATATGAACACCTGCGACCCCGCCCAGGTTTGGACCACCTCTCACTGCCAGAACCAGGACCACCCGCAGCTCACAGTCCAAAATCTGACTTTTATAGACGGCAACTCAAAAGGAGAACAGACCTACGACGGCGGCGGCGCCGTCTGGGTTCGCGGGGGACGGTTCAAGATCGTCAACTCCCGCTTTTTCAACAATGTCTGCGCCGACACCGGGCCGGATGTGGGCGGAGCGGCCGTGCGGGTTTTCAGCCAGTACCAGGGGCAACCCGTAACCGTGGTGAACAGCACCTTCGGCGGGGCCGAGGGATTCGGCAATACCGGTTCCAACGGCGGCGGCCTCAGCAGTATCGGCGTTTCCTATACGGTGATCAATTCACTGTTTTCCCACAACCGGGCCATCGGCACCGGGGCCAACCCGGCCCGAGCAGGCACGCCCGGCGGCGGGAGCGGCGGCGCCATCTATAACGACGGCAATACTTTCACCTTGAGTTTGTGCGGGACCCGAATCGAGCACAACCAGGCCAACGAAGGCGGGGGCGCCATTTTTTTTGTCAGCAACGACCGGTCCGGTTCGCTTCGGATAGAAGATTCTTTCCTGTCCCTCAATCCCAGCGGCCGGTTCGAGACTCCCGGCTACCCGGGCATCTATTTTCTGGGAAATGGTTCACCCCTGGTAATCAACTCCGTCATCGAATAACCGCCACCGTCGGCCAATCCAAACTGAGAAGCCCTTAACCGTTTTTTCCGGGATCATGGTTCACAAGAGCCGTTGAATTCGAAATACGCCGTTCGCAGGTAAAGCCGATACCAGGGATTGCATCTTTGCCCGGCGACTGCGATCCAACCGGGAAAGTCGGCGGGTCGAAGACCAAAAAGGGTTTCCTGCAGCCAATAGCCCGCCTGAACCACCCCTTCCCGGGTCGGCTTTTTTGGAGGGGCGAATTTAAGGTATAAAATGGCATGGGAAATGCTAGAATTAGGATAATCATCGTGATTGCTTTCACTTTCGGATTTCAAATTCTAACGAAATCAGGAGAAACTCAGTGGATCCTGGATTTAGACCAAAGCCAAGTCCTTCCGATTCGGATTCATCAGACCTGACGGCCCGTATCCAAGGTTCAACATTCATGGCCTCCGAATGGCTGGAGGTCCTCCGGCGGGTCTTCGGCTTTCAAGAATTCCGGCCCCACCAGGAGGAAATCGTCCGGGCCATCCAGGGGGGCCGCGACGTCTTTGCCGTCATGCCCACCGGAGGAGGGAAGTCCCTCTGCTACCAGTTGCCGTCCCGGGTGCTGCCGGGGACCACCCTGGTCATCAGTCCGTTGATCGCGCTGATGAAGGACCAGGTGGATGCCGCCTGCAAAATAGGCCTGCGGGCGGCCTACCTCAACAGCAGTCAGACGGAGGCGGAGCGGACGGAAGTCGTCGGCCGCCTGCAACAAGGAACCCTGGATCTCCTGTATGTGGCGCCGGAACGATTGGCCCAGGAGTCCTTCCTGAATCGGATCAAGGGACTGAAGCTCAACCTGGCGGCCATCGATGAGGCCCACTGCGTCTCGGAATGGGGGCATGATTTCCGCCCTGATTATCTCCAATTGTCCAAATTAAGCGATTATTTTCCCGAAGCGCCGATCGCCGCCTTTACCGCCACCGCCACCCTGCGGGTGCAAACCGATATCATCGAGCGTCTCCGGCTGCGCGATCCGCTTCGGGTGAGGGCCTCTTTCGACCGCCCCAATCTCTATATTGAAGTACGACCCAAGGAAGATATCGAGAGACAGATCCTGGCCTTCGTTCAGCAGTACCCCCGGGAGGCTGGGATTATTTACCGGACTACCCGCGAGAGTGTGGAAAGGACCGCGAATCTCCTGGCTGCGAAGGGCCTCAAGGCCCTGCCCTACCACGCCGGCCTCGACGACTCCCTGCGGAAGACCAACCAGGAGGCCTTCAACCGCGATGAAATCGAAGTGATGGTGGCCACCATCGCCTTCGGTATGGGAATCGATAAATCCAATATTCGGTACATTGTACACGGCGACCTCCCCAAGAATCTGGAGAGTTATTATCAGGAAATGGGCCGGGCCGGACGGGACGGCGAGCCGGCCCACTGCGTCCTTTTTTACCGCCGGGGGGACCTTCCTAAAATTCATTATTTCATCGATCAATTGACCGATGAAACCGAGCAGCAGCGCCAGCGACAGGCCTTGGCCCGCATGACGGCCTATGCCCAGAGTCCGGCCTGCCGGCGCCGGCAGATATTGGGATATTTCGGAGAAAAGTACGAGCCTGAAAATTGCCGGAATTGCGACAACTGCACCACCGAGAAGGAAACCGTCGAGGCCACCGTGGAGGCCCAGAAAATTTTGTCCGCGATTTTTCGAACCGGAGAGCGTTTCGGCGCCGGCCATATCGTCGACATTGTCACGGGGGCGAATACGCAAAGAATACGGCAGTTGCATCATGATCGGCTCAAAACGTATGGGGTGGGAAGCGATCGGCCGAAGAAATACTGGCTGCGGATCATGGACGAACTGATCGCCCAGGACGCGCTGGTGCAGAGCGAAGGCGAGTATCCGGTGCTTCAATTCGGGGAGCAGGGAGAAGCGTTGCTGCTGGGAAAACGCCCTTTCACAATGGTCCAACAGGTTGTCGCCACGGAACGATTTGGGAGCGTGGAAAAGGCATTTTCCTCGCCGCACTTCAATCAGGAACTTTTTGATCAACTCCGCGGACTTCGAAGGACCTTGGCCCAAACTGAAAATGTTCCGCCTTATATCATTTTTTCCGATCGCACCCTCCATGAAATGGCCGCCCGGTTCCCGACTACGTCCGAGGATCTGCTGAAGATCACCGGGGTGGGCGAATCGAAACGGAACCGCTATGGGTCGGTCTTCATCGAGACGGTCGCCGCCTTTTTGAAATCGCACCCGGAGGTGGCGCCCTTCCGGTCGAACGATTCCCCGGCTGGCAGCGCCGGAAATCTCCCCGGCCTCTCCGGCCGCCCGGGCCGGAACCGGAACGGTCGAAACCACCTGGGACCTGGTCCGGCAGGGATTCAGCCTGGAAGAGATGGCCCGACGCCGGAAGCTCACCCCGCAAACGATCCGATCCCACCTCGAAGCCCTGATTCTCGCCGGGCGACCGGTCGACCTCAACCGGCTGGTGGACCCGAAAAAACAGGCCTATCTGACCGAGCTTTTTGCCGGCAGATCGGCAGCCCGACTGCGGGACATCATGGAGGCCTCCGACGGTTCGGTGTCCTGGGATGAAATCGCGCTCATGAAGGCCTGGCTGAACCGGCCGGTCCGAGAAGACGGTTGATGGTTAAAACGGTGGGAAATCTCGAGGTAATGCCGTCTAATTGTTTTGAACCCCCATAGCCGATTAGTCCGGGATCGGCCGGGACCCAAGACCACGCGGCTTACTCATCCGAAAACTTTCTTGTTTCCTCCGGCCTTGTTTACGGATTTTTCTTCAACTCCTCGTACCGTTCCCGGTACAGTTGCCAGCAGTCGTCGCCTTTCTTGGAAAAGGTGAGCCACACCAGGCCGGGCGGCCCGTTTTTATAGGGAGCGTTTTTCCACTGGCAGTCTTTTATAACCAGGTCATCCTTCTGGCTCGTCTTTTCTTCATCCGGCCCATAGCAAATCACTCCGCCGCTGCAATCGATCCGGTAAAGCGGCGTCCGATTCTCTGCGGCCGTTTTTCCCGGCACAGGTTCGACGTAACTGGTCGGTGGCTCGTGCCATTGAAAAAAGTAAAAGATTTCGCTACACCCGGTTAAGAGGAAGCCCGACAGGAAAAGCAACCACCAACTAGATTTGAATTTGGGATGTCCGGTTTTCATGGTTCCCTCCACCAACAGTATTTCGGGCCTAAGAACCCGTCAGAAATAAGCTCCGCGGTATATCCGATGCGTGTTAAACGGTCAGGGATTTTCGGCGACCAGGCGCCAGGCCGTATCCGCCAGAAAACGGGCGTAGATTCTATATTTTCCGGTATGATCGGAACTGGCAATCCCGTCCAGTCCCCGCTTGTAAACCCCCTGAACAATGGCCGCCAGACGAAAGAGGCTGAAGGCGATGAAAAAAATCCAGTCGGGGACGGCGTCCCGACCGGTGCGCCGGCAATAATCGGCCACGTACTCGGTTTCGGAAGGAATGCCTAATTCGGCCAAGTTCAGACCGATATAGCCGTACCCCGATATCTCCCCCTGGGGCAGGTGATAGCTGATGCAATTGTAGGCCAGATCCGCCAGGGGGTGGCCGAGGGTGGAAAGCTCCCAGTCCAAAACAGCCAGGATGCGGGGTTCGGTGGGGTGGAAGATCGTATTTTCGAGGCGATAGTCTCCGTGGACGACAGTGGTCGCCTCATCCAGGGGGATATTCTCCCGGAGCCACAGGAGCAGATGATCCATACTCTCCATTTCATCGGTCTTAGAGGCCTCATATTGTTTGGCCCAGCGGGCAACCTGCCGAGCCATATAATTTCCCGGTTTCCCGAAATCCGCCAGTCCCGCTGCCTGCCAGTCCACTAAGTGAATCGTGGCCAGCGTTTCGTTCAGGGCCTCGAAGATTTGGGCCCGTTCCTGAACGTTTCGGGCCTCGGACACGGTCGGGTCGCGGAAGATCCGGCCCTTGATCCGCTCCATCAGGTAAAAGGGGGTTCCGATGACGCTGGCGTCCGTACAGAGGAGATAAGGTTCAGGGACCGGTACCCCGGCGCCTTTCATGGCCTGGATGATCCGATATTCTCTTTCCACCGCGTGGGCCGAGGGCAGCAATTTCCCCGGAGGCTTCTTGCGCAGCACGTACTCCTTTCCAGCGGCGGAAAGCAAATAGGTGGGGTTGGACTGCCCGAACCCGAACTGGTGAACGGTCAATTCACCCGAAAAACCTTTCAGTTCCTTCTGGAGGTATTCGGCCAGGGCTCCGCCATTCAGGCGGTGGACCTCCCGGACGGGACCGATTTCTTCTCTAGCTTTCATGCCTGTTTCTTCAACTCCAGGCGGGTGATAGTTTCCAGGTGGACTTCATCGGGTCCGTCGGCCAGGCGCAGGGTGCGGATATGAGCCCAGGCGGCCGACAGCCAGGTGTCCGAAGAAACGCCCTTGCCGCCATGCACTTGAATGGCCCGATCGAGAACCTTCAGGGCCATGTTGGGAGCCACAACCTTGATCATGGCGATTTCGTTGCGGGCCACTTTGTTGCCCACCGTGTCCATCATCCTGGCGGCCATCAGGGTCAGCAGACGGGCCTGGTCGATTTCCAGACGGGATCGAGCGATGTCCTGGCGTATCGAACCCATCTCCACCAGAGGCTTCCCGAAGGCCACCCGAGATCGGGCCCGCCGGATGAGTTCCTCCAAGGCCCTTTCGGCCACACCGATGGTCCTCATGCAGTGGTGGATGCGTCCCGGTCCCAGGCGCCCCTGGGCGATCTCGAAGCCTCGGCCTTCCCCCAGGAGGATATTCGAGACGGGAACCCGGACGTTTTCGAAGCGGATGTGGGCATGGCCGTGGGGGGCGTCGTCAAAGCCGAAGACAGGCAGGTTACGAAGGACGGTAACGCCGGGCGTATCCCGGGGCACCAGGATCATGGATTGCTGTTTATGCTTGGGCCCCTGGGGGTCGGTCTTCCCCATGAAAATATAGATCTGGCAGCGGGGATCCCCTCCGCCCGAGGCCCACCACTTGTTCCCGTTGAGCACGTATTCGTTCCCGTCCCGGACGATACTGGCCTGGATGTTGGTGGCGTCCGAAGAGGCCACATCGGGCTCGGTCATGCAAAAGGCGGAACGGATCTTTCCGGCCAGCAGAGGCTTGAGCCATTGTTCCTTCTGTTCCTCGTTGCCGTAGCGGACGAGGGTTTCCATGTTGCCCGTGTCCGGCGCTGAGCAGTTGAACACCTCCGGCCCCCAGGGGGAGCGGCCCATGATTTCGCAGAGGGGCGCGTACTCGTAATTGGTCAGCCCGGCACCGTATTCGCTCTCCGGCAGGAAAAGATTCCAGAGACCTTCCGCTTGGGCCTTCTGCTTCAATTCTTCCATGAGGGGCAGGGGTTCCCAACGATCACCGGCATCGCGCTGTTGCATAAAAGTTCCTTCGTTGGGGTAAAGGTGTTGGTCCATAAAAGCCTTGACCCGCACTTGAAGTTCCTTGGCCCGGTCGGAAAATTCAAAAAACATGGTGGTTCTCCTCTCGTAATCAAAAAACATTTTGTACCCTGTATACTACACAAACGAGTTCCGATGGAGCAAGAAAATTTCCCCTTTATACAATTTTTGCCTATAGCTTTTTATTTTCGACGGGTTATAATCGCCAAGTGAGTATATTCCCCTAAAGGGATAAGCAATGGCCAGGGAGCCGAAAACCGGGAGGAAGCGATCGAGCAATACGACCATAAGGGCAAGAAGCGGGTCTATAATCAGCCGGTGCAGGTCTTTTTTCCCTTGGCCGGAGAAAAAGAAGGTTGGGCCAGGCTCGCCAAAAACCTGAAGGCCGAAATTGACGAGAAATTGCTCAAAGCCTACCGGGACACCGTTTCTCTCCCGTCTCAGCCCGGGGATAATAGAAACATCGCCGTCAAGATTGTAGACGGCGGGAGTATCGAAAGCCTGAAGATCATGGAGGTGGCCTGATGGGTGATTTACATCTGAAAATGCCGCAGGAACAAATCGAAGCCTATTGCCGAAAATGGAAAATCAAGGAATTGTCTTTCTTCGGATCGGTATTGAGAAAAGATTTCAAACCGGATAGCGATGTCGATATTCTGGTTTCTTTTTCTCCTGAGGCACGGCATACCTTGTTCGATCATGTGGATATGCAAGAGGAGCTACAAAATATTTTTAAAAGAAGAGTCGATTTGATCACCCGGAATGCTGTGGAAAAAAGCAGAAATTATATCCGCAGGAAAGCCATTTTGGAATCGGTGGAGCCGTACTATGTCCAAGAATGAGTTAGGGTATCTTTTAGACATACTAACTGCGGCCAGACTGGTGATTAAATTCATGGAAGGCGTTGACAGGGAACGATTTGAACGTGATGAGCTGGTTCAATCCGGTGTGATTCGGCAGATCGAGTTGATGGGAGAGGCGGCCAAGCACTTAAGTGAAGAATTTAAAGCAAAATATCCGGAGATTCCCTGGAAAAAAATGGCCGGCATGCGGGATATTTTAATCCATGCCTATGATTATATTGACCTGGATGAAGTATGGAATGCCGTTCAATTTTCGATCCCGGATATGATAGATAAAGGTGAACGCATTTTTCAAGAAGAAGGAAATAAATAAAGGCTTCCATCGATCAACTTATAATCAATTCCCCCTACGAAGAGCCCGGGCGGTATTGGAGCTATGACCGGGAGAGCCGGTTGTTTGATCGCGAGGAAGGCCGGATACGTGATTGCCTCGGAGTCCTCCAAAGCCTTTGACGATCCCGGGATTTTCATCGAGATCCCGCTGGTCAATGAAATCCGGCGGCGGCGGGTGAAGCCCTGATGGGAGCGTCTTACTCTTCCCTCTGCCGGGATTACTCACAGATCGCTCGATCCCTGGAATAACGCCGAAGAACGGGAAAACTACCGCCGTTTCTTTTTCTGCCAGTTGGAGGCCCTGGAAACCCTCATCTGGCTGCTGGAAGCCCCGGAAACAGAGTCCGATGGAAAACGATAAATTCAAAAAAATCCGCTTGACCGTCGAAGGCATGACCTGAATGAGTTGAGTGCCGAAGGTAATCGGCGCCCTGGCAGGGCTGCCGGGAATCATTGAAACCGACGCCTTTTACCCGGAAAAAGAAGCCCGGGTAGTCTATGACCCGGTGTTGATCGGGATCGACCGGATCATCCAGACCCTGTCACAGGCCGGCTATTTGGGTGCCCTTAAAGAACCGGTGGACCTCCCCCCTGCCTTTCAAACTCTATCAACCCAGGAACGGCCTGCGTTTCGGCCGGATGAATTGGTTTGCTACTGCTTTGGGTATTCCCGAAAAGATATCGAAACGGATTTCCTTCAACACCACCGTTCCCTGATTCTGGAAAAAATCGCCGCCGAGAAAAAGGCCGGTGGCTGCGACTGCGCCAATCGGAATCCCAAAGGCCGCTGATGCCTGGCCGATGTCCACCGGGTGGTGGACGGGATAAAATCCGAAGCTCGAAATTCGAAACTCAAAACAAATCCAAATGACCGAAATTCAAAATTCGAAGCTTAGGAACATTACAGGTTTTATCGTCATCCTAGGAATTACTTATGCCGCGGCGGCCGTCGGGGGCTGGGCTTCGGCTAATGCGCCCGGTTTCTACGCCCTTCTACAAAAACCCTCCTGGGCGCCGCCGGCGGCGGTCTTCGGGCCGGTCTGGACCGTTCTCTATTTGCTCATGGCCGTCGCTGCCTGGCTGGTCTGGCGGCAGGGCCGGAAAGGGGAAGTCCGGCAGGCCCTTTCGTTTGTATCTGGTTCAGTTGACCCTGAATGCCCTCTGGACCTGGATTTTCTTTACCTGGCGACAGGGGGGCTGGGCGCTGGCCGAGATTATCACCCTCTGGGTGATGATCTGTTAACCATTATTACCTTCTATCGAGTACGGCCCTTGGCCGGTTTCCTGCTTTTACCTTATTTGACCTGGGTCAGTTTTGCCGCGGTCCTGAACGCCGTGCTCTGGCGGATGAATCCGGGACTGCTATAAAAAATTGAGCCGTAAGCGGCGAAGGCCGATTTTAATGAACCTGCCGCAATCCAATTCCACGAAGAACCATTTCAAAAAAGGACAATTGTCGACAATCTCTACCGGCACGTCAAGTTTCTTTCCGTCGATATCGGGGATCGATACCTGTGGAAGGAAAACTCCCTGGAACGGGCGGCCGAATATATCGAGGCGGAACTGGCTTCCTACGGCTACCCCGTCAGGCGGCAGTCTTTCGGGTGTTACGGAAAGGAAGTGAGCAACCTGATCATACAAAATCCCGGACGGGAGAAAGAGATCATCGTCGTCGGGGCTCATTACGATACGGTTCCGGGAACTCCCGGGGCGGACGATAATGCTTCCGGAGTGGCGGTGCTGTTGGAATTGGCCAGGCTTTTCCAGAAAAGGGATAGTAGAAAGACGCTGGTCTTGGCGGCTCTGGTCAACGAAGAGCCCCCGTTTTACGGCTCCCCCAACATGGGGAGCATGGTCTGTGCCAGACAATTGAAGGATCAGGGAGCCCCGATCGAAGTAATGCTCTCTCTGGAGATGGTCGGGTATTTCGGACGGGAGTTCGTTCAGCGCTATCCGCTGCCGGGGATGGAATTATTTTATCCCCGGACCGGGGACTTTATTGGTGTGGTGGGGAACTTCGCTTCCCGCAGACAGGTGTCCCGGATCAGGAGAGGGATTAAAAAATTTTCGACCCTCCGGGTCCGATCCCTGACGGCACCGGAATTTTTCGGGGGCATCAACCTGTCCGATAACGCCTCCTTCTGGACCCACGGTTTCCGGGCGGTGATGGTGACCGACACCTCTTTCTTTCGCAACCGGCATTACCACCAGGAAAGCGATACCATCGATACCCTCAATTTTGATCAGATGGCCGAGGTGGTCAAAGGGTTGTACTTTACTTTATTAAACCTCTAGCCAAAAATATTTGAAATATTTTTGGCTATAATAAAAACCACTGCCACTGTTAGAGACAAATTCTCAGAACAATGGGTGTAAGAATCTAAATGGCAACAGGATCATTCGGTTGCCATTTTTTTTAACTCCCTCTTTTGTTCCCACTCTTTTAACTTAAAATAGAGGACGGGAACCAGCGTTCGCGAGAGCAATGTAGCCGCCACCTCACCGGACATGAGGGCAATGGCCATGCCCTGGAAAATGGGATCGAAAAGGATGACCGAAGACCCCACGACGACGGCGGCAGCGGTCAGCAGCATGGGTCGAAAGCGGATGAGGCCGGCCTGGACCACCGCCTCTTTCAGCGCGGCGCCCTCGGCCAGCTTGAGATCAATGAAGTCCACCAGGATAATCGAATTCCGCACCACGATGCCGGCGCCGGCGATGAACCCGATCATGGAGGTGGCCGTAAAGAAGGCCCCCATCAGGGCATGGCCGGGCAGGATCCCGATAAGAGACAGCGGGATGGGGGCCATGATGACCAGAGGGGTCAGAAAGGATTTAAACCAGCCCACCACCATGACGTAGATGAGGATCAGGACCGCGGCGAAGGCGATTCCCAGGTCCCGAAAAACCTCGTAGGTGATATGCCATTCCCCGTCCCATTTGAGGGCGTATTGGTCTTCGAGCCAGGGTTGAACCGAGGAATACTGTTTCAGCTCATAGCCTTCGGGCAGTTTGAGCTTGCTGACAGCTTCTTTCATCTTCAGTATGGGATAAACCGGACTTTCCTCTTTTCCCGCCACCTCGCCGGTCACGTAGACCACTCGCTTGAGGTTTTTCCGATAGATCGTCTTGTCCTCCAGGGCTTCCCGGACCTTAACCAGTTCGGAAAGGGAAACGGGCGCCCCGTCGGCCGAAGACAGGGTGATCTCCTTGAGCCGCTCCAGGCCGGCCCGATCGGGCAACGGGGCCCGCAGGACCAGCTCGACCGGCTCCTGATCTTTGGCGATATGGACCAGGCCGACCCCCGTTCCTTTCAAGACCGCCTGTACCGTCCGAGCCACCGTTTCAGGAGCGATCCCATGGTAGGCCGCCTTTTCCTGGTCGACATCGAAAAAGATCTTTTTCTGATCATCCTCCACCAACCAGTCCACATCCACCACGTCCCTGGTCCGTTGGAATAGGGCTTTAATGGTCCCGGCGATTTCCCGCTGCCTCTGTAAGTCGGGGCCATAGACCTCCGCCACGAGGGTGCTCAGAACCGGAGGGCCGGGCGGGATCTCCACAATCTTCACCCGGGCGCCGTAGCGGTCGCCAATGGCCTTAATGGCCGGCCGGATCCTCTTGGCGATATCATGGCTCTGGGCCTTCCGTTCGTCCTTGGAGACAAAATTGACCTGGATATCGGCCACATTTCCTCCGCTGCGCAGGAAATAGTGGCGCACCAGGCCGTTGAAATTAAAAGGGGCCGCCGTGCCCACATAGGTCTGGTAATTGCTTACTTCCGGCACGGTCCGGAGGTACTCGCTGATCTCCCGGGTCACCGCGGCTGTTTCCTCCAGGCTGGGGTCCCCCGACATATCAATCACCACCTGGAGTTCACTCTTGTTATCGAAAGGGAGCATCTTCACCATGGTCAGTTTCAAAGGCACCAACAGGAAAGCGCCCAGAAGCAAGACTCCGATGAGAATGAAGAAACGGCGCCTCTTCTTGTTGCTGTCCAGCAGGCCCCGGATATTCCCCTCATAGATTCGGTTGAATTTTCCGATCAGCCGGCCTTCGCTTTTTTCTCCCTCCGGTTTAGCCTTGGTTTTCTTTAGGACAATATAGCTCAGCCAGGGGCTGACAATGAAAGCAATGAGCAGCGAAAGCAGCATGGCGGCCGAAGCGCCGATGGGAATGGGCCGCATATAGGGGCCCATGAGCCCGGAGACGAAAGCCATGGGCATAAGAGCGGCAATGACGGCAAAGGTGGCCAGGATGGTAGGATTTCCCACCTCATCAACGGCAAACACGGCGATTTCCGGGTCCACCCGGCTCATCTTGAAGTGCCGGTGAATATTCTCGACCACTACAATGGCGTCATCCACCAGGATGCCGATGGAGAAGATGAGGGCGAAGAGGGTCACCCGGTTAAGGGTATATCCGTAGGCATAGGTGACCAGGATGGTCAGGGCCAGGGTCACCGGCACCGCTACCGCCACCACGATCGATTCCCGCCACCCCAGCGCCAGGGCGATGAGCAGGGTCACGGAGATCGCGGCCAGGAGCATATGCTTGAGGAGTTCATCCGATTTATCCTTGGCCGTCTCGCCGTAATTGCGGGTGGTGGTTACCTCCACCCCGGAAGGGATCACCTTTCCTTTCAGGGCTTCTATCTTTTTCTGGGCTCTTTCGGCGATATGGGTGGCGTTAGTCCCCTTCTTCTTGGCTAGGGAAATGGTGACTGCTTCGTACAAGCCGGTCTGGTCTTTACGGCCCGCCGGTCCGAATCCCATGAACACGTAACTGGCGGGCTCTTCCGGACCGTCGCTGATTCGGGCCACGTCCTTCAAATAGACGGGCCTTCCTCCTTTTACCGCTACCACCAGACGGCCCACCTCGTCCATATTGATAAGCCAGGCTCCGGTTTGGACGATAACTTCGGAATTGTTATTCGGAAAATTTCCCGAAGGCAGGGCCACGTTGGCTTTTCCCACGGCCGCCGCAATTTGGAGAGGCGAGAGAGAGTAGGCCTGAAGGCGCAAAGGATCGATGGAGATTTTAAGCTGCCGCTTCTGGCCGCCGATAACCTGGAATTCGGAGATGTCTGCATCCTTTTTGAGCTCATCGCACACCTCCAGGGCCACCCGGCGGAGTTCGTACCCGCTATACCGGGAACTCCAGAGGGTGTAGGAGGTGATGGGCACGTCATCAATGGACCTCGGTTTGACCAGAGGTGTGGAAACGCCCGAAGGGATCTTGTCCACATTGGACATCAACTTATTGTAGAGGTCTACTAGACTTTTTTCCATGTCCTGCCCGACATAGAAACGCACGATGGCCATACTCAGGCCGGGTTTGGATATGGAATAGATGTACTCGACGCCCTTGATCTCCCAGAGGAATTTTGACATGGGTTTCGTGACCCGTTCGTCCACCTCCTGGGACGAGGCACCCGGGTAAGAGACCAGGACATCGATCATCGGCACCACAATCTGCGGCTCTTCTTCCCGGGGTGTGACGACCACCGCAAAAATGCCGAGCAGAATCGAAGCCACCACGATGAGTGGGGTAAGTTTTGACTTGATAAAGGCCTTGGCAATTTTACCCGCAGGACCAAGAATTTCCATAGACACCCCGTTTTGTCTCCCCGACCGCTGACGGTCGGTGAACTTCAACTACCCGGTAAAAAACGGCCGTTTTTACTGTTTGACTAAGCCGCCGTCGACTGCTTTATCCAGTCCCTTAACGGCGATGCGGTCACCCGCTTTCAGCCCGGAAAGCACTTCCACCTTTTCCCCATAGAGCCTTCCAAGCTTAATGAGCCGATACATCATGATCCCGCGATCATCGACCGCGTAGACCCCGGTCAGTTGTCCCTTTTCCACCACCGCCTCCTGGGGAATCAGTAGAACCTCTTTCCGTCCGTCCGGGATAAGCACTCTCCCGAAAAGTCCTGATTTCAGCGATGGGTCCCGCAACGCGATCTTGATTAAAAAAGTCCTGGTGGCCGGGTCTACGGCCGGAAAAACCTCTCCGATGGTCCCCGGTATCCGGCGGGTTGGAGACTCAAAAACAACCGACACCGGAGTCCCCACTTTAACCCGTCCTGAAAGCCTCTCATCCACGTAGGCCTCCAGCCTGAAGCCGGAGGTATCCTCGACCGTCATCAGGGGGGTGCCCGGTGACGCCAGGCTGCCGGCCTCGATCCGTTTCTCCGTTACCACCCCGGGCTCCGCCGCCCGTATCCGCGTAAATCCTTCCTGGATCCGGGCCTCCTCGAGCAACGCCCGGGCCCGGCTCACCGCTTCCCCGGCCCGCTCGTGATTGAGGCCGGCCACCTTTCCCTGGGTCTCAATCTGGTCCATCTCCTGCAAGGTAACGGCCTTCTCCTGGTAGAGGTTTCTATACCGTTCCCGGGTGACTTCGGCCAGGGACTTATCCTGGGCGGCAGATTCGAGGGCCTTTTGCGCCTCCCGATAACCGGCCTCGGCGGCGGCTACCCGCTGGGACGCCTCGCGGTCATCGAGTATCAAGAGAAGATCTCCGGCTTTGACCCTGGTCCCCCCCTTCACTTTCACCGAGGTGACCGTTCCCATCGTCCGGCTGGCAATAAGACTCGTCGTTTTGGCTTTAACCGTTCCGGAAGTCTCGTAGTGGGAATCCACTGGAGAGAATTCGACGGCGGCCAGGGTCACGCCCCGGACTTCCGGTCTCTTCAACTCCACAGCCCCCGGCCCTACCCGCTCTTGACACCCCACCAGAAGAAACGCGGTGAAGACGGTGACGGCTAAGAACAGTTTCTTCATAAAAATTCCCCTCCTACCGTTCCAGGTTCAAATCCTGAATGATGGTCCCACTCTCATAACTGAGCCGGATAACGGCCAGCCGAAATTCGTTTTCCCGCAGCACCAGATTCGACCGAGCCTGATCCAGGCTCAACTGCACGTCGAGCAGGTCGACCAGGGGAGCAAGTGAATTTTCGAACCGGGCTTTAACCAGCCTTCTCCCCTCTTCCGCGGTCTGCACGGCGGACCGGGACAGATCCGCATTCTTTCCGGCCTCGTCCACGGCCAAATAGGCCTCGGTAATTTTGAAAGCGATCAATCGCTTCAGCCCGGTCAACTGCTCCGCGGCTTCGGCCGCCTGGTAGTACGCCTTTTTTCGCTTGGACTCCCGGTTGGCCCCGTCAAAAAGATCCCAACGCAGGATGGCCATGAGTTGCCAGCTCTCGCCGGAGGAACCGAAAACCTGCTGGGGATCGTTGAGTTGATAGGCTCCCCCTACGCTCACCGTGGGCAGGTATCCCGAGTCAGCCAGCTTTATCCCATTTTGGGCGTTTTCCCATCGGATCTTCAAGGCCCTCAGGTCTCGCCGCGTCTGGGAGGCGGCAGTGTAATAGGCCTGATCCTGGATCGCGAAATCGGGGTTCTCCTCCAGGATATCCACCGGCTCTTCCAGACCCAGCAGCAACCCCAGCGAACGCTTGGCCAGGACAAAATTCTTATTGGCGCTGACGACCTTTTGTTCCGCTTCGGTGACCTTGGTCCTTCCCCGAAGGACGTCCGAGTAAAGCCCCAGACCATTTTTAAATCGCAATTCCGCTGTCCGCAAATGCTCCCGGGCATCCTCGACCGCTTTCCGGGCAACCGCCAGGATTTCCTTGGTCGTGCGGACCTGCAGGTACGTTTGGGCCACTGTCACGGCCGTGGCTTCACTTTTTCGGAGGTAGTCTTCCTGGAGCGCGGCATATTCTTTTTGGGCCATATCCAGCCCCACGAAGGCCTTTCGCTGAAAAATGACCTGCTCAAAGGTGACCAGCGTCTGAAAGTCGTTGGTCGGCCCAGGATTATTGAGGGAGTTTATGTTCAAATCCTCCGCTGAAAATCGTCCCTCGTTCAATTTAGACGAAAAAACCATGGTGGGGTTGTTGGTGCGCAGGGCCCGCTCCTCAAAACTGAGACGCGGCAACAGAAAGCTCCTGGCTACTTCAACATCCTCCTTCTGGGCAAAAACCGAATTTTTCATGGCCCGCATCTCGTGATAATCCTTCAGCGCCATAGTGACGGCCTCGGCCAGACCGACCTGTCGTTCGGTGCCGGCCCCGCTCAACACCGGGACAAACAACAGGAAAGCCATGAGGACCGGGACAATGCGGCTTCGATACATAAAAATACCTCCCTCCCCTGGGATGCTTTTTCCCATTACTATCATTTATAAGATCTTATTGCAATTGTCTCCCGGGATTCGGGAATCATCGGAATACCAGGATGGAAAGGGGTGGTTTACCCGGCTGAAAGGAGAGGAAGGAATCCTAATCCCGTCGAGAAGTTCTCTGATCCCGGCAAAAAAAATTGGCCAGGAGCGATAGTTTTTTGGCTGGAGTAAAATAAGCCTCCCGGAGTGAGGGGACGGTCAGAGCCGTCCCCTCGCCGGCGTCTAAAATGGCAATTTACTTCTTTCCTTCCTTCATTCGTTTTTCATAATTGGCCCGAACGGCCTTCAGTTCTTCCGGGGTCCGGCAGATCTGCTCGGCCTGGATGGATTGGAGGTTCTTTAGAACGGCAAAACCATATTTTTCGCTGAAAGCCGTTTCCCCCCAAACCACATCTTCCACTACGGCGTGGTCCTCTTTCCGCATGATTTTCCAGCCTTCGGGGGTTTCCCAGGCCAGTGGTTCCTTTTCAATCGCCGCGATGACCTTCTCGGTCTCCGTGGTCCCGGCCCGTTCGATGGCCGCTTTCAGGAAATAGACGCCGGCATAGGTTTCCTCGGCCATGTAATCCGGATATTCCTTGAACCGTTCGAAGTACGTTTTTACGAAACTCCGGTTCAGGGGCGAATCGGGGGTCAGAAAGAAATAGCGGGCGGCGACAAACAGGCCGTCCGGCATGCTTTTTCCAAGAGGGATGAGGGTCTCCAGGGCCGCCCCGTCGGTAAAGGCGAACTTGACCGTATTGAACAAACCGGTGGGCAGGGCCTGCTTGATGAAGTTCACGGCGTCGTTCCCCCAGATGGAGGCCCAGACGGCATCCGGTTTGGCTTCGATGATCTTCTGGATGAAGGGGGTAAAATCCTTTTCCATAAGTTTGGGCCACAGTTCCCCGACCACTTCCACCTCCGGTTTCAATTCCTTCAGTTTCCCGATAAAAGAATTCCAGGATTCCTTTCCGTAACTGTAGTCGGGGCCGATGTTCATCCACCGTTTATAGGGTTTGTCGGCCAGAAAATAAGCCCCGGCCCGGGAATGCATCATGGCGTTACTCAGGGTACTGAACAGGTACGGATTGAACTTGGCGTCGGTCAGGGAATTGGCGGCTGATTGGGTGAGGACCAGAATTTTTTTGGACTCCTGGACCACCTCGGCCAGCGCCAGGGCAATGGCGCTGGAGGTAGGGCCGATGATGAAGTCCACTTTATCCTGCTCGATAAATTTTTTAACCACCTGGACCCCGCGATCAACCTTCATCTGATCATCTTCAAAGATGGCCTCCACCTTCCGGCCCAGAATGCCGCCCTGGTTATTGATTTCGTCCAGGGCCAGATTGAACGGCCTGAGAACCGTGTTTTCCGTACCCGCCCATGGGGCCGGACATGATGAAGAGCACCCCCAAGCGAATCGGTTTTTCCGCGGCCAGCGCCGGTCCCGAAACCAACAGGAGACCAAGACAGCCTAAAGCCATCCCCAACATCCATCTTCTTTTTGTCATACCCTTCCTCCTTTCGATGTATTTTTCTGATCATAACGAGCCTGAACCTTGAGGTCTTGAAACCGTCGTAACTTGTCATTCTGAGCGATCATCCTGAGTCTCCAATTCGAGATCCGGAATCTACCGGACGGGGCTGATTCCGACCCAAAATGCTTGGAGAATGCAATCTTACGAATGTTTGAACATTCGATGTTGGACGTTCGATGTTCGATGTTCATCTTCTAGGGGTCCTTCCCGGCCGTGATCCACTTTCCGGATTTAAACCGCGCGGCCATGAGTATCCCCTGGACGAACATGGACAGGGTCATGGCCAGCCAGACTCCGGTGGGCCCCAGGGCCAGGGGAAAGGCCAGCAACCAGGCCAGGGGGAGGCGCACCAACCACATGGCCGCTGAAATGACATAGAGCGGGCCCCGGGTATCCCCGGCCCCCATCAGGCTTCCGGACAGGGCCAGACTGGCGGCCATCAGGGGTTCGGCAAACATATTAATCTTCAGATAACGAACGGTTTCCGGGAAAACCAGGGGGTCGGTAGTCAGGAACCCGGCCAGGGTTTCGGATAAAAAATAGACCACCGCCGCCAGGATCCCTAAAACCACGGCCCCGATCCCGGCCATCTGCCAACCCAGCCGGGCCGCCCGATCCTTCAACCCGGCCCCCAGATTTTGGCCCACCATAACCGAGGCGGCCATGTGCAGGGCAAAGGCCGGCAGATAAATGATCGCTTCCAGCCGCAGGCCGTTGGAGAAAGCCGCCAGGGCGGGAATACTGCCGGCGCCCATTCGGCCCAGGAAGTTGTATAAGACCACACTTCCGGCATTCCAGGCCAACTGCAGCAGGGCCGCGGGCCAGCTCCGAAAAAAAAGAACCCGAACAAAAGACCAATCCAGGCGAAAAGGCGGACGAAGGACCGGCCGCCAGGAAGGCTGCATCAAGAGCAAAAAGGTCAGGACGGTCCCTGCAAAAAAGGAAATCGCCGTGGCCAGGGCGATACCCGGGTACCCCATCCGGGGCAAGGGTCCGTAGCCGAAGACCAGCCCGAACTCCAGCAGGATATTTAAACCACTGACCAGAGCCATCACCAGGAGCGGTTTCTGCGGTTCCCCCCGGGCCCGAAAGATGGCTCCGGAGATAATCAGAAAATAATTGGGGCCTAAGGCGAGGGCAAAAATCCGCAGGAAAGTGGCCGCGATTTCCTGGATCTCCGGCGGAAAGCCGCTTCCTTGGACGATCGTTTGAGGGGCGAAAATCCCACCCAGGCTGAGCAGTAAGGCGATCAGGATTCCGAAAATCAGGGATTGTCGTGACAGATGGATCACTTCCTCGGTTTGCTGGGCTCCGCTGGCCTGGGAAACCAGAGAAACCGTTCCGATGCCGATGGCATTGGCCAGGATTACCATTAAAAAATAGAGCTGGGCGATAAACCCGATGGCCCCCTGGACCTGGGAACTGATCATCCCGGCCACGTAAACGTCCGTCAGGCCAACCAGGAAATTGAAAACCATGATCAGCAGCATCGGCCAGGCGTTTTTCCAGATGCCGAGAAACGTGTTTCCGCTCAGGGTGGTGTTCAAGGTGGAGTTCGAAGCATTAGACATTAGATTTTCAGGTTCTCTGTTTGGGAAATTAGGGAATCTCTTGATTGACAATCCTTTAATCTAGATTAAAATAGAAAATAATATATGTTTATAAAAATAAGCTACAACTAAATTAATAAAGGAGGGTTTATGGAAAAGAAAAAACGCCTGGGCGGGACCGCAGCGGTTTTATTGTTTTTGGGAATGTTTTTATTTTTTTGTGGGATATCCATGAATATTTCCAGTTCTTTTGCCGCCGACCCGGCCCTGGAGGCCAAAAAAGTAGTGGAATCCGCCCGGTTAACCCTGGAAGGTTTCATGGCCGATCCAGCCAACAAGGAATTTAAAAATCTGATTAAGAAGGCCAAGGGCGTGTACATTACTCCTTCCCTGCTCAAGGGGGCTTTTGTGGTCGGCGTTTCCGGCGGCAACGGTTTGCTGCTGATCCGGGATAAGGAGTCCGGGAAGTGGATGGGCCCGGCCTTCTACACGCTGGGGGGAGCCAGCTTCGGTGTTCAGGCCGGCGGGGAGGCCTCGGAAGTCGTCTTGCTCATTTTGACCGATCGCGGGGTAAAAGCATTTATGAAGAGTAATTTTAAACTCGGCGCCGATGCCGGCATAGCTGCCGGACCAATCGGGGGCGGGGCGGCTGCCGAAACCGCCAATCTCAGCGCTGATATCCTCAGCTTCTCCCGATCCAAAGGACTCTTCGGGGGCCTCTCTCTGGAAGGGGCCGTCGTCAAGGTCCGGAGTGGATTGAACGAATCCTATTATGGGAAAAAGGTTTCCCCCTCCCAAATCCTGATCGGAGGAAGGGGCGGCAATCCCCATGCCGCGAAGTTGGTGGAAGAAATCACTAAAGCGACCGAAGGGAAGTGATCGCCTTTTCATTGATCATCCCGGCCCGTCAGAAATCGGAGAGTGTCGGGCCGAAGGGAGGGTTGGCCCATGGCCGAAGGAAATAAAACGTCAGCGATCGCCACCTTTGCCGGCGGCTGTTTCTGGTGCACGGAATCCGACTTCGAGAAAGTGCCGGGGGTGATCAAGGTCATCTCCGGCTATACCGGAGGAAAGACCGAAGCGCCCACCTATGAGCAGGTTTCCGCCGGCGATAGCGGGCACGTAGAGAGCATTCAGGTCTATTACGACCCGCGGCAGGTCACGTATGAGCAGTTGCTGGATATTTTTTGGCGGCACATCAATCCCACCGATCCTGGCGGACAGTTCGTGGACCGGGGAAGCCAGTATCGAAGCGTCATCTTTTATGACGGTCCGGAACAGAAGCGCTTGGCCGAACAATCGAAGGAGGCATTGAATGAATCCGGCAAGTTCCCCAAGCCCATCGTCACGGAAATACTGCCCCTGGGCAAGTTCTATGAAGCCGAAGAATACCATCAGGATTATTACAAAAAGAACCCCATCCGCTACCGGTATTACCGCCATGGTTCGGGCAGGGACCAATTCCTGCAAGAGGCCTGGAGCAAGGAAACCGCCGTTCCTGTATCGGGCCAGGGCTTCAAAAAGCCGGATGAGGCGACCCTGCGAAAACAACTGACGCCCCTGCAATTTAAAGTGACCCAAAAAAATGGGACGGAGCCGGCCTTCAATAATGAATTCTGGGACAACAAGAAGGAGGGGATCTATGTGGATATCGTTTCCGGAGAACCCCTCTTCGGTTCCCTGGACAAGTACGACTCCGGAACCGGGTGGCCCAGTTTTGTACGCCCCCTGGAGCCGGGTTCTATCGTCGAAAAAGAAGATAATAGCTTCTTTTCCAAACGGACTGAAGTGAGGAGCCGACTGGCCGACTCCCACCTGGGTCATGTTTTTCCAGACGGGCCTAAACCCACAGGGCTCCGCTACTGCCTCAATTCAGCGGCCCTGCGCTTCATTCCCAAGGAGAAGTTGGAAAAAGAGGGGCTGGGGAGGTACCTGCCGCTTTTCGAAAAGAAATAGGTTTCACGGTCTCAAAAGTATTTCCTGCGGTCCTCCAGGAAGGCCTTATAAACCTGGTAATAATCCGTCTCCTCATAGGCTATGGGAGCAATCCGATCGCCATCGAAGGAGTAAATGACCGCCTCCGGGCAGGAAAGCAGGATAGGGGAATGGCTGACCACGATAAACTGGGCGTGGCCTTCCCGGGCCATCTGCCTCAGAAGCGCTAAGAAGGCGATCTGCGTTCGAGGGGAAAGGGCCGTTTCCGGCTCATCCAGGAAGTAAATTCCTTCCCGGAGATAGCGCGCCCGGGCGTAGCCCAGGATGGCTTGACCATGGGATTGAGACAACAGGGACTTTCCGCCGAAGTAATCCAGGAGTCTGGGGTCGGCAGCGGCCCAGTCATCGATACATTGGGTATGGTATTGAAAATTTTCCGCCGAGAAAAAGGCCCCCGGCTTGACGCCGTTCTTCCAGCTCACCTCGATATACCTATAAAGTGCCCCCAGATAAGGATTGCGATCCACCCGGCGCTTTTGGATGTCCTCCCAGATATGGACGCCGCAGCGCCGGGTGATGGCCTTGAGCAGGGTGGACTTCCCTGTTCCGTTTTCCCCGGCGAAGAAGGTTATATTCGTGGGGAAGTCAATCACCGCTGTTTTTCTGAAAACGGACACATTAAACGGGTACAGGTCTTGAACCGGGTAGCGTTCAGGGTGCAAGCTCACCTTTTCAATATGCATGCCCTATCCGCTCCTTAGAAAATTTCTGCCGAGAAGATCTGAATCTTCGTATTTTTATCCTTCCAGGCATCCTTGGGAAGACCGGCCTTGAGGCAGGAATGTTCCAAAAAGGTCTGGCGATCCCAGTGGTACTCGGTGGCCACCTGAGGAAGCAACAGGCCGGAATAGCCTCCCCTCTCAATGAAAATCCCGTGTTTTCCGACCTCGATTTCCTTGATGTCCTGAATGGGACGAAAGGGCGTCAACACGGAAATTTCAAGTTCCAGGTCCTCCAACTCATTTTTGGCCAAGGGGGGAAGCGGGGGTCCTGAAAGGCGGCCGCCTGGGCCATTTCCATTATGGTTTGGCTCAAAGGTTTAAAGGCTTGGGTGTAGCCGATACAGCCCCGGAGCTGCCCTTTCCGTTTTAAGGTCACAAAGGCCCCGCGCTTCTCCTTGAGTTTCTGGGTCTCCCCTTCGAAGGACGGCAAAGGTTTGCCGGTCAATCGGTGCTCAATCGCCCCGCGGGCGCTTTTATGGAGGAACGCCTTTTCCTCCTTCGAATATCCCTCCGTTTCCTCTTTCACCGGATTCCTTTTCTCCCGATTTTCTCCGCGAAAAAGAGCGGCAGCCAGGTACCCGACCACCCCGGATCGATCGCCGGTCACATCGCCGGAATTGGCGTAGCGGAGGACCTTGGATTCAGTGGCGCCTAACAGCCTGGCGGTCTTCATCACCGTCACCAGGGGCCCACCGCCGCAGGCTTCCACCCGGTCGCCTTTCAAATCCTGCATCAAACCCTTCTCGTCAAAGGCGGCCACCCGGTCCACCACTTTTTTATCCAGGGCTTTGGCCTGGTCATAGGCATGAAAATGGGACAGGTCGGTGCTGGCCAGCAGCAGCACTTTTTTCCCTTTCAGAACCTGAGCCAGGGCCCGGGCCATCTCCTCCGAGGTCTCTTCGTCCTGGGAGCCCTGGATGATGGCTGTTAATGAAAATTCCTTCAGCGTCTCTTGGAGGAAAGGAAGCTGGATCTCCAGGGCATGTTCCTGCGCATGCCCCTCGGGAACATATCTGAAAATTTTGCTCGAGGCCATTAATTCCCGGGACAGAACTTGATCCACCGGGACAAGGCCCAGGGGGGTTTCGTATCCGGTTTTCTGATCGATGGAAGCCCCGCGAAAAGCATGCCGGTGACTGGGGGCCACAATCACTACCTGCTTAAAGGGTCGGTTCATCAGCAGCTTGTAGGCGTGGGCCGCCACCCCGCCGGAGTACAGATATCCGGCATGAGGGGAAATCAAGGCCACCAGTTCACCCGAAGGGGTGGCCGCCTCAGTCACCTCCTTTAGAAATCCCTGGATTTGAGAACGCAGGCTGTCCGGGCTGCCGGGGTACCAGCTACCGGCAATAATGGATTTTCGAATATCTTGTACCATGATGGGCCTCCTTGTTGATGGTCCAGTGGAAATACTCTCTCCCGGGAAGCCTGAACGGCCTCCGAGGATCAGAACCCCCAGCAGCGGGACGATTAGCCTAAGAGTTTTTTTCATTCCCAATGCCCAAGGGCCCAAGCCCCTTCCGCCGTAGGATGTCCCGGGACCCACTGCGTCGGCTGGCTCTTCTTTCTTTCCAGGCGGCCCGGCACCCAGCGGTTTCCCTGCCAGTGCCCCGGGACTAAGATCGTTCCCGGCACCGGACCCGGCAGGGTCACGGCAGGGGTCAGAATCGGAGGTCCGGGGGAAAGAAACGACCCGCCATCCTTCAGCGGATCGGCCTTCTTTTTCGATGGGGACGGCAGCACCGGTCTTCCCAAAGGGCCGGGCGGCTGAACCTTGATCCCTGCGGACCCGAAAACGGCCAGTCCCCCAATCAACACTCCGCTGATCACTACCGGAAAAAACCCTCTACAGTTTCCCATGGTTCACCACTCGTACCAGACGACGGGGGCAATCAGGAATGCATATCGTTCGACCGCGATGGGTCTAGTATAACACAAGCGGAAATCAAGGTGAAGAGCTTCTCATTAAGACGTTTCCGCTTCGGCCGATTTCTTTTTTCGTTTTTTATCATACATGAGCCGATCGGCCTGGGCCATCAATTCCTCGATAGATACGGCCTGGCCCGGCTGGTGGCGGACCACCCCCTGGCTGAGGGACAAATGGAAAGGCCTCCGGTGTTTTTGGGTGAAGGCCGTCAAGGTGTTTTGCAGACGGGAGTTCAAAATGTCGGCATGGGACGCGGAAGCCCCTTCCATGGCCAGGACGACAAATTCATCCCCGCCCAACCGGGCCAGGATATCCGGCTCCCGGAAAGTGTCCTTCATGATCTGGGCCACATCCTTCAACGCCTGGTCGCCGGTGGAGTGTCCTTGAGTATCGTTAATATTTTTCAAGTCGTCCAGATCGGCAAAAAGGAGAAACAGACCCCGGTGCATGCGGTCGGCCATCTTTAACTGCTGGCGGGCCAGGGTCAGAAAACCGCGGCGGTTATACAATCCGGTCAGTTCATCGATCAAGGAAAGGGCGCGCAATTCCTCCTGGGCCCTTTTTTGTTCGGTAATGTCCCGCTCCATGACGAACAGATGCGACCGGCCTTCCATATAAAAATGGCTCAGAGAAACGTCCACATAGAAACGCCGGCCGTCCAGGGCCTGATGGACCCACTCGAATCGCTGCGGGCCCAGACGGATGGAATTCCCAACCAGTTCGGTCCCCTTTTCTTCCGAACGCCGGCCGTCGGGTTGAAACTCGGGGGAAAAGCGAAAGGGGGTGCTGCCCAAAATCTCCTGACGGCTGCAGCCCAACAACCGCTCGGCCCCCGGATTGCAGTCCACGAAAATCACCCCTTTCATGACCAGGATGGCCTCCTGGGCCGTTTCAAACAAGATCCGGTAACGCCGTTCGCTTTCACGGGTGGCCTCTTCCATGCGTCTGCGCTCCGTGATATCCCGAATGATCATCTGGAGATACGTTTCCTGGCCGACGAAGATCCGATTCAGGCTGACCTCCGCGGAAAAGGGTGCCCCGTTGACCCGGCGGTATTCCCATTCAAAGAACTGGGGCGCGCCTTCCAGGGCGGCCCGCATCTTTTCCTGGAGCGCTTCGTCGGACGGATGGCCATCGGGCTGCTCCGGCGGAGAAAGGTCCAGGGGTGTTTTCCCGATAATCTGCACCCGGCCGGCATTGAACATGACCAGGGTCTCCGTATTGCAATCCACCAGCCGCCCGTCTTCCATCAAACAGATGGCATCGTGGGCCGACTCAAAGAGGTTGCGGTATTTGGCCTCGCTTTCTTTCAAGGCCTCTTCAGAATGTTTGCGGTCCGTCACGTCGCGTAAGAAGGCCAGGGCCACTTCCGTTCCCTGGTAACCAATCCGAGTGGCGGAAACCTCTACCTGGACCGGCTGTCCATCCCGGCGGATCCCCCGGAATTCATAATTGGAAGGCACCGATTCTCCCTGCTGGCGCCGCAGGGCCATTTCCTGCACCCGTTCCAGGTCCTGGGGATGGACCAACTTGGAAATGGGCTCCCCTACCAGTTCACTGGGAAGCGTGTAGCCGAAAATATCCAGCATCCTTCGATTAACGAAAATATGACGGCCATCCCGCACCATGGCGATGCCGTCATTGGAGAGCTCCACCACCTTTCGGTATTTCTCTTCGGATTCCCGCAGAGCCGCCTCGGCCTGTTTTCGTTCCGTTATATCCCGCGTCGTTCCCTTGAATCCGGTCGTCATCCCTTCCCCATTTTTTATGGCGAAGCTCGAAAATTCGACCAGTCGCTCGGTTCCATCCTTACGAAGGGTTTCCACGGCAATGGCCATGGCCGGTTGGCCGGTCTCGAAAACCGACCGAAAGATCCGGTAAATCCTGTCGGCCGTTTCCGGGCTGGCAAATTCCCGAAAATTCAATCCGATCACTTCCCGCGGGTCGTAGCCCAGTATCTTCGCGAAAGCCTCGTTGCAGAAAATATAATTGCCGTTCAGGTCCACCTCGTAATACCCGTCTTCCACATTCTCCAGGAGGGTCCGATACCGCTCCTCGGATTCCCGCAAGACCTTGACCGCTTTTTTATTGTCGGTAACATCCCGGAAACTCCAAACCCGGCCGATGACGACGCGTTCGATGATCTGGGGTGTGGAATAGCGCTCAAAAATCCGCCCGTCTTTAAATTCCAGGACATCCACGCTTTCGGCCTCCGGGTTCTGATAAAGCTCCCGGACCTTGTTCAGGAAGGCCTCCGGTTCCTTCAGTTGATCCAGAACGAAATCCAGGGCCT
The DNA here is from genome assembly GCA_963746605.1 of uncultured delta proteobacterium. Classification (GTDB taxonomy): domain Bacteria; phylum Desulfobacterota; class RBG-13-43-22; order RBG-13-43-22; family RBG-13-43-22; genus CAVQSS01. The sequence continues at coordinate 31,859 of CAVVCH010000055.1, forward strand.
TTTGATCATCGCGGGTGGCCAGGATTTCCGCAGGGATTTTCCACAGTTCGCTAAAACGTCGGTTAAACAGAACGGTCTTCCCCTCACGATCCACTACCAGGATCCCGTCGGTGGTGGATTCAATCGTGGCGTTCAGCAGCGAAATTATTTTCAGCCGTTCCTCTTCGTTTCGATAGAGATCGGCTTCCTGTTGTTCACAACGCCTGACCCGGTTCTGGGCTTCGGCCAATTCCAGAATGAGTTGGGCCTTGGTCTTTCGTTCCGCCTTCATGGGACAACGCCTCCTTCCAGGCGTCCTAATCCGCCTTATGCGCCAGCGAGAATAGCATAACCAACGGATTAAGCAAGCTTTATGCGCCAGGATGCGATTTTTTTCAGCCGAACGGGAAGTCCTCTTTCCAATTTTTTTTTACTTGACAACAGGCCCCGGCCGCCCTATATACCTACCGGTAAGTATACTCGGAAATCCAATTTACCCCGGAAGAAATGTATGAGCGTGCCCTCCCCGACAACCTCCCCCGACAGCAAGGTCCGCGAGCGGCTATTGACCGGCGCCGTGCAACTTTTCGCCCGGAAAGGGTATGCCGCCACCACGGTCAGGGAAATCGTGGCCGAAGCCGGTGTGACTAAACCCGTCCTGTATTATTATTTCCGAAATAAAGAGGGCCTTTACTCGGAGATCATGGAAACCGCTTCGGTACGATACAGCCGGCTGTTGGATGAATCCCGGCACAGCCACGGGGGGGCCGTTAACCGATTGCTGACCTTGGCCGATCGGTTCCTAACCTTGTTCATGGAGAAGATCGAGGTCGCCCGTCTGGCCTACTCCATCTATTACGGTCCCCCGCAAGGGGCCCCCGTGTTCGATTTTGACGCCTATCATCGGAAGTTTCACGCCCTGGTAACGGAACTGGTTCAAGTCGGTTTTAAACACCGGGAATTCAGGCGGGGCCGGGTGGAGGATGTCACCTGGATGGTATTGGGGGCCGTCAATTTAGCCCTGGAAACGCAACTATCCCACCCCGAACTGGAGTTCGGCCGTGAGGGGTTGGGACGAGTATTGAAGCTTTTTTTTGACGGAATCAAGGATGATGAAGCCCCCCAAAAACACCCGCTGAAGCGAAAGGAATTCAAGGAATGAAAAAAGTCTGGAACGCCGGCATCGTTGGACTGCTGGTCGTCAGTCTTCTCGGCTGCTCTTCTTCCAATTCGAACCAACCCCTCCCGGGGAAGGTGGAGGGCAAACCACCCGTAGCCGTTGACATCATGCCGGCCCAAACCCGCGATCTGATTGAAGGGGTCGACGTGGTGGGCTCGCTGGCCCCCAAGAACGAAAGCCGGGTGAAATCGGAATATGCCGGAATCGTCACCGACGTCTACGTAACCGAATGGGTCCGGGTCAAACGGGGGCAACCCCTGGCCAAACTGGATACCCGGGAGGCCGAAGCCCTGCTGCAAAAAGGGCAGGCCGCGATGGAAGCCGCCCGGGCCAATGTCCTCCAAGCCGAGGTGGGAGGGAAACGGGCCGATCGGGAAGCCGAGCGGGCCCGCAACCTGAAACAATCGGGACTGATCACCCAACAAAACCTGGATGATGCCCTCACCGAACAGGCCGCCGCCCAGGCCAAGATCTCGGCCGCCCAGGCCCAGTCACTGGCCGCCGAAAAGGAACTTCACCAGATCCGGACCCGTCTGACCAAGACCCTCCTGTTCGCTCCCATTGAGGGGGTGGTCGCCCAACGGGACGTCAACGTGGGCGACCTGGTGGGGGAGGCGGGTTCCACCCGGATCCTGTTTCGTATCGTGGACAACCGTCTCCTGGATTTGACCGTCACCGTGCCCTCGAGCGCGATGGCCAAAATCCAGGTGGGGCAGCCGTTGACGTTCACCACCGACGCCCTGCCCGGCCAAAACTTTACCGGAGTGGTGAAATTCATCAACCCGGCGGTCAATGAAACGGACCGGTCGATCAGGGTCATCGCCGAGATCCGGAACGATCCGGAGGTTCTCAAATCCGGGCTCTTTGTCAAAGGCCGGATTGTGACCGGCCGGCGTTCGCAGGTCCTGGAAATTCCCCGGGCGGCCCTGGCGGACTGGGACGTGAAGACCGGAACCGGCGGCGTCTGGGTGGTGCAGCAGGACCAGGCCAGACGGCGGATGGTTAAGACCGGAGGCCTGGACCGGGATTGGGTGGAAGTCGCCTCCGGCCTCACGGCGGGAGAACGGGTCATCATCCGGGGTGGGTTTAATATCCAGGAGGGGGATCGGCTGAAAATAAACGTGACGGCGGCAGGGAAGTAAGGCATGTTCTTATCCAATCTTTCCATCAAACGGCCCATCTTCGCCGCGGTGATGATGCTGGCCCTGGTCACCCTGGGGATATTTTCCTACCGCCGCCTGCCCATCGACATGTATCCCGATGTGGAAATCCCGGTTTTGTCCATCGTCACCAAATTCCCCGGGGCCTCGCCGGAAACCGTGGAGCGGGAGGTGACCAAACGGATTGAAGAAGTGGTCAACCCCATCCCCGGCGTCAAGCACGTCATCTCCACCTCCCGGGACAGCGTCTCGCAGGTGGTGGTGGAATTCAATCTCGAGGTTCGGATCAACGAGGCTTCCCAGGAGGCCCGGGCCAAGGTCAACACTATTCGCGGTGATCTCCCCCAGGCGATCGAAGAACCGATCATCCAGAAGCTGGACGTTTCGGCCATCCCCGCCGTATCGCTGGCCGTTCGTTCGGAAAGAATGTCCCCCCGGGAACTGACTACGCTGGTGGAGAAAAAAGTCAAGCGCCGCTTCGAGAACCTCAGCGGGGTAGGCAAGGTGGATCTGGTCGGGGAGTCCAAACGCGAAGTCAACGTCCTGATCGATCCGGTCCGCCTGGAAGCCCTGAAAATGGGTGTGGATGAAGTCGTGGCCGGACTGCAGGCTGAAAACGTCAACACTCCCCTGGGGCGCTTGAACCGCAAGGCCTCGGAATTCACCGTGCGGATCGCCGGCAAACCGGAGGAGGTCGAAGGCTTTAAAACCATGGTCATCGGGCAGCGTCAGGGGAGGCCGGTCGCGCTGGGGGAGGTGGCCGAGATCCAAGACGGCGTCGAGGAGCAGCGCTCCCTGGCCCTGGTCAACGGGATCCCGGCGGTGTCGATGAACATCCTCAAGCAGTCCGGGGCCAATACCGTGGCCGTAGTGGAGCGGGTCAAAAAGGAAATTACGCGGCTCCAAAAGGAGCTGCCGCCGGGAACCCGGGTCGAGGTGGTCCGCGACGCCTCCACCTTTATCCGGGATTCGGTCGAAGACGTCCAGGAGACCATCATCATCGGGGCCATCCTGACCATCCTGATTGTCTTCTGTTTCCTGAATTCCTGGCGCTCCACGGTCATCACCGGGTTGACCCTGCCCATCTCGGTGATTTCCTCCTTCATCGTCATGAATTTCATGGGCATGACCCTGAACGTCATGACCCTCATGGCGCTCTCCCTGGCTATTGGTCTGTTGATCGATGATGCCATCGTCGTTCGGGAAAACATCGTCCGCCATCTGGAGAAGGGAGAGGACCACTTTACCGCCGCCCGGGAAGGAACCAGCGAGATCGGCTTGGCCGTACTGGCCACCACGCTGTCCGTCGTGGCCGTCTTCGTTCCGGTGGCCTACATGAAAGGCATCGTGGGCCGGTTCTTTTTCCAGTTCGGGATCACCGTAGCCTTCGCCGTCCTGGTCTCCCTCTTCGTCTCTTTCACGCTGGACCCGATGCTTTCCTCGCGCTGGTTTGATCCGGATATCGAACGCAAAGGAAAGAGAAACGTTATCGCGCGCGGCTTGGACGTCTTCAATCACTGGTTCGACCGCACCGCCGACCGCTACCGATCTCTGATTGCCTGGGCACTGGACCACCGCCAGACGGCCCTCATCATTACTACCTTGGCCTTCTTCGGCGGTCTGGCCATTTTTGCCACTCTGCCGAATGAATTTTTCCCCAAATTCGACGCCGGGGAGTTCCAGATCAACATGAAAACCGCTCCGGACGCCTCCATCGAGGAAACACGGGAACGACTGGTCGCTGTCCTGACCGCCTTCAAGAATATCCCGGAGATCAAACATACCTATGCCACCATCGGCGCCGGGGATACCGGGACGGTGCGGGACGTGGGCTTCTACGTCAAACTCAAGGAAAAAAAGGACCGCCGCCGCAGCCAGGGGCAGGTCCAGGAAGCCGTGCGGAAGGCCCTGAAGGACATCCCCGGCATCCTGCCTTCTATCCTCGAGGCCGGCCGGATGGATGACCGCAAGCCCCTGCTGGTGAGCATCCGCGGCGACGACCTGGGCCTCCTCAAGAAATACGCCGCCGAGTTGAAGCGAAAGATGTACGCCATTCCCGGGATCGTGGACCTGGAAGTCACCCTGGAGCAGGACATTCCCGAATACCGGCTGATCGTGGACCGAGATCGGGCCGTGGATGTTGGGGTCAATACCGGGCAGATCGTCCGCACCCTGGGAGCCCTCGTGGGAGGACAGGCGGTGACCACCTACGAAGACGAAGACGGCGACGCCGTCAATGTCCGGGTCCGCCTGCCGCTGGCCTTGCGGGAAGACGTCTCCCAGATCGAACAAATCGATTTATCGGTCCAGAAACAGGGAATGGGTCCGGTGCTGGTCCCCTTGGGGAACCTGATCCGTTATGAACGGCGGACCACCCCCTCGGAAATCGACCGGCAAGATCTTTCCCGGGAAGTGGTGATTTCATCCAACCTCGATCGGCTGCCTTTGGGGACGGCCGTTCAGATGGTGAAGCAAGCTACGGCGGACTTAAAAATGGCTCCCGGTTACCGGATCATCTTCGCCGGTGAAAGCGAGCAAATGGAAGAATCCTTTGGTTATATGGGCGAAGCCCTGGTCCTGGCCATCGTCTTCGTCTACCTCATCCTGGCCGCCCAGTTCGAATCCTTTATCGACCCCCTGGCCATTATGCTTTCCTTGCCCTTGTCCCTGGTGGGCATGGCCGGCATGCTGCTGCTCACCCGGGACACGGTCAACATGATGTCCTTAATCGGCCTCATCCTCTTGATGGGTCTGGTTACCAAAAACGCTATCCTCTTGGTGGATTATACCAAGGTGCTGCGGTCCCGGGGCCTGGAACGCCGGGAAGCCATTATCACCGCCGGGCGGACCCGACTGCGCCCGATCATGATGACCACCTTGGCCATGATTTTCGGCATGCTGCCTCTGGCCCTGGCCCTGGGGGCCGGATCGGAGATGCGAGCCCCCATGGCGCGGGCCGTTATCGGCGGGTTGATCACTTCCACCTTTTTGACCCTGCTGGTTGTCCCCGTGGTGTATTCCCTCCTGGACGACCTGGGCGGGTGGATCCGCCGCGGAGAAGAGGAAAAGACAGAGGAATTCCGGGTAAGGCTGGAATGGCGGGAACTGTAAACCTGAATTATTTAACTATGTGGAGGAAATTGATGATGCATCGAATCATCCTTAAAACAAGTCTATTCTGGTCTAGGTATTATCCTGTTGACTGCCCTGTTCTTCTTTTGGCCGGGCTGCATTCGCTGGTCTCAGCCGGAAGAAGACCCGGCCAATCAGGAACTGGTTCTTTCCCTGGAAGAGGCCCTGAAGCTGGCCCTCGATAAAAATAAGGATATCCAAAAGGCCAAGGAATATCGGAACCTGGTGGAAGGCAAATACGTCGAAGAACGGGCCGCCGCCTTACCCCAACTGACCGGACGGGCCGGGATCAGCCGGGAACGGGACGAAAGCCAGGCAGCCTTCAACCAGTTTTTTCCCGTGGAGCGGGAAACCCGCAATGCCGGCATCGGCTTAAATCAGGTTATTTATACCTTCGGCCAGGTGGACGCTGCCATCAGGGCCGCCAAGATCGGCTTGAAAACAGCCGACGACCAGTTGAGAATCAATCAACAGGCCGTCATCAAGGATGTCTCCACCGCCTTTTACGATGTCCTCCTGGCCAAAGAATTGTATAAGCTGGCGCAGGAAAACCTGGAACAGAAAAAGCGCAACCACGAGGAATCCAAAAAGAAGGCGACCTTAGGAGTCGGCACGGATTTTGATGTGTTGGTTTCGCGGGTGGCCATGGAGAACGCCCGTCCGGAGGTCATCCGCACGGCCAATCTGATCCAGCAATCCCGGATGAGATTCGCTTTTCAAATGGGGATGAGCAATGAAAAAGTGGACGGCCGGGGGTCGTTGGCGGCCGCTATCGGCCATTATCCTCCCTACGAGGAATCCATAAAAACGGCCCTGGACAACCGCCCCGAGTTGAAGGAATTTGAGCACCGGATCGGCATTGCCGAAGAGCTGATAAAAATCAACAATGCCTACGACAAACCCCGGGTAGACTTCAAGGCCGCGTACGGCTGGCAGAACCTGATCCTGGATAACACCCAAGCCGACGGTCCGGCCTGGGCAGTGGGCTTGGTCCTCACCTACCCTTTCTTCGACGGTCTGAAGGCCCGGGGCAAGGTGGCCCAGTCAAAAAGCGAACTGGCTACGATAAAAATCGAGAAATCCAAATTCATCGATTCGGTCATCCTCCTGGTCCGGGATGCGGTCAACAGGGTCAAAGAAGCCGGTGAAATCGTAACGGGACTTACCGGAACGGTTACCCAGGCGGAGACCCTGCTGACCTTGGCCGAAAAGGGGTTTGAATTCGGGGTGAAAACCCGCCTGGAGGTGGAAGACACCCAGCTCAATCTGGTCCAGGCCAAACTGGACCTGGCCCGGGCCAAACGGGATTATCTGGCGGCCCAGGTCAATCTGGATTGGACCATGGGAGTGCTGCAGGGACCTCACTAGCTATCCGGCCGGTTCCTCTTCGGATGTCGTCCGAATTCCGGCGAAACAATAAAAATAATCATCCATGGCACCCATTTCTGAAACACCTGTCTCTCCCGAACGAACGGGAGCGGCCAACGATACCTGGTCCGCTTCCCTTGGTCCCCTTCTCTTCCTGGCGGCGATCTTTCTCATCAACTTCCTTTCCAGGATTATTTTTGGGCCCTTGCTGGTGGTGATGGAACAAGACTTGCGTCTCGGCCACCAGGAAGCCGGGGGCTTGTTTTTAATCATCACCACCGGGTACAGTCTGGCCCTCCTGGGCTCCGGATATCTCGCCAACCGTCTATCCCACCGCCGCATCATCGTGATCTCCGCCCTGGGCATGGGGGCGGTGCTGTTTATCCTTTCCCTGCCCCAGCCTCTTTGGGGAATCCAGGCCGCTTTGTTTCTGCTGGGGCTGACCGCCGGCATCTATCTGCCTTCCGGGATGGCCACCTTGACTTCGATCGTCAAACCCCTTCACTGGGGAAAGGCCGTGGCGGTCCATGAGCTTGCCCCGAACCTGGGTTTCGTCCTGGCTCCCTTTTTAGCCGAAGCCTTCCTGCGCTGGTCTTCCTGGCGGGGACTTCTGATGGCCTTAAGCGGCTGCTCGCTGCTGCTGGGATTGGCCTATACCCGCTACGGTCGGGGAGGAACGTTTAAGGGGGAAGCGCCCACCTTCCAGGTCGTCTCCGTTTTACTTCGCGATCCTTCCTTCTGGATCATGATGGTCATGTTCGGACTGGGGATCGGGACCAGTTTTGGCGTCTACGCCATGCTTCCCCTGTACCTGATCAGTGAGCGCGGTTTGGACCGCACCTGGGCCAACACCCTGATTGCCCTGTCGCGCGTCGCCGGATTATTTATCGCCTTCGGCGCCGGATGGTTTGTGGATCGCTGGGGAGTACGAAAATCATTGGCCGTTTTTTTCGGAGCCACCGGGGTGTTGACGATCCTGCTGGGAACCTTGACCGGGCCCTGGCTGACGGCCGTCGTCTTCCTGCAGCCTCTGGTGGCCGTCTGCTTTTTTCCGGCCGGTTTCACGGCCATCGGCCGAATCGGCCCTCCGAAACTCCGAAATGTGGCGGTGGGCTTTACCGTTCCCCTGGGTTTCATGTTCGGCGGCGGACTCATCCCCACCGGCATCGGCTGGGCCGGGGAGCATGGTTCTTTTTCCGTCGGGATCATCGGAGTAGGACTGGTCACCCTTCTTTGCCTGCCTTTGATCCGGCAGTTGAAATTAACCGCCATCGCCGATCAACGGTATTGAACCGGGGGACGGCTTGATCCCCCGGACCCAACTTGCCGACTGGAACGGATGAAAACGAACTCCGTGAACGCTACGAATAAAATCAGATCCGTCTTCGCTACCCGCCGTCTCACCGCGCAGGGCTATCGATCGCTCTTTTCGGTCCTTTTTTTAACCGTACTCTTTTTTCTAGTTGCCCTTCCGGGGCCGAAGGCGCCGAGCGCCGGGAGCAGGATTCGTCCGGCCGTCTATGGGTTTCACGTCATTCAGACCTTCCCCCACGACCCGGAAGCGTTCACCCAGGGGTTGATTTTCCATGAAGGGTACCTTTATGAGAGCACCGGTCTCCATGGAAAATCCAGCGTGAGGAAAATTCACTTGGAAACGGGGCAGATCATTAAAAACATTCGCTTGCCCGAACGGTATTTTGGGGAAGGATTAACCCGCTGGAAAGATACGCTCGTTCAGTTGACCTGGCAATCGCGGGTCGGGTTTGTTTATGACCTGTTTACCCTGGGTCTGACAAAAAAACTGCCTTATCCCTTTGAAGGCTGGGGATTAACCGAGGACGGCCGATCCTTGATTGCCAGCGACGGCAGTTCGCAGCTCTACTTTTTGGACCCGGATCTTTTGCAGGAACGCAGACGAATAGTGGTTCGGGATCAGGGGATGCCCGTAGCCCGGCTCAATGAATTGGAATTTATTAACGGCGAAATTTTCGCCAATGTTTTTCTGACCGACCGGATTGCCCGCATCGCCCCGGATACCGGAGATGTCACCGGCTGGATCGATTTGACCGGGTTGCTTCCCTCCTCGGATCGCCGGTCCAACACCGATGTCCTCAATGGAATCGCTTACGACCGCCAAAGGAATCGGATCCTGGTGACCGGCAAAAACTGGCCCAAAGTATTCCATATTCGGCTGGTCAAGCGGAATCCAGGATCTCCCTGACCCGCATTCCGAGTTCCTCCGGGGTAAAGGGTTTCTGCAGAAAATGAGCGCCCGGGATCTGCATCCCCTGCAGCAGAACCGCCTCTTCCGAATAACCCGACATGAACAGGATTTTAATACCCGGCCTCGATCGCTGCAGTTGTTCGGCCAGGACTCGACCGCTGATACCCGGCATCACCACATCGGTCAGCAGCAGATGAATCGATCCCTCATAGCCTTTGCTCATGCGGCCGGCCTCCTCCCCGTCTTCGGTTTCCAAGACCTGGTAGCCGAAATGTTCCAAGACACTGCGGGTCAGACCCCGAACCAATTCATTGTCCTCCGCCAGGAGAATCGTTTCTTCACCCCGGAGGGAAACCTTGCCCTTTTTCAGTTTTAGATCGGATTCCGCTTCGCCCTCTTGCTGCGGCAGGAAGATTCTTATCGCCGTCCCCTGGCCCGGCCGGCTGTCCACCCAGATATACCCGTTGCTCTGTTTGACAATGCCATAAACCGTGGACAACCCCAGCCCGGTTCCCTTGCCCAATTCCTTGGTGGTGAAAAAAGGTTCAAAAATATGGGACTGGAGCTCTTCGCTCATACCGGATCCGCTATCTTTAACCGATAAAAGCACATAGGCCCCCGGCTTAGCCCCCATGTAGCTCCGAACCTGGACCTCATCGAGGAGCACGTTGCCGGTCTCAATGGTCAGCGTTCCTCCTTTAGGCATGGCATCCCGAGCGTTAACCACCAGATTCATAATCACCTGATCGATCTGTCCCGGGTCCACCAGCACCTGCCCCAGGTCCGGCGAAAGTAAGGTCTCCAGGATGATATCCTCGCCGATCAGACGCTTGAGCATCTTCTTCATATCGGAAATGATCCCGTTGAGGTTTAAGATTCTGGGTTGCATGACCTGTTTCCGACTGAAGGCCAACAACTGGCGGGTCAAATCCGTGGCCCGATTCGCCGCCTTAACAATCTCCTTGATATCTCCGACCAAAGGATCGCCCAGGCGCAGACGCATCATCATCAGATCGGAATGCCCTAAAATACTGGTCAGGAGATTATTAAAATCATGGGCCACCCCGCCCGCCAACCGGCCGACGGCCTCCATTTTCTGGGACTGAAGAAATTGCATTTCCAGTTGTTTTTTTTCGGTGATGTCCGTCAAAAATACCAGGGCGGCCGGCTCCCCCTCCCAGGCGATCTGGACGGCGTTGATCTCCACCCAAATGGTTTCTCCCGCTTGATCGAGCAGGCGAAAGGAGTACCGGACCGGGGACACTTCCCCGCTTAGCCGTTCCTGATATCTCTGGCGCACCCTTTCCCGATCTTCGGGATGAATGAAATCTAGAAACGGCTGGGGGGCCAGCTTCTGCCCTTCAAGTTTCATGATTTTGATCGCCCGGGGATTGACGAATTTGATCATCCCCTCTTGAATGACCAGGATGGCCTCGTTGGCATTGTCCACCAAAAGGCGATAGCGCTCTTCCGATTTCTTTAAAGCCTCCTCCATCTGCTTTCGCTCGGAGATATCGGTAATCACGGAAAAGCTGCCCTTAAAATTTCCCTGTCCGTCGTAAACCGGCTCGGGAGACATAAGGGTGTAGACTTTATTTCCGTTTTTTCGGGTCCAGGCAATTTCGTAGGGACCTTTTTCCCCGGACCGCCGCCGAGCCATTTGTTCCCCCAGGATCTTCAGGTTCTCCGGGTCAACAAAATCGCTTACCGGATGTCCGACAATCTCTTCAGGTCGATAACCCATCAATTCACAAAAGCGGTTATTGATAAACGTAACCTCGTTGCGTTCGTTCAACACGCCGAAACCTTCCCGCATGGACTCGACCAGTTTGCGGTGCTGCTCTTCCGACTTCCTCAAGGCGTCTTCAGAGCGCTTCCGGGAGGTAATATCGGCGACCACCGCCACCAGGCAGTCTTCGCCGGCATATTGGATCGGCCGCGCGGACAGCAGGGTGGTGAGCAGACCGCCGTCTTTTTTCCGGTATTCAATTTCAAAGTCCGTGACTTCTCCCTTTTCCCGCATTTCCCGGATAAACCGCTGTCGGTCCTGGACATTCACAAAGACATTCAAATCGGTAACGGTCCGGCCGATAGTTTCTTCCCGGGAGAATCCCGACAAGGTACAAAAAGAATCGTTGACCAGGATATAACGACCGTCCTCCACCCGGGTGATGGTGATGGAATCCGGAACGGTGTTGATAATAAGGTGGGCCCGCTCTTCACTTTCCCGCAGGGCCTCCTCAGCCAACCGGCGGTCGGTTATATCACTCAAAAAATTGAGGATGGCCGGGCGCCCTTCCCAGTCCAGGCGCACGGCGTTGATCTCCACCCATTTGACCCGTCCCTCCCGGTCGACGATGCGGAAGGAATATACGGAAGGCAGGTCTTCCCCCCGGGCCCGGCGGAGGTGTCGGTCCACGACCATCGCCCGATCCTCCGGATGAATCAATTCGGGAAACGGCTTGGTCTGAAGTGTCTTCTGATCATAGCCGGTGATCTCCAAAGCCTTGGGATTGACCAGCTTCAGAAGCCCCTCCTGGGCTATGAATATGGCCTCATTGGCGTTTTCAACCACCAGGCGATATTTCTCTTCGGAGGCCTTCAGCTCTTCTTCCACCCTTCGGAGCCCGGTGATATCGGTAACCACTCCCCGGATACCGATCGGCCGGTTTTCCCGCAGGATCGGAGCCGAGGCAATCAAGGCCGGGAAACGGTTGCCGTCTTTTTTCAACACCTGGTATTCCATTTCTCCGGTCTTCTCGCCCTGCATCGTTTTCAATAAATTTTCTCCGGCCCTTTCCCGGTCCTCCGAACCGATCATATCCAGCACCTTGAGCCCTTTTTCGAAATCCTCGGTCGTGTAGCCAAAATAAGAAAAGGCCCAGCGATTGGCGAAGGTCAGGCGGCCCTGCTGATCCGTTTCATAGACCATTACCGGTAGGAATTCCACCATCTCCCGGAATTTTTTTTCACTCTCCAGAAGGGCCTCTTTGATCTGTCGCCGCTCCGAGTCCTCCCGGGATTGGGAAACTACATAGGCTTCACCGTCGATCTCCGTCACCCGGGCCGACATCAATACCGGCATATCACGGCCCTGCTTGTTTCGCATGGTGGTCTCAAAGTTTGAACAAAGACCCCGACCTTCTTGCAGGAGGGTCATCAAGACCTCTCGGTCTTCCGGGTTCACCCAAAATCCGAGTTCCAGGGGAGTTCGACCGAGCAACTCCTCCCGGGAATACCCTATGGTTTCCAGAAAACGGGAGTTCATATCCACGATGTGCCCGTCCTTCAGACGAGTAACCAGCAACACGTCAGGGGCCGACTCAAACAACCGACGATGCCAGTCGTTTCCCGGGAAGGAAGAGGCCGGATTCGAATCAGGTGATTCCATTATGGTGCTGCTCCTTTTCTGCCGGAACGAATTGCGCCCTGGGATACCAGTCGGCAAAACGGCCTTTCCGCAGGCCGAAGGAAGTTCCCCGACTGGGCCCTTTTTGTAAGGTAGTTTGTTTTTTTATTGTAGCTTTTCTGGACAGAATGTCAATCCGCCTCGAAAAACCCGCGCCTCGCGCCGGCTCGGGAATCAGGAAAAAACTTGTCAAACCAGGCCTCTTACGTTACAACATTTTCAGGGGGTGCTCTATGGCCTTTTGGAGTCGCAGAAAAGACAAATCGTCTGAATCCGGAGGGACGGAAGGAAAGAGTTTCAAAGACTTTATGACCGCCGCCCTATTGGAAATGGAAGACCTGATGGTCCAAGACCCACGATGGTATTATAACTTGCCTTATACCGGCGCCATGTCACTGGAGGAAGCCAAAAACTTTGAAATCGAAAAAAGGGCCATGTGGCGCCGGGTCATTTACGATGCCCGTCGCACGAAGCTGCCCGGACTAAAATGGGAAACCCGGGGAGATGCCAAGGTCTGTCCGGAATGCCAGAGAATGGAAGGCCGTATTTTTTCACTGGAAGAATTTGACGGGTTAAATCAAAGGGTCATGCACATCGGCTGCCGCTGCAACCTGGTTTCCGTGCGCGAATAATCATGACCCGGGCGATTGGACTCCTCTCCGGGGGCCTGGACAGCATGTTGGCCGCCCGCCTGATCAAAGACCAGGAAATCGACGTCTTGGGAGTGGCCTTCGTAACCCCCTTTTTCGGTCCCGAGAAAGCCCGACAGGCGGCCGAACAACTGCAGATCCCTTTACAGATCCTGGATATAACCCGGCCCCATTGGGCCATGCTGAAGAAGCCGCGATACGGTTACGGCAAAGGATTGAATCCCTGCATCGATTGCCACGCCCTCATGCTTCACGAGGCCGGGAAGCTCATGGAGTCTATTGGCGCCGGATTTTTATTCACCGGGGAAGTATTGGGGCAGCGGCCCTTTTCCCAGACCAAACCCTCCCTGCGGGCGGTGGAAAAAGCCTCCGGGTGCCTGGATCTGATTCTGCGCCCCCTGAGCGCCCTACTGTTGCCGCCAACCCGTCCCGAGCGGGAAGGGCTGGTGGACCGAAGCCGGCTGTTGGACATCAGCGGCCGGTCGCGAAAACGGCAGATGGCCCTGGCTGAAAATTATGGTTTGAACGATTATCCAGCCCCGGCGGGCGGATGCCTGTTGACCGACCCGAATTTTTCCAACCGGCTCAAGGAACTGCTGGCCCATTCACCGGAACCGGAGCTGAGGGAGATCGAATTATTAAAAACAGGACGCCACTTTCGCCTTCATCCCGGGCTGAAGATAATCATCGGCCGCAATAAAAAAGAAAATGAAATCATCGAAGCACTGGCCGAAGCGCAGGACCTGGCGGCCCGGTTCATCGGCTTTCCCGGTCCAATAGTTCTGGCCGTGGGCTCCTCCTCAACGGAGGATTGGGAAAGGGCGGCACAGTTGGCCATCGCCTACAGCGATGCCCCCGAAGGTCATACGGGCTCGGTCCAATTGATCCAACAAGGCCGGACCTGGACACAAAAAGTCCCCAAGCTGCCCAAAGAAACGTTTAAACCCTGGCTGCTTTGAATCCCCCCGAGGGCTGGTCGACGAAATTCATGGCGATCATTGAGATCAAAAACGTTTCCAAATGCTATGATACCGGATCCTCACGGGTCTGGGCCTTGCAGGGGTTAAGCCTTTCCATTCAGCCGGGGGAACTGATCATTTTCTCGGGGAAAAGCGGCTGCGGCAAGACCACCCTGCTGAACCTGGTGGGCGGCCTGGATAAACCTACCTCCGGAGACGTTTGGGTGGGACAGAGAAACATCGCGGTCCTTTCGGAAAAAGAACGCACCCTGTATCGCCGACGGGAAGTGGGGACTATCTTTCAATCCTTTAATCTCATACCCATGTTGTCCGTTGAAGAAAATATTGCCCTCCCTCACTGGCTGGAGGGGTTTTCTCTGGAACAAACTCGTGATCGGGTTGATACCTTGCTGGATCAACTGAACCTGACGCCGCGCAGGAATCACCGGCCCTATGAACTCTCAGGCGGAGAACAGCAACGGGTGGCCATTGCCCGGGCCTTGATCAATTCCCCCCGGGTCATTCTGGCCGACGAACCGACCGGCAACCTGGATTCCCAGAACGGGTACCAGGTCTTATCCATCCTGTCCGATTTGAATCGGGACCAGGGACAAACCATATTAATTGCCACGCATTCCCGGGAAGCAGATTCTTTGGCCAGTCGCGTCATTACCCTTAAAGATGGGCAACTTCTCGAATTGCGAGGTTATCAAAGGTAACGTCACATGAAAAAAGTCAAGGTCAAGAAAGCGGTCGGTCTGGTCTTAGGCCATGACCTGACCCGGATCATCCCCGGACAATTCAAGGGAGTGGCTTTTAAAAAAGGCCATATCATTTGCCAGGAGGATATCCCGGCCCTGTTGGATTTAGGGAAAGAAACCATTTTTGTATTGGATATCCCCTTGGGGACCCTGCACGAAAACGAGGCGGCCCAGCGTCTGGCCGAGGCCCTGAGAGGTGAACACCTCGTTCTACAGGGCCCGACCGAAGGAAAAATCAGCCTGGTGGCCCAAACGAAAGGCCTCCTAAAAATCCAAGTTCCAGCCCTGAACCGAATCAATCTTATTCCGCAGATCATCGTTTCCACCCTCCACAACCACACCGTCTGCCGGGAAGGGGACGTGGCCGCCGCCACCCGCATCATACCGCTGACCATTGCTGAAAAAAGCATCCTTCGGGCTGAAAAAATCTGCGCTCGTTTTGGACCGCTGGTCACCATCCAACCCTTTGCCGTCAAAAAAGTGGGCGTAGTGGTGACCGGATCTGAAGTCTTTACCGGGCGGGTAAAAAACGGTTTTGACCAGTGGGTGGGAAATAAATTGACCGACTACGGCTGCCGGATTGTAAAAAAAGTGACCGTCCCGGACAAGCTGCACCTGATCTCCGAGGCCATCCGGGAAATGATCGACCTGGGCTGCGATCTGATCGTAACCACCGGCGGGATGTCCATCGATCCCGACGACGTGACCCGTAAAGGGATTCGCCGGGCCGGGGCCAGGATTATTTTTTATGGCACGCCGGTCTTGCCGGGGGCCATGTTCCTCTATGCCCGCTTGGGGGATGTCCCGCTGCTGGGCCTGCCGGCCTGTGTCTTTTACCATCAGGTTACCTTGTTTGACCTGATGCTGCCCCTGATCTTGGCCGGTGAACAGCCTACCAGAAGAGAAATCGCCGCCCTGGGTCACGGCGGTCTCTGCCGGAACTGTCCGGAATGCCGCTATCCGGTTTGCCCCTTCGGCAAGGGAGGGTATTAGCATGGATTTGTCAGGTTTGAGGGTGCTTATCCGCGGGGCGGGAGAGATGGCCAGCGGGGTGGCCTGGCGGCTCTTTCAGTCTCATTTCCAGGTCCTGTTGACCGAGATCCCGCAACCCCTGGCCGTACGTCGGGGGGTTTCCTTCTGTGAGGCGGTATACGAAGGGCGCCAGTCCGTGGAGGGTGTCGAAGCCGTCCTGATCCAACAACCGGAGGAGTCCGTCGCAGTCTGGCGAAGCAATCGGATCCCTTTGCTGATTGACCCCGACCTGTCCCAATCCCTCAGGCTGAAACCGGAGGTCCTGGTGGACGCCATCCTGGCCAAGAAAAATCTCGGGACCCGTATTGCCCAGGCCCCCCTGGTCATCGGACTGGGCCCCGGGTTTCGAGCCGGAATGGACGTCCACCTGGTGGTGGAAACGCAGCGCGGGCATAATCTGGGGCGTCTTTACAGTCAAGGTGAAGCGGAACCGGACACCGGGGTTCCAGGAACCATTGGCGGTTTTTCAGGCGAACGGGTTTTGCGGGCGCCGGTGACGGGAATATTAAGGTCCTTGAAAGCCATCGGAGATGAGGTGGCCGCCCGGGAAGTCGTGGCGGAAGTGGACGGAGTTCCTGTCCCCGCCCGGATCCCGGGGGTCCTTCGCGGGCTGATCCGGAGTGGAACTCCGGTACCGGCGGGCCTCAAGATCGGGGACGTAGACCCGCGGGGGATCACCCTCTATTACCAGACCATTTCCGAAAAGGCCCGGGCCATTGCCGGGGCGGTCCTGGAGGGCATCTTACGGCGGTTCAATCAATAACCCCTTTATCGCTTGGCGAAGCCTTAGCCCTTGGCCCCAGGGAATTGATCAGCCTGGTCGGGGCCGGCGGCAAAACCACGTTGATGTTCGCCCTGGCCGGGGAACTTCAGGTTCTGGCCCGCCGGGTTATCACCACCACTACCACAAAAATTTATCCCCCCCGGCCCGAGGAATCCCCCCGACTCGTAGTAGGCGGACCGGAAGTTTTTCCGTTCCTTGAGAAGGATTTGATCCGCTACGGCCATATCACCTGGGCCGCCGGTCGGAACGCCGAAAATAAACTCCTCGGTGGTTCGCTTTCCGACCTCGCGCTCCTCTGGGCCCGGGGTTGGGCCGACTATCTGATCGTGGAAGCCGACGGTTCGGCCCGCAGGCCGATAAAGGCCCCCAACCAAAACGAACCGCTGGTCCCTCCGGAGTCCACCTGTTTTATATCCGTCTTCGGTCTTTCCGCCCTCGGACAACCGCTTGATTCGAACTGGGCCTTCCGCCCGGAAATAGTCACCCGACTGACCGGAATTCATCCCGGGTCCCCGTTGACGGCCGAAGGCCTGGCCGACCTGGCCGCTCACCCCTTAGGAGGGCTCAAGGGCTGGAAGCCTGGCATGCGGGCCCTGGTCTTTTTGAATCAGATGGATTCCCTAGCCGACGCCCGGCCAATCCGGCATCTGGCCGAGTCCATCCTCCATAAAGGGCAGGGACGGATCGAGCGGGTCCTGGTCGGTCAATTAAAACCGAAAATACGCTTGATCGTCACCCAATTGTAACCTATCGCCGATACGGTCTATAATACATTAAATTTTATGGACAAAACGGAGACTAGGTTATAAAATGGTAAAAAAATCAACCATGTCTAAGATATTGATTGTTGAAGATGATCCGGATATCCGAGAACTGCTCCGCTTCAATCTGGAGAAAGCCGGGTATAATCTTTATCCTGGCGGAGGACGGGGAAAAGGCCCTCACCCTGGCCCGACAGCATTCCCCGGATATCATCCTCCTCGACCTGATGCTGCCCGGGGTGGATGGACTGGAGGTCTGCCGCACTCTGAAAAAAGACCCGGAGTTGCAACGCATCCCCATCATCATGGTAACGGCCAAAGGGGAGGAGATGGACCGGGTGGTGGGCCTGGAACTCGGGGCCGACGACTATGTGGTCAAGCCCTTCAGCCTTCGGGAAGTGGCGCTGCGGATCCGAAAACTATTGGACCGAAGGGAAAAGCAAGCGGCTCCATCCGTTTTGAAAGCGGACCCTCTGGTTTTGGATCTGGACGCCCATACCGCCCGTCTGGGTGATCAATTATTGGAATTAACCGCCACCGAATTCCGGCTCCTGGCCTATCTCCTGCGCCACCGGGGGCGGGTCCAGACCCGGGAAATGCTTTTGGATCGAGTCTGGGGGTATTCCTTCGAGGGGTACGGCCGGACGATCGATACCCATATCCGCCGGGTTCGAAAAAAAATGGGGAAATCCCAAAACCTGATTGAAACGGTCCGCGGAGTCGGCTACCGATTTCAGGCACAGGAATAATCGCGAATCGTATGTGGCTCAAGCGTTACTGGAAATATTTCGGACTTTTCATTTTATCTGCCGGGGTGATTATCGCCCTGATTTCCTCGCATTTGAGTTTTAACCTCCGCTCCCTGCTCCTGGACCAACTCAGGGAAGAGCTGAGAAAAGACCTGAACCACGCCGCCCGATCCATCCAGGGTCCCTTTGGGCAGTTCCCGATGGATACCAGGCAGCTTGATCGACTGGCCCGGGACGTCGGGCTTACTGTCGAGGAAAGGATCTCGGTCATCTCGGCCGACGGTCGCATGTTGGGGGATTCCGCCCGGGAACCCAAACAGTTGGATCTAACCGATGATTACAGCCATCGGCCCGAAATCATTTTGGCCCGGGAAAAAGGCTACGGAGAAATCATCCGTCACAGTCCTTTCATGAATATCACCGCCCTGTTTGCCGCCGTCCCCGTTTACCAGGATAAAACCCTGATCGGCTTTGTCCGTCTGGCCCGGCCTTTGAAGACGGTGGAGGACACGGTTCGGGCCTTTCGGCAAAAGGTGATCCTGTTGGGCGGACTCGTGGGTCTGCTCGCTGTCCTCTTTGGAGTCTTTCTTCTCTGGTGGATGAATCGCCCATTGAAGGAACTCACCGTCATGGCGGAACAGATGGCTGAGGGTCACTTGAAACAACCATTGCATTTGTTCCCCCAGAGTGAATTCACCCCCCTGGCCCTTTCCCTGGAAAAAATGTCCCGGGACCTGCGGGGCAAACTGGACCTTCTGGACGCCGAAACCAGCCGGTTGCGGGCCATCCTCCTGGCCATGCGGGAAGGAGTCCTGGTGACCAATGAAAAGGGGTTGATCACCCTGATCAACCCCTTCCTCCGCAATATCCTGGGCGGAAAAATCCAGTGGGAAAATCGAACCGTCCAGGAAATCTTCATGAACGCCGATTTGCAGAATGCCGTGGATGCCATCCTGCAGGGAGAACCGTTCCATCGCCTGCAGATCAGCCTGGGATGGGATTCCCCGCGTTTTTTCGAGGTCCAAATCGTACCGTTGATATCGGTCCATTTACCCCAGGGCGCCGTGGTCATCTTTCATGACATTACCGACCTCAAACACCTGCTTAAAGTCCGGCAGGATTTCGTCGCCAACGCCTCCCATGAACTGCGGACTCCCTTGACGGCCATCAATGGAGCCCTGGAAACCCTACTGGCCATTCTTCCCGTGACGGATCAGGATGCCGCCAAGTTCCTGACGATCCTTCAGAAGAATGTTCGGAGAATGAACTACCTCGCTTCCGACTTGCTGGATCTGGCCAAATTGGAAGGGCAGGAACGGGCGGAGATGTTTTTGGATGAGGTCAAGGTGGCGGACGTGTTAAGATCGGCCCTCCATTCCGTTTCGGACCTGGCTCGGGAAAAAAACATTACCTTGGATCTGGACCTGTCCGGAATTTCCGAAGGACGTTCCCTGTTCTGGGAGCGAGACCGGGTGCAACAGGCGGTGTTCAACCTGCTGGATAATGCCGTCAAATATACTCCGCCCGGGGGAAGCGTGCGCTTATCCGCCCGGGAGGCCGATAAATCCCTGGTGATCTCCGTAACCGATACGGGATTGGGAATCCCCAAAGAACACCTGGCCCGTATCTTCGAACGCTTCTACCGGGTGGATCGGGATCGCTCCCGGGAATTGGGCGGCACCGGCCTGGGGCTGTCCATCGTCAAACACATCGTCGAAGCCCATCGCGGGACCGTCGAGGCTCAAAGCGAACTTGGCCGGGGTTCCACCTTCACCCTGACTTTCCCCAAAAAGTAATACGCCGTTTCTCTAAATCTGGGACGCCCACGAAACCGACGGCCACTCAGCTAGTGCGCTAATCGGCCTCGGCCCCTATCAGAAGACCACCCGCAAAAACTGTCGCTCAAACTCTTTTCATCTTTCCCTTTGTCCTTTTTTTCCCATTATTGAGGCCGACCCCCTTTGTAACCCACCATACTCCAAGTCTTTTGATGACCCCCACGCTGGCCCTTCCTCCTGGAAAATTTGAAAACATGGAGGCCGGGTTAGAACCTAAAAAGCAATAAGGTCACGCTGAATTCTCAAAGACGTCACCTGATCATCATTAACCTGTCACCGAATCGGACTATCCTTTTTAAAATCCAAATCAGAAGAGAGAGGAAACGCATGCTTCGCACCGTTAAAATTTTGCTCTTAAACCCCGACCTGCAGATTGTCTACTTGGTTATTGGAAAAGGCTTCCGCATCCGGTCTCAAGTCCCCAGTCAAACCGCCATAAAGCTGCTGGAAGAAGAAAAAATCGATCTTATCCTCCACCAGCCGGCCGTTCCACTCCCAACCGACGAACAGGACGAGGAACTGGACCAAGCCGCCTGATTTTTGGGGGACAGGGGAAAAGAGGGAGGTGATGACCGGCAAAAGTAATCGGCTTTTAACCCTGCTGTAACAGAACCGTAACAAACCGTAACTATCCTATTAACCAGATACAAAACCAAAACCATCCTAATCAATGGAATAGCTAAGGAGGACAAAACGTGAAGAAATTATTGGTACTACTTTTAATGACCGCTTTTTCAGGAATCTCGGTCTTTTCCGGGTCGGCAGGGGCCAAGACCTATCTGCAGGTCAAAGGCTCGGATACGGAAGTGAATCTCGTTCAGCGATTGGCTGAAATGTACATGAAAAAAGATGCCAACGCCAGCATCGCCGTGACCGGCGGAGGCTCCGGGGTGGGGATTGCGGCCATTATCAACAAGACCACCGATCTGTGCAATGCCTCCCGGCCCATGAAGGACTCGGAAGTGGCCAAGGCCAAGGCCAACGGCGTCAATCCCGTCGGAGTGGCCTTTGCCGTAGACGGTCTTTCGGTGATCGTCAATGCCAAGAATTCCGTCAAACACCTGACGACCGATCAGATCGGACAGATTTATCGCGGAGAGGTTTCCAACTGGAAACAGCTCGGTGGACCTGATGGGCCTATCACCCTCTACGGACGTCAGCCGAATTCCGGGACCTTTGTCTTCTTTCGCGAACACATCGTCAATGGCGACTACTCCAACAAGATGAACCAGATGAACGGCAACGCCCAGATCCTGGAAGCGGTCAAAAAAGACGCCGGGGGGATCGGCTACGTGGGGATCGGCTATGTGGTGGATGATGACGGTAAAGTGGCTCCCGGGATCCAAGTCTTGGAAGTGGCCAAGGACAGCCGCAGCAAACCCACATCCCCCCTTCAACTGGAAAACATCATGAGCGGCGCCTACCCCATCACCCGGCCGCTCTATCAGTACTTCGACAAGAACAACCAGGCCAAGGTCGAGGGTTTCATCAAGTATGAACTCAGCCCGGAAGGAATGGCCATCATTAAAAAAGACGGTTTTTATCCCTTAACCGACCAATGGAAGAAATATAATGCCCAATTCGGTTTCTAACGGTGTATACACTGGAAATGCCCGGCATGAACAGGAACTGGCGTCAATTCCAGGACGCCTCCATACACCGCTTTTTTCAGTTCAACGGTCTGCTGTCCATCCTGATCCTGCTGGGCATCTTCTTCATCCTGTTCAAGGACGGGCTGCCGGCCCTGCGTGAGCTGGGGGTCGGCAGCTTTCTGAGCATGATCTGGAACCCCACTTCCTTCGTCCTGGAAACCTACGGCATGGGGGCCATGATCATCAGCACCCTGATGGTCACCTTCCTGGCCCTCCTGTTCGCCGTCCCGGTCGGACTCGGCTGCGCGGCCTATCTTTCCGAGGTGGCCCCGAACTGGGTCCGGGAAATCTTAAAGCCGGTCATCGAGATCCTGGCCGGGATCCCTTCGGTGGTGCTGGGCTTTCTGGGGATCGTGGTGGTCGGACCCTGGATTGCCCGGGTTTTCCATTTGCCCAACGGCCTCAACGCCCTCAACGGCGCCATTTTGCTGGCGGTGATGAGCCTGCCCACCATCATCAGCATCTCCGAGGACGCCATCTCTTCGGTGCCCCGCGCCTACAAGGAGGCCTCACTGGCCTTGGGGGCCAATAAGTGGCAAACCCTGATCCGGGTCGTCGTCCCCTCCGCCCTTTCCGGGATCATCGCCTCGGTGATGCTCGGTATGGGGCGGGCCATCGGGGAGACCATGACCGTCCTCATGGCCACCGGCAACGCCTTGAAAACCCCGACCCACATCCTGGAAGCGGTCCGCACCATGACGGCCACCATCGCCATCGAACTGGGGGAGGTGCCGTTCGGTTCCGAGCATTACCATGGCTTGTTCGTCATCGGTTTCGTTCTTTTCATCATGACCTTTCTGGTCAATCTGGTTGCCGATATCGTGCTGGCCAAATACCAGGAAGTGGAGCGTTAACCATGATCAATAAGTCCGTCACCGAAAAGATCGGCTTTGCCGTTTTAGGGCTCTGCGGGCTGCTGGTCGTTCTCACGCTCTTCGGCATACTCTGGGACATCGCTTACCATGGAGCCTCGGTAATCAACTGGGAATTTATCACGCAGCCCCCCCGGGAAGGGATGACCCAGGGGGGCATTTTCCCGGCCCTGCTGGGAACCCTTTTCGTGAGTCTGATCACGGTACTCCTGGCCGTTCCCCTGGGCATGTTCAGCGCCATCTATCTGAACGAATATGCCCATCAGGGGAAGCTGGTCCGGATGATTCGCCTGTCGATCCGCAATCTTTCCGGAGTCCCTTCCATTGTCTACGGCCTTTTCGGGGTGGCCTTGTTTGTCCGTCTTTTTCACTTCGGGGCCAGCATCCTCTCCGCCGGCATGACCCTGGGACTGTTGACCCTGCCCTGGACCATTACGGCCAGCGAAGAGGCCCTGAAAACCGTACCCAAGTCTTACCGGGACGGGGCCCTGGCCCTGGGGGCCACCAAGTGGCAGGCCATCCGCACCAACGTGCTGCCCTATTCCATCCCGGGCATGCTGACCGGAGCCATCCTGGGGTTAGCCCGGGCGGCCGGGGAAACCGCTCCCATCCTTTTTACCGGGGCCGCCTTTTTCATCCCCGATTTGCCTACAACCCTCTTCGACCAGTTTATGGCTTTGCCCTACCACCTGTACATATTATCCACCCAGCACCAGGATATCGCCCGGGTCAGACCGATTGCTTACGGCACCGCCCTGGTTCTGATCGCCCTGGTCCTTTGCTTGAACATGGTGGCGGTGTTGATCCGCTATCACTACCGAAAGAAAGCCAGAATGGGTCAATGATGATGACCTCGCAAAAAGTCCAAAAACGACTTTCTGCTCGGCGGGGGATGGTTCCCCCTCCCCCGCCATTTGAAGTGAATTCAAATGGTGCCACCCCTACCCCAGACCGGGGCTTAATCGCCCTCGGTCTGTTGACGGTTTTTTTGCGAGTTCGTCAATAATGGTTTCCATTGGAATCGATAAAAAACCGGGCAACGGCGGGGGCCCCAACGGCCACCCGGTTAAAATCAGCGTCAAAGATCTCAATTTCTATTACGGGCCCCAGAAGGCCCTGGAAAATATCAACATGGACATTCCTGCCAATCAGGTTACGGCCTTTATCGGCCCATCGGGGTGCGGGAAGAGCACTTTCTTGCGTTGCTTCAATCGGATGAACGAGACCATCCTGGGGACCCGGATCGAGGGGACGATCCTGCTGGATGGAAATAACCTGTACGGATCGGACATAGACGTGGTGGACGTGCGTCGGCGGGTGGGCATGGTCTTCCAGAAATCCAATCCTTTTCCGAAAACCATTTTTGACAACGTGGCCTACGGTCTGCGCATCAACGGGATGAAAGATAAACGAAAAATTGGGGAGATCGTGGAAAAGAGTCTGGTCGATGCCGCCATCTGGGATGAAGTCAAGGACCGGATGTACGAGTCGGCCCTGGGCCTGTCCGGCGGCCAGCAGCAGCGCCTGTGCATCGCCCGGGCCCTGGCCGTTCAACCGGAAGTGATCCTCATGGACGAACCGGCCTCGGCCCTGGACCCGATCGCCACGCAGAAGATCGAAGACCTGATCCAGAAACTTAAAAAGAACTATACCATCGTCATCGTCACCCACAATATGCAGCAGGCCGCCCGGGTCTCGGATATCACCGCCTTCTTTTATTTAGGCAAACTGATCGAAGTCAACGAAACCGCCCTGTTGTTTACCCGCCCCCAGCTCAGACAGACCGAGGATTATATTACCGGACGTTTCGGATAATCGCCCGTTCGGCTTTTTTCATAGGGAACCATTCAAATATTTATGAATAATACTTGAAATAAATGTTTGATAAGGAATACCTTCTTCAATAGCTTTTATCTGAATTTGATGATAGTCCTTTTCGACTCAGACGAAGATTGATTCGTTTGTCTTTTTTCAGAGTATTTCGAGCGGCAGCTATGGCCTTTTCTTTTTCCTGTTTCATATTTTTAACAGGTTCCACTCGTCTCGTTCGATTGATTCCATTAAATCTTTTTCTTCTTTATCAATCGGATCAAATGTTTTTTTATTTAATTTTTTCATAATTCCCCCTTTAGGCCATAGCGCTTTGTATATTTCCGACTTGGAAATGCCGTTTTGAGAAAAATTTCATTACCTTCTTCAACAAAAGGTACAATGATGGCATAACCCTCAATTTCCAGAATATAAATTTTTTGATTAGGTCGTCTTGGGTTTTCTTCAATTCCGAGTATGTGTCCAGACTCGATTAAAAAAGCAATTTGCTCGAAGGAAATCCCGCGCTTAGCCTTTAATATTTCGTTTTTTTCAAAATTCCAATTCAAATATTTCATGTCGTTACTATAGGCCAATGTCTGCCTTTTGTCAACATAAAGGTAAGACTTAGCAAGTAAGATGCAAGATGTCAGATTGGAACAGAATGCGGTGTTGACCCATGGCACGCAGCTTGCGGGGCCGGACCCGTGCAAGCCAGTGACAGCGGTGTTTAATGGCCTGGTTGTTGCCGCCAGCGGCGGCGCCGACCGGGACATGGACCCGACAGGGGCAACGCCGCATTGACCACGCCGCAGGCGGCGCCAAACAGGAAATCAATTTAATCCGGGTAATCCTGATCCTACCCCATTTGAAATCATTAAATAATTTCCGATACCCGACCAGTCGGCCGATTTTCTTGCTTTTAGCTCTAAGCAAGGTTATAATGGTTAAAATTGTGGTTGCCAAGCGCCCAAAACCATTTTTAGGTTGTCGATTGGGCCCGCAAAGAACCCTCGACGCCATCTTTGCGGGTTTTTTTATAACTCAGGAGGTCTAATGAATAAGAAAATTTATGTGGCCAACCTTCCCGCCCAGGCCAGCGAACCCGAACTCAAAACCCTTTTTTCCAACGCCGGGGAGGTCGTATCCGTTAAAATCGTGGGGGATCGGCAGACCGGCCAACCCAAAGGGATTGCCTTTGTGGAGATGTCTACCCAGTGGGAGGCCCGCCGGGCCATATCCATGCATCATCGAACAGATTTCAAAGGGAACACGCTGTTGGTAAAGGAAGCAATCGTTAGGCGGGGTTTTCGAGGACGATAATTCCTCGGAATAAGAAACCGTTACTTGGCGACAAGATCCAGGACAGTACCGATAGTCTCTTCTTCCAGCTTCAAGGCTTTAATATTGGCCTGGTAATCCCGTTTCGTGAGGACCAGACCCACCAGTTCTTCTTCCAATACCACGTTGGATGATTCCCTCATTTCCAGGCTTCCGTTCTCAGCGGGCTTGAGGAACCCCGGCGTGTCGATCCGGGTGATCACCGCCTCCACCCCGGCCGGTTGATTGTCCTTAAGATCGGCCCGGCTTTTCTTGAAACCGTCCGTGTTCACATTGGCGATATTGTTGGCGTTCACCTGGAATTTCAGGCCGAAAGCCCGCAGGGCCGACAAGGTTGTACCGTTTAGCTGAATCATGAGAGCGTCCTCGCTGAAAAGAGAATGGTCTAAAGGTTTATCGGCCATTTGGGCCTAAAACTTTAATTCTCCCTTCCGCGCGACTCAAAAGCTCTCCGGCTAGCGGTTGTTCGTGCCCGGGAAATACCAGGTTCCCCCGTGTGGGACCAGGGGGGCCTCCTGTTCGCTCAACCCGGCCGCCAGGGCCGCTTCCCGGTAATCTTTGGGTGGCAGGTCCATCGGCTCATCGGTTAAGTCAAAGACCCCCCATTGCTGAGGAATAATAACGTTGGCCCGCATTTCCAGGGTAGCTTTTACCGCTTCCTGGGGATTCATATGATGGGGTTGCATGAACCAGCGCGGCTCATAGAGGCCCACCGGCATCAGCGCCGCATCCAGCGGGCCGAATTTATTTCCGAACTCCCGGTATCCGGAAAAATAACCCGAATCTCCGGCAAAAAAGACTTTTCGCCCGCCGCCCTCCACCAGCCAGGAGCCCCAGAGTCGTTTATTGGTATCGAACAGGGTTCGCTTTGACCAGTGTTGGGCCGGAAGCAGCCGGTACGTTATGCCCTGGAAGGTAAAGGTTTCAAACCAGTCCAGTTCCTTCACACGGGCACCGGGTACCACGGATTCAAACCAATCCGAGTAGCCGAGGGGGGTCAAATACAGGGGCGCGGTGCCCAGACGGCGAATACTCTCCTTGTTTAGGTGATCATAATGGCTGTGGGATATGAGAACCACCTGGAAATCGGGGAGATCCTCCAAAGGAATCGGAAAGGGCGCATGGCGTTTGACAAACAGCACAATATCCCCGAAAACCGGGTCGGTAATAATATTCTGGCCCATCAGCCGGATCCAAAGAGTGGCGTGGCCCAGGTAGGTGATGGAATCCCGATGGTTTTGAATTTCCTTGACATTGGTCGGGATACTGGGAAACTGGGGATGTTTCTTTTTTTCGTGGGCATAGGGGTTGGAGCTGAACTTCCACCGGAGCAAATGCCATAAACCGCCGGGCCGGTTTTCGGAGAGCCAGGGGTTGATGAATCCGGAGTTCCGGTGATGGGCCTTTTTCTTCGCCAGGCTTTCGTAGTCAACCTCCGGGGAATTGTTCTGAGAAAAGACCGATAACGGATCAATCAAGACTATGAATAGAACCAAGGGGCTTATCTTGAAAACCATGGACCCTCCTGCTGTCTTCGGGCTGCAGAAACCTCTCTTTCCTATTACTATGGGAAAGGTGCCTTTAATTTTCAAGCGCTATTTCGCCCCATTCCCGGGGCGGGCACCCAGGAAGCATGAAAATAGGCCTCAAACGAGTCGAGTCAACTCGTCATTCCGGACAAGCGAAGCGCGATCCGGAATCCAGGCCCCAGTCTGAGCCTCAAAAGAGCTGGATGCCGGATCGAGTCCGGCATGACGGTAAGAACAAATGCCCAAGGTAGCGCTGGTATTATTTTCGTGTTAGACCGAAGCGCAGGAAAAACCGATGCAACTTACCCCCGAACACGAAGAACTGGAAATAGTGGATGAAAAAAACCGGGTCACCGGGATCCGGGATCGAGCGGAAATCCACCGGCAGGGGCTTTGGCACCGTTCGGTGCATATTTTCATTTTTAATTCCCGTGGGGAAATCTACCTTCAAAAACGATCCCCTCGGAAAGACCAATACCCGGAACATTGGGATTCCTCGGCCGCCGGTCATTTGATCCCCGGGGAGAGCCCGGAAATCGCCGCCCATCGGGAACTGGGAGAGGAACTGGGGATTGATACCGAATTGACCGAGGCCTATCGCCGCCCGGCCTGTCAAGAAACCGGTTGGGAGTTTGTGACCCTTTTTGTCGGCCGGACCGACGAGCCTATCCGCCTGAACCTGGATGAGGCCACGGAAGGGAGATTTTTCACCGCGCCCCAGTTGAAGGATCTTCTTGAGAATCCGGATCAAAAAGTGGCGCCTGGTTTCCGCCTGTTGCATCAAGTGACCGCAAAGTTATCTCGTTGAATATTCAAGAAGGTATCGTGGCCTGAACCTGTTGATCCCTTTCCCAGACATCTTACCCACAAATAGGCCTTCTCGGAGAAGCAACCATCGGTAACCAGAACACGGCCGTGGGGATTAAACCCTAACAAATCTCCAAAGGTTTGGAGGGCTATGGTCGCCCCGGGGACGGAATTTTTTCCCGTCAGGCAAGATTGACAATAGATTTTCAGCGTTTCCCAAATGCAGCGGCTGAGTTCTAAAAGGAGCCTGCCGTCAAAGAGAAAATATCTCCGACAGAATTGCAGGCGATACTGAACTACGAAATGCCGGGTGCGGAGATCGCTGTTGATTCGAACGTTCTGGTCAAAGCCATTCCCGGAATTCAGACTACCCGTTCTGATGACAGGAAGGGCAAAGCGACGGCGTTTGCAGGAGACGGCCAGTAAGAATTCATGGCACAGCCTGGACATCTGATCTCCGGCAAAACCATTGAGGAGATTGCCGCAATCCTGACACCTCTCCAATTGCGATCTTTCTTGACCCTTGTTTTCCTCCCCTTTATAATTATTACATAATTCATCCATTTAGTATTAATATTGGTTCTTCGGAATAACCGGGATTTCACCAAGGGGAATCCTAGAATCCCAGAATCCCTAACTATCTTTCAGCAAAATGAGGGGATATTATGAAGACCAGGCATGGCATCAAATTTCTATTCGTTCTAGCGATGGTCGCTACATTTTTCTGGGTGAAACCGGCAGCAGGCACAATATTCGTCAACGATGATGTCAGCGATGGGTTAGCTGCCCATTGGAAATTCGACGAAACCGGGGCGACTACCGCGCTGGACTTTGTCGGCACCAACGACGCCGCACTGCAGGGCGCTGCCAGTATATCGAACGCCAGCCTGCCGACGCTGGCTGTGCCCGACCCTGGATCGCTCGCGCTGAATGGGACCACCGATTACGCCCAAATCGACGCGCCGACAGGCCGCGCTGGCGCTCAGCACTTCATTTACTGTGACGGGCTGGGTGCGGCGGGCCACGACCGGCACGTACAATGCCATTTATGACTCGGGCGCCCAGGCCAATAAGTGGTGGATTTTTATCGCGGATGGCACCGTGGGTAAGGACAACAAGCTGGGTTTTGGCAAGCGCGGCATCGCCGAGGTCTACAGCACGCAGTCCATCACCGATACGAACTGGCACCACATCGCAGTGGTCAAGAGCGGCGACGTTGGGAACAACCTCAGCTTTTACGTGGACGGCGCTGCCGCTGGCAGCGCTGCGGTCGGCTCGGTCAGCACTCCCAGCGGCAGCGCGCGCATCGGCGCACTGCTGGATGTCTCTGTGGCGGCCCAATTTAGCGGCAATATCGATGACCTGCGGGTATACAACCGGGCGCTGAGTGCGGCGGAGATCACCCGGCTATCTCAAGGCCAGGGCTGCGTGACGGACGGCGCGAGCTGGGCCACAGCCTTCCGCGAGCTGCAATGTGCGCTGGCAGCAGCCTCATCCGGTGAGGAGATCTGGCTGGCGGGCGGTACGTACCGCCCCAGCACAGGGCGGGCGGTGAGCTTTAACCTGGTCAATGGCGTGAACCTGCTGGGCGGGTTCACCGGCAATGAGACGCTCGCCAGCCAGCGCCCGGCGTTCGATCCCAACGCGGTGCTGACCAATCTCAGCGGCGACATCCTGGGTAACGACAACCCCAGCGGGTTCGTCAACTACGCCGAAAACAGCCTGAATGTTGTGATCGCCGGAGCAGGAGTGAGCGCCACCCTGGATGGCCTGGCGATCCGCCAGGGCAACAACGATGCCGCTTCTGGCACAGGCGCCGGTCTGGAGGTGCAGGCCGGTGCGGTTGGGCTGAGTCTCAATAACGTGGTGGTCAGCGGGAGCAGCGCTGCCGGCAACGGCGGCGGCATCCACAGCCAGGCGCCTTTAACCCTGAGCCAGGTGACCGTGACCGGCAACCGCAGCACCAGCGGGAACGGGGGCGGGCTGTTTTCCTCCGCGGCGGTGACGGCCAGCAACCTGCAGGTGCTCAGCAACACGGGCATTTTTGGCGGCGGCGTCGATACGACTGCGCCGTTGACCATCAACGGCGGCCTGTTCGACGGCAACCGGGCGGTTACCTTCAATGGCGGTGGGATTAACACTAGCGCCGATCCTGACCGTGAGCGGTGTGACTTTTAATAACAATCAGGCTCCGTTCGGCGGCGGAGCGATTGAAAGCTGCGGGGACTTAGTTCGATCATCACGACCATCACGAATAGCACATTTACCAACAACCAGGTAACGGTTTTCACCGGCGGCGCGCTGGATGCGTCTGTCGCAAACGTCACCGTGGCGGGGAGCACCTTCAGTGGAAACACATCGGTCCAGGATGGGGGAGCGATCTTCTCGGGATCCGGCAGCCTGACGGTGAATGCCAGCACGTTCAGCACCAACCAGGCCTCCGGCGGCAATTGTTTACCGGTATGCTCCAGCGGCAACGGCGGCGCGATTGCAGCATTTGGTAACCTGACTGTGACTGGCACGACATTCAGCAATAACACCGCCCGGCTGGATGGTGGAGCTATTGCGGCAAAGGGCGCGGCAGCCACGGTGGCAACCTCCAACCTGAACGGCAACCAGGCTGGCTTCCCGGCTAATGCTGGCAACATCGGACTGGGGCGCGGGGGCGCTATCTTTAGCTCGGGCACCCTTACCCTGGACCATACTAACTTTGGCAGCAACGGAGCGCAGATCAGCGGCGGTGGGGTATTTGTCGATACCGCTGGGACGGCAACGATCAATGGCGGGTCGTTTACCTCGAATACCGCTACCAACAGCGACGGGGGTGGTTTGTTCACTGCAGGCGGCGTAGCTAACCTGACGGGAGCGACTTTCACGGGTAATACTGCCGGACGGTTTGGCGGCGGTGCACGCCTCAATGCAGCAATTATCCAGCGTTCAACTTTCTCCGGAAATACGTCAGCCTCAGAAGGCGGCGGGGTCCTGCTAAGCAACGCCAGCGAGGTGATCGCCTCAATCTTTACCGGCAACACTTCAAGCCTGAGCGGAGGGGTATCCATGCAAGGTACTTCCGACCGCTCCCAGACGCTGCAAGTGATCAACTCTTTGTTTTATGACAACCAGTGCATCAGCACAGCCGGGACGGCGGATATGCGCCTGTTTGATCTGACCATCGAGCTGGTCAACAACACCTTTGCCCGTCCCGGCTGTCGCCGGGCAGAGGTCGGTCGCCTTCTTCCGCAGCAACCTGGCGGCCGAGAATAATATCTGGAACGAATACCTGACCAGCCTGATTGAAGGTCAGACGGCTACTGGCATTACAATCTCCGAAGATTACAACCTGTATCTTTAACGCTCCGCTCGGTGCGACCGTCCCTCCTGGCGCACATAATCTGACGACAAACCCGCAGTTCGTCGACCCATCCACAGCCGACTTCAGCCTGAGCTCCAGCTCCCCGGCGATTGATTCCGGCGATAACACCGCTCTGCCGGCCGGTATCCTCACCGACTTGGCTGACCAGCCGCGCTTTAGCGATTCGCCCGGCGCGCCAAACACAGGCGTGGGCACGCCGCCTGTGGACCGCGGCGCTTTCGAATTCTTGCTGAAGGCGTTGTTTCTGCCAGTAATCGTGAGATAAGCCGGGGCACGGCTATGGGTTTGGCCGTAAGTAATTTCACAAAATATGACACTCCGATAGCCAATCACTGAAGAAACAGGAATTCGTCAAAAAAAATCAACGAATATACAGATGGGCGTCTTTTCGCAGTTCGTGGCTCTCCAGCACATGAAAGAAGCGGATCGCTTTGAGCAGCACCGGCGAAAACTGGCCCAGGGGGAGATAAACTATCTTCTTCCCCTGACGCTGCGCAAAGGTCTGACAGAAGGATCGCGGCGGTTGGGCGGCAATATAGGCCACCAGGCGTTCCTCGCTGTAGTCGATCCCGGCTAAAAGCAGCCTTTCCGCCTTCGAACGGGCCGGGTTAAAAAACCGGTCTTTCCAAACCTCGACCATCCGCAACGGGGGATAGCTCAACACAAAGCCCCCGTATTCACAACGGGAGATGCCCGGCCCGACCACCATTTCACCGGCCGGAGTGGCGTAAAAAGCCATATCCGACTCCTGATCGTGCTCCCCCAGCCAGGTTATCTTCCAGGGGAAACGCTCTGCCTGGTTTTGCGACGGCTCATCCTCATCGAAAATGAACACCACCGACCCTACCTGGCCCCGGACGGAACGCTCTTCCCGGACATAGATCTTATCTTCAACCAGGTGGCGAAGCGTCTCCTTCACATCCAACCCGTCCAATAGGGAGGTGGTAAACGGAAGCAGCCGCACCTGTTCCTGAGACAAGATCCCCCGGGCCTTTTTTTTGACATAATCCCCCAGCCCTTCCACCCGGATGTCTTCGGGGGGATAGGAGCAGATGGTCTCTCCCCGCCAGCGTTTTTTGAACTCCTCCTGTTCGGCGGGGGACGGCCTTTTTTTCGCGGGGACCGGTACCAGCCGACGGCGAAAAGTCCGGAAACGCCGATAGAACTGGATCCTTTTCTGATTGATCCGGAGATCCTGGGCGGTCACCTCGATTTCCGGTAATCGGGATGGGCTTTCCTGATAAGGGTAATAGGAGCCCCTCTCCCAAACTTCGTAGGCAAAGTCATCGTTGGCCGCCCCACGGGCGGCCACCAGGAGCTGGTAAAAATCCGGGGTCAAGGCTCCCTGGATAAAGGCATAGTTGCGGGCGAATTTTTTTAACACGACCAGGGTCGGCTCCGTCAAATTCTCCCGACTATTTTTGTAATGTTGCTGTTGAGCCTCTTGCAGCAGTTCGTCGCGAAGGCGCAATCGATCCAGACTCCAGAAAGCGGTGGGATCTCCCGTCAACCGGGCCTTGGTGCGTTCCTCTTCGTATCTTCTCTGTAAAAAGGGCAGCTCCGAAAGAATCTCCCGGCTGCTGTCCTCCTTCAGGTTCCCCAGAACGACCCCGGACCGCGTCTCGCGTCCCAGGGGCTTGGCGGGTTCCAGATCGAGTTGCTTTCGGATTCCCGAGAAATGACCCAGCCCGCAGACTAACAGCACCCGGGGGTACCGGCGCCCCAGGGCCAGGGCCTGGCAGGCCATGGTCCGTTCCCGCAGCAAGTCGTCGGGGGGCGGAGTTTCGCTCCCCCGCTCCTCCCAGTAAGCCCGGCAATACGCTTCGTAACCGATCTGGGTCATCGCATACGGGTCCGGCAGGGGGTCCCGAAATTGGGGATAGCCCTCGGTATCCCGATCCACAAAAAAAACCGGAAGGGAATAGCTCCAGGGCCAGGCGAACGGCTTCGATGATCCCGTCCACGGGTTCTATGGGCAGGTATACCGTTCTTCCGGACTTTTCCGGGTAAACCACGACCGAGAGATAGGGCAGACGGGTAACGGCGGCCTTTATTGGTTCCTGCAGGGTGGGCGGCAGCTCCACCGCCACGGCTGCGGGCCGGAGGCTGGTAAAACGCCGGTGGACCTCCAGGGCGAACTCCAGGCGGTTATGGAGGATGGGAATGAGGTGGATATTCTTAAAAACAAAAGGCGTTATTTCATTGAGTTGGGCCATACCTCTTCTGAGTTCAAATTCGAAACGTTTTTGTTTTGATCATTTGGATTTTGAACCTTCGTGCTTGTTTCGAATTTCGTGCTTCGAATTTCGAATTTAGGTATCGGCGATCCATTAGGATTAAGTCGAGAAATAAATGAGGGCCTTTCCCCCCAGGATCATCTCCACCGCCATCCGCAGGGAATAGACGGGGCGTTCCCCACCGGGGACCCTCTTCAGCAGCCCGTCGCTTTCCAGGACTTTCAAGGCGTAGCGGGCGATATTAATCCCGTCCCGCACCGTGAAGCGTTCATGTGCCCGGTGGGCTGCCTGCAGAAATCGAACTACGTATTCCAGGATATCCTCGGGAGCAAAAGGCAGGTTGCGCTGAAGGATCAACCGTTCCTCGTCCGGTTCGGGAAAGTCGATGAAGATCTGCGGCTGGAGCCGGGAATGAATATATTCCGGCAGTTCATAGGTGCTGGCATCATCGTTCATGGTCGCGCAAAAACGAAAATTCGGATGGGCCTGCACTTTTAGACCGGCCACAATCGATTCCACCGTGCGGCGGTTGTCCAGCAAAGGCGCCAGCGAAGCCCAGGATTTTTCACTCATCCGGTTGCCTTCATCGAGGATCAGGACGCCGCCCCGCAGCATGGCCGTGACCACCGGGCTGGCCATGTAGCGGATTTTCCCCTGGTCGGCAATGACCGGGGTGACGATCAGGTCTTCCGGCCGGGTATCCATGGTGGCCTGAAAAAAATAGACCTCCCGGCCTAAGCGGCGGGCGGCGGCATAGGCCAGGGTGGTCTTGCCCACCCCGGGCTTTCCTACGATGCGGGGGTGCAAGGGGAGGTCCTTTTCCCCGACCACCAGCCAGGCCGCCAATACCTGATCGATCAAATCCGTCTGTCCCACCCAGTCCAGGGGAAAAACATCCGGACGGCACAGGTGCAGGATGACCCCTTCGATGACTACGGTTTCCATGTATCTTGATTGTTCCTTTTAACCTTACTCGTTCAATTTCCGGTTATTTCTTTTTCAATGGCTTTCTGGACTAATTGGTTCAGGGAAATACCTTGCAAGGTTGCCTTCTGGATGGCTTTCCAGTGGAGGTCCGAAGGGATTCGTATATTAAAACTTCCCTTATAGGATTTCAAGACCACTTTTCCGGTTTGCCGGCATAAGGCAATATAATCCTCTACCGCTTCCTTAAAAGAAGTTTTTAATTCGTCCACAGTCTGCCCTTCAAAGGTGACCAGATCGTTGATCCCTAAGATTTTTCCATAAAAAACCGAATCATCGGGATGAAAGTGAACTGAACCGATAAAATTTTTGTACTCTAAAACATCCTTCATGGCAGTGCCCCTGATTTTCTTAATTCCTCCAATACCATTTCCATCTGATATTTTTTTAAGGTATTTGACGGGTGAGGTTTATGCAATCTAATAATATGTCGCGTTTCAGGATTATAAAAAGCTACCTTGGAACCCGATGTCTTACCCCTCTCCATTTCTTGATAACCCAATCTTCTTAACAAAGTTCTTAGTTCATCATATGAAAAATCCCTTGGGAAGGTTAACAACTTTTCAATCAATTTTTGATGCCGGCTCATATATTTAGATAATTTAAACTATTCGTGCAGGCATTTGCAACTATTTTTTGGTTGCAATTTTTTTTGCTTATAATTAACTGATATCCTAATTTTTCTATTGACATCCTTTCCATTAATTCCTAATATAGGAAATAAAACTGGAAAGGAGGATTATTATGAAAATGCAGGAGGCCGCAAAACAGATACTAGAGGAAGCCCAAAAACCTCTGAGTTCCAAAGAGATCGCTAAGAGAGCGCTTGAGCGTAAGATGGTAACCAGCAACGCAAAGGCCCCTATTTTCTCTCTCTATACAACCATTGATAAAAACATTCGAGATGGAATTTACAACAATCCCAAATTAGTTTTTATCCACACTCCAGGGGAAGGGCGCCTAATAGGTTTACCTTCATGGGAAGACCAAAAACCTGTAGCTACTCAACGGGCACCTGAAAGGAAAGATATAGCTGTAACGGTTCCCCTTGACCTCTCAAACAAAATCGAATTGGCTGCGCGTGCTCAATTAGCGGATTCTTTTAATGGTACGATGATATTGATCATTCAGGCTGGCCTTGCTGCTCTTTCGGAGACTATTAAAGAGAGGATAATGGAACAGCTGTCGACGCTGAAAAAATCCTGATAAAGCAGTAGGCTGTTTTTGGGGAAAAGATGCTTTATTCCGACAGGATCCCGTTCAGATAATCCTCCAGATTCGCATAAGGGGCCAGGGCCGGGCAGGCGTTTCGGGCCACTTCCCAATTGGCTTGATCGGTCAGCATCGGCTTAAAAAAAGGCCACTGGCGGCAGGGAGTGGGTTTGACCGAATGGATGGTGCACCGACCTTCCACCGCAAAATGACAATAACCGTCGCTTTCCCGAACGTGAATATAGATCCGGCCATTCTTCTCCAGGCAAAAACGAGCTAGAAAAACATCGACCGGCAGGCCCAAGAATTCGGCGATGCGCTTTTCTTCTTCCGAGTTGAGATATATCCCCCCCTCGCCCTGGCAGCAGGTACCGCAGACCTGGCACTCAAAACGAGCCTGGGCTTTCTCGTAAAGGGTCTTCAAGGATTCTTCTTTATTCTCTCTAACAGCCATGGGTTTTCCCCGGGCGGCTTGCGCCGAAGGAGTGGTTCACTATTGACGCCTCGCAAGAAGTCCCAAACTGTCACCCTGGCCCTTCGTCTTCCGGTCATCCTGAGCCCTTCGCCTGGTTGTCATCCTGAGCGAAGCGAAGGATCTCGGTCTTCGGCTCAGGATAAACTCCGCAATTTTTGCAAAACCTTCAAAACCATCGACAATCGGTGTACAGACCAAAATAAGGGAAGAGGCTTTCCTGGATCGCTCGGACAGTGGCCTTGGCCTCGTAATTGGCCCGCTGCCACCTGGTTTCGTCTTCCCGGTGCCCCTCGTCGCGCAGCCATTTTTCGTCGTATCCCAGGCCGCGCAGGGTCTCCTGGAACGGGGTGGGAAGGCTTTCCTGGCCCAGTTCCTGATCCCGCATGATCGACCAGGCCAGGGTCCAGGCCCGGGCCACGTTTACCGGGTGATAGCCGCCGCCCCCCAGGGCCACCCAAGGGATATTCATCCCCTTGAAAAAACGCACCGCGTGGCAGAACCCTTTGGAGGTCAGACTGAGATTGGCCAAGGGGTCGTTATAGAAGGTGTCCACTCCCAACTGGGTGACGATCACGTCGGGGCCAAACGCCTGGATTAAAGGCGGAACGATCTGGTCAAAGGTCCAGATAAAGATCTGATCGTCGGTCCAGGGGAAAAAGGGCACATTGATCGAATACCCGGTCCCGGTCCCGGTCCCCATTTCACTCACGAATCCGGTGCTGGGGAACAGAGTCCGACCGTTCTGGTGAAAAGACAGGGTCAGGACCCGATTGGTACTGTAAAAAGCCTCCTGCACACCGTCACCGTGGTGGGCGTCGATATCGATATAGGCCACCCGAAGGCCACGGGAAAGCAAGTGCATAACGGCCAGGACCGGATCATTGATATAACAGAACCCGGAGGCGGAACTCTTATGGGCGTGGTGCATGCCGCCGGCTATATGGAAAGCGACCGGACCCCGGCCGGAAGCTACCCATTCCGCGGCCTGAAGGGCCCCACCGGCGCAGAACAGCCCCCAATCGAGGACCCCCGGAAAAACCGGATTGTCCCCGGGCCCCAATCCATAACCGTCCCAGTCTCCTTGAAACCGGCCGGCGTTGGCTTCCTTCAATACCTGCAAATAATCCCAGGTATGAAAGGCCAGTACTTCCTCCTCGGAGGCCCGACGGGTTTCCAGGGTTCGGGTCCTTTTCCCTCCCAAGAGCCCATAGGCCTCCATCAGTTCAACGGTCAATTTTAAACGGTTGACCTGCAGGGGATGGGTCGGCCCGTAATTAAAGCGTTGATAGACATCGCTGGTGATCAGCAGCGGGGGCATGGATATCTGGTGAATCAGACGTCGGAAGCCGGATCAGATTGAATCCGGCTTCCGACACTAGGTTTCAATTATTATATCACACGATTATCTTTTCAGGCTTTTTTCCATCTTTTCCAGTTCGGATTGTATGCCCGCGGGCACCCGGTCGCCAAACTGGCCCAGAAACTGCCGGATATCAGCCACTTCCTGGTCCCAATCGGCGGGGTTCACGTCGAAGAGGGAGGCCAATCGGACCGGCGGGACGTCCAAACCGTCTGTATTGAAATCTTTCAGGTCCGGGACCAAGCCAATGGGGGTCTCCCGGGCGCCGACTTTTTCCGGGTTCGTGGAACGGTCAATCGCCCACTTCAGCACCCGGATATTTTCTCCGAATCCGGGCCAGAGGAATTTTCCATCTTCATCCCGGCGGAACCAGTTGATGGAAAAAATCTTGGGGGGCTGGGTCATCCGGGACCCCATATCCAGCCAATGCTGGAAATAATCGGCCATGTTGTACCCGCAGAAAGGGAGCATGGCCATCGGGTCCCGTCGCAGGACCCCCTCTTTGCCGATGGCCGCGGCCGTGGTCTCCGAACCCATGCGGGCGCCGCAAAAAACCCCATGCTCCCAATTGAAGCTTTCATATACCAGGGGCAACAACTGACTCCGTTTACCTCCGAAAAGGATGGCGGTTATAGGAACCCCCTTGGGATTGTCGATTTCCGGGGAGACTGTCGGGCAATCCTTGATGGATACGGTAAACCGGGAATTGGGGTGGTCGACCCGACCTTCCGAGGCCGGGGTCCAGGTTTTCCCCTGCCAGTCCAGGACATGGGGCGGAACGGCCTCGGTCAGGCCTTCCCACCAAGGTTCGTTGGTGTCGGTATCCAGCCCCGTGTTGGTAAAAAGGACGGGATAAAAATTGCCGGCCTTGAGGGTCCGGATCATATTGGGGTTGGTTTTCATGGAGGTGCCCGGAGCCACCCCGAAAAACCCGGCTTCCGGATTGATGGCATAAAGGCGGCCGTCCGGGCCGACGTTCAACCAGGCGATGTCGTCCCCCAGGGTCCAGATCTTGTAACCCGGCAGGGCCGATTGCAGCATGGCCAGGTTGGTCTTTCCGCAGGCCGAAGGCAGAGCGGCCAGCAGATAATCGATTTTTCCGTCCGGCGCTTCAACACCAATAATGATCATGTGTTCGGCCAGCCAGCCCTCCTTAAGTCCCAGCCAGGAGGCGAGGCGCAGGGAAAAACATTTTTTCCCCAACAGGGCGTTTCCCCCGTACCCGGAACCGATGCTCCAAACCAGGCTGTCATTGGGAAAGTGCATAATGAACCGCCGGCTCGGGTCAAAGTCCCCCACCGAATGAAGCCCTTTGACGAAGTTTTCCGAGTTTCCGATCTTATCCAATACCTCCCGGCTCATGCGGGTCATAATGCGCATACTGACGGCCACATAGGTCACGTCGGTCAACTGGATACAGGCTTTGGCATAAGGGGAATCCGGATGGCCCATCATATAAGGCAGCACGTACATGGTCCGGCCGCGCATGCATCCGTCGGTCAACCCGGTCAGCATCTTTTTGGCCTCCCCGGGTTCCATCCAATTGTTATTGGGCCCGGCCGTCGCCTTGTCCGACTGGCAGACGAAGGTCAGGTTTTCGGTTCGGGCCACATCGGTGGGATGGCTGAGATGCCAGTAAGCATGCGGCCATTGCTGCTGATTCAATTCATGGAAGATGGGCTTTCCGTTGATCCGCTCCTGAGTAATCCCTATCTCGATGAGCCGGTGGGCTTCCTCCGAGGAACCGTCACACCAATAGATCTTATCCGGCTTGGCCAACCGAGCCTGTTCTTCAACCCATTTTTCCACATAAGTAGCCATCGTTGCCTTCCTTTCTATTTCCTCAACTCAATTTAAATTCGAGGGTATCATTTGATTTTTTCCAGAAGAATTTGTTTAAAGGATAGAAACTCGTCTTCCCCGATCAGATCCTGTTTCCGAAGTTTTGTCAACCGATCTAAAATATTCAAGGCCTTTTCCTGGAACTCTTTCCGGGTCAGATCAAAATCCGGGGGGAGTTGTTTTAACGTAATGTTTAAGTCGGCTTCTGAAAAAGGACCTGCCGGTTGCGTGTCCCGGGAACTCGTCTGGACCAGAAAATCATCCCAGGCCCTTTGCAGGCCATCCATTTCCCCCATAGCCTCCTTTAGCCGCTGTAAAAGCTGCCGGTTTTCCCGGATAAGGGATATCTTCTCACTGGCATTTTTAACCGCCACTTCCAGTTCTTCCAGTTTAAAGGGCTTGCGGATGTAATCGTAGGCCCCCCCGCGAATAGCCTGGATGGCTGTATCCAAAGAGGCATAACCGGTGATGATGATGACCTCGCATTCCGGATAAATGGACTTTACCTCCTTAAGGACCCGCAATCCATCGGCACCCGGCAGCATTAGATCCGCAATGACCACATCATAGGGCTGTTTTTTGAAATCCCGAATGGCCTCTTGGCCGTTTTTTTGGATGTGGAGCTCTCTCTCGGGCTTTTGCAAAAATTCCCGAAGCATGGTCCCCAAGATCTCATCGTCCTCGGCAATCAACATCCGGATTTGTTTTTTCGCTATTTCCATGAGAAAAAAGTTTCCCTTTCAACCGGTCTAGGATTTATATAGCACTGGGTTCCTCTCTCTGTCAACTAACCATGTTTGATAAGTTATTTTTAAAGAAGACCCCTAGGATTTTGAAAAAGGCTGAAGGAAAACCGATTTTTAAGAAATCGTCGGCAGGAGAGGCCCTTTTCCCGCATGAATTGCTGAGGGAAATCGGAACAGGTCTGTTGTTAAACAAAGGCCGCGGTGCAGCGACCTCAGTTTGAAATCCGGGGGGAAGGACTACCGGGCGAATCCCCTATGGGTGGGGGAAGACTACGCAATACCTGCCTTATTTTAACCGCCAGGGCTTCCGGGGTGAAGGGTTTCTCCAAAAAGGCCAGCCCCTCCTCCAAGACCCCGTGATGGACGATGGCGTTATGGGTATAGCCCGACATAAATAACACTTTCAGGTCCGGCCGGATCCGGGAGAGCTGGCCGGCCAGGTCTCGACCATTCATGCCGGGCATGACGATATCGGAAAGGAGGAGATTTATCGGGCCGGGATATTGCTCGGCTACGATCAAGGCCTCTTCCCCATTGCTGGCTTCCAAGACGGAATACCCCTGCCTCTCCAGGATTTCCCGAATAGGGGTCCTCAATAATTCCTCATCTTCCACCAAAAGGATCGTTTCCGACCCCGGCAGAACCTTTCCGGAGCCTGCTCCGGCAGAAGCAAACGGAGTGGATCCCTCCGCCTGAGGAAAATAAATTTCAAAGGTCGTTCCTTTACCGATTTCACTATAAACCCAGATATATCCTCCGGATTGCCTGACGATTCCATAAACGGTCGAAAGGCCCATCCCGGTTCCTTTCCCCCATTCCTTGGTGGTGAAAAAGGGCTCAAAAATATGGGATTTGGTCTCCACGTCCATACCCCTCCCATTGTCGCTGACTGTCAGCAGGGCATAATTACCCACCGACATGACCGGGTAACGGCGCGGGGTTGTCTGTCCTACGGCTACATTGGTCGTTTCAAAAATCAGCTTTCCACCTGCAGACATGGCATCCCGAGCGTTGATTGCCAAATTGACAATCACCTGTTCTATCTGCCCCCGGTCGCCGCTGATGTTGGTCAGGGTCGGATCCAGCACAGTAACCAGCTCGACTTCTTCCCGCATCAAGCGTCCTAGTATTTTCTCTAAATCGATTATGATGGCGTTTAAATCCAACATCTTTGGTTCGGCGACCTGTTTTCGGTTCAGGGCCAGGAGTTGTTGGGTCAGGTCCGCCGCCTTCTGGGCTGCTTTTTTAATCTCCCTGACCTGCCGGACAACCCCGGTTTCCCCGGCCGGCGGGTTCATCAGGATCAAATCACTATAGCCCATGATGGCCATCAGCAGGTTGTTAAAATCATGAGCCACCCCACCGGCCATCCGGGCGATGGCTTCCAGTTTCAGCGACTGATGAAATTGTTCTTCAAGGAATTTCAACTCAGTGATGTCGATGAAGCTCTCCATCAGGCATTTTCGCCCCCCCCAATAAACGGGCGAAACTTTTTTGATTATCGGAACTGTCTGCCGGTTCCCCTTAACCAGCACCTGCTCGGCATTCTGAATGGATTGGGAAAAATCCATAACCGGGCAGCGTCCCTTTTCCAATACGCACATATATTGATTGCAGAAAGATCCGACCACTTCCTCCTTGGAAAGACCGATGATCTCCAGCGCCGTCTGATTGGCCTCCAAAATCCGGTAGTTTTTGGTATCCACAATGATCACCCCGGCATTGATGGAATCCAGGATGGACGTCAGCTCTCGTCGGTTTTTTTCCAGGTCCAGGGTGCGAAGGGCGACTTTTTGATCCAGCACCGCCTTCTGATTGGATAATTTTTGGGAAAGGATTTTGTTATACAGTATATTGGCTACCTGTTGAACGCCCAATTCCGCAAAGCGCGCTTCCTGTGAGGGCATGGCAGTCGACCAACGGCCCAATTCCACTAAAACCAGGCCCAATATCCCGGTCGGGATTACCAAAGGGAAAATTAGAAAAATCCCCTGCGGTTTTTCCAGTGTCTGATACGAACCGGGTTCCCCGTTTCGGACCGATTCCAGCGCGCCGGCAATCGCCCCCGACTCCACCAGACGGGTGAATTGTTCCTCCATTCGAGTCTTATTGGTCTCCGGTCGTGACGCCCCGAATCGAAATTCAAAAGATTCCTGGTCCAACCAGAAGATGGATACGGTTTGGGCCTCGGGGAAAAGGCGAAAAATCTCCAGGCCGTCCGCTATGCTTTTGGCCAGGGGTTCATCCGCCATCCTGTTGCTCGGAAAGCGCATCAAGGCTTCCATGAAGTGATTCCAGGAATTGTTGGTATCGGTCCCGGTATTTTCAATCTTAGCCATAATCCAAACCTCAACCCCCAGGGCTAATGGAGCCCCAATATTTTTGTAGCTTCGTCGAACTGCTGCAGGATTTGAGGGGTCATTTCCGTTAAAGTATTTGGCGGAAGGCCCAATACCTCCCAGGCCTGCTCATTCGGGCGGGGAATCAAATCATCACCGCCGAATCCCAATTCCAGCGCCCGAACCAAGGTATCCGCGAGGTGTACCGACGCGACCAGGGGATCCGGAGGCTCCCCGATCCACCCGCCGTGATGATCGCAGATGGCTTTTTGGATGACCGGGGCTAAATTCCAGTTTTCCACCAGCAACCGCCCGCCCTGACTGTGGTCCATCCCCAGAATCTCCATCTCTGCTTCCCATAGCGGTTGTTGGCATTTATTCGCTTGATCCAGGGCGCGAGTAAATTCCTTTTCAGCGAATTCAAAAAAAACCAGCTTCCCAATATCATGAAGGATACCGGCCACAAATAGATCTTCCACATTCGAAAGGCGGCAGGCCTGACCAATCAGTCGGGTGACAATCCCAACTCCAATGGAATGGGCCCAAAAATCCACCGGCCGAAAATCGAACGCCGAATCCTGCTTGGAAAAAAGATCCAGGACGGAAGTGGCCAGTACCAGATTACGGACCTCGTCAAAACCCAATACCACCACCGCCCGGGGAATCGTGCCAATCTGTCCGGGGAACCCATAGAGCACGGAATTGGCCAACCGCAAGACGCGGGAGGCCGAAGCCGGGTCGGACGATACTATGTGCGAAATAGCCTGGGCCGTGGACCGGGGATCGTCCATGACTTCGGAAAGCGCCAGGTAAACGGTCGGCAAAGTCGGAAGATCCCGGATATTTTCAATAATTTTTTCTATAACCTTCATGATGCCAGGAACTTCTGGATGACTCTTTTTACGGCCAGTTGAAAAATTTCCTTTTCCAGGTTGGTGGTCGGTTCCCATTTCAATCGCCAATTCACCCGGGTCAGGGCCCGATCCATCACTTCCGGACTTACTTCCGCCTCTTTTTCCGGCACCCCCTCCTCTTTGACCTTAACGGCTTTACACCCCCAGGTCTTCAAGACATTCAGGTGACGCGGTTGAAGTTCAACACCCCGGGGCAATAAGGTCTGCCCGAACTGATTCAAAACCGGTTCGGCCAGAATTAACCCGGGTTCAACAGCCTCTAGTTCGTTCAGTTGCAGTACCAGGCCCATTTTATTTTCATTCCGATTTTTTTGGATATTCGATGGCTTGCAGGGTAAAATCCGCTCTCCCTGAAGATCGATATTCTTATCGACCGGTCGTCTCAAAAACTTAAATTGACGCAGTTTGAAGGAAAAACCATACAAAATTTTTCGGATTTAGGTACCCCAAAAAAATGAATAATTTATCCAATTGAAATAACTTAAGATATTAGATCAAGGGGGGCTGACTCTCGGACGGCATCTTTTTTGCTTAATTCCTAAGGATAGAACACCATTTCTTTGTTTAGAGGTTGAGCTCTTTCCTGATGTCAGAAAAAACAAAACATTTTAACTGGTTGGGAGCAAAACCGTTTATTTTGCCCATTATACTGATTGCGTCTTTATTATTTTCAGTTTTCCTTATTCTTACGTGGCCCTCGGGAATGGCCCTGGCCGCCGATATCACCCTGGCCTGGGACCATAATTCGGAGTCCGACCTGGCCGGGTACAA
This sequence comes from uncultured delta proteobacterium, assembly GCA_963746605.1. GTDB lineage: Bacteria > Desulfobacterota > RBG-13-43-22 > RBG-13-43-22 > RBG-13-43-22 > CAVQSS01. The sequence continues at coordinate 76,108 of CAVVCH010000055.1, forward strand.
ACTGTATCTTGGGACTTCCTCCCGAAATTACACCCACGTCGTAGATCTGGGAATGACCGACCATTATACGATCAGCAACATGATCGATGGAATCGTCTATTTTTTTACTTTAACGGCTTATAATCAGAAGGGATTTGAAAGCAGTTTTTCCAACGAAGTGTGGTACCCGCCTATTGAATATACGCCTCGGGTTTTTCTCCCCATCGTGCTCCAAGGCAACTGATCCGTTTTTTCCAGAGACGTCTTCTCTTAGGAATACGAGAGGAGTTCTTATCTTAAGAGCATCGGCAGATATAAACTATAATCGTATGTAAAAATAGGGACGATGAATATCAGGTCCTTGTTACTGGCGTGGTAGTAGGCGATATACGGCGCCCCGTTGTAAATGCCCAACGAGTTTTGTTCGCCATTGTCGCCGTTCCCATCCACAATTCGTGACACCCAGTTTCCACCGACCGGGTGCGCGATCGCCAAGTGGCGGTCGATCTTGCTGAAATAACTGACGTACGGCACGTTGTCGGTGCCGATCTTGAGTGAGCAGATCGAATCGCGACTATCTGCGCGCCCCGGGTCCGGCGCGGTTAGTGTTTTCACGCTCCAGGTGCTGCCGTTGAAGGTGGCGTACTTCACAACATAATTGATTTCATCCGAGTAGCAGATGTGCGGGTGGTCGAGCGAATCCAGGGCGAGCGAAGTGTAAAATCCCGCCGAATTCCCGCTGTCGACCGGCGCTTTATCCCAGCTTGAGCCGTTCCAGCTTGCGTACCACAGGCTGCTGCCGTAATAGTTGTAATAGCTGATATGCGGCTTCCCGCCGGAATCGATCGCGATCGAGTTATATAGCCCGGTAATGCCCACCGGGAGCATATCCACCACGCTCGTCGTCCAGACCCCGCCTGATTTGTACGCGTATTTTAGGTTGATGGCCGTATAGGTCGAGTCATGGAAGCTGAGGTGCGGGTTATCGGCCGCGTCGAAGGCCAGCGAGATAAATTTCTCGATATCTGGGCCCGTGTCGTCAGCCACCACTTCCGCCGTCCAGTTGGAACCGTTCAGAGTGGCGTACATGATCTTCTTCGCGCTGGTGTCGGAATAGACGATGTGCGGCTTGCCGGTCGAATCCACCGCCAATGCGTGCCCGTGCGCCGGATGCATCCCGGCCACATTCACCACCGACGTCTGCCAGGTTTCCAGGTACTGGGTAGCGTATTTCATGATGCCGTGGGTCAAATCCATGTAGGCGATGTGCGGCAGGCCCAAGCGGTCCATCGCGAAACTGACGCCCTGGCCCACCTGGGCGCCTGAATCAATGGTGGTGTTGCTCCATGTGTCCGGCCCCCAGGACGTCAGGCGGGCATAGTGCAGCGTGCCGGTGTTAAAGTCGAGGTAGCTGATGTGCGGCTTACCGTTGGAGTCGGCCGCGATCGCCGGCCAGCGCGCTCCGCTGCTGCCAACGATATCGTAATTCTGATCGGCCTGCCAAACCCCGCCGGATTTATACAACAGCCAGACCAACGTGCTCTTTGGATCGCTGTCGCCCAGCGATAGCGCGACCATCGGCCTGTCCTCGGTACCGAAAACCAACGAAGCGGGATTTAATCTGGCCATTCCCAGGGAGCCGTTGCCAAAGGCCTTCTCGATCGTCCAGGCGGTTCCAGTCCAGCTCGCATAATTCACCACGCCATTCCAATCGTCAAAATAGATGATGTGCGGCTTATTCTGGCTGTCGAAGGCCAGGGCGTTGTTGCGTCCGGCGTCGGTATTACTTTCCAAGATCTGCAGGTCCCAGGCGTTGCTCACCCAACTGGCATAGATCAATCCGCCAGGGCGTGGATAATCATTGCGCCAGAAACTGATATGCGGCTGACCGCTTTGATCCAGCGCCAGGGAAAGGCTTGCCTCACTGGCGTTGTCGATCACCGGGAAATATATTCCAGGCCGTCCCGGTCCATTCGGCGTATTTGATACGGTAAATACTCTGGTTGGAATCATAATCGACATAGGCGATGCACGGCTTGCCCATGCTGTCGAAGGCCAACGAAGAGGTGAATCCCGAATAAGGGGAGTTGTCCACCGTCTGCACGGTCCAGGCCGTTCCGCTCCAGCGCGCCAGCTTCAAGCTGTGGTTGTAATCGTCGTAATAGCTGATTCCCACCTTGCCGGTGTTATCGAAGGCCAGCGAGGCGGCGTAGCCCACCCCCGGCGCCGGGTCAACGGAAAGGGTGCCTTTGAACTTCCCCGCCTTTGCCAAGATAAATGAGGATTCTACCTTTTACCCTTCCGAACAGATCCCGGTACTTCCGGCACTGGTCGAATTTCAAATAAGGGATAACCCCGGCGGTATCCGCGTCGCTCAGGGGAATGAACTTGCCTTTGGCCTTCAGGCAGACCTGGCCCTGATAAAGGAGTTCTCCTTCGCTGAAAGCGATCCGGCCGGCATCCTTGACCAGGCGGCAGATTATTTCAATCTCCTCCTCCACCGGGACAGGGGCGATATACTTTACGACCAGCTCACCGGTCACATAAAAAGGGTGTTTCTTCCCGAACACCGTGGCCGCCCAGCCCATGGTCTCATCCAGCAAACCGGCCAGCACCCCGCCATGGGCCGTATTCAGGTAGCCGTTCATATGGCGCGGCAACCTCAGCCTGGCCCGGATGGTGTCCCCCTCTACGAAAAATCGGGTCCGGGCCCCGCAGCTATTTTCATCGCCGCACAAAAAGCATCCGGAAGAATGGGGCAGGTACTCGCGTTCGTCTGATTCCATTGGCGAATTCATCTCCTCCAGTGAGGTTATCTCAGGTTACTCGCTGTAATTTTTTATTTTTTGGGAACCCAGCACAAAAAAGAGCAGGGCGTAGCCGGTCATCACCAGAATGGCCGTCACCCCTTCGCCGTCCAAGACCGGCTTGCGGATCAGGATATTGGTGTGGGTCAGGGGCAGGCAGAGAATGAGGTATTGCAAAAGCTTGGGCATCCTGTCGATAGGGAAAAAGGTCCCGCTGAAAAAAACCATGGGCAGGATAAAAAAATTGGCATAGGTGGAGGTGTCCTCATGGGTCTTGGTCAGCATGCCGATGAGCACTCCCATGTTGGCGAACAGGAAGCAATTCAGCAGCAGGGTGAAAAGGAAAAGCCAGGACAGGTGGAACCCCGAACCCGCCACCAGACCGACCAGGATAATCATCACCGAGGCGAACAGCCCCCGGACCATCCCGGCCAGGACGTAGCCGACCATGATGGAAGTGGGAGCGATGGGGGCCTGGATCAGGACTTGAAAGGTTTTGAAATAAACCCGGCTCAAGTTGAGCCCGCTGGCCACCCAATTGTAGGAATTGTTCATGGAACTCATGGCCACCAGCCCGGGCAGCAGGAAGCCGAGATAGGTCCCGCCCGGGACCTGCACGCTGCGCCCCAGGCCCAACCCGAAGGCCAGCAGGTACAGCAAGGGCACCATCATGGAGGTAAAAATATAACCCAGCCGAAAAAGCTTCTTCTTGAACTGAATCATTTCCCGGAGAAAAATCGGATACCAGTTCATGGCTCGATTCGCCCCCCGGTCAGCTTCACAAAGACGTCCTCCAGGTTGGACTTGCGCAGGATGACCTCGGTCTCGGCTTCCCGAAGCTGACACTGGGCGTCTTCCCGGCTGGCGCACATCCGATAAACCCGGCTGCCGTCCTGGTCCGCGTATTCCACTACAAATTCTCCCACCATTTTTTTCAGGTTGGCCGGGGTGTCCAGGGCAATTAATTTCCCCTGGGAAAGGATGCCGACCCGATCGCTCAAGGCCTCGGCCTCCTCGATGTAATGCGTCGTCAATAAAATCGTTCCCCCCTGGGCCTTGATCCGCCGGATCATGTTCCAGATCTCGCGGCGCACCTGCGGATCCAATCCGATCGTCGGTTCATCCAGGAAAAGGACTTTCGGCCGGCCCAGAACGGCCCGGGCGATCAGCAGGCGCCGCTGCATGCCCCCGGAAAAGGTTAAGATATTATCGTTTCGCCGCTCCCAGAGGCCGACCGAACGGAGCTGCTCCTCGATCCTGGATTCCAGTCCCGAAATATGATGCAGGAGTCCGTAGAGGCGTAAGTTGTCATAGGCGGACATCTCCCGGTCCAGGTTGTTTTCCTGGGGCACCACGGCGATGCGTTTTTTGATTTCCAGGGGCTGCCCCATCACGTCTATCCCATCCAGCAGGGCGCGGCCCGCCGTCGGCTTGACCAGGGTGGTCAGAATCTTGATGGTGGTGCTTTTCCCGGCCCCATTCGGTCCCAGAAGCCCGAAGATTTCGTTGGCTTCGATCCGAAAGGAAAGGCCGTCAACCGCACGGATCTTTCCATATTCCTTGGTCAGGTTTTCCAGTTCAATCATGAGCAAACAATTCGCTTGACAAGCCGTTTCTTTTGGCTTTCATTTGGTAAAAATAACAGTTATGTCCACCATCCGCCAAACCATCATCTCTCTGCTTCAAGGCCAGGATCTATCCGCCAAGGAAATCTCCCAGATCGTCGGGATCCGGGAAAAAGAAGTCTATGATCACCTGACCCATATCGCCCGGTCGGCGGCGGTTAAAGGAAAATTGATCGTTCAACCGGCTTCCTGCCGACACTGCGGATTTATCTTTAAAAAACGCGACCGCCTGACCGCCCCCGGCAAATGTTTTCTTTGCCGCAGCGAGGCTATCATTCCGCCCCGCTTTGCCATCCACGACTAAAAAATTCCTCTCAACCTTCCATACAAAAAAAGGAAGGTTGAAAGGAATTTTTTAGGATTGAACCTTCAAAACCCCGGTGGCCTCGTACCGACCGGCGATATGAATCGGGAAACGTTGGCCCAAGACCTTCTGATGGGTCCGGCGGGCCAGTTCAGGATGATTGTTATGCTCAGAAAGATGGGCCAGACAGATCCATTGCATCCGGTCGCTAGCTGAGCCTTTCAGCACCCCGGCCGCCTCTTCGTTGGAAAGATGCCCGCCGAGTCCGCGAATCCGTTGTTTCAGAAACTCCGGATACGGCCCCTGCTCCAGCATTTCCGGATCGAAGTTGCTTTCCAGAAAAATCGCGTCCAGCGAAGCGATAACGGTCCCCAGTCCTTGAAAAAGATGTCCCAGGTCGGTAAGAATCCCCAACCGTCTGGTACGGGTCTGCACCACGAAGGCCACGCCGTCAGCCCCATCGTGGGGTGTCGGGATGGTCTGAACGGATACGCTTCCAAAGGAAATTCCTTCCCCGGACTGAAAATGACGGACCGCCGACAAGCGGCCCAGTTTAAGCGTTTTCCCGGCGGCCAGGGTCCGGGGGGTGATATGGAGCGGAATCCCATATTTCCTCTGGTATATGCCGGCGCAGCGGAGATGATCTGCATGATCGTGGGAGATAATCAAGGCATCCACCTTCCGAATGTCCCTTCCCAGAGAGGCCAGTCGTTGTTCCGCCTGGATGCCGCTGATGCCGGCGTCAAAAAGCAGCCTGACCCCTTCGGCCTCCACATAGATGCAATTTCCATTGCTGCCCGATTGTAACGAGATGGCTATCATTTTCCTTATCCTCCGGGGTCCCCCTTTTTCTCCTGGCGGTAACAAAGACATAGTAGATCATGAGCAAGGGCAAGAAGGAGAGCCCCACCTCAAAATTCCCTTTAAAGAAATAATAGGTGCTGATTCCCACGATCAGGAGAACGAGGATGATCTGAACGATCGCCGCGGCTTTGGTCATTTGCTCGTACAGGCCTTATTTTTCATAAGTATGAGAATACCTTTTCGAGATCGGAAGCGCCCAAACCGACTCGCTCTCCAACTACTTGGTCATTCTGAAGGAACGAAGCGACTGAAGAATCCCTCGGGTAGGCCCTGAGCTGAAAAACGGGATTCTTCGTTTCACTCAGAATGACAAGCTAACGAAAGGCTCAAGATGACATGCACTTGGCCAAGGGGATCTTCATGCTTCGCAGGCGCCTCCGGGCCATGGGGATTTAATACTAAAAAAACCTACCCTCTCACCCTTAAGGAATTAGTACCTCCAATGTCAAGGCAAATCTGGAATGATTTGTCGAATCGCCTCGACAATCCTGTCTTTTCCTAACTAGTTAAATTTTAAAAATAAATTACTATATTCCGGCAGCCGCCTCCCAAAAGGCCCACAAAAAACAATGGAAATTTCGACAAAATCGTCGAGCCTCCAAAGGTCCCACCAGCCGAATATAATAAAAATATTAAGTATATTTAATATGTTATATAATATTAGGGATCTTGGCATGAACCTTGAATATACCTTAAACAAAACCTGACCTAAAATAAATTTAAGGAGGAAAAATTCAATGTTAGGTAAAAGTAAAGTAAAAATGTGGATGGTGGGTGGGGCCCTTTTGGCCATGTCGAGTTTGGCTTTTGCCGCCGGTCCCGGATTCGGCCGGGGAAACAATCCCAATTGCCTTGGTGGATTTGACCAGTTGAACCTGACGGCGGAGCAGAAAACCAAGCTGAATGACCTGCGGGAAAAGACCTGGAAAGAAACGGTTACCCTGCGGAACGAGATGCAGACCAAACGGTTGGAGCTTCGAGACCCTCTGGACCAACCCCAACCCCGACAAGGACAAGATCCAGGCCAAGCAAAAGGAAATGAACGATCTGCGGAATACACTCCAGGCCAAGATGACCGATTCCCGACTGGAAGCCCGCAAGGTCCTGACCCCCGAACAGGCCGCTCAGGTGGCCACCCACGGCCCGGGCATGGGTTTTGGCGGCGGCGGAATGCATCGTATGGGCCGCATGGGCCGAGGAAACTGTGACGGTCCCGGCTTCGGTCCCGGCGGCGCGGGTTTCGGTCCCGGTGGAGGCCCCGGCAGGGGTCCTGGCCAGGGCTTCGGCCCCGGTGGCGCCCGGTTGTAATATAGCACCTCTTCTTCTTCCCCTCCTCCCGGGAGGTATGGAGCACCCCTCCATACCTCCTTTCTTTTTTGCGCTACGCCCTTTTTGTGGGGTCCCCGCCCAAAAGGGCGAACAACCTCTTTTTTTCTCCATTAGATGTTGACAGCCTATCCGGGAGCCGTTACATATAGGGCATGTCCCTGGCCATTGGTCTTAACCCATTAAAAACCGAACCCGCCCCGGTCTATCCCTTTTCGGCGATTGTCGGACAGGAGAAGATGAAGTTGGGTCTCCTGCTGACTCTGATCCACCCCCGGGTCGGGGGTCTGCTCATCCGTGGGCAGCGAGGCACGGCCAAATCAACAGCCGTTCGGGGATTGATCAACCTGCTCCCGCCCTTGGAATTGGTGGCCGATTGCCCCTTTCGTTGTTCGCCCCAAGACCCGGAAGGGATGTGCGATCTTTGTCGGAAAAGGCTGGCTGAAGGGCAAGACCTTCCCAGATTCACCGCTCCCTATGGGTTGGTGAATCTCCCGCTGGGGGCCTCGGAAGACCGGCTGATAGGGGCATTGGATTTTGAAGCCGCCCTGTCCAAGGGGGAACGCCGTTTTGAGCCGGGGCTGCTGGCCCGGGCCAACCAGTCCATCCTCTATGTGGATGAAGTCAACCTGCTGGAAGATCACCTGGTGGATTTGTTGCTGGATGTGGCCGCCCTGGGCGTCAATTACGTGGAGCGAGAGGGGATCTCTTTCAGCCATCCCAGCCGCTTCATCCTGATCGGCACCATGAACCCGGAGGAAGGGGACCTGCGGCCCCAATTACTGGACCGCTTCGGTCTCTGCGTGGACGTGCGGGGGAGTACGAACTTGAAGGAACGGATTGAGGTCGCCCACCGGCGCCTGGCCTTTGAGTCCGATCCGCTTGGATTTCTCGAAGACTGGTCCGGAGCTGAAAACGAACTGGCCCGAACGATCATCCGGGCCCGCGAAGAGTTGGAACGTATTCGGACTCCCCAGCGTATCTGGGAAATGGCGGCCCGCCTTTCGCTAAGCTACGGGGTGGAAGGCCATCGCAGTGACCTGACCATGATCAAGGCCGCTCAAGCCATAGCCGCCTTCCGGGGGCGGGCCGAGGTTACCCCTCCGGATCTGTTGGAAGCCGCCGAACTGGCCCTGCCCCACCGTTTAAAAAACCAGGACCTTAATCAACCGCGGCTCGAACCGGGTCAAATCCAAGAATTCCTCAAGGACCTGGACGCCGCCCAAGAAGACCCGGCAGCCGCCCCAACCTCCGGCGACGTAAAAAAAAAGCCCCGGGCCTTTTAGACCCCCCTCCCCTTTCAGTCTCCCTGCCGCCCGATGAAACCCGAATCCCCGCGCCTTCCATCCCCTTGGAGGACTTGATCCGGGCCGCTTCCCCGGGTCGGAGCAGAACGTTCCGCACTTCTTCGAATGAGGGTCGGGTAGTCGGAAACGTCGCCTTTTCCGGCCTTTCCTTGAACGAGGTGGCCTTCCTGCCCACCGTGAAGGCCGCCTGCGGCCGTCCGGGATATGACCGGCTCCAGAGACCGCTTCGTTTTATCCGAGACGATTTGCGGCTGCCGGTCAAAAAGAAAAAAGGCGGCTATTCGGTGGTTTTTGTGGTGGATGCCAGTTCATCCATGGGGGTCCAGGGACGCATGTCTCTGGTAAAAGGCCTGTTGAATGCCTACCTGAAGGAGAGTTACCTGCGGCGGGATCGGGTGGCTCTGGTGGCCTTCCGCCATCAACAGTCGCGGTTAATCCAGCCCTTTACCGGGAATCTGGGACGGGTTCGACAATCGCTTCGAGAGTTGCCGCTGGGTGGCAAGACGCCTCTGGCCGAGGGCCTGCGCCTGGGTTTCCGGGCACTGACCCAGGAACGATTCAAATACCCCCGATCCGGGCAGGTCCTGGTGCTGGTCTCCGACGGAAAGCCCAACCTAAGTTTTTCCGGCCTGGACCCGGTCGATGAGGCCTTGATGACGGCCGCCTGGCTGCGGCGAAACGGAATCAGCCTTCGTCTTCATCGATACGGAGCCCAACCCGCTGGCCTTCGGTTACGGTCCGTCCATCGCCCGAAAAGCCGGGGGTGCCTATCGCACCTTGGTGGATATCCTCAAAAAACCCGTCCCGTAATGCCGACTTCTCTTTTGGACCGGTTACGAAAAAATCTCCCTATGGGCGAGATTGGTTGACATTAAGAATGATGTTAGTAGGATATGATGGACTCGCCAAAAGTCCGTCAAAGAGAGTTTGTCATTCTGAGTCCCGCGATTGCGCGGGACGAAGAATCTTGTTTTTTCAACTAGTTCCGAGATCATTCACGGAGTTTACCCTGGGCCGAGAGACGAAGACCCTTCGTGGAATTTACCCTGAGCCGAAAACCGAGATCCTTCGCGTTGCTCAGGATGACAAGCAGGCGAAGGGCTCAGGGTCGAACAGTTCGGGACTTTTTGCGAGGTTATCAAATATGACGATTAGGAAAGAGAGGGAAACAGACGATGTCACCAGGTATTACCCGTGACCAGGCCCTGGATTTATTGCACCGGCACATCAAGAATCCCAATATGATCAAGCACTGCCTGGCTTCCGAAGCGGTTCTCGGCGCCCTGGCGGACCGTTTGGGGGAGGACCGGGAATTGTGGTCTCTGGCCGGGTTGCTTCACGATCTGGATGTGGAGCTGACCCAGGCCGACCTGACCGTACACGGAATGGAAGCGGTCCGGATCCTGGAAGCAAACGGAGTGGCGCCGGAAATTGTCCAGGCCGTCAAGCTTCATAATGAATTGGCCTGCGGAGAAAAAAGAAGCACGGCTTTTCATCACGCCCTGGCCGCGGGGGAGACCATTACCGGATTGATCATCGCCACCGCCCTGGTTTATCCGGACAAGAAACTGGCCTCGGTGAAATCCAAGTCCGTTGTCAAACGAATGAAAGAAAAGGCCTTCGCGGCCTCGGTCAACCGGGACATCATCCGGGAGTGCGAGCGCCTACCTATTCCCCTCCCGGAATTTGCCGAAATCGCCCTCCGGGCCATGCAATCGATCAGCGTAGAATTGGAATTGTAGTCGGACTGGCTGCGAAAAAACCGGTAGGCCGACGGAATCGCAGCGGAGATAGGCCTTGACCTTTCAGAGGGGTTGCTCTACTTTAGACACATGCATGAAATGTCCATAGCCCAGAGTATTATCGATATTGTTCAGCAGGAGATGGCCCGTCACCAGGTGTCCAAAGTCTCGGTGATTCGCCTGGTGGTGGGGGAATTTACCGCTGTAGTTCCCGATAGTCTCACTTTCTGTTTCGAGCTGATCACTAAGGATACCCCTTTGGAAGGGGTAAAGATAGAGCTGGAGCAGGTGCCACTGACCGGCCGGTGCCGGGCCTGCGGAAAAGAATTCCCCATCGTGGAATATCGATTTGTTTGCCCCGCGTGTCAGTCCAATGAGATCGAGGCCGTCGCCGGAAAAGAGTTGTTTATCAAAGAGATTGAAGCGGAATAGAAAGAAGAAAAAAGGATTTGATGATGAAAGTACCGGTAGTACGCAATATTTTAGAGGCCAACGAGCAATTGGCCCAGGAGAACAAAACCCGTTTTCAGGAAAAAGGGCTGCTGGTCCTGAACCTGATGAGTTCCCCGGGTGCGGGGAAAACCACCCTCCTGGAACGGACCATTGAAGCCTTAAAGGACAAGATCCGGATCGCGGTCATCGAAGGGGACATCCAGTCTACCTACGACGCGGAAAAAATAGCCCAGCACGGGGTCCCGGCAGTACAGATCAATACCGACGGGGCCTGTCATCTGGACAGCCGGATGATCCAACAGGCCCTGAAGGAGATCGACCTTTCGGCCTTGGACCTGCTGGTGGTGGAAAACGTGGGCAATCTGGTCTGCCCGGCGGAATTCGATATGGGGGAGGACTACAAGGTGATGATCCTGAGCGTCACCGAGGGGGACGACAAGCCCCTCAAGTACCCCTTGATGTTCAGCAAGTCCAGTGTCCTGCTGGTCAACAAGATCGACCTGCTGCCCTACATCAACACCAGCGTTGAGAGAATCCGCCAGGTATCCCTGGAAATAAATCCTCAACTGGAGATCTTCGAAGTGTCCAGCCAGACGGGAACGGGTCTGGATTCCTGGTTCAACTGGATCCTGAAGCGGGTGCCGCACTATAAAGGCGCGTAGCGCCTGGCGCGGAGCGCGGAGCGATAATCCCAAGGCTAAGACCTAGATGTGTCCACAAGAATTCGCCAAAACCATTAATTGTCATTCTGAGCGAAGCGAAGAATCTCGAATTTTCAACAAAATTACGAGATCCCTCCCGGAGTTTTGACCATTCTGAATTTGACCAAAACCGAGATCCTTCGGATTTCGGATCTCGGATTGAACCAGCGAAGGGGTCAGGATGAAATCCCGCTATAAAGTCACTATCCAGGGCATTGTTCAGGGCGTAGGTTTTCGGCCCTTCGTCTACCAGCAGGCCCTGGCCCACCGTCTGACCGGTTATGTGACCAATACCTCGCACGGGGTGGATCTGGAGGTGGAAGGGGAAGGGCCGGACCTGGATGACTTTATCCGGACCCTCCGGCAGGACCCTCCCCCTTTGTCCCGCATCACTTCCCTGGAGCTTCAGCCCCTTCCGCCGCAGGGGGATTCGGAATTCTTCATCCTGAAAAGCACGGCCCAGGAAACCCGCTCGGTCCTGATCTCTCCGGACGTGGCTGTCTGCCCCGATTGCCTGCGGGAACTGCGGGATCCCCGGGACCGCCGTTATCGATATCCTTTCATCAACTGTACCAACTGCGGGCCTCGCTATACCATTATCAAAGACATTCCCTACGACCGGGCCAAGACCACCATGGCGGCCTTCACGCAGTGCCCGGAGTGCTCCGCCGAATACCACGATCCCCTGAACCGGCGTTTCCACGCCCAGCCCAACGCCTGTTGGACCTGCGGACCCCGGGTGGCCCTCCTGGACGAAGCGGGCCATTCCCTGGACTGTGAAGATCCCATCGCCGAAACCGCCCGATTGCTTCGGGCAGGCTGGATTGTGGCTATCAAGGGCCTGGGAGGGTTTCATCTGGCCGTCGAGGCCGTCCAGGAAGAGGCGGTCAGGCGTCTGCGGTCGCGGAAACACCGGGAGGAAAAACCGCTGGCCCTGATGTCCGGCGATTTGGACCAGATAAAGAAATACGCCGGATTGAGCCGGAGGAGGAGGGCGTACTGCGTTCCAGAGAACGCCCCATCGTCCTTCTTAAAAAAAATGACCCCAGTCCTATCGCCCCCGCGGTGGCCCCGGGCAATCACTATTATGGGGTCATGCTGCCCTACACTCCGCTCCATTATCTGCTGCTGGACCACGGGTTTTTGGCCCTGGTCATGACCAGCGGAAACCTGTCCGAGGAACCCATCTGCATCGACAACGAGGAAGCCTCCCGCCGTCTCCAGGGAATTGCCGATTATTTTCTGGTCCACAACCGAGACATCCACCTCCGCAGCGACGACTCCATCGTCCAGCAGGTTTCCGGATCGCTGCGGCAGCTTCGCCGTTCCCGAGGCTTCGTCCCCGTACCCATCTTTTTGGCCGAACCGCTGGCCCCCGTCTTGGCCTGCGGGGCTGAATTAAAAAACACCATCTGCCTGACCAAGGACAACCGGGCCTTTATCAGCCAGCACGTGGGGGACCTGGAGAACCTGGAAACGCTGCGTTTTTTCAAGCAGACTATCGACCATCTCAAACAGATCCTGCAGATCGAACCGGAAGTCATCGCCTATGATCTGCACCCGGATTACCTGAGCACCCGGTATGCTCTGGAGCAGGAAGGGGTCGAATTAATCGGCGTGCAGCACCATTTCGCGCACCTGGTGGGCTGTCTGGCGGAGCATGGTCTGAATGAGAAGGTGATTGGTTTGATGCTGGACGGCAGCGGTTATGGGCTGGATGGTCGGATCTGGGGCGGTGAAGTCCTGGTGGGCGATTGCGGGTCCTTTGAACGGTGCGGTCACTTTGCCTACCTGCCCCTCCCGGGTGGGGCCAGGGCCATTAAAGAACCCTGGCGGATGGCCGTCAGTTATCTTTACCAGGCCTACGGTGAAAACCTCCGGGATCTTCCCCTGCCCTGGCTGAAACGGATCGACCCTTCCAAACTCGACATTCTGGTTCAGATGATTCAAAAGGGAATCAACAGTCCCCTGACTTCGAGCTGCGGCCGACTCTTTGACGGCGTGGCCGCCCTCATCGGCCTGCGGGAGACCGTGGCCTTTGAAGGGCAGGCGGCCATGGAACTGGAGATGATCCAGAGTCGGAAAAACGAGGGCCCCTACGATTTCGAAGTGCTGAAATCCCAGGAAGCCCTCCAGATCCTTCCCCAACCCATCATCCGGGGCGTGGTGGAGGATGTCCGCCAAGGCCTATCCAGGGAACGGATCAGCCGGCGTTTTCACCGGACGCTGGTGGAAGTCCTGACCCGGGTTTGCCGAATCCTGCGAGAGGAACGGGGCCTGGAAAAAGTGGCCTTAGGCGGAGGTGTCTTTCAGAATCGGACGCTCCTGACGGAGATGGAGGCCCGGCTGCGCGCAGAGGGTTTCCAGGTCTTCAGCAAATCCCTGGTTCCCTCCAATGACGGTGGAATTTCTCTGGGCCAGGCCGTGGCTGCTCATTACATGCGCCTTAAATCAGAAAAACAGCAATGTCCGCCATAAGCAGGTTTTTAGAAACTGCAAGAGACAATTTTGCGGAAGCCTTATAAAAAAATGGCCCCGCTTCAAGAAGCGGGGCCATTTTTTAAAAGGTCAATTAAACCTATTTCTTCTTTTTGTCTTCGCCCTTCTTCTTGTCATCCGCCTTGACCTCGACGGCCGTGGCCTTCATCTGGTATTGAATAGTGACTTTGGATCCGACCTTGAGATCGCCGGTGACCTTGGTTTCCTTATCTTTGGCAATCTCCCATTTTTCCTTGTCCTTCTGGACCACAATCAGGTCATCCTTCATCTCCAGGACCGGTCCGGTCACCTGATAGTTCTTGGGACCGGCCGCCAGGGCCAAAGAGGAAAACAAAAAGAACATCCCCACCAAAGCAAAGATCAAGCGTTTCATACCCATTCCTCCTTTTTTGATTTTTTCCGGGTAATAGTAGATAAGAGGGTAATGGGTGTCAATAAAAATTGAGGGTTTATCATCGAGGCCTGGAAGATGCCAGGTCCCTTCGTTTCCAAAGGGACCTGGCATCTTCTTTAAAAATCAAACGGCTTTGATAGCCGCCAGGATCACTTCCGGGGTCAGGGGCAAGCTCCTCAACCGGATTCCGGCGGCGGCGAAAACCCCGTTGGCCACGGCCGGGGCGATGGGCGGCAGACCCGGCTCACCGACCCCCTCCGGTTTTTTCATCCCCCTGACGAGATAGACTTCAATTTCCGGGATCTCGCTGAACCGAAGCAGCGGGTAATCGGCAAAATTGGCCGACTTCACCCCGCCGTTTTCAAAAACCACCTGCTCTTTGAGAGCGGCGCTCAATCCCATGATGATCCCGCCTTCCATCTGCGCTCTGACAGTGTCCGGGTTGATGACCGGACCGCAATCGATCGCGCAGACTACCCGGTGGACCCGAAGCCCTCCCTTTTCCTTATCTACGGACACTTCGGCCACCTGGGCCACATGGCTGCCAAAGCAGGAATGGCAGGCCAGACCGCGGGCACGGCCGTTTTTCAAGGGCTTTCCCCAGCCCGCCTTATCCGCCGCCATCTCCAGGGCCCGCCGGAGTTCCGACGTCTTGGCCATATGTTCCAGGCGAAAATCCAGCGGGTCCTTCCCGGCTGCCAGGGCCAGCTCATCCATGAAGCATTCCACCGTGAAAGCGTTATGGGTACTGCCGACGGATCGCCAGAAGCCCACCGGGATCGGAAGGTCCAGGCGGACATACTCCACTCGAAGGTTGGGGACCTGGTAGGGAAGATCAATGATCCCTTCCACGGCGGCCGGATCGATACCCTTTTGCATCATCTGGGGGAAGACCCTGGCAAAAATGGAAGGGACGACCACCCGGTGGGACCAGGCCGTGATTTTGCCTTGAGCGTCCAGTGCCCCCGCGATCCGGCAGCAGTTTCCCGGACGGAAAAAATCATGGTGGATATCCTCTTCCCTGGTCCAGATGACCTTGACCGGCTTGGCGACGGCCTTGGAAATCTCGACCGCCTCCTCCACCACGTCCGTTTCTCCCCGCCGTCCGAAGCCTCCGCCCAGATAGGTGGTATGGATATGGACCTTTTTGGGATCGAGGCCGGACAGTCTGGCAGCCGTCTCCTGCGCGCCGGTCTGGCTCTGGGTCGGCACCCAGACGTCGCAGCGGTCTTTTTGTACCCAAGCCGTGCAGTTCATGGGCTCCATAGTGGCATGGGCGAGATAGGGCAGTCGGTAGACGGATTCAATTTTTTTCGAGGCGGCCGCCAGGGCTTTATCAGCGTCCCCGTCAGCGCGGGCGACCACCCCGGTTTGCTTCAAGTGGTCCAGCAGGGTTTTGTTGATCGCGGCATTATCCAGATCCGGCCGGGAGCCCTGGTCCCATTGCACGGCCAGTGCGGCCCGTCCCCGGCGGGCCGCTTCGAAGCTCCGGGCGCAGACCGCCACCCCCCGGCCGATGCGGACGATCTGTTCCACTCCTTTGATTTTCCCGGCGGCCTCCTGATCGTAGGATTTTGCTTTGGCCCCAAAAACAGGAGGGCGGGTGACGGAAGCGTAGCACATATCCGGGATAAAGGTGTCGATGCCGAAACGGGCCTTTCCGTTAACCTTTTCCGGGATATCCAACCGCGACAGGGGCTGCCCGATAAACCGGAATTGGGATGGGTCTTTCAGCGGGGGCTCTTTCGGCAGGGGCAGTTTGGAGGCCGCCGCCGCCAATTTCCCATAGGATAATGACCGGCCGGTCCCGGGGTGCCGGACAAAGCCTTTGACGGCCGTGCACTCCGGCCGGGGAACCCCCCAGACCTGACCGGCGGCCTCAAGCAGCATCTCCCGCCCGGCGGCCCCCGCCTTGCGCAGCAGATCGTAAAAATGACGGATGCTGGTGCTGCCGCCGGTGGATTGCATGCCCCAGATCGGATTCTTGTACTCATCCGCCGCCGGTGCCGCCCGGAACCGGACGGTCTTCCAGTCGGCCTCCAGTTCATCAGCCACGATCATAGGGATGGAGGTGTAAACTCCCTGGCCCATCTCCGACTGCGAGACGGTGATGGTGATCCGGTCATCGGCCGTAATGCCTATCCAGGCGCTGAGGGTAAGTTCTTTTAGGTCGGCTTTTTCTATCTCTGCCGCGCCGAGTACCCGAAATCCGTCCGAGGTATAGACCAGCAGCAAGGTCAGCCCGGATCCGGCCAGAAGCCCTTTCATGAAAGCCCTTCGGGAGACTTGTTTTTTCATGATTTCCGTCCCTCCTCTTTCATGAAGCGAATGGAAGTTTGGATGGCTGTTTTGATCCGGGGATAGGTCCCGCAGCGGCAGAGGACTTCGTCCATAGTCTGTGTGATTTTCCCTGCGTCCGGGTTGGGGTTTTCCCGGAGCAGGGCCGCCGCCTGCATCATCTGTCCCGGCTGGCAGTAACCGCATTGGGGGACCTGTTCCTTGATCCAGGCCCGCTTTACCGGGTGGTCCTCAGGAAGACCTTCAATGGTGGTGATAACCTTTCCCTGGGCCTCCCGGACCGGCAGCAGGCAGGATTTTTCGGCCTGCCCGTTAATGTGCACCGTGCAGGAGCCGCACTCCCCTACCCCGCAGCCGAACTTGGTCCCGGTGAGCTGCAGGTGCTCCCGGATCACCCAAAGCAGCGGAGTTTCGGGTGCCACGTCCAATGTAAAATCCTTTCCGTTGATTTTTAATGATATCATAGCGCCTCCTTTCAAAAGTTTCCCCTGGGCTTGTCGGGCTCTTTTTATATTTTGCCACACCGACGATCGTTTTACAAATTATACTGGGTGTTCGCCCTTTTTGGGTGGGTGAGTACGATATATGGTAAGTCAGACTGAAATCGGGCACCTCATGGCCGTCTGGTCTCGGCGAAAGGGTTTTCCACATTGCTTTATAGGTTCTAACCCGGCCCCCATGTTTTCAAATCTTCCTGGAAGCAGGGCCAGCCTAGCAGGCATTAATAGTCCCTACGCTTGGACCTGCTTCAAATAAAATTAGCAATTCAGGCCCGGATTCAAAGTCCGGAGTACCTCTGGAAAACCCTTTCGCCGAGACCAGACGGCCCTATCAGATGTGGGAGGTACCCACCCAAAAGTGCGAAGCGATATTTTATTAAACCATCCGGCAACCCGGCAAAAAAAGGACCATGGTACCTCCATTGGAATCGAATGTCTGTCTAATCCCTCTAATCGCCTTGGGTCCATTTTGCCGTTTTATTTCTACCCGATCTGGGTTAGAATCAGGCGCATCGTCAAGGAAATTCTTTTTCGAATGGGGCAACCGACCCAGGCGGGGAATCTTAACCAAAGCACCTAATCTTTTCAGGAAGGGCTCTAATCGGATGATTTTACAGAATGTCCCGCAACTGAACGGCCGGGAGAAAGAATATCTCCTGGATTGTCTGGAGAGTAACTGGATTTCTTCGCAGGGAAAATATATTCAAGCTTTCGAGCAATCCTTCGCCCAATATTGCGGGGTCCGATTCGGCCTGGCCTGCAGCAGCGGTACCTCCGCGCTCCATCTGGCCCTGATGGCCCTGGATATCGGATTCGGGGACGAGGTTATTGTTCCGGACTTCACCCTCATCGCCGACGCGAACATGGTGATCCTGACCGGGGCCAGACCGGTTTTTGTTGATGTGGATCCGGAGACCTGGTGCCTGGACACCGGGCAGCTAAAGGCCAAAATCACCTCGAAGACGAAAGCCATACTCTGTGTCCACATGTTCGGCCATCCCTGCGATATGGAGACCATTCGCCGGATTGCCGAAGACCGGGGCCTTTTCGTCATCGAAGACGCCGCCCAGGCCCACGGCAGTGAGTACCGGGGGAAGAAGGTCGGCAGTCTGGGCGACGTGGCCTGCTTCAGCTTTTACGCCAGCAAAACATTGACCACGGGTGAAGGGGGCATGGTGCTGACCGACCGCCCGGAAATTGCCGAGAAAGTGGCTTTGATGCGCAGCCACGGCTTTGAAGGCAATGACCGCGTCTATACGCACCGGGTTTTCGGCTGTAACTACCGGCTGACCAACCTTCAGGCGGCGATCGGTCTGGCCCAGTGTGAGCGGATCGACGAAAAAGTAAAAACCAAGCGCCGGATTTTTGAAGCCTATCGCCAAGAGCTTCAGGATTTCGAACCGCTGACCTTTCAGACCACCCGTCCCTGGGCCGGGAGCACCTATTGGAATGTGGGGGTGCTGCTTAGGGAAGGTCTCGGGCCATCCTGTCCCGAATTGGTGGAAATGTTGAAGGTCAAGGGGATCCAGACCCGGTACTTTTTCAATTCGCTGCACCGCCAGCCTCTTTTTCAGAACAGTCCGGACCCACGCTATCCACGGGTGGATGGCTCCTACCCGGTCAGCGACTACCTTTCCGATCATGGTCTTTGTCTGCCTTCCGGTCTCAACCTAACCGCCGCGGAGATTAAAACCGTGGCCGGCGCCTTGAAACGCTGTTGGGATTGAGCCGAGAGTCGATGCCCATGACATCTTTCTCCAAACCCGAAGTCTCCGTCATTCTGGCTACCTATAATGAAAAAGAGCACATCCTGCCACTGATCCGGGAACTCACCCAAAAAATTTCCCAGACCCTGGAAATCATCGTGGTGGACGACAATTCGGAAGACGGGACAGCGGATCTGGTGGCCGGCCTGGCCGACCCCCGGGTGATTCTGATTCGACGGAAGGTTCGCGGGCTGGCTTCCGCCTTTCACCGGGGGATCATCGAAAGCACCGGTGACATTATCTGCTGGATGGACGCGGATATGTGTATGCCGGTGGATACGCTGATTCAAATGATCAAGAAGCTGGAGGACTGCGATCTGGCCATCGGTTCCCGGTATGCCTTGGG
The DNA here is from genome assembly GCA_963746605.1 of uncultured delta proteobacterium. Lineage (GTDB taxonomy): Bacteria > Desulfobacterota > RBG-13-43-22 > RBG-13-43-22 > RBG-13-43-22 > CAVQSS01. The sequence continues at coordinate 95,019 of CAVVCH010000055.1, forward strand.
CGGGGTGGATGACCGGCCGCCGCTGCGGGTCTGGTCCAGTCGATTTATCAATGGAGTGGCCCGGTTGGTTCTGGGGGGCCAAGTCCGGGATTACGACAGCGGCTTTGTGGCCTTGCATCGGAGGGTCTTTGACAGCGTCACGCTCATTCCCTTCGGCTACGGAGAATACTTCATCGAGATGATTTATGATGCCACCCGCAAGGGATTGAAGATTTGTGAGGTGGGATACTATTTTCGGGATCGGGCGGAAGGGGTTTCCAAATCCATCCCCAATGTTTTTCGATTTTTTGTCACCGGAAGCCATTACCTGTTCCGGATCCTGACCTTGAGATTTCGCTTTCTGCGTGGAGGAAATTGAATTGAATAGTAAAAGCCAACTGGTTACGAAACCGGCTTCCGTTAAACCTTCCTTTTCCCGAAAGGACGAGCGGGGCCTGTTTGTGGAAATCGTCAATGAGGGGCCCTGGGAGACCGTCATCCACGGGACGATGAAAAGCCAAAAGAAAATGGGCGATCATTATCACCGGGAGAACAAGGCCTTTTTCTTTCTGACCCGAGGACGGGCCCGGGTGACGGTCAAGCACATCGTGGACGGCACTTCCGATGAAATTGTCCTGGGTTCGGGAGAAGGAATCTATTTCCTACCCTTTGAGATCCACACCATTACCTACCTGGAAGATTCCGACTTTATTCTGTTGAAATCCTATCGGTATAATTCCCAAAAGCCGGATATTTTTATCGATCATGAATCATGACGGATTTGCCAGAAGTCCGTCAATGAAGCCCGCCGAGCCAAAGAACCAATGGCAGGCCATGGTGGAGTGCGAGGAAAAGCTCTGGTGGTATCAGGCCCTGCACGGTTTTCTTTTTCGCCTGCTGGATCAGGCCGATCTGCCGCCGGAAACGCGGGTCTTGGACATCGGCTGCGGAACGGGCGGTTTTATGAAGCGTCTCCGGGAACGTTATGATCGGGTGGTCGGCCTCGATCTTTCCTGGCTGGGGCTGGCCCACACCCGGTCCCGGGGATTCCCTTCTGTGCTGATGGCGGATGCCAATTGCCTTCCCTTCCCGGATAACTGCTTCGATCTGGTCGTTTGTATTGATGTGTTAGAGGAAAAACAGGTGGATCCCGTTCGGTTGCTCAGCGAGATCCGGCGGGTCTCCAAACCGGGGGGGGTTGTCCTTTTGCAGGCCTCGGCTTTTCAATGGCTCATGAGCCGGCATGATCTGGCCGTAGAGGCTTCCCGGCGGTTCACCCGTTCGCAGTTCGAAGGTTTGGCTGTGGAGCAGCGGTTGGTTCCCTTATATTCCTCCTATCTCTTTACCACACTGTTTCCGCTGTTGGCCCTCTGGAAGCTGCTTCATCCACCGCGGATTAAGCCAGGGGTGCCGGTTGAAAACGACATTCGGATGCCTCCCGGCCTGGTCAACACCCTTCTTTACGGAATCTGCCGTTTGGAGTCCCGATTGATTCCTTATCTCCGCCTGCCCTTTGGGACCTCCGTCTGTCTACTGGCCAAAAAATAAATCCCTCACATAGGGACAAAGTTATTGGCCTGGAAATAGTCTTCTTTCAATTGGTCCAATTGCTGCTCGAAGGCCCGGTAATGGTCCTCCTCCCAATCGGCCAGTTCGTTATAGAACCGCCGGGCTTCCTCGCCGGAGGCCTGTCGGGCGCATTGACGGTAAAAATTCGCCGCTTCCAGTTCCAGCTTCATGCCGATACCTAAAACACTGACCTCAAAGTGGCTGTCCTTGATCCGCTTTTTGATTTCATCGCTGAAAATGGGATTGTCGGCCGCTTTCCGGTGAGCCAGGACCAGGTTGGGGGAAAAGGTGTAATCACCCTTTTCCATGACGGATTTATACTGAGTCCGCAGATAATTGAAATGGCCCAGCTCTTCCTCGGCCAGCCGGGCCAGGGTTTCCCGCCCCAGGGAATCGGGGGTATTCCGGGAAGCGTTTTTATAAAAATTATGGCCGAAGATTTCGGCCTCCATGGCGGTTTTAAGCCCTTGTAAAATTTCCTTCTGGGTAGTGGTCATATCAGGAAGCTCCTTGCTGATGTTAGGATCGAAATATATTGACTGCGAAAATAACCGGCATCTGTCATTCTGAAGGAGCGAAGCGACTGAAGAATCCCCCTGGCAAGCCTTGGGCTCGAAAGACGAGATCCTTCGAGGAGTTTACCCTGAGCCGAAAAGCGAGATCCTTCGCTTCGCTCAGGATGACGGCAGGCGAAGGGCTCAGGATGACAAACCAGGATATCTGAAGGTTGAATTTTCATGCCTTAGGATACCCGCATCGCGCATGGGGGTTTAGTACATACCCGGATCTATTGTTTCTATTATAAAACATGGAATGGAAGTTCTCAATGGAAGTCCCTTAAAAAATGGCGAATTGGTCAAAAATGTTTTATTATATAATAATACTAAAAGGAACCCCGGGAGTTAAAGCAGCATGCGCTATTATCCGGCTTTTCTAGATTTGCAGGAGGCCTCCTGCCTGGTGGTGGGTGGCGGACAGGTGGGGGAACGGAAGGTGCAGACCCTGCTGTCGTGCGGAGCCAAGGTTCACCTGGTCAGCCGCGAATTGACCCCCTCCCTGGAAGAGGAAGTTCGACAGGGACGCGTCCGTTTGTTGGCCCTTGAATTTCTGCCGGAACATCTGGAGGGCATGTTTTTAGTCATCGGAGCCACCAATGATCCGGAAGTCAACCGGCGGATCAGTTCAGCAGCTCGGTCCAGGAATCTATTATGCAACATCGTGGATAAACCCCGGGAGTGCAATTTTATCGTTCCTTCCCAAGTCCACCGCGGTGATTTGGTCATCGCCATATCTACCAGCGGGCACAGCCCGGCCCTGGCAAAAAAAATCCGGCAGGACCTGGAAAATCTGTTTCCGGATATTTATAGTATCTATGTGTCCTTATTGGGTCGAATAAGAGAATATATATTGGCTCAGGGATTGCCTCAATCTAACAACCAGCAGATCTTTGAATCCCTGGTCAAGGCCCCACTACTGGAATCCTTACGCCGGGGCGACCGAGAAGATCTGACAGACCACTTGATACGGTTATTGGATCCGCCGCCGCGGCCGGAAGAAGTGGAAGACTGGCTCCAGGAATTGGGCTGGGGTCCATAGGTGCCTCCCAGGCTCACGGGAGGTTTCCGCGGATGATATAACTCATTGATCTGACGGAGACTTCCTGATGGCAGACTTCAAACCTACTCTTACGAAATAATTAATAATTAATTGTCAATTATTAATTATTAACCGTTTCGTTTCTATTCTCGCGCTAAGAGGAACCATGGCCCTAATCTCTTTCAAAGTCGCTCTGTTTTTTTACCTTCTGGGGACAGTGGGGTATATCATTTACCTGATCTTCCAGAAGAAGCCCCTGGCCCACTACGCCTATGGAGTTTTGTGGGCCGGTTTTCTGGCCCATAGCTTGGCCATCGGAGGACTTTATTACCAGACCGGTTTTTTCCCAGTCCACAACCTGAGGGAATCCCTTTCTTTTTTTTCCTGGGCGATTATGGGTGCCTACCTGGCCATCCAAATCCGCTTTAATATCCGGGTCCTGGGCTCCTTCCTGTCCCCCCTGGCCGTGGTCATGATGATCAGTTCCTCCTTCTTACCCCACCCGGCCGGCCCGGCCAACCCGCTATTGCACAGTTTCTGGCTGGTGTTGCATGTAGTGACGATCTTCCTGGGCAACGGGATCTTCGCCATCGCCTTCCTGGCCGGGATCATGTACCTGATCCAGGAAAGGCAGATCAAGTCCAAGAATTTGGGCGCCTTCTACCATCGTCTCCCTTCCCTGGAAACGCTGGACGGGCTGAATTACCAATGCCTGATCCTGGGATTTCCCTTGTTGACCCTGGGGATGATCAGTGGGTCCCTGTATGCCCACTACACCCTGGGGTCCTTCTGGCGTTGGGACCCCAAGGAGGTCTGGTCGCTGATCACCTGGCTCTTGTACGCCGCCCTGTTGCACGGCCGGCTGGTGGCCGGCTGGCGGGGCCGGCGCTCGGCCCTTCTATCGATCGCTTTTTTTCTGGTCCTGATTTTTTCGTTCCTGGGGATCAATTTCCTGGTGAAGGGGTATCACACCTTTTCGGCCTTTCAAAAGGGTTAGGGATGGAGATCGGTCTGATCGGCCTGAATCATAAAACCGCCCCGGTGGAACTCCGGGAGCAGCTTTCCTCGGTCTGCGTCCCGGGCGCGGTGGGCGTGGGAGGAGAGCTGTCTCCGTCGATCGTTAAAGAAGCCCTCACCCTGGCCACCTGTAACCGCGTCGAGATCCTCCTGACCGCCGAAGACCTCGACCGGGCCTTTCAAGAGGTCATCCGGACCTGGGAAGACCCACCCCGGAGGACCGAGGCGGGCTTGAGACCCTATCTATACGTCTACCGGGGCGATGAAGCGATCCAACACCTGTTCCGGGTGGCGGCCAGCCTGGATTCCCTGGTCGTGGGGGAGCCCCAAATTTTAGGGCAGCTCAAGACTGCCTATCGGGAAGCCGTGAAAAACCGCTCCACCGGCGTGATCATGAACCGGATGTTGCACAAGGCCTTTTCCGTGGCCAAGCGGATCAGGACCGAAACCGGCATTGCCGACAACGCCGTTTCCATCAGTTTCGCCGCCGTGGAGCTGGCCAAAAAAATCTTTCAGGACTTGGCCGGAAAAAAAGTCCTGCTGGTCGGGGCCGGAGAAATGGCCGAATTGGCGGCCGAACATCTGGTTCATCATAAGGTCCAGGAAATCGTGGTGGCCAACCGGACCCTGGAACGGGCCATCGACCTGGCCCATCGTTGGCGTGGCCGGGCGGTGTCCCTGCAGGAAGTTCCCCGGGCCTTAAGCGGGGCGGATATAGTGATCAGCTCCACCGGATCCCCGGACATACTTGTCCGCCAGGACGAGGTCAAGGCTATCATGAAGCAACGCAAACAGCGGCCTTTATTTTTCATCGATATTGCCGTGCCCCGGGATATCGATCCCCAGGTCAATCACCTGGATAACGTGTACCTTTACGATATTGACGACCTGCAGGGGGTAGTGGCGCAAAACATTGCCGCCCGGAAAAACGAAGCCGTTCAAGCCGAGCGGATTGTTCAGGAGGAGACCGTCAAATTCCAAAACTGGATGAACGGTCTGGAGGTGGTGCCGACGATTGTCGCCCTTCGGAACAAATTTGATGACATTCGCCAGGGGGAGTTGAAAAAAGTCAGTCCGGTCCTTCAGGAACTGACCCCTGATCAGCAAAAGGCCATCGAGGCCATGAGTCAGGCCATGATGAATAAAATCCTCCACGACCCGATCACCTTTTTGAAAAAGCCCGGGGACCCCTTTCAGGTCAGCAAACAGGCGGATCTGGCCCAGAAGATCTTCAATCTGAACGCCGAAATTGAGGCAGAGGAAAATTCGTAATTATGGCGGACATCATTTCCCTTGACAATCGTCTGAAGGAACAGCGGGACAAACAGCTTTCCGAGCAGAAAAAGAAAAGACTGACTTCCCTCCGGATGGTCATGGAATGCACCAACTGCCCGCGGAAGTGCGCCAAATGCGGTTCCCAGGTTGAACCGCCCGAGCTGCGCATCCTGTCCCCTGAACTGCCCCTGCGCCTGTGCGGTGGCTGTTGGGAGGAATACCGGGTCTATCAGAAGTTCAGTCAGGGGCTATCGGTCCCGCAGGATTTGGAGAGCTACCAGAGCCCGGCCTGGATGGAGGTCTGGAAATCCTGGTTGGATTATCAGACCAATCTGCACCGTTACCGGAATTCCCTGGAATTCCAGAAATTGATGGTGGAGCTGGCCAAAGAAGAAGAGTGACGGAACGAACATTGAACATCGAACGCCCAACCTTGACGGACTCGAAAAAGTCCAAACTGTCATCCTGAACCCTTCGCCTTTCTGTCACCCTGAGCCCTTCGCCTGCTTGTCATCCTGAGCAACGCGAAGGATCTCGGTTTTCGGCTCAGGGTAAACATGTCTCGTGAAGGATCTCGGAACTAGTTGAAAAAACGAGATTCTTCGTCCCGCGCAATCGCGGGACTCAGAATGACAAATCTCTCTGACGGACTTCTGCGATACCATCATCTTGAATGAAGATCAAACCTCTTTAGAAAGGAATATCATCCTCCGGAAACGGCCCTCCCGGTTCTTCGCGGGGACCCTGGGCGCTAAAATCCCGCCCGGAGGCGGCCTTTTCCCCCGCCGGGCCCAGCATCTGCATGACCTGGGCGTTTATTTCGGTGGTGTAGCGTTTGTTCCCTTCCTTGTCTTCCCAACTGCGGGTCTGCAACCGTCCTTCGATATAGACCTGCTTGCCCTTGGACAGGTATTCCCCGCAGATTTCCCCTAAGCGGCCCCAGGCCACGACGCGGTGCCATTCGGTCCGTTCTTCCTTGTTTCCGTCCTTGCCGGTCCAGTTCTCTTTGGTAGCCAGATTGAACCGGGCGATGGCCGTTCCGCCGGCGGTATAACGCAATTCCGGGTCGGCTCCGAGGTTGCCGATTAAAATGACTTTGTTGACCGATGCCATAATTTCCCCCTGAACTAGTTTTTCTGCATCTCTATGTAGCACATCTCTCCGGTTCCGGCAAGCCGGAATCCCTAATTGACTATAGCCTGGCAATGGATTATGATTCCGGAAATTCAAATATTTGGTCTGGATTTGGCTTATGAGAAAAACGAATTCAGGCGAAAATCATTTTGTAAAGGGCGTCCATGTCCATTACCAGTGTGTTTTTTTTCCCCATCTTTATTGTGCTGACGGTCGGCTTCAGCCTGGGGTCCATCCTCGCCGCCCTATTGGATTCTAGCGGGAATCGGGCGCATCGGGTGGGCGCCGTTTGGGGCACATGGTCTCTTTTCTTCTCCGGGGTGCGGGCCCGGATCACCTATCTGGAGCCCCTACCCCCCGGTGAGGCCTATATTTTCGCCGCCAACCACCAGAGCGCTTTTGACATTCTCGCCCTGCTTTCCAAGCTGAAGGTCCAGTTTCGTTGGCTGGCCAAGGAAAGCCTGTTTAAAACCCCTTTTATGGGCTGGGCCATGACCCGGGTCGGTTATATCCCCATCAACCGGTCGAATCCGAAATCGGCTTATCGAAGCCTCCTGCTGGCCGCCAAAAAGGTGGAGAACGGGACCTCGGTGCTGATCTTCCCCGAGGGGACCCGGCAATCGCCCAATCAATTAGGCGACTTTAAGAAAGGGGGATTTATCCTGGCCGTCAAGTCCGGGCGGCCCCTGGTCCCGGTCAGCATCAGCGGCAGCGCGGCCGTACTCCCTAAAAAGAGTTTTTCCATCAAACCCGGGTTGATTGACATCGTGGTCGGGAAACCGATCCCGACGAAGGGGATTTCGGCCAAAGCGGTGGAACCGCTGATGGAACAGGTCCGGGCGGCTATCCAGGAACATTACCGTCCGATCCACCGGGGAACCCGTCCGTGACGGCCGTTCTTCAAATCCCGAATTTCGAACCCACGGTGGAAATCATCCCCTTGGGGGGTCTGGGAGAAATCGGCCTCAACATGCTCCTCTTCAAGTATGGAGAAGAGATCCTGGTCATCGATGCCGGTCTGATGTTTCCGGAGGACTACATGCTGGGCATCGATATCGCCATTCCGGATTTCAGCTACCTCCTGAGGCACAAGGACCAGGTCCGGGCCGTGGTCCTGACCCACGGCCATGAAGACCATATCGGGGCGCTCCCCTTCCTGCTGCGGGAACTCTCGGCCCCGGTGTACGGTTCCCGATTTACCCTGGAGTTGCTTCGGGAGAAATTGAAAGAACACCAGCTCTTGGGGCAGACGGACCTGCGGTTGATCGCACCCAAAGAAATCCTGGAACTGGGTCCGTTTACGATTGAATTTATCCGGGTCGCTCACAGCATCCCGGACGGGATGGGATTGGCCATTCAAACCCCTTTGGGGACGTTCATCCATTCCGGGGATTTCAAGATCGACCAGACCGGAGGGGTTACCGACCTTAACACCCTGGCCGCTTACGGGGCACGGGGCGTTCTGGCCCTGCTTTCCGATTCCACCAACGTGGAACGGGAAGGCTACACCGTGCCGGAAAAGCGGATCGGCGAAAGCCTGGATCAGATCATGCGAAAATGCGAAGGCCGGGTGATGGTGGCCGTCTTCGCCTCCAATATCTACCGGATCCAGCAGGTGGTGGATTCGGCCGTGCGTTACGGTCGTCAAGTGGCCTTTAACGGCAAGAGCATGATCACCAACTGCCGGATCGCCCGGGAGTTGGGCTACCTGCACGTTCCCCCGGGTCGGGAGATCACCTTGGGCGAGATGGCCCACACCCCCGATTCCCAGGTCGCGGTCATCACCACCGGCAGCCAGGCCGAACCCATGTCCTCGCTGACCCGGATCGCCCGGGATGATCATAAACAGATCAAAATTAAAAAAGGCGATACGGTGATCCTTTCTTCCCGGTTTATTCCGGGCAACGAGCGGGCCATTACCGGCATGATCGACAACCTCTACCGCTTCGGGGCCGAGGTGATTTACGAAAGGGTCTCCGAAATCCACGTCTCCGGCCACGCCCACCAGGAGGAGCTGAAGTTGATGCTTCGTCTGACCAAGCCCCGGTATTTTCTCCCCATCCACGGGGAATACCGCCACTTGGTCAAACACGCCCAATTGGCCCACGAGATCGGTCTCCCCTGGGAAAACCTGCTGCTGGCGGAAAACGGGCAGGTCATTCGGTTCGACCGGGAAGGGTGCCGGTTCGGTGATCCGGTGGAGGCCGGGCGGGTTTTCGTAGACGGCAAAGGGGTGGGCGACGTAGGGGATCTGATCCTGCGGGACCGGCGCCACCTGTCGAACGAGGGACTGGTCGTGGTCCTGACGGTCCTGAACAACCAGACCGGCGACCTCCTTTCCGGTCCGGAGATCATCTCCCGGGGGTTTATTTCCGAGGAGGAATACCCGGAATTGATCCGGGAAGCGAAAAATCGGGTCCTGGAAATCCTGACCCAGCGGGCGATCGAAGACCGGAAGAATTGGCCGGAAATTCAGGATGAAATCCGCAAGGCCCTGCAACGGTATTTTGTCAAATCCATTGAACGCCGGCCCGTAGTGCTGCCGCTGATTATCCCTATGTAGGGGGCCAACGCCGTCGATGGTCAAAGACAACGAATCACGATCCATAGCGTATGAGATTTTAGGGCTGGGCTTGGCGGCCCTGACGCTCCTTCTGGCCCTGAGCCTTTTCACTCATCACCCTGCGGACCCGTCCTTCAGCGCCCCGGAAGCCGGCCGGCAAATCGTTCAAAACTGGACCGGTCGTCTGGGCTCCTATTTATCGTCGTTCCTGTTTGAATCCCTGGGCCTGGCCTCTTTTTGGCTGGTTTTCATCCTGGGACATCTGACCTTTTTCACTTTCAAAAGGCAGGCCCGCCAAGCCTCTCCGTCCTGGTACGCCTTAGGGTATCTATTGTTGATGGTCGGTTCGGCCGCCATCCTTTCCTGGGACCATGGGAACTTTCAGTTTTTCGGCTGGAATTTCCCGCGGGGCGGGGTGGTCGGCTATCTGGTTTTTCAGCAGATCAAGCTTTACCTGAATCCGCCGGGGGCCCATATTCTGTTGGTGGTGATGCTGCTGGTGGGCCTGATCCTGATCAGCCGGATATCATTGGCTCGAATGGCCGAACGGTTCCAGCTCTGGCTTTATACCAAGGTGGGAGCCTGGCGGGATACCTACCAGAAAAACCGGGAACGGCGGCGAAAGGCCAAGGTCCTGACGGTTGGAAAAGAATTGCAAAAAGAAAGGGAATCGAAACCGCCGCTGATCGTCCAGAACCCGGTGGTTAAAGCCCCCCCGGCCCCGAAGGTCACGACCCAGCAGGAGCAGTTCGTTTTCATGAAGGACCTGGGGGACTACACCCTTCCGCCGCTTTCGCTGCTGGATGACGTGGAAAAGAAAGACCAGCAAATCCAGCAGCAGAGTCTGATTATGAATTCACGCCTGCTGGAAAAGAAACTGAAGGACTTCGGCGTGGAGGGGCAGGTTTTGGAGGTTTCTCCCGGACCGGTGATCACCATGTATGAATTTGAACCGGCGCCGGGCGTCAAGATCAGCCGAATCACCGGACTGGCCGACGACCTGGCCATGGCCATGCGGGCCGTGAGTATCCGGATCGTGGCCCCTTTGCCGGGGAAGGCGGTGATCGGCATTGAAATCCCCAACGTCCTGCGGGAAACGGTGGGCCTGAAGGAAATTCTGGCCTCTCCGGCCTTCGCCGGTGCCAAATCCAAGCTGACCATCGCCTTGGGAAAGGATATCATGGGAATCCCGGTGGCCAATAATTTAGCCCGCATGCCCCACCTGATGATCGCCGGGGCCACCGGCACCGGGAAGAGCGTTTGCCTGAACGCCATGATCTGCAGCATTCTTTTTAAGGCCCGGCCGGAGGAGGTCCGTTTTCTGCTCATCGACCCCAAACGGATCGAACTCCTGCCCTTCGAGGGAATCCCCCACCTGCTCCACGAAGTGGTCACCGAACCCAAGATGGCCACCCGGGTCCTGCGTTGGGCCATCCGGGAGATGGAAGACCGCTATCAGCGCATGGCTGAGAAAGGGGTCCGCAGTATTGACAGCTATAATCAGCGCCTGCTCAAGGAGAAAAAGGGAACTCCCCAGGGATATCCCGAGGGCTGGCTGCCTTATATCATCGTGGTGATCGACGAGTTAGCCGACCTGATGATGGTTTCTTCACGGGATGTGGAGGAATACCTGACCCGGCTGGCCCAGATGGCCCGCGCCGCCGGGATCCACTTGCTGATCGCCACGCAGAGGCCCTCGGTGGACGTGCTCACCGGGATCATCAAAGCCAATTTCCCCGCCCGGATCTCTTTCCAGGTCTCCTCGAAAACGGACTCCCGGACCATCCTGGATACCAACGGTGCCGAGGCCCTCCTGGGAGCCGGGGATATGCTTTTTCTGCCGCCCGGCGTTTCCAAATTACAGCGCATTCACGGGGCCTATGTTTCCGAAACGGAGATCAAACGGCTGACCGACTTCCTGCGAAACCAGCAGCAGCCGGTGTATGACGATTCCATTCTGGCGGTTGAGGAAAACCTTGATCCCGAGGAGGAAGAGGCGTTGGATGAGAAATACGAGGAGGCGGTCCGGCTGGTCAAGGAAACCCGGCAGGTCTCCATCTCCATGATCCAGCGCAAATTACGCATTGGCTATAACCGAGCGGCCCGCCTGGTGGAGATTATGGAACGGGAAGGAATCGTCGGCTCGGCGGACGGAGGACGGACCAGAGAGGTGCTGGTGAAGAACTTTTAACCACAGAAGGGTTCCGGGGGTCAAAAGAAAAGCATGAAAATAAAAGAGGCTGGACAATGCCTTAACTGAATGATATTAATGATTAATAATTAATAATTAATTATTAATTATTAACCGTTTCATTTATTTAACCTAACAAACTGCCCTATAGGGCGTCAACTGTCAGGAGCGCTTCATGAAAACAAAGAGAACCCGCCAGGGTATCCTTATATTTCTCTTAACTTTATCCCTGATCCTCTGGGGGGGATTCAAACCAGGTTATGCCCAGGAAGATCCGGAACTCCAATCTCTTTTGGAAAAACTCAAGAACCGCTTTGGCGCCATTAAAACCCTCAAGGCCGACTACATCCGGGATCTGCTCCCCAAGGTATCCAGCGCATTGCCTTCCGCATCGCTGAAGGCCGAGGGACGGCTCACTTTTGCTTCGCCGGACAAGTTGCGACTGGATCAGAGCCAACCCCGGGCGGAGCTGTTGATCAGCAATGGGGAAAAGGCCTGGTGGTATATCCCCGGAGAAAAAACGGTCCAGGTTTTTCAGGTCAAAGACTACGGCCAACAGGTCAAACCCATCACCGAGTTTTTCTCCGGTCTGGGCGGTTTGGAGAAACATTTTACTGTCCGCCTGGACAAGACCATTCCCGAAGAAGCGCCTTTTTACGCGCTGGTGCTGCAACCCAAAATCCCCCAGCCCGATCTCAACCAGATCCACCTGCGGGTCTCAAAGACTTCCTTCCTTCCCTTGGAGTTCACCTTTTTCAACATCCTGGGCGACGGAACCCGTTTTCGCTTCAGCCAGGTCCAGACGGCGGTCAAGGTCAACGATGCGGTCTTCCAGTTCACCCCCCCTAAGGGAGTACAGGTCATCTCTCCCTCTCCGGTCATTCCGAAAAATAACAAATAAGGGGAAAAGCCCGCGACTGCTCGCCATCGGCCGCATCGATTATTATCTTGGCAGGAAGAAAGGGTAACGAGCAGGGGGAAGGGAAATACCCCTCGGAAAGGGGCTCTGAAGACGAGGTTCGTCCTTTAACCGGGGGAGCCTGGTCCCGGAAACGGGTTCTCCGTTTTTGCCGGATGGTCTTCCTCCATGGGCACCGGCAGGTAAAATAATTTCATGGTTTTCTTGCCGCCTTCTCGCCGGTATCCCCAGAGCCCCTTCAAGAAGTTGACTTCCAATTTCTCCGGCGTCTTCTGCCAATCGAAAAGGAAGCTGACCTCAATTCGCTCCAGGTCTTTCTGCTTTTGCCGGTAGAAGAGGCCCCAGAGAATCTTGGTGACCTCCAGCCCTTGGCCGTCCTCGTAGTGATCAAAAAGTCGGAACAACAGCCCATAGTGGCGTTCCAGCCCCTCCCAATCGGCCGGCATCAGCGCCGGAAAGAAAAAATGAACCAGACCTTTCCCGTCCTCGGCATAACGGAAGAGGGGCCAGAATTTGGTGACCCGTTCCCAACGCTTTTCCTCTTTATAGTATTTCTGGTGGATCTTGGTGAACAGAAACAGCAGGACCTTGGATTCGATCTTGTATTCGTCCTCTTCGAAGTTCTGGTAGAAGATGGGCCAGAGAACGGATGTCCGCTGACGGTCATCCTCCTGCCGGTAGGTAATGAGGGGCCAGAGCCTGAAGGAACTGACGCCCTCTGCCCCGGGAATACTGGACGAAGGGCCAGGGGAAATCCATCTGGAAGTAGTCAAACTCCTTCACTGTATAGAAACTGAACAAGGGCCAGAGAAAAATGGTCGTCTGCCTCCGGGCGGAACTTTCGGATACGTAAAGCGGGAAGATGTAAAAATAAGTCTCCGGGAATTCACTGTCCAGGTGGCGCTGCTGGTAGTGGAAAACGGGCCATAGAAAAAAAGTCTTTTCGTAGGCCCCTTCACCCTCTTGGGTTTCCCGGCCGTACAGGGGCCAGAAGCGAAACCCCCGACGCCGGCCGCCTTCGGTAAGGGAAAAAACCGGCCAGAGGATGTGCGTGGTCTGGATCTCCCCTTCCCGGATATGGGTATACAGCGGCCAGAGGGCGAACTGGATCTCATCCCGGGAGAAGCGGTCCCGGAATGTCCCGCCCAGGGGGAAGAAGCCTCCGAAGGGATCTCCGCTTCGGCTTCGGCCCCAGAAGAACGGGAAGAGGTCTACATAGTCTCTCGATCGCTCCTCCTCTTCCTCCACCTTCTTACGGTTCTGATAGAAGGGCAGAAACTTCAGACTGGTCTCTTTCGGCGTTTTCTTGTACCAACCCAGTGGGTAAAGGAATTCCATTTCCTCGGTCTGGTTCTTCCGGTCCTCACGGTACCAGAAGAAGGGTCGCAGGCTCCACTCCCTCTCCTCCGGGGATTCGCTCTGCGAGTAGAAGGGGCCGGCGGCATCGACCCGGCGACTCTCCTTATCCTCGTTGGTTTGGATGTGGAAAAAGGGCGAGACATTGGAAGGGGTAAGATCCGGGGAAAGATGGGCGCAACCGGTAACCAGGACCCCCATGGCGGCCAAAAAGGTCAATAAAAGGGACTTGAGACTTCGGTTTAAACTCGAAATCCGAAATCCGAAATCCGAAACAAATTCAAAGGCCCCAATTTCAAGATTCAAAACATTCCCTCCCGCTACCCCGCCCTGTGTGGGGTTAGGGAGGAGCGAAAGCCGGTTGAGTCGATGGTCCGAGAATCACCCACCTCCCCACCCCCGCCCATCGAGTCACAGGAAGTTGTCTTGATCATTTAAATTTTGGACATTGGTGCTTGTTTCGGATTTCGTGCTTCGAATTTCGAATTTAAAAATTCGTGTTCTCATTCTCAAATTAAAATATGCAGGGCTTATAATGGGGTCTATCTAATGATCGTGCCGATGATGGTCCCCATGATACTGACCGGCACCTGTTCCTGCAATCCCTCGGTAGCCTTGGTCACACTGCGGATGGCGTATTTGGCCTCTTTGTAAAGGCCTTCATCGTTCAGCAGTTGGCCCAAGGTTCCTTTACCCTCGTTGATTTTTTGGCTGGCCTGGTTCAGGTTAGCAATGGTTTCCTTGGCTTCGTTATAAAGGGTTTCGTCGTTCACCAGTTTGCCCAGCGTCCCCTCGCCGGCTTCGATTTTTCCGGCCACCTTCTGCAGGCTGGTCAAGGTCTTCTGAGATTCCAGGTAAAGGCTGTCGTCCTTTAGAAATTTACCCAAGGTCCCCTGTCCTTCCCGAAGTTCGCCCACCGTAATCTTCAGCCCCGCAACCGTGGTCCGCATATCCCGGTACAGGGCGTCGTCCTTGATCAATTTTCCGATCGTTCCCTCGCCCTGGGTCAGCCCCAGGGTGATGCTGCGCACATCTTCGGTGGTTTTGCGCACGTTGTTGAAGGTTTCCTTCAGGTTGTTTTTCCCTTCCTCGCTGCCCAGCACCTCATTCAGGCTTTGGGTAACGGACTGGATGTTGTCCATGGCCGGGAGGGCCTTGGCCAGCAGGTGGTCCAGTTCAATGGTGGAGCGGGTGTTGTTGATTGTTCCGCCGGCCATCAGTTTCGGCGCCTTGTCGGTACCAGGCATGATCTCCACATACTTATCTCCGAGCACCCCCATGGTCCGAAGCACGGCCCGAGCATCGGAGTAGACCTGAACCCCCTTCTTAATCGTCATGGTCACCTTGGCCTGGCTGCCGCTTAAGGTAATATCTTTGATGCGGCCCACCTCGATACCGGCAATCTGGACTTCGCTGTTCTTAACCAGGCCGGCGGCCGAGTCAAACAGGGCGACGATTTCATACCCTTCTACGGATTTCAGAGACCGCCGTTCGACCTTCAGGGTCATGTACCCCAGGATCATCAGACCGATCAGGACGAAAATTCCGACCTTGACCTCCAATCCCATGCCTCTTTTTTCCATGATGCTTCCTCCCCTGGTTGGGTTACTGGGTTATGGCGTTCCGGGTCCTGCCGGTGACCCGGTTTGACCGGGCTGACCTTTTACGAAATTTGGTTGTCTTCAGACCGGTGACAGGAAATTCTGAACGATTTCATTTTTACTGTTCCGGAATTGCTCCGGGACACCTTCTTCGATGATCCGGCCTTCAGACAGCATGGCGATGTTGTGGGCGATCCGGAAGACGCTCTGGATATCATGGCTGATGACCACGCAGGTCATCTGGAAACGTTTCTGGGTGTTGATAATCAGGTCGTCGATAGCGGCCGTCATGATCGGGTCCAGCCCGGTGGTCGGCTCGTCGAAGAGCATGATGTCCGGATCCAGGGCGATGGCCCGGGCCAGGGCCACCCTTTTCCGCATGCCGCCGCTCAGTTCCGAAGGCATCTTTTCCTCGATCCCCGGCAGGCCCACCAGTTCCAATTTTTCAGCCACCAGTTTTTCCACCTCGGCAAAGGGCAGCCTCTTGTGCTCCAGGATCGGAAAGGCCACGTTCTGCCCGACGTTCATGGAGTCGAACAGGGCACCTTCCTGAAAGAGCATCCCGAAGCGTTTACGGACCCGGTAGAGATCCCGTTCCTTCAGCCGGGTCAATTCATTATCATCGACCCAGATTTCTCCGGAATCCGGGCGAATCAGGCCGATAATATGTTTTAACAGCACGCTCTTGCCGCCGCCGCTGCGTCCGATGATGACCGTCGTCCGGCCGCCCGGCACGGTCAGGTTCAAGTCTTTGAGCACCGGCTGGCCGCGAAAAGATTTATTCAGATTGATCAGTCGTATCATAAAAAAATCAAAACAAGAGCGAGGTCAACACATAGGTGCCGATCAGGATACTGACCGAGGAAATAACCACCGCCTCGGTGGTAGCCCGGCCGACCCCTTCAGCGCCGCCATGGGTGTTAAAACCCTTGTAACACCCGACCAGGGTCAGGATAAATCCGAAAACCACGGACTTGGTCATGCCCTGGACCAGGTCGCCCAGCTCGGTCATGCTGATCATCTTGTCCATGTAGATGCCGGAATTGATCCCCAGCAAAATGACCCCGACAAAATATCCGCCGATAATCCCGACAAAGATGTTCAAGGCGGTGAGCAGGGGGACCATGAAAATGCCGGCCCAGATCCTGGGAACCACCAGGAAATGGATGGGATTGATGGCCATGATCTCCAGGGCGTCGATCTGTTCGGTGACCCGCATGGTTCCCAGTTCGGCGGCGATGGCCGAACCGGCCCGGGCGTTGACCATTAGAGCGGTCATGACCGGCCCCATCTCCCGGGTCAGGGACAGGGCGACCAGCCCGCCCATCAGCGATTCCCCGCCGAATTTCCGGAATCCATGGTAGCTTTGCAGGGCCAGGACCATCCCGGAAAACAATCCGGTCAGGACCACGATAAACAGGGATTTAACTCCGACAAATTCCATCTGTTTGACGAAGTTATGGAAGCGAAAGGGGGGGGTGAAGGTCAGGCGGACGGCCCGAAGGAGCATCAACAGTATTCCACCCAGTTCGCGGATGAATCGGATAACCTCATCGCCGATATAGTAGAAGACTCGTTGGATCATAAACAGTTGGGATTATCCCATAAAAACCAAATAAAACAATAGGAGTTGTCGCATTGGGGGGATTCCACATGGAGATGACGCTGACCGGCCCCTTGGGTCGCAGGTGGCCCCGTGAACATCGGCCGGGGCGCTAAAGGACTTGAAATCCGTGGGGGCGATTATCACCGGAGACATTTTCTCATAAGTCACTAAGTGCCGCGGCGATTTTTGCCCCAGTCGCCTTTATCTTTTCCATGTCACCCGGCTGCAACCCATGACGCATGTCCACCCCATCGTTCGCCCAGCGAGGAACCAGGTGGACATGGTAATGATCCACGAGCTGGTTGGCCGCCCGACCATTAAGCTGAAACATGGTCATCCCATCCGGCTTCAGGGATTTCTTGACGGCCAGGGCCACTTTTTTAACCGTCTTGAAAACGGACTGAAGGTCTGCTTCTTCAATGTCGAAGAGGGTAGGGGCATGCGTTTTAGGGACTACCAGGCAGTGGCCGTCGGACCGGGGGTTGATATCCATGAAGGCGATAGTTTGATCGTCCTCGAAAATCTTTACACAGGGAATCTGGCCGGCAAGGATTTTACAGAAAATGCAGTCCATGGTTTCAATGCTCCCTCTCTTGGCGTTAATTACCGTGAATTAAGTTATTATCTGATTACGGTCTATTTTTCAAATAGTAAATTTCCTTGACGCCCCCGGTCCTCTTTAGGGCGGTAAAGGCGATCCCCGGCTCCCTATCCTCGCGCCTTCATATTGGCATTGACAGGCCCCCTCTTTCTGTTTATATACTATTACCCAAGAGCGCCCATAGCTCAGCTGGATAGAGTGCCGGACTACGAATCCGTAGGTCGGGTGTTCGAATCACCCTGGGCGCGCCAGAAAATCAAGGGGTTAGCCGACCGGGGCTAGCCCCTTTTATTTTATGTGTGAATCTGCGTGAGAAAATTTTTCGGGTTCACCAGTTATGGCTTTGAAGATAGCCATGGCTTCCCGTTCCGAATCAGGGATGAAATGGAGGTAGATTTCGGTCGTTGCCCTGTTTTCATGGCCAACATCCGGTATTCGGTGCCCCATTTGTCCATTGCGTCCAGAATAGGGCTCAGACTCCTACCAACCTCCATGAGGGAGTACTACCCTGCCACAAGCGGACGGGGTATCAAAAACCTTTATAAGGAATATCCATTCCCGTATTTAACCCAAGAACCAAAGACGAAGAACTATTCATAAAAGATGTTTTTAGTAAAAAAGCTCATCACTCCCTTTTTTCTGCCGCTTTCCGTAAGCCTGGAGCTGATTTTAATCGGGGTGGTCCTGGTATGGGCGGCGAAGAAGCGGAAAGCCGGGAAGGTTTTCCTTTCCCTCGGCTTCCTCCTTCTTTGGCTGATCAGCTATGATTTTTTACCCGATCGGCTACTCCTCCCTCTGGAGTCACGTTATCCCCCGCTGACCGATACCCGGCCTCTTTCTGGGATAAAATGGGTCGTGGTTTTCGCCGGAGCCCTCACCGACGATCTTCGGCTTCCGGCTAATGAGAAACTGTCCGGCTCCACTCTGGCCCGGCTGATCGAGGGGATCCGTCTGCATCGGGAGCTCCCGCAAACGAAGCTGCTCCTTTCCGGGGGGGCGGTGTTCGGAGGCCAATCATCGGCGCGAGTTATGGCTGAAGCGGCGGCGGCTTTGGGGGTGAACCCGAAGGATCTGGTTCTGGAAACCGAATCGAGGGATACCGAGGAAGAAGCCCTTCTAATCCAAGGGATGGTTAAAAAAGCCCCGTTCATCCTGGTGACTTCCGCTGCCCATATGCCCCGGTCCATGATCCACTTCAAGCGGCTTGGCCTTGAGCCGATACCCGCTCCGGCGGACTTCCAGACCAAGCGGGATGATGTTTGGGTCCCGAGGGGGTTTTTCCCTTCGGGCCAAGCCATTTCTAAAGCCGAGATAGCCGTTCATGAATATCTGGGGCTGGCCTGGGGAGCGATTAAAGACAAGATATAATCAGCGGGATCCTCAAACCCTTCTGCCTCCTTTGCGCCGAAACCCGGGTTGCCGGAATATGCCAAACCGCATAGAATTGAGATCGACGAAATACCCAATTATAGCTCAACCGGTTTCACCTACAGGCAATTGATCCCCGATGACTTTCGCGCGACTTTGTTGCCAAAAAATCTCTCAACACACGGGGAAAAAATTAAACCAGAAATGACAGGCTCCGTGCTTCAGCATGTTTATCTTAATGTATACCCGCGCGCATCAAGACAGGCATCGATCGCCCGCAAATAATCCGCGCTCTTTTGAATAGTCCGCGCATCGGGCGCACCTTCGGGGGGCTTGGAGGGATCGAAGCCCGTCTGCTTCACGGCCCAACCGTGGCAGGCGTCAAAATCCTTGTTCTGTTGTTCCTCGCTCTGATCCTGGCGGGGGTAAATGAACATGCGTCCCCCTGTCCCTTGGCCTGCCGCGGGTGGCCCCTGATTTCCCGCAGAAGGCGGACGAATAATAATCCGGCGGGGGCGGAGGTGGATAATAATAATCCGACTGGGGCGGGTAATAATAATCCGGTGGAGGCGGGGGCGGATAATTGTAATAGGCCGGAGGGTAATTGTACCCTGACCACAAGCCCCAGCCTAAGACACCTCCGATGAACAATCCGGGCAAGAACCCGTAATGCCCACCATCATGCCCTCCATGACCATATCCTCCATGACCGCCTGATCTTCCACTCCCTCTGGATCCATCATGTCCGCCTGACCCTCCTCCTCCGCTTGACCCTCCGTGGCCACCAGACCCCCGCGACCCGCCGCCTCCACGATCGGCCTCGGCCTGTTTTGACGGCACCAATACGACTAAAAATAAAAGGATGCTTAACAAACTGATGAGCTTTTTCATAACTTCATTTACCTTAAGGTATACCCGCGAGCATCAAGACACGCGCTGATCGCCCGTAAATAATCCGAGCTCTTTTGAACAGTCTGCGCATCGGGCGCGCCTTCGGGGGGCTTGGAGGGGTCGAAGCCCGTTTCCTTCACGGCCCAAGCGTGGCAGGCGTCAAAATCCTTGTTCTGTTGTTCCTCACTCTGACTCTGGCGGGGATAGATGAACATCCGCCCCCCGGTCCCTTGGCTTGCCGCTGGCGGCATCTGACTTCCTTCGACCGAAGGGGGATAGTAATTCGGCGGGGGGGGAGGGGTAGGAGGATAATAATAGGGTGAGGGATGGTAATAATAGGGCGGGGGCGGATAATAATACGCAGGCGGATAATAGTATCGTGGCGCAAATCCCCACCCCAATACCCCGCCGATGACCAATCCGGGTAGGAACCCTCCTCCATGTGCCTTGGCCTCATTCGTCGGAACAAGTAGGGACAATACCAACAGGATAGTCAACAAGCCAATGATTTTTTTCATGTTTCGTCCTCCGACCTGTGTGTTATAGGCAACCGGCACAATCTAAAACCTTCTTTACTCATTTCCATTCCTTCTGCTATCTCTCTTTAAGACCTTAACCGGCCCCAAAAGTTAAAGAATTATTTTTCCACCGGATAGCCGGCCTGGATCCATTCTTCGAAATGGGCATTCATCAACACGGCATTTTTATATCCCAAATCGTTCAGCGTCTTCGTGGCCCAGGCCGAACGCATCGCCGTTTGACAATACACATAGATCTTGGCGTTCTGATCAGGGACCTTGTCCCAGATCTTAATCTCCAAGGTCCCTCGGGAAACGTTGATCGCCCCGGGAAGATGGCCGGCCGCATACTCCCAGGGATCCCGAACATCCAGGAATACGGCCTGCTCCTTCTTATCCAGGGCCTCCTTCACTTCCGCGGCCGTGACCAACCTGACCGCCGCTTTGGCTTTTTCCACCATCTCCATCACTACCGGCGGAGGCCCCGCGCATTCGACGATCTGGGTCCAGGTTAAACTCAGCATGAATCCGGCCAATAGGAACGACACCAGGAAAATGTTTTTTAGGCGTTTCATTCTTTCTACCTCCTTCGAAAAGACAATCATTAATCAATTGTTGATAGTATCGCAAAAAGTCCGTCAGAGAGAGTTTGTCATTCTGAGTCCCGCGATTGCGCGGGACGAAGAATCTCGTTTTTTCAACTAGTTCCGAGATCCTTCACGGAGTTTACCCTGAGCCGAAAGACCGAGATCCTTCGCGTTGCTCAGGATGACAAGCAGGCGAAGGGTTCAGGATGACAGTTCGGGACTTTTTGCGAGTCCGTAAATTGTTAACCGTTCGTTTCTATTATAAGAACGAATAGTCCCTCCATTCCCGAAGCAGAGATCCCAGCATCCCCTCCTTAATAGCCGAACGAATTTGTCCCATCAAGACCTCCATGAAATGCAAGTTATGCCGGACGGCGAGGTGCATCCCTAGAGATTCCCCGGACATAAAGAGGTGACGAAGGTAGGCCCGGGAATAGCCGCGGCAGGTGGCGCATAGGCAGTCTTCCTCGACGGGTCGAAGATCCTTCCGAAAAGTCTCATTCCTGATCCGGAGGCGAAAGCGCTTCTCCCGTTTAGCCAGCAGCGTGCCGGTCAGGGCCAGACGGGTTGGGGCGGCGCAGTCCAGGAGATCGATCCCCTGTTCGACCGCCTCCAGGACGTCCTCCACCCAGCCGATGCCCAGGAGGTGCCTGGGTTTGTATTCCGGTAAAGAGGGAATGGTCCACTCCAGGACCTGCGCCATCCGGGCCCGGGATTGCCCCAGGTAGCCGCCGACAGCGAGGCCGTCAAAGGCCTGATCGGCGATGAACCGGGCGCTCTCCCGCCGCAGGTCTTCGAAGTCCCCGCCCTGAAGGATTCCGAACAGGGCCTGCCCCTCGGTCGGGCGCTGTTGAAAGGCCGACAGGGACCGAAGGGCCCAGCGGTGGGTGCGTTCCATGGCTGTCCGGGTCTCTTGATAGGAATACAGCGGGGAGGTGCATTCGTCCAGGGGCATGATCAGGTCGGCCCCCAGGTCCAGGCCGTTCTCCACCACCCCTTCGGGCGTGAACCGGTGCCGGGACCCGTCCCGGTAGGAGATGAACTCGGCGCCGTCCTCATCCACCCGCACCAACGGTTTGGAGTTTACGGCCGGGGAGTGTTGGCCACGGTCCCCTTCCCCGGCGAACTCGGAGGCCACCTTGCTCAGCCCATGTTTTCGTCCCTGACCCAGGCTGAAGATCTGAAAGCCGCCGGAATCGATCATGATCGGTCCCTTCCAGCCCATAAATAGCCGGAGCCCGCCGGCGGCCCGGATCACCTCTTCGCCGGGCTGCAAGTGTAGGTGAAAGGCATTGGTGATAAAGACCTGAGCACCGATGGCCTTCAACTCTTCCGCGGGAAGGCCGGGGATGGCGGCCCGGGTGGCCACCGGGACAAAAGCCGGCGTCTCGATCACGCCATGAGGGGTCGAAAGGCGCCCGGCCCGGGCCCGCCGGTCCCTAGCCGATATCTCAAAGGAAAAAACGGCCGCCTTATTCATGACGGTAACGGACTTTTTCTGCGAGTCCGTCAGTCTTCATCCTGAATGATTTCACCGGTCAGGTTATCCACGATGACCGGGCTCTCGAAGTAGGTCACGGTGGGCTCAGACCCATATTTTTCAAAAATGAATTCTTTCCATTCCGCGGTATAGAGCCGTTCCGCCTCTTCCCGGGACCTCCATAAATAAACGCCGCCCCCGGTCCCGCCGTCTAACGACAAAAGATAATATTTTCGAATCAGGCCGGGGATCTCCCGGTATTTCGGGGCCGTGCTTAAAAAAATCTCCTGGGCCTGGGCGCGGGTTACCGGCTTCGGCAGCTTAAACTGAATCAGAGCGGTAATCATAAATATTTTCCTTTCTTGTTCGGGTTGATCTTCTTGTTGATCGGCGGGGAGCCAGGCGCATCCGCTAAATCTTGAGCACTCGGCAGTCTTACGCTACAAAGTAAAACGGTATTTCCGCCCGCACTTACCGATTATAATTATAACTTATTCCAGAACAAAAAGCACCTGCTGCCGGAAAGACCCTCCAAATTGCATGGATAACATTGAAATCATCCTTTTCGTATTTTTGATAAACGCGAACATTGAACATCGAACGCCCAACCTTGAATGAAAAACAAACCGAACATGGAGCCCCTGTTTCTGCTTCTTCATGTTTTTCCCATTAAACATCCGATTGGAAGTTCGATGTTCAACGTTCAACGTTTCAGGTACCCCTAAAGCATCCATCCAGCGCAAAAATAAATTACCGCCTATGGGGTACAGAAGGTCAAAGTATTTTCGAACTAAACCCCCATACCCGGGGCGGGGGCACCCGCGAAGCATGAAAATTATTAATCGTTAATGAAAACCTAAGTATGTCCGAGTTATTTTCGTGTTAACTTGGGAGGTGGGGAAGGCCCGTGGGCCTTCCCCCGGAGGAGGAATGAATCGAAGCAGTCGGACTGCCGGGCAAGAAATTTTAGGGGGAAACCTCTCTCATTTGTTGGGTAACCTGGGAGCGCCTTTTCGAAGCACCTTCGAAGCGGCCCAAGGTGGTCTTCCGGAAAAGGGCGCGCATCTCATCCCTCAGTTTCCGGTAACAGGATAGACAAATCCCATGGGATATTTCATTTTTTCCTGGAACTCGACTGATCTCCTGGTTGCACCAGGAACAACTTACGACAAACACGATACACCTTCCTTTCTTACTTGTTCAGAAACCTTAAATCATCAGGGTGGACCATTTACCTCCCTTTCCTTGTAAGCTATTAATAGCAATAAAGATGCCAAGAAATGCCGGAATATGGTTTAAAAATATAACTTATTGAAATTATTTATTAGACCCTAACCATCAGCTTTTTCTTGGACATAAGCGGAAGGGTGAGGCCTTCATTGGAATCCGCCAAAGTGTATGGTTTTGAATATGGGTCGTCGTCACGAAAATAACGTTCTAGTGATAAGAGGGACAAGGGACCCTGATTGTGGCCTCGTGGCCTTGTCCTAAATCCGGGATGGGGATCTAAAACTACCGCTGGACGACGTTAGCCGGCGGCAGGTCTTCAGGTCAGGCCTTTTCCTGGGCCCAGTGCTCCCGCGCCTCATCGATGTTCAGCGGATTGAGGGGCTTGCAGAGGATCTCGTTCACCCGAAGCTTTTTCAGGTTTCGGGAGGAAGCCGCCTGCATGACCAGCGCGGTATCGGCTCCGCGAACGGTTCCGGCCATGGCGACCACCCGTTCCCCGATCGTTAACAGACCGGCGTCCGTTGCCATAAGCACAATCTCAAAGCACACCTTGATCCCCTGGCAGAAACAGCGCAGCAGGTTGGCCATGACCCGCGGAATGTTGGTCTCATACAGGTTTTCCGTATGGAAGAGCATGGTCCCGAAATGGACCTCGTGGCCGGCTTCCCTGAGCATGGTGATCAGTTCCCGGGGAAAGTTGTCAGTTTCCCGGAAACCAAACTGATGGGGTACAACGATCAGCCGAGTCCCTTGCCCCTGAAAAAATTCCAGAGCCTTTCGGGCCGTGGCTCCCGTGGTGGAAGCGAGCACCAACTTCGTAATTCCCGGAATTTCCAACCTTTCCCGGACCAGCCGGAACGTGGTCTCCGTATTGCCCGCCTGCAGCTCTTCAAAATAAGTTATCTTCCGTTCCATTATTCCTCCTTCCTTGGTAAGAAAAAAATCAGGTTCAGGCTTTTTTTAGATCCCTGACCGGGTTCACCAGGGTCTCGAAGCCGTCGATCCGGCACTCCACGCAATCGCCGTCCTGAATCAGCACTGCGCCCGGGGTCCCGGTGGAGATGATGTCTCCGGGAAGCAGGGTCATGACCTCGGAGTGAAAGGCCACCAGGAAATCGGGCGGGAAGGTCATGTGGATCACCCGGTCCGAAGCGCGTACTTGTCCGTTTAAAACCGTAGAAACTTCTAGATTCAATACTTCGTTGATTTCATCCGGGGTCAGCAGGAGAGGGCCGAAGCTGAAAAAGGTATCGAAGCTTTTGGATCGGGTCAAATAGCGGGGGTTGCGGCGCAGGATGTCTTCGGCCGTCATGTCGATGACGGTGGTAAAACCGGCCACCACTGAAAGCCAGTCCTCCCGGGCCACATTTTTACAGGGCCTGCCGATGACGATCCCCAGTTCCGCCTCGGCGGTGGTCCGCTCCGACTGCCGGGGGATGAGGATCGTGTCCCCGTGTCCGATAATTGTGGTGTCGGGTTTCATGAAACTGGCCGGCTCGGTATCCGGGGCCTTTTCCGATAGATCTTTGGCGTGGGCCTGGTAATTCAATCCGATGCCCCAGATCTTGCGGGGCCGGCGGAACAAGGGAGCGAAGGAGATCTCTTTTTCGGGGACAAGGAAGTCCTTGAGGTCTAGAAAACCCTTCTCCCCTCCGGCCTGAACCCAACCGCTGATCCTTTCCAGCGATCCGGTTTCGATCAAACCCAAAAGGTCATCAGGAACTTTCCAACCGAATTTCCGGTTCAGGAGTTCCAGGGGTAAAATCCCGCCCGTAACCAATATTCCTGCTCTTTCTTGGTCTTGGGTTCTAAATGAAGCCAGCCTCATACTATTTTCCTTCCTTGACAATATCATTAAATTGATAGGATAATGATAAAAAAATATGGGGAGGAACCATGCCTTTAATAAAACCCATCTCGGACTTGCGAAACAAAACCAACGAAATTTCAGAATTCGCCCATCAAAATGATGAACCCATCTTTATCACTAAAAACGGGGAAGGGGACCTGGTGGTTATGTCCATAAGTCATTACAGCAAGCTGCAGAAGCAGTTGGAATTATACTCCAAACTGGCCGTGGCGCAATCCCAGAAAGCCGCCGGGGAACAGGGAAGAACCCTTTCCGAGGTCATGAAGGATATTCGCCGGATTATCCGCGATGCCGCCTAAATACGCCGTACGTCTCCTGCCGGCCGCTGAAGCCGATCTTAAAGAAGCCATCGCTTATATTGCCTTGGATAATCCAACGGCTGCGGGATCGCTGGCGGAAATGATTGAAAAAAATCTGGTCGGTCTCCACAGTCATCCTTTTATGGGAAAAATACCGGACGAAGAACATCTGGCCCGAATGGGGTACCGGTATTTGGTGGTTGGAAACTATTTGATTTTTTACACTATCGAGCAACGGACCGTCTGGATTCATCGAATTATTCACGGTGCCCGGGATTATTTACCCCT
This sequence comes from uncultured delta proteobacterium, assembly GCA_963746605.1. Taxonomy (GTDB): domain Bacteria; phylum Desulfobacterota; class RBG-13-43-22; order RBG-13-43-22; family RBG-13-43-22; genus CAVQSS01. The sequence continues at coordinate 120,957 of CAVVCH010000055.1, forward strand.
ATTCCAATAAATGCGATGGGTTCATAAAAAGTCATCGGGGCGGTCATTGCGGGGCCACCAAAGTTGATAACCTCGCAAAAAGTCAAAAGACGACTTTCTGCTCGGCGGGGAAGGGTTCCCCCTCCCCCGCCATTTGAAGTGAATTCAAATGGTGCCACCCCCCAGACCGACGCTTAATCGCGCTCGGGCTGCTGACGGACTTCTGGCGAGTCCGTCAAAGTTAATCTCCCACAAAGCATCGGTCCGTGCTCAGGTGTGTTGGTGAGCAGATGAACATCGCGCACAAACGGGCGGTTCCGGTATTCATCAACTGATGGACCGTTCCTTCGGGTATGGAAAAACAATCCCCTTTCTCAACCGGAAATTCCGATTCCCAGGCGACCCGGTCCTGCCCATCCACCCGGCCGATCTTCATCAACCCTCGGCCGTCAAGGATATGATAAATCTCTACACCTTTCCGGTGGTAGTGGGGTTTTACCCATTTTTGTTCGGCTATTTCGGCTACAAAGATGGAGATGGTTTCATCCCCGGTCAGCTTGTCGACCTTGATGCCCGCCTTTTCGTCCGCTGTCACTTTTTCCAGTTCCCGGTAAATGTTTTTTATCTCCATGTCCGGCCTCCTTATATTTAAATTGTTTAACTGTTGACTTCCTGGTTTGTCAAGATATATGAAATTGGTTATGAACTTGCAAATGGCCGGTTTTGATACCCTGAAGTTGGCGCAACGATTCGGCTTGCCGCTCCATCTTTACGATGCAGGGCTAATCACCGGAAACATTCAGGCCTTCCAAAAAGGTATTCATTGAAAGTGGCTTGGACGGGACGGTTTTTTATGCCGTCAAGGCCTGTGGGTTTCCGGAAATGATAAAGGTGGCGGCCCGGGCCGGAATCGGGGCGGATGTGGCCTCGGAGTATGAACTGGCGACGACCCTGGAGGCCGGCATTCCTCCGGAGAAGCTGATCATTCACGGCAACGCCAAGACCGATGCCTATCTTGAACAGTCGGTGGCCCTGGGTGCCCTGATCGCGGCCAACCATCATACGGAATTCGACCGGATCGAGTCCGCCGCCGGAAAACAGCGGAAAGAAGCGCGGGTGCTGCTCCGTTTGTCCGGTTTTGATTTGGGGCCGGTTACGGCAAAAGGAATCTTCACCGCCGGAGTCTGGTGCAAGTTCGGGGAACCGCTGGCCCATGTCCCTGCCCTATTGGCCGCCCTCAAAAAATGGCCCCATATTGATCTGGTCGGTTTCCACGCGCATATCGGATCCCAGATTACCGAGGTGGAGCCCTATCAGGCGGTCTTGGGCAGGATGGCTGAACTGTCCGGTCAGTATCAGGAAATAATCGGTCGACCGGTTAGGATCTTGAATCTGGGCGGCGGATTTCCCGTGTCCTATTTAGGCCCGAGGACCTGGAATAGATTATTAAAGGATATTCCAGGACACCATTTGAAATCTTACTCTCGCCCCATCCCTCAACCTAGAAAGGGGAAAGGACTGGATTCCGGCTTTCGCCGGAATGACGACGAGAGATATTCCCAAGAGGTTCGATCGATAACCTGGGAGGGAATGACCGGCGGATTCAAGCCCGACCCCGAAACAGGAAAAATTGATTGGCGACGCTGGTCTGGAGAAAGATTTTATTCTCTTTACTCGAAAGAGAAAATGCTGGCCCGATTGCTCAAGGGGAAGGTCCCCTTGTCAGGGGAAAGAGGATCCGGTTATAAAAGTATGGAAAGGATCGGTAGTCCGCGGCTGATTGTCGAGCCGGGCCGGGCGATTGTGGGAGACGCGGGAATCACCCTGGCGCGGGTAGTGGATACCTATCCGGTGGTCGATGGGTATCCCCTGGTAACACTCGATCTCGGCATCGTCAACCACGGAACCGGCCTGGTGGAGCCGGATCTTTATCCCTGGACCCTGGCCAACGACATCGAACGAAAAGACCGTCGGCCTTTTCGTGCCTTCGTGGCCGGGCGATTGTGCTTCTCCGGGGACCTGCTCTCCCGTTATTTGGTCTCTTTTCCCCGAAAACCCATCCACGGAGACATCGCCGTCATCGAGAAAACCGGCGCCTATGCCCCCACATTTTTCGCCTCCCGGGCCAACGGATTTCCTGTGCCGGCCAATGTCCTGATCGACAAAGGCCACCGCACGATAAAAATGGACGGGCCATAGCGTCAGCGCCATTTTCAGGGAATCGAAAAACCTTGCTGGACGTTTGCCACTTCTTTCCATAAACCGCTTAGGCTTTTAACCCTACGGCCGGTTACTGGTTTAGAATCAGCGGCAGATACAGCAGGCTGCCGCCGGTGGTAACCTCCAGTGAAAGCTGCTGGTTGTTGTTGGCCACATAGGAATCCTGGACACTGGTGACGGAAGCGCTGAAGTTGATCCATCCTTTTTCTCTGGGCGTCACGACGATGGAAACCAGATTGCTTTGAAGGCTGCCCAGGGTCCCGATCGTGCAGGTCACCACCCCCCCGGCCTGGGTGCAGCTTCCCTGTCCGCTGGCCGCCGAAACAAAATCAACCGAAGACGGCAGGGTGGCCGTCAGAACCACACTGGTGGCGTTTGAAATCCCCTGATTGCCTACGGAGGCCTGGAAAGCGAGGGGAGTCCCCGTTTTCCCCGGGTTGGGATAGGCAAAGAGCATTAGGTCCGCATCCACCGAATAATTCGTAAAACCGATCTGATAGGGGTCCGTCAGGGAATCCCCGGTGCCCCCATACAGGGCGTCGTACAAAACGGCATCAGCGAAATAATAAGGCCCTTCACCTCCATGGTTCTGAATGTCCTGTCTGGAAAAGTACAGGGACAAAAGATAGGTGCCCCCGGAAAGAGCCACATTTCCGGTCGTCGCCCGGGCCACGGCCAGGCCGTTCTTATCCAGGAGCCAGCCACTTAAATTATAGGTACTGGTAAAGAGTACGGATATTTCCGCCTCCACCACCAGGGTATCCCAGGCTCCGTCTCCGTTCGAATCCCACAGGTAATCCTTAAAATGTCGGGTTAACCGCACCCAAGGTGTATTCTCGGAGCCGGTTTTAAAGCCCCAGGAAAAAGGCCCATCCAGGGCATTTCCCTGGGCATCCAGGATGGTCGAGGTCAGCGTTACGGTGTACTGAGTGTCGGCTGAAAAATTGGCGTTGGGACGAAAGAGAGCCGTTCGGGTAGAGGCGTTATAGCTGATCTGCCCGGAAACGGCGTCCCCATTCTTGTCGCTGACCGTAAAGGATTGGCTGGTAAGGCTGGCGGGATTCATGGGCTTATCAAACTGTACGGTGATTAACGCGGCATTCAACGAGACCCGGTCGTCACCCGCGCCCGGGCTGAAGCGGACCACCCGAGGAGGATAAATATTGACCTCCGTGGTAAAGGCCCAGACCGATCCGGAATTCAAAGGGACCCCGCTTACACTGGTAATGCCTGTAGTCACCGTAGCCGTATAGACGGTATTGTAGGCCAAAGCCGCCTTGGGGATAAAGGCGGCTTCCTGATCGGCCCCTCGATACGAGAGAAATCCCTCGACTTTTGTGCCCTGCGGGTCTTTCAGGAAAAAGGTGTTGCTGTTTATCGTCGAAGGATTGACCGGCTCACTAAATCCTATCACCAGGGGAGATTTAGGGTTGACCTGGCCGGCCCCCGATACGGGATTAAACATGACCAGTCGGGGAGCATTAGTAATCGTGAAGGTCCCGCTGGTCCTGGTAGTAGTATTGATCCCGTCGCTGACTGAAATCTTTACCTGGCATTTGGTGCTGCTGGGGAATCCCCGGGTGTCCAGGCGGAAGGAGTTGGAAGCGCCGGTTGTCGCGTCGATGGTTAAGGGGTCCCAGTTGGCTCCGCCATCGGTACTTAAGGCCAGGGAGGAATAGAGGGTGCTCCCCGGGTCGGCGTCGGCGGCGGTCCAGATGATGGGCTGCTTTCCGCTCCAGCTATGGCCCGCCAAGGGGGCCGTGATGTTCAGTTGGGGACTGGTGGGGCTGGGGGTCATACTAAAAAGTACCGCTGTCCCGTGTTTTATTCGCAGTTGGCTGGTTCCGGCCGGGTAAGGGACCTTCAGGATAAATCGGGATATCCCCTCCACCGCCGGCCCGACCTCAAAGGGCTGACTGGAAAGGAGACCGGAGCCGTTATAAAACTCCAGGGCATACTCCCCTGCTGAAGGGGCCGTCCATTCTCCTGGTTCCAAAACATACCAGGGGTCCACCGTAACGACGTTATCCGAAATCCTGATGGAACCCGAAGCCAGGAGCAGCGGCTCACCGGATTGTAAATTCTCAACCAGACTGGCTTGGAAAAGCGAGAGCAACTGGTCATATTGCCACTTTACGGCCCAAAGCTTATATCCTACACTTTCAACCGGATCGGCATGCATAAAATGCCTGATGGGCGAATCTTCCATAGCGGGTGAGCCGCTCAGGGACCACACACTCGGGCGCCTGTCTAACCTCAAGGGAACATCAAATCCTTCACTGGCGTCGATATTGTTATAAACATAAAACTCACTGGAATAGTCCTCGAAATTTCCTAGCATATGGCCAAATTCATGGGCTAAGACGAAAGGATCGACGTCGTTACCTATGAGCACTGTTTTTTTATAGTAAGCATGTTCAATCCCAAACGGTCCCAACCAGGGATTAGGGAGGACTCCGACCAGGGCATCGTAATTAAATTTGTAGGCCATCTTATTAAGTACCGCCATGAGCCGATGCTTATCGGCGTCTGTAGATTTTACAAAACTGTAACTGAACAATTCCGGAGGATCCCAAACCCTTTTTTGAGATAACCCACCGACCGCGGATAACCTGACTGGGGGCAATAGGATAAACCGACTGGAGTTTGGAGTGATTTTGATCGGCCTTATCTTGAATGTTTACGCAAGGAAGCGTTTCCAAGGGATCTTGACAGTCTACTACATTACCCGTTGCATTCCAGTCTCCCAAATAAATCGGTAGCAGCCCATAGCGAAAGGTTTTGGAATTCTTGATTAAATACCCGGCTTCGGTTGAGATAAAAGTCCTGGGTTTTGAACCCGGCTGACCGGCTGGTTCCACTTCAGTCTTTATGGTGAGGGTCCCGGATTGGGAAGGCGTGTACCCATAGTAATTGACGCTATCCGCTCCATCCGTTTTTTCATTCTTGTTGTAAGACTCGTCGGCGGTGGTAAAGGTCAGATATTCCCTTTTGATCGGGGTGCCATAAGGCGGGATCCAGGCTGACCCCTTGCCGGTCAAAGCCCAGGAATCAAAAGAACCGGTATTATTTTCCCACCAGGAAACCGTTAGATTGGCATCCAGGGTCTTCAGTTGCCAGTCCGGAGAGACATTGGGTTTTTTATCCCAACGGATATAAGTTTTAATCACCGTAGGCTTTCCTTTGATTAAAGCGGCGTTCTCCACCACCTGGACCGCCGTAACCGTGATCTTATCTGTCAGATCCGGCATGGTCCAAAAAGACCATATTTTGCCGGTCTTTAGCGGACCCCCGTTAGCTCCTTTGATCCAACTGGAACGGTTGGCTGCCTTGGCATTCGTTTCTCCCCAAACCTCTGCTACGTAATAAACTCCGTCCAGCAGTCCGCCGGAGGGTATGAAGGTGGCAACTTTATTATCGTCACTGAATTCATAAGAGCCTTCTACATAAGCCTTATTCCCATCCTTATCCCAGTAGAAGACGGTCAGGGTGTCTTCATTGATCGAATCGGGATCAAAGGGGGTGGTGAAGGTGGCCGTTATGGCCGGTTGGTCAAAATCGACATTTTTCGACTGGTCCGCCGGGGTGATCTGCTCCACCTGGAAACAAAGATCGGGACCGGAAAAATGGTCGATGGTGATGGCGTCATAGTTAAGGATCTTGCAGGAGATGGTGGCATGTCCCGGATCCCATTCGCAGACCTGCAGGGTGATCTGGAAGCCGATATCGACGCCGGAAGGAAGAGTGGCCGTAATGTTGAAAGGCCAGTCGAAAATGGGCAGTAAAGAGGTCCCCTCCTGGCTGGATTCATGGACCGGGGTAGGTTCGTTGGAACCGGCGGGATAATAAAAAATGGAAATATCACGCTGGACATGAAAAAAATCGGGGGCGTTTCCATTATAGGTGGTGAGGGTGTTGCCGGAAAGGGAGATGGGGCCGATCACTCCGTCGGAACACAGGAAATTCTCCTGCTGTCGATAGGCCGTGATGGCTCCACCGCCGCCGGAGACATGGTCCTGCTTGCTGCCGAAGACGAAATTCCCCGTGGCGGTCACATTGATCTTCATACCGTTCCAGGGAATATCCGGGAAGGAACGGGTGGTGGTCCGGGCCGATAGGGAATAGGGAACGATCAAGAACAGTAAAACGACGGCGGCGAATGAAACGGCGGCAGGATGCGAAAAGGGGTTTTTATGTCTATTCATGAATGGTCTCCCATATCGAGGCTCGGCTAATTTCCTAGAAACGATCCGTTTATCATTAGGGGTAAGTAGAGTTTCCAATTCTGACTCCAATACGGCACCTCTATACTCGTGGTAGTCCACAAACTGGCCCCGCATTGGTTTTCCTTCCGGACCCGGTAATAATAGCTGCCCATGGGCAGGTTTTTTTCAAAGGGAGTAGGGTGGGGGCAGCGCGTGGTAAATAGGGACGGCATCGGAATAATCGGCCTTGGTGGCCCGTTGGCGCAGATAGCGGTTCGCGCTGAGAATCGCACGCCCCATTGGACGGAATAGTCGCCTCCTCCGTAGGGAAGGGCGGCCATCCAGGACAGGGTTTCCCAAAACGGAAACAGAGCATTGCCGTCTCGAGGACACCATTGATGGTTTTCTGTTCCCCCTGGGCCACGGTGAACACTTCGGCCTCGTCGATCATCATATCCCAGTTCATGGACCCGTGATTGTCAAACCACTCGCTGGTAAACCGCCGTGGGCTGCCCTCTTGCCACAGATAGCAATTAGCGATTTCCGAATAGAAATAGATTTTGAACTTTCCCGGAGCCAGGGCCACGGAGTAAAAACCGCCAGGGTTGGTTTTGACAGCGCTGATTATCTGGAAAGCCGACCGGGGTCGTTTCTTTCCAGATTTGAACCTCGACATGTTCAATCGGCAGGTCCGTCGTAGCCGGTTACCGTGCCGGAAAGGGACGTGTCCGGGACAAAAGTCTCCGGATAAATGTTAATGATGGCGTTATCCAATATCGGAGCGGCCTCCCCATAGATCTGGTCGACCGCATAGTAGGTGTCGGACAAACCGCCCCAGCCCAGGTTGACATGGAGCAGATTGCTTAGGTTATCGGTGCGGTAGCCCGTCAACGACCACGACATGGTTGGCGACCGCCTTGACGGATAATTGGACGGTCAACAGGATCGGCAAGCGGTTGTCCAATTGTTCCTTAAAAACGTTAAACCAGGTGGCTGAAGAGGCGTACCCAGCCCGGTTGACTTGCGTGGCAGCCGTTGGAATACTTAAAGAAAACCGACAGCGCATCGTTGGCATTGACGATGGCGGCTGAACTCGACCGGCGGAGGAGTCCATACTGGGTATCGATAGCGATCCCCACGTCGGACATGAGGCGGGCCACGGCCTGACGTTGAGCGAGTCGTTTCCCCTCCGTTGTAGCTCTCGAGCATATTGCCCCAATCATACGGATGGTTGAAATCGGCGAATAAATAGGACCGTAGGACCGACGAATAGCCATGGCTGCCTTGGCCGGAGACCGGATATTTCCAGTAGAACATAAGCTGCGCCATGGCCGTGGCCGAGCAGCCGGTCGGTATGGTGTCCGGATCGGGTACATAGAGATTATAGGGGTCCCACTGGCTCCAGCTTGGAGGTTAACAAGGGGAGCATCTCCCCCGAACCTAGGGTTTGCTTAAGGGGGACATCGTTGAGCAGCAGATCCCAGGAAGCTCCGTTTCTATCCGATTTGGGCCACATCCGGTTTTTCTGCGGTCGGCTGTCCGGCTAATTGGGTCTTTCCCCTGGTTGTATCCCAGGACGCTCCCGAGTCATTAAGAGCCGACTCTTGAACAGCCTTGCAGAAAAGGATGGTCTTTAACTTGATCAAAATCCCCCTCGTAAGCGATAAAGGCGACAGGAGACAGTTCGGTCAGGGATGGGATCAGGATAAACCCCCGGGGTTGCAGCTTGACCAGGTAACCGATTTTTTCACCCTGATAGTTCAGAGGAAAAAGGGCGTGAAACGCGAAATCCGTCTGGGTCAGCCGCTGGTTTCTTTTCGAGTTCTCCAGGCCGACCCAGACCCGAGCCGCCTTTTCGGCCTCCAAATCCTCCACCAGTCTGGCCGAGAGAAGGCAGGGACTTAGGACCAACAAAAAAACAACCAGCCATCCAGTAAGCCTTTTTATCATTTTCTTGTCCTGTTTTCGATGAGTTAAACCCTATTGTCTTGTTTATATTACTTTTCGGGCCTCGACTTTCGCCGAGTGACTGGATATTAAACAGTATTGCAAGAGACTTATCGGCTACAAAAGAATATGAATAAAGTTTTTTGAATTTCTTGAATCTTTGTCCTCTCGAATCCTCAGGTCGTCCGCAAGGCCTCGACAATGTTCAGTCGGGCGGCCCGGAAGGCGGGCAGGAAGCCGCCGACCAGGCCCATGATCAGGGCGAAGCCGAGGGTTTCCAAGGCGATGCGGCCGTTCAGGACAAAACCGAAGGCCAGTTCGGAAAAGGTCTGCCAGTTGATGGTGGAGATGGTCACCCACTGCATGCCGGAGGCGGCCAGCAGGCCCAGAATCCCCCCCAGGGCGCCGAGAAACAACGATTCCAACAGGAAGGCCCCCAGTATATTCTTCCGCCGAAAACCCAAAGCCCGTAGGGTGCCGATTTCAATGGTTCGGTTGGCCACCGCCGCGTACATGGTTACCATGGCACCGATCATAGCCCCTACCGAAAAAATGATGGTCATGGACAGACCCAGAATCCGGATGAAACGGGCCATGACTTCCGACTGGTCGGCGTAGAACTGCGTCTCTCTCTTGGCCGTTACCGTCAGGCGGGGGTTGGATTCAAGCTGCTGCTTCAGGCCGCCGAAGGCGGTCGGATCACGCAATTTCAGGATCAGCGAGGAATAAACCGGCCGGCGGAAGGTGTTCATGAGCAGATCGGCGTCGGCCCAAATCTCTGAGTCAAACCCCGTCCGCCCGGCATCGAAGATCCCCACCACCCGCCAATCCCTTAACCCAAATCGGAGGCTTTCGCCCAAGCCGGTTCCTTTGAACCGCTGGGCAATGCTTCCTCCGACCAGGATTTCCGAATGTCCCGGGCTTGATGAAGCGGCCGGAATTGAGCTTGACCTGGGGACGGAGAAGCAGGGAGATTTCAGTAATGCCCCGAATGGAAACATTCCCTGTCGCCTTGGTTCCGGCCTTGGGTAGGGCAATCAGGACCATGACCTCTCGTGCCACCAGGGGTTTCCCGCCGGACCCTACGGCGATTTCCGGCTGCGTTTCCACGATGGCGGCTTCCGAACGTTGAACGACGCTGACTACTTCGCTGTCGGCCGACCGGCGGACCACCACCACATTGTCCGGGGACCCGGTTTCCACCAGGGTTCTTTTCAATCCCTCGGCCAGCATGAGGACGGCGGCGAAAACAAAGACCACCAGGGCCATGCCGGTGGCCGTAAGAATGGTGGTCATTTTACGCGTCCAGAGATTGCGGAAACTGTAGCTGAGGGGAAGGCGCATAGTTTTGGTCGCAAGTTGCTGGTTGCTGGTTACAGGTTGCAGGGCCCTGGCTGAAAATGTTTATTAAGGTTAAAAACCAAAGCAAGGCGGTGAGAGTTCTCAAACTCGAAATCCGAAACAAATTCAAAATTCAAATGTCTCAATGTCCAAAACTTAGACCATAAATACCCTGCCGTGTAATCGCGGGCGCAACGATCAATCCCCATCAGTGGCTTGGAGGAGGCCGGAAACCATTGGGGTTGGTCATTTGAATTTGTTTCGAGTTTCGGATTTCGTGCTTCGAATTTAATTTTCCCAAGCTGTCCTGCTGGCGATCGGTTTTACTTCTCCGCCACTTTGACCCGGTTCCCATCCTTCAATCCCTTGGGGGGATTGAGAATCACCTTGTCACCGGCCTGGAGGCCCCGAGACACTTGAACAAGATCCGCCAGCGGAGGTCCTTTAACGATGGGAACTTCCCAGACCTGGTCCCCTTTTAATTGAAAAACGACAGTCCGGTCGTCCTTGGAAACTACGGCGGAGGGATTCAACCCGAGTTTGGGTTTTTCATCCCCGGCAATGGGCCGGGAGAGAAAGGCCACTTTGGCGCTCATCTCCGGCAGAACGCGGTCATCTTTTTTCAAAAATTTTACCTTGGTCTGGACTGTGGCTTTGGACCGGTCGGCCGTGGGAACAACCATATGGACCCGTCCCGGGAAACGTTCCTCCGGGAAGGCGTCCAAAGTAATCTCACAGGGCTGCCCGACTTTAACTTTTTCCAGGTTGATCTCGGAGACATCGGCTTCCACGATTAATGATTCCATGTCGGCCATGGTCACCACCGCCGCCTTGGCGTTGATCGATGACCCGAAAGGGGCCACCACCTCACCCACATCGGCGTTCTTGGTCAGAACCACCCCATCGAACGGGGCCCGGATCAAGGTATATTCCAGCGCCACCCGAACGGCCTGAAGCGCCGATTCGGCCGCTTTGATCTGGGCGAGCGCGGCCGCTTCGGAGGCCAGGGACTGCTGAATTTTGGCCTCGGCGGCGTCGTAATCGGACTGGGAGACGGCCTGGGCCTGTATCAGTTTCCGGTAGCGTTCGAAACGCAGACGGTCGTTGGTGACACCGGCCCGGATCTGGTTGAGATTGGCCTGGGCGGCATTGAGGTTGGCCTGAGCCTGGGCAGCCTGGGCCTGGAGGTCGGCATTTTCCAATCGGGCCAGGATCTGCCCTTTTTGGACCCGCGACCCCTCTTCCACAGCCAGGGTTTCCAGTCGTCCGGTTCCTTTGGAGGCCACGGCCGCTTTCCGTTGGGCCACCACGTACCCGCTGGCGTTCAGGAGGGTAATCGGCTGAGAAGGATAGACCAGGGAGACGGTGGTCACCGAGACTTCCGGGGAGGGACGCAGATAGCCCCGGCCATACCCCAGCCCGATCAATCCCAACAGGAGGAGGATCAGCAAGACCCAGACAAATTTTCTTCTCTTGGAACGTCCATACGTGACCGGTTCTTTTTCGGACCGGGAAATTCTAAGTTGGGACAGGTCTTCCTTTTCCATTTTGCGTTTGCCTTTTAGTTGAGTTTAGGCTATAATTCTTTTTTTAAAAACATTTTTACCATTCCCCCTGATCCCTCATCGTGGGCGATTAGCTCAGTTGGATAGAGCGTTGGTCTCCGGAACCAAAGGCCGTGGGTTCAAGTCCCGCATCGCCCACCATTTATCCATTTTTTTATAGCTTGAAATTTGCGTGAAGGTCAAGCCTCGTTTTAACGCCCTCTTCCAGCTCATCCCTGTTAACAATTAAGAATTGACAATTGATTATTGATTATTAATGCGGAGGAAAGGGGGACCTTCCGGAACGGATCCGCTTTCAGGGAACCGTCCGGAAGGATGAAGGTCGTTTCGACAACCGATCGGGTTAGGGGAAAGGGGAATTATTCTTTCGGCGGAACCGGGATCAGTTCATAACGGCGCGTCCCCAGGCCGATTTCCTCGCCATAGGCCAACTGCACTTCCCAGTCGATCTGAGGGTAAACCCCGCGAAATTTGTCTTCCCCGGGGTCAAAATTATTGGTCAAGGCGGAATCCCGGTTCCCGGGTTCCTGGTTGACCAGATCGACCGAGGCCTGGTCGATGGCCACCGGGTCGGTGGAAGCCAGGATACCGATATCCCGGACGATGGGCCGATCGGCATGGCCGTAGCAATCGCAGGCCGGGGAGATATCGGTCAAGAAATTCAGGAACAGAGACCTTCCCTCTTTGCCTTTCAATACCCCGACCGTGTGCTCCACCATCTTCTGCTGAAAAATGGGGATGGATTCATTCCATTGAATTTGAATGGCCCCCTGGGGGCAGGTCAGAATGCATTCGCCGCAGCCCACACAGGTTTCCGGGTTGATCTTCGATTTTTCGTCTTCCAGGGCGATGGCGCCTTGGGCGCAGTGACTGACGCACTCCCCGCAGCCGATACATTTCTTGCGGGCTACCTTGGGAGCGATATTGGAATGCTGGCTGAGCTTTCCTTCCCGGGAGGCGCAGCCCATACCCAGGTTCTTGATAGTCCCGCCGAAACCGGCCAGTTCATGTCCCTTGAAGTGGGCCACGCTGATCAAGGCGTCGGCCTCCACCACATCGGCGGCAATGGAGACGGTCTTAAAGATTTTTCGGTTGATAGTCACCTTCAGCGACGATTTCCCCTTCAGCCCGTCGGCAATGATCAGCGGCGCCCCGACCGTTTCGAAGGAAAACCCATTTTCCAGGGCCGTCTGAAGATGAGAAACGCTTTCGGCTCGAGTACCCACATAGAGGGTGTTGGCGTCGGTGATAAACGGCTTGCCCGCCCCAGGCCTTGACCTTGTCGGTGACCGGGCGCAGGTAGATGGGACGGACATAGGCCGTGTTTCCCTTTTCCCCGAAATGAATTTTGACGGCCACCAGGCTGTTTTTGGCCAGGGGTCTGGAAAAGGGCACCTTGTCCAGCAGTTGGCTGATCCGCTGCAGCCGGTTCTCCTTCAACGAAGTCTTCAGATCGATGAAATAAACGGGTGATGGCATAAATCCTCCTCACGAGGCGCTGAGCGCGGAGCGCGGAGCGTTAAAATCAAAACAAAACTGCAGTTGGACGCCCACCCGGGTTTTTTTATACCCCTGGCGTCGAGACAATCTTTGGCTTATATGACGCTTGGCGCTCTGCGCTTCGCGCCCCGCGTCATATAACCCCCATCCCCTTCAGCACCGAAAGCATGACCGCCGCGGCCAGGACCGAGCCGACCTGTCCGCCCGCGTTGGCCCCCATGGCGTGCATGAGCAGGTAATTTCTTTTGTTGTACTTGAACCCTTCTTTTTGGACTACCCGGGCCGACATGGGAAAGGCGGAAATTCCGGCTGCCCCGATCAAGGGATTCACCTTGCCGCCGGTCAAAACCATCAGGGCTTTCCCAAAGAGGACCCCGCAGGCCGTGTCCAGACAAATGGCCAACAGGCCCAGGGCCAGAATGATCAAGGTTTGGGATTTGACGAATTCCGGCCCGCTCATGGTGGCGCCGATGGAGATGCCCAGGAGTAAGGTAACAATATTCGATATCTCATTTTCCGAGGCCTTGGTTAATCGGCCGACCACCCCGGATTCCTTCATCAGGTTTCCGAGCATGATGGTGGCCAGCAGGGGCAAGCCTTTGGGGGCAATAAATCCCCCCACGATGGTAATGACGATGGGAAAGAGAATCCGGGTTGTTTTGGAAACGGTCTTTTTACTGGTTTTCATGACGATCTGCCGTTCTTTTTCCGTGGTCAGCATTCTCATAATAGGCGGCTGAAGCACCGGAACCAGCGACATATAAGAATAGGCCGCCACCGAAACCGCTCCCAGCAAATGAGGGGCATATTGGGAGGCGACATAAATAACCGTAGGGCCGTCGCAGGCCCCGATGATCCCGATGGTCACCGCATCCAGCTTACTGAATCCCAGGGCCAACGCCAGAAGCAAGGTCAAGAAAATTCCACATTGCCCGGCAGCCCCCAGGAGAAAAGTATAGGGATTCTCCAGAACAGGGCCGAAATCGGTCATGGCTCCGATACCGACAAAGATAAGCAACGGAAACAATTCCGTTATAACGCCGGCATCATAAATAATCCGCAGGAATCCGTCCTTACCCATAAGCTCCGCCAGGGGAATGTTGACGATGATCGCCCCAAATCCGATGGGCAGCAAAAGCAACGGCTCAAAATCCTTCTTTATTCCCAAATACAGGAGAAGACAACCGACAGCGATCATAACCACGTTAGACCACTGGAGATACACAAACCCGGCGATGAGTCCGGATAATCCGCTTAAGATGGCTTCGAGCATGACTTACTTCCCCTTTCTTATTCTTCTTCCCCTTCTTTATAAGGAAATATTCTTTTCAAAACGCCCATCAACGTGCTCATAATCATTAAGGTGAGCAGCGTGCCTCCCATGCCGACGATCAGCATACTCAGGCCAAAGGTCCAGTTATCCATAGCATAACCTCCGTTAGATTAAAGTAATATTCTTACTGGGGTCTTAACAATTCAAAAACCCCTATTTTCGATCCGGTTAAAGCCGGAATCCAGGTGATGTAAATCGATTGAAAGGATCAGCCTTTACCTCCCCGGTAATGCAACTCGTTGCGGACGGGCAGGTTGGAAGAGAATTTTCGGGCCTTTTCTTCGAGGTAATTATTTTCTTTGGCCGAATGAACTACCCCCCGGAGGACAATGGCCGTTCCGTCATGAATAACCTCCAGGGTGGGGACGAACACCTTGGTATCGGTAACCAATCGGGCCTTGATCTTGGCGGCCACGGCCTGCTCCCGGAGTCTTTGTTCGGCTTCCGGAGTGGCCCGGAGGTCCAACTCCCGCAGGGCGTTAATCAATAATTTCACCACTTGCTCGTACGATTGAAGTCCGGTGTTAAAGACCATGTCATAAAATCGGGTGTTGCTCCAGTCCTCGCCGTAGTTGGCCTTAATATAGCCGGCTCGTGCCCGATCCGTCTTCTCAATCATCCACTCGGCCGGACTGGGATCCAACCGGTCTTGATTGATAGCCCGCTCGATCCGTTTTTCCAAAGGGGCTACAATGCGGACCTTCAAGGCATAAGGAACATCCCGGAGAAGGAGATGGCTGCCCCGCCCCATGATGACCACCCGGTTCCGGAGGGCATATTCAAAGATGTGCACCTCCACCAGGGCCACATATCCCCGATATTGCCAGTCGTAACGCTCCCACAGGGAGGGGGTGCTCTCGTCCACTTCCTGAACGAGGTTTTCCCATTTTTTCCCGGCGCTGCGGATGTCGTGGATCAAACGTTCCTTGTCCACGTAATCATAGTGCAGCTCTTCAGCCACCGATCGGCCGATCTCTTCTCCGCCACTGCGATATTCCCTGGAAATTGACAAGATGGCCATAACCGTTTACTCCTTATCTCCAGAAGCCGAGGGATGCGAAGGGGGGGCACTCGGAGGCGGTTTTCCCGCCAGGGAGATCCGGTGCTTGAGCCAGAGTTTGCCGGCCGCCAGCACCCCGACCAGGAAAAACCCTTCAATAACATATTGAAGCCATTTGGAAGGCTGCAACAGTTTGACGATGAAGGGGTCGGTGATCATCATTTCCCCGCCGACCCGGCCCAGAACCGCAGCGCCGATATAGATGATGACCGGGTACTTGTCCATCAGCAGGGAAAGGAGGCTGCTGGTAAAGACCACGAAAGGGATGCTCAGAGTCAACCCGAAGATCAGCAGAAACAGGTTGCCTTTGGAAGCCCCGGCCACCGCCAGCACGTTGTCGGTGGACATGGTCAGATCGGCGATGATGATAACCCAGATAGCCTGAACCAGGCTCTTGGCTTCTTGCTTGACCTCTTCCTGGGGCGCTCCCTCCACGAAGAGCTTGAAGGCGATCCAGATGATGACCGCCCCGCCAGCGAATTTGATAAAATTGATTTGCAGCAGTTGGGAGGCGAAGAACGTTAAAGCCACCCTCAGGATTACCGCCACCCCGGCTCCGAAAGCGATGCCGCGCGTCCGCTGCTTCCGCGGCAAGGAGCGCACCGCCATGGCGATGACCACGGCATTATCCCCGGCCAGGATCAGATCGATGAAAATAATACTCAAAAGGCCGGACACAAAAGTCCAATTCAGTTGAATCTGTCCGAGAAAGCCTAAGTCCAAAAAGGGTCCTCCTGTCGGGCTGAATTTCCGCGGTGACGTTTCCGGCTTTTGGCTGGGTTTTTCCCATTATTATCTTGGACCCTGAAATCATACAAGATTTATTGTTCATGTCAATAGAATATAGCTATATTTTGATTATAATATAATTATTTTGTCCGGCGGGCGATTGGACGGATAAGGTGGAATTAAATTCTTGAATAAAAGCCCGATTAGTGGCTTAATTAACCGATTTTAACTATGAAAACCAATCAGACCGCCAATCCGTTCGTCGAGGTTCGAAGCATTTGGTGCGGTATCTTTTTGTCACTGATACTATCTTTGGCCCAACGTAGCAAGGCTTGACTGTTTAAATAGTCACCACTGGAAAAGGAAAAAGGAACCAACCATGGACCCCCTTCAGCTTGCAACCGTAATTATTTTTTTATTCAGTATCGTCCTGATCATTACCGGCTGGATCGACAGTGTGATCGCCGCCCTCTTGGGAATCGTATTGATGATCTTCATCGGGGTTATGTCCGAGGTTCAAGCCTTTCAGAAGGTGGACTGGAACGTGATTCTCATCCTGCTCAGTATCTGGATCGTCTCGGGATACTTCGGGAAGTCCGGCGTGCCTGATTTCTTGTCGGCGGTGATCCTTAAAAAATCCAAAGGTAATGTGGCGGTCTTTGTAACCTTCATTGGGACCTTGGCTGGATTTATTTCCATGCTGATTGATAATGTCGTAGTGGTTCTCATGTTCGCCCCGGTCCTCTTTCACGCCTCTCGGCGGTTCAAATTCTCCCCCTTTGTCCCCCTTTTATTTATCGGTCTATGCGCCAATTTTATGGGAACCGCCATGCTTTTGGGGGACCTGCCGCCCCAGATGCTACACAGCGTGGCCGGGATCGAATTCAGCGGCTTTATTTGGCAGCAGGGACGTCCCTCCTCTTTCTTCATTCTATTGATTTCTTATTGCTTTACCATTGCCTTCTTTTACTGGAAATTTTCTAAGCTCTATAAGGGGAAGGTGATGGATATTTCCACCCTCGATGAACGCCCCCTGGATCATATCAAAGATAAACCCTTTGCGATTATTACCTGTTCAATTTTTTGTCTCACCATTATGGCCATGGCCTTTCGGCCCTTTTTTGGCTACTATCTCGGATTTATTGCTTTATGGGGTGCCCTGGCCTTGATCCTGATTTTTGAAATTTTTAATAACGCCTTCACGTTGGAAATACCCAATTTAGAGCAGGTATTCTCCGAATTGGATTGGAGAGCGATCTTTTTTTATATTTCCCTTTTTGCCCTGGTCGGCGGATTGGAGCACGCCGGGGTCATTAAATGGCTCTCCGATGGAATTACCCCCTATATCAAACAGAGTATGGTGGTAGGGAGCACTTTGCTGTTTTGGATTACGGCGCCGATTGTCGGAGTGGTGGAGCACGACGCTTACATCCTGACCATGCTCTATGTCATTCGAGACCTGGGAAAGGAACAGGCGATTAACCCCTGGCCCTTTTACTGGATGTTGCTTTGGGCCGGAACCCTGGGAAGCAACCTGACGGTGGCCGGGGCCCCGGCCTTATTTGTGGCCAAGAATTTGGCGGACAAAGAGGAGCAAAGAAAAACCAGCCTGAAGGAATTCTTAAGCATAACGGTGCCCTATGTAATCGTCTCTTTAATATTTTGTTATTTGCCGGCCATGCTGATCTGGGTTCTTCCTTTTCAAAAATAGAGGAGGTTTTTATGGCCATTTTAACAATCGCCAGGCAATTGGAAAGCGGGGGGAGAGATCTGGGGCGGGAAGTCGCCAATCGGATGGGCTACGAATTGATCAACCGGAAAAAGATTTTCGAGGAAATGCAATCCGTGGGAGATCAATGGGAGGAATGGGCCCGGTATTTTAAGGAACGATCCCCCAATGTCTGGGAACGACACGATTGGTCTTACCAGGGGTTCATCGCCCTCACCCATCGTTATGTTCTGAGTCATGCCCTCCAAGATAGAGTGGTTATCATGGGGCGGGAGGGTAATTTTCTCCTGAAAGGGGTCCCCTATGCCCTTAGAATTCGGACCGAGGCTCCCCTGCCTTTCCGGATAGAAAGGGTCTTGCGCCGGGAAGAAATAAGCCGGGAGATGGCTCAGTGGATGCTGGAAAAGGTGGATGACGACATCGCCCGGTCGGTCTACTTAGTCTATGGCAAGGACTGGGCGGATCCGGCGGAATATGACCACGTTTTCGATATGAGCAGCCGGCCGTTCGAAGAAGTCGTTGCCTTTGTCCAAGAGGCCCTCTCCAAAAAAGATAGGCTTTATACCAAGGAGGCCAGGGAGATCCTGCAGTTGAGTGCCCTGGCGGCCAAGATCAAGGCAGCATTGGTCGTGGATCCCACCTTTTCCATTTCTCACCTGGACGTAACGCCCAAAGAAGAGGGACTGGTTGAATACGGACTGATCGTTCAGGGAATCGTCTACAATCGCGAGGATATTAAACGGATTCGGGAAACCGCTCAAAAACTGGCCGGGGAAACGCCGGTTGAAATTGAAGTCCACTATCGGATGTCCCCCCGGCTTTCCCACTGGCAGTATAAATGACGGACTCGCAACAAGTTCATCGTTTTGGGACTTTTTGCGAGGCTATAAATGAGTCCCCAAAAACCTTCTCAAGCCCGTTGCCAAATTGCAACACTACGCCTGAAGTCCTCCGGGGAGCCGGTTATTGGAAACCTTTTTCCAATAGCTATTTGATCCTGAAAGGGATTATTCTATCCGTTCTTTCCGTTAAAAAAATAGCTATACTTTAATTATAATTTAGCTCTAATTCTTCCAAGAAAAACAAATCCGGAACCAATAAAAAACTTGCCCTGAATGCAAAAAAAAAGGTAATTTAGACCACTTATTACTATGGACCCCGTTCGACACAGCCATAATTCCGAAATAGAAGAAACCCGCGAGCCGGGTCTGATGGTCTTGGCCCTGGGCGCCTTGGGCGTGGTGTATGGGGATATCGGCACCAGCCCGCTGTATGCCATCCGCGAGTGTTTCCATGGGCAACACGCCATCGCTTTGACACCGCTCAATATCCTGGGGGTGCTCTCCCTGATTTTCTGGTCCCTGACGATGGTAGTCACCATTAAATATGTGGGTTTTATCCTGAAAGCGGACAACCGGGGGGAGGGGGGGATCTTCGCCCTTCTGGCGTTGCTGCTGCAGGCCAAGGATAAGATGTCGGCCCGAAGTTATGGCGTTGCCGTTCTGGCCGCGGTCTTCGGGGCGGCGCTGTTGTATGGGGATGGTCTGATCACCCCGGCCATTTCGGTTCTCTCGGCCGTCGAGGGACTGGAGGTGGCCACCAAGGCCTCCAAGCCATTTATCATTCCCCTGACCTGCATCGTCCTGTTCCTGCTTTTTCTGGCACAACGCCGTGGTACGGCGGATATCGGCCGCCTCTTCGGCCCCATCATGATCCTCTGGTTTCTGACCATCGGGGCCTTTGGGCTGTTCGCCATTGTCGAGAGTCCGCAGGTGGTGTCGTCTTTAAACCCCTGGCGGGCCGTGGAATTCTTCCGGGCCAACCATCTGCACGGGATGGTGGTCTTGGGTTCAGTGGTGCTGTGCATCACCGGAGGGGAGGCCCTGTACGCCGATATGGGGCATTTCAGCCCCCGGGCCATCAAACTCTCCTGGCTGGGGCTGGCTTACCCCACCCTGCTACTCAATTATTTCGGACAAGGGGCCCTGCTGCTGGCCCATCCCGAAGAATCTTTCCACCCTTTTTACGGTCTGGTCCCCCATTTGCTCTTGTATCCGGCCGTATTGCTTTCCACGATAGCCACGATTATTGCCTCCCAGGCCATGATTTCCGGTGTTTATTCTCTCACCCAGCAGGCCATTCAACTGGGCTACCTGCCCCGGGTACGGGTGCTCCACACCTCGGCCGGGCATCGAGGCCAGATTTATCTTCCCGAAGTCAACTGGGTCATGATGGTCGGCTGTATCGCCCTGGTCCTGGCCTTTCGCGAGTCCACCAATCTGGCCGGAGCTTACGGTATTGCCGTGACGGCCACCATGGGCATCACCTCGATCATTTATTATCTGGTAATCACCCGGCTCTGGAACTGGTCGTTCTGGAAGGCCGGATTGCTGGTTGGATTATTCCTCGTTTTTGATATCAGCTACCTGAGCGCCAACTTGCTGAAAATCATCGACGGCGGATGGTTTACCCTCGGGGTAGCCGTCCTGATAACCCTCAGCATGACCACCTGGCGGGAAGGGCGTAGGGCCTTGGCTGAATTGTTGACCCCCAGCCTAACCATGGATCTTTTTTTGAAGGACATCGAACAGAAAAATCCCTACCGAATTCCCGGGACGGCCGTTTTCATGTCCGTGAATCCAAAAGGGGTCCCGGTGGCCCTGCTCCACCATTTCAAACACCACAAGGTGCTCTTTAAGCAGGTGATCCTGTTGTCCATCGTGACTCAGGACCTGCCCCGCATCGATTCCAAGGAGCGCCTGACGCTGGAAGAATTCGGCCAGGGGTTTTATCGAATCACCGCCCGGTACGGATTCATGGAAACCCCCCGGGTGCCGGAGATCATGGCCCTGGCCGGCAAACTGGGGGTTAAGACACAAATGGACGACACCACTTTTTTCTTAGGGCGGGAATCCCTGTTTACGACCGGAAAGTCCCGAATGGCCCAATGGCGCAAGGTCTTGTTTTCCATGATGTCCCGCAATGCCATGAATCCCACTAATTTTTTTGAGATACCGCCGGGAAGAGTCATCGAGATCGGGACGCAAATCCAGCTTTGAGACTACCGATTTGGTTGGAGGATTAATCGCCGGTGAAAATTCTGGACATTGGCTGTGGGAATAGAAAAATGGCCGGGGGCGGTAGGAATAGACCTCAGCCCGGATTCCCAGGCCGATATCATTCACGATCTGAATAGCTTTCCTTATCCTTTTCCGTCCAACGGATTTGATCGAATTTACTGTCTGGATGTGCTGGAACACTTGAACGACGTTATCCGGACCATGGAAGAAATTCACCGCCTGGCGCGGAAAGGGGCCGGGGTATTCATCCGGGTCCCCCATTTTACCAGTACCCTGGCCTATGGCGACCCTACCCACCGACATTTTTTTAATACGCAGTCCCTGGATTATTTTTGCGGTGGATTTAAAGAATATGATTATTATTCAAAAGCGACCTTTAAAAAGATTAGGGTTTATCTGAATTTCTGGAAATTCCATCGCCTGAATGGGATATCCCTCTTCGCCAATCGATTTCCGCTCTATTATGAAAAACTCTTTGCCTTTATTTTTCCGGCCATGAATATTGAATTTGAACTGGAGGTCATTAAAGACTGACGGACTCTGAAAAAGTCCGTCAGCAGATAGTCGCAGGGACCTTGAATTACGGATGGAAATCCATACATAGCTATTCCAATTCAGCCCGCCATAAAACTACTTTATTAATAATATCAGTATGTCTTTATTATTTAGGCTTACTGGCATACAAATTGCTGTTACCCTCCATATCATTTCACGGGAGGGAGACAAAATATGAAGCGTTTGGCTTTAATGGTATTGGGGTTATTTTTTATTTGGGGCTGCGCCGGGGAGCCGAAAATGCTCCCAATGCGGGATACCAGCCTGGATCCGGCCGCACCGGAAAAAGGGATGAAGACGGTTGAGTTCCCCAAGGGGACGTGGACCGGCACGGCCTCTACCGAGCAGGCCGGCGTTTTGGCCCAGGCTTTTGTTAATTCTCATAATATGGCCATGCAGGAATTTGACCGGGTCAAGGATAACCAGGAAAAGATCAAGGGCTCCCTGCAGAACCTGAAGGATTCCGCCCAGAGGCTGGAGGAGTCCAATCAAAAGATACTGGCTTCGGCTCAAAAAAATCAGGACACGGCGGAGAAGAACCTGATACGCATTGAGAAGATGTCCAGGGAACAGGGTTCCGGCGAGATTACCTTGTTTTACCCTACGGGGTCCGGGAAAATAGCGGAAGGCTCCCGGGAACACATTCGATTGGTCCAGTTTGTGGATTACCTCTCTCGGGAGAGCCGCGGTCGGAAGGTGTTGTTTGTCAACATCGGCAGCGCCTCGGCCACCGGCAATAAAAAGGTGAATATGAAGCTGGCTAAGGCCCGTTCGGAATTTCCCCGCCAGGTGATCGATAAATACCTGGTCAATGTGCCCCATGAATTTTACAAGGTCTATGGGGTTGGAGACCTCTACAGTCCCAAGGGGGTTTCCCTCAAGGAACATCAGCGTTACCAGAACAACCGGTTGATCGCCGTCTATGAGACCGACCAGGTGCCGACCCTGCCGGAGGAAGCCAAAACAAAATAGTTTTTACAAATCATTCAAATCCGTTTATAAAGGGAGGCGGTTTTCGACAGGACCCGCCTCCCTTTTTTTATGTTCACAGCCCTTTCCAACAAAACAACTTCTGACCTGGTTCCGGAAAAATAAACGGGACCTGCCTTGGCGGCGTGACCGCCGACCCTATACGGTTTGGATTTCAGAGATCATGCTGCAACAGACCCGGGTAGACCAGGCGGAGGGTTATTACCGGCGATTTCAGGAATCGTTTCCGGATATCCGTGCCTTGGCCCAGGCTCCTTTGGGAAAAGTGCTGAAGGTCTGGGAAGGATTGGGATATTACGGCAGGGCCCGACATCTGCATCAGGCCGCCCGTCTGATAATGAAGGACTACGGCGGTCAATTGCCGGAAGAATATCATGATCTGATTAAACTGCCTGGGATCGGCCGGTCGACGGCCGGGGCCGTATTAAGCCTGGCGTTCGATCGGCCCTATCCGATATTGGACGGAAACGTCAAGCGGGTCCTGACCCGCTTTCACCGGATCAGTCAGCCCATCGGGCAGACCGGGACGCTGAAAACCTTATGGCGGTACGCCGAATCCATCCTGCCGGACAAAGATCCCGGCCGGTTCAACGAGGCCCTGATGGAACTGGGAGCACTGGTCTGCCTGCCGCAGAACCCGGATTGTGCCCGCTGCCCCCTCCGGAGAGGCTGTCTGGCCTTTCTTCATGGGGAGGCCGCTTTCCTCCCGGTGAAAAATCCGCCCAGGAAAATCCCCCACTACGAGGTCACGGCGGCGGTGATCCGGAAGGGCGGGAAGATTCTGATTACCCAGCGACCGGAAAAAGGATTGCTGGGAGGGCTGTGGGAATTCCCCGGAGGAAAGCAGAAACCGGGGGAAAGCCTGGAAGCTTGTTTACAACGGGAGATCGAGGAGGAACTGAAGATCGAGATTACGGTCGGCGACCGGTTTATGCAGGTCAAGCATGCCTACAGCCATTTCAAGATCACCCTCCACACCTTTTTCTGCCTGCACCGAAAAGGGCGCATTCAAAAAATCGGGGTTCAGGATTACCGTTGGGTGAGCCCGGAGGAACTGACCCTCTTTGCCTTCCCCCGGGCGGACCAGCGGGTCATTGAATATTTAATACGAAAATAGAATCTATCACCGCTTTTTAGGCCTTTGTCTTGGGTCGTCATGCCGGACCTGATCCGGTATCCAGGACCTTCGAAGCTTAGGTGGGTCTGGATTCCGGATCGCGCTTCGCTTGTCCGGAATGACAAATCTTGGTCAATCCTTATTTTCATCCCTCGAAGTGCCCGTCCCGGCTCTCATTCTTCCCTGTCCAACAAGATTCAACGGACCGCATGGTTTTCAGGGAACGCACCGCCAGGGTTTGATAGAGCCGAATTCCTTCCAGTTTCTTGGCCAGTTCATCCTCCGTCAGGCGTCGAAGGATTTTGACGGGCGCACCGACGGCGAGGGTCCCGGCAGGAATTTCCTTTCCCGCCGGAACCAGCGCCCCGACGGCCACCAGGGCGTTCTCTCCAACCACGGCCTGGTCCATTACCACCGCGTTGATCCCCACCAGGGCGTTCCTTTTTATGGTACAGCCGTGAATCACGGCCCCATGGCCCAAAAGCCCGCCGGTTTCAATGACCGCTTCTTCCCCGGGAAAGGTGTGGACCACGCAGGTATCCTGGACAACCGCCCCCGCTTCCAGGCGGATGCGGCCGAAATCTCCCCGCAGGCAGGCGCAAGGCCCGATGTAGCAGCCGGGTCCGATCCGCACGTCTCCGATCAGCACCGCTTCGGGGTGGACGAAGGCGGTCGGATCAATAAAAGGGATTAACCCGTCGAAGGAGTAGACTTTGTTCGTCATCCTTGATGACCTCGCAAAAAGTCAAAAAACGACTTTCTGCTCGGCGGGGGATGCGCTTCGCGACTCCCCCGTCATTTGAAGTGAATTCAAATGGTGCCACCCCCACCCCAGCCCGGCGCTTAATCGCGCTCGGGCTGATGACGGACTTCTGGCGAGTCCGTCATCCTTTGTATTTGATGAAAGTCCCCTGCTGATACTCTTCAAAGGCGATCCGTAATTCTTCCTGGGTGTTCATGACGATAGGCCCATACCAGGCCACGGGTTCACCGAGGGGCTTGCCGGAAATCAGGAGAAATCTCACCCCCTGCCCTTCGGTAGAGACCAGGATCTCGTCACCGTCATCAAAGAGAACAACGGTCTCGTTGCCGACAAGGGGATCCCGCTGAAGGTCAAAATAGTTTTTTCCTACCATTTCGTACGTGAACGGATTCTTCTCCTGGCAGAAATATCCCCGGCCTTCAATGATGTAAGCTAAGACCGTATGGCCCCGCTTCGTGGGGTGTCTGAATTCCGAATGTGCCGGAACGGTAACGTCGATATATTCCGGATCAATGACAATATCCTGTACCGGACCTTTAATGCCGGCTGCTTCACCGGAAATGATCTTGAGGGTCGCACCGCTGGGGAGTTTGACTTCCGGTATTTGTTCGTTCGTTACGTCTCGGTACCGCGGATTCATCATCTTGTCCCGGGACGGCAGATTGGCCCAGAGCTGAAATCCGTACATTTTTCCGTTTCGATCACCCTTAGGCATTTCCTGGTGAATGATCCCACTACCGGCAGTCATCCACTGGACATCCCCCGAGCCGATAATTCCCTTATTTCCCAGACTGTCACCGTGTTCGACGTCTCCCTTAAGCACATAGGTGATTGTTTCGATCCCTCGGTGCGGATGCCAGGGGAAACCAAGCAGGTAGTGATCCGGAGTATCAGAACGGAAATCATCCAAGAGCAGAAAAGGATCGAACAAGGGCACCTCACTGAATCCCAGCCCCCTTTTCAGGTGAACTCCGGCGCCTTCAATCGTGGGCTTGCTCTTTAAGACTTTACGGATTTGTCGCGTGGTTGGCATGGCAGACCTCCTCTAAATGAACCCTGAAACCCTTACCCAAAAAGTCACGAACTGTCATCCTGAGCCCTTCGCCTGCTTGTCATCCTGAGCAACGCGAAGGATCTCGTCCTGAGTACACCGAAGGATCGGCTCAGGGTAAACTCCGTGAAGGATCTCTGAACTAGCTGAAAAAAACCCAGAATCGCGGGCTCAGAATGACAAACTCTCTCTGACAGACTTTTTGCGAGACCGTCACCTTTGCTAGCAATTATTTTAGTATGGATCGGCGGAAAAAGACAATGTAATTCCCTGTCGGCAATCACATCGAGAGCTGTGGCGTTTCCCAATTACGGATGGCTGCTAACACCTCTTCAGGGGTTTGAGCGGATTCGAGGTCTTGTAGAAGCTGTCTGTTTTGGGCTGCTCGGCTGGTCAGACCTAACACCTTGACCTGGATATCGGGGGTTTGGGCCGGAGACAGGATCAAAAACACTATCTCAACGGGTTTTTCGGTAAGGACATCGGAAACCCCCTTTCTGGTTAATCCCAGGGCTACTACCGGAGTCGTCAGGCCGTTGATCCGGGTGTGGGGGAAGGCCACCCCCTCATTAAAAAAGGTTGAACCCTGTTCTTCCCGCTTGAGGACTTCCTTCAATAAAGTCTTCGGATCGCCCAGGCTATTTTGCTTGGCCAGGGCTTCCGTCAGTTCTTGAAGGATGACCTCTTTTCCCACCGGCTTATCCCAAATGATAATCTGGTGGACTGATAGAAGTTGGGACAACCCCAACTGTTTCTGGGACGGGGGTTTGGTTTCAGACGGGATCGAAACGGTCGTGGTCACTTCCGGGATCACCCCAGGGGGCTGAGCCTTGGGAGGGCCTTCTTCACTGGTATCCAGAATGATCACCGTGCTCCCCAGGGCTTTTTTGATCAGGTCGCCAACAATATTTTTATTCTTTCCGAATTTTTTAAAGAAGGGCTTAGCCCCCGGCCTTCCGATAATGATATGCCCCACCCGGTATTCCTTGGCAAAGCGAAGGATGGTATCGACAATCTCCTCCCCCTTATAGGTAAACACCAGGGCCCCTAATTGCTTAGCCAAGGTCAAGGTGTCCGAGAGGTGACGCTGGGTTCGGGCGTCGATGACCGTGGCTTCTTCGGAGGGGGTTTGAACATAAACGGCATACCAGTTTCGATTCAGTTTTCCGGCTAAGCGCGAGGCATACCGGAGCAGTTTATCACTATTGGGTCCCCGCGAACTCAAGCAGACCATAATCTGGTCCGGAGTGATATCACTTTCTTTTTCCTCCGTCTCCCGCCTCCGGGCATCAATCTGAGAGGCGAGTTCTCGCAGGGTAAGTTCCCGAAGCTTTTCCAGATTGGAAGTCCTAAAAAAATTACCCAGCGCGGTCTGGATGCGATCCCTGGGATAGATCTTTCCTTCTTCCAATCGTTTTTGCAAGTCTTCGGTGGACAAATCTACATCGACGATCTGGTCGGCTTCCGCCAGGACCGAGTCGGGAAGACGCTCCCGGACCTTGACCCCTACGGCCTTTTCGACCATATCGTAGAGGCTTTCCAAATGTTGGACATTCAAAGTGGTGATGACATGGATCCCGGCAGCCAGGATGTCCTGAACGTCCTGATAGCGTTTTTGATTCGGGCTGCCGGGGACATTGGTATGAGCCAGTTCGTCGATGAGGGCTACCTGGGGTTTGCGCGCCAGGACGGCCTCCACATCCATCTCTTCCACGGGAACGCCGCGGTATTCCTGGCGGCGTCGGGGAACAACCTCCAAGCCTTCAGCCAGCCTGGCGATCTCGGTCCGGCCATGGGTTTCAATGAGACCGATGACGACGTCGATCCCATCGTCCATAAGCCTATGGCCTTCCTGTAACATCTGATAGGTTTTACCCACCCCCGGACAATAGCCCAGATAAACCTTCAGCCGACCCCGCTGGGCGTGACGGATCATTCTTAGGAAAGCGTTGGCCCTGTCGTTACCCATAGGGCTTATTATCCCCGTTCAACCGCCTGAGATTTTGTGCTTCCAGACAAGAGCTCCACTTCTAATGAGCGGGCAACTTGCTTGACTAATGATTCCAAAAGAACCAATTGTTCCGGATGCCGAAAGCGGTCGCGATCTGCGGGCCGCAAGACCAAAACCCCCGAAGTAGAATCGGCCGCTCGAATCGGCAGATAGAGATTGTCGGATGTCGGAGAAGACCCCATGCCCAATCCGGCTATTTGACCACTATCATAGACCAAATGGGCTATTTTGATTTCTTTGGTGATATCCCGGTAAAAAACGGAAGAGGGATCCCCGGCAATCACTTTAAATCTCTCTTGCCCGTTCGAAACCAAGGCCGCCACCTGACTATCAAAAATCTCGGAGATATACTGCACAGCCACCTGGAAGATTTCTCCCATTCCTCGGACGCCGGCGAGTTGGCGACTGAGACCATGCATGGCGGTTGCCTGCCGCTCCTGCAACCGAGCGAATTGGGCCTGTTGCCGCAACCGGTCAGCCAGGTGACTGATGACCAAAGCAACCAGAAACATGACGATGAAAGTAACGATATACTGGGCATCTTCCACGGTAAATGAGAAACGCGGGGGGACAAAAAAGAAATCAAAACCAAGAACGCTTAAGAAAGAACAAAGGATAGCAGGGCCCCTGCCGCAAGAAGCGGCCGTTATCATCACGCCCAGCAAATAGATCATAATCAAATTACTGAGGTGAAAGTAAGGGAACATCAAAAAACAGAGCAGGGTAGCCAAGATAAAAAACAAGAGACCCGCTCCATAGTCGGATACTTGGATCTTTTGGGGTCGAATCGTGTAGGGTGTCTCTTTTTGTTCTCCCGATTCCCCGCTAAGGACGTAAACATCCATCTCCCCGCTCATCCGGAGCAGTCTGTCCACCGGGCTCCTCAAGAAGAATCTCTTCCAAGAGCTCCCCCCTGGTTTGCCGACGATAATTTTGGTGATTTTCCGTTGTTCGGCAAAGGCAATAATTTCTTCGGCTATACGGCGACCGGTCAGGGTAAAGGTCTCGGCCCCCATCTGCTCCGCTAAACGCAGATTGCCGAAGATGCGGTTGCGCGTCTCTTCCGGCAGCAGCAGCGTTTTGGGATCCTCGACAAATATGACAAACCATTTGGCCTTTAGATCGGCGGCCATTCTGCCGGCGGCATTTATGAGTCCGGCGGCAGAGGCGCCCGCTCCCAGGCACACCAAAAGCCTCTCGGTTCGGGGTGTTACGGTGTCGTTCGCCATTTGCCTTGTCCTATCTTGGTTTGAGGATTTTTTGCAGGTTCATCAATGTTGAATGCCCTCATTGGGTCAGGCGATCCAGGGCCAGATTCAACATCAGGACATTGACCCGGGGTTCACCGAAGATTCCCAGGTCCCGGCCCTCGGTGACGTGTTCAATCTGCTTCAAAACGGTTTGATCTCCCACCCCCCGGGCCGCGGCTACACGGGGTGCCTGCAGGGCGGCGTTTTTCAAACCGATGTGCGGGTCCAGACCGCTGGCCGAGGCGGTCACGGCGTCGGCTGGGACCAAAACCTCGGGAGAAAGATTGTTTTCAGCTCGGTAGCGGTCCAGACGTTCTCTAAGGGTATCGTTCAGTTTTTTGGAAAGAGGTCCGAGGTTGCTTCCGCCCGAACTGAGGCCGTCATACCCCTGTCCCGCGGCGGAGGGTCGGGGATGAAAGTATTTCGGCCCCTCAAACCCCTGGCCTATAAGTCTCGATCCCCTGATCATTTGCTTTTCTTTGACCAAAGAACCATTGGCCTTATCCGGGAATAATCCCTGGGACAGCGCCCAGACCACCAGGGGATAAAAACCACAGAGAATCACCACCAGGGCTAAGGTGGCCAGCAGGGCGATACGAAGTTCGGCCATCATATTTTTCATGGTGTCAAACCTTTCACGGTTGATGATCCTGTAAAAAGTCGAGATTTGGCCTCTACCGTCATTCCGGCGAAGGTCGGAATCCAGAGAATTCAACTGCTTCTGGACCCCGGCTTTCGCCGGGGTGACGACCAGAGAGGCTTTTTACGATTTCATCCAGGTTCACGGTATAAGGTTTAATGTTTTTTCTTCGAGCTTTGAGCATTTAATCTGCTCAGACAATATGCAAGGCATTGACGATCATATCGATCAGTTTAATACCCGGAAATGGGGCAATAAGACCGCCAAGACCATAGATCAAAAGGTTACGTTTGAGAAGCACGGCGGCTCCCAAGGGTCGAAAACGTACGCCCCGCAAAGCCAAGGGGATGAGAGCAACGATGATCAAGGCGTTAAATATGACGGCACTCAAAATCGCGCTTTGGGGTGACCGGAGGCCCATTATGTTCAGAGGAGAGATCACCGGAAAGACACTCATCAGCATGGCCGGGATGATGGCAAAATATTTGGCCACATCATTGGCGATACTGAAGGTGGTCAGGGCGCCCCGGGTGATCAGCATCTGTTTGCCTATTTCAACCACCTCGATCAATTTGGTCGGGTTGGAATCCAGGTCCACCATATTACCGGCCTCCTTGGCCGCCTGGGTCCCGGTGTTCATGGCCACCCCGACATCGGCCTGGGCCAGGGCCGGCGCGTCGTTGGTACCGTCGCCGGTCATGGCCACCAAGTGACCGGCGGCCTGTTCCTTGCGGATCAGGGCCAGCTTATCCTCCGGCTTGGCCTCGGCGATGAAATCATCCACTCCGGCCTCCCGGGCAATGGCCTCGGCCGTTAAACGGTTGTCTCCGGTGACCATTACGGTTTTGATGCCCATGGCCCTGAATCGCTCGAAACGATCCTTCAACCCGCCTTTGACAATATCCTTCAAGTGGATGGCCCCCAGCACCTTCTCCCTATCGACGACCAGCAAAGGGGTCCCGCCGGAAAGGGAAATAGTGTCCACGGCCTTTTGAATCTCCAAAGGAAGCTCCGTTCCGGTAAAGGTCTTGACGGCGTCTATGGCCCCTTTGCGGATCTGCCGGCCGTCCACATCCACGCCGCTCATTCTGGTTTGGGCCGTAAAGGAAATGAAGTTGGCATTGGACATTTCAGAGATGGAACGTCCCCTTAAACCATATTGTTTAGCCAGAACGACAATGCTCCGGCCTTCGGGTGTTTCGTCGGCCAGGGAGGCCAATTGGGCTGCATCGGCCAATTCCTCGACCTGTAATTCCCGGGGCAGGGAGAAAGGCAGTGGCCTGGCGGTCTCCCAAAGTGATGGTCCCTGTTTTATCCAGGAGTAACACGTCTATATCCCCGGCGGCCTCGACGGCCCGACCGCTCATGGCCAGGACATTTTTTTGGACCATCCGGTCGATCCCGGCGATCCCGATGGCGCTAAGCAAACCTCCGATAGTGGTGGGGATCAGACAAACCAGTAGGGCGACCAGGACGGTGATGGAGAAGGCGACGCCCGAATAAAGACCGAAAGGCTTCAAGGTGATGCAGACCATCAAAAAGATGATGGTCAGGGCCGAGAGAAGGATCGTCAGGGCGATCTCGTTGGGGGTCTTCTGACGTTGGGCCCCTTCAACGAGCTGGATCATACGATCCAGAAAACTTTCCCCCGGGTTGGCGGTTACCAGGACCTTGATCTGGTCCGATAGAACCCTGGTGCCGCCGGTGACGGCGCTACGATCGCCGCCGGCTTCGCGGATGACCGGAGCCGACTCTCCGGTGATAGCCGATTCGTCCACCGTAGCCACCCCGGCTATGATTTCACCGTCAGAGGGGATGATTTCCCCGGCCGACACCAGAACGAGGTCGCCCTTTCGCAAGCGGTCGGCTTCGATCTTCTCTGTCGAGTCATCGGATTTCAATCGATTGGCTAAGGTCTGGGTTCGCGTCTTGCGGAGGGCATTGGCCTGGGCCTTGCCCCGGCCTTCGGCCATGGCCTCGGCGAAATTGGCGAAGAGCACGGTAAACCAGAGCCAAAGGGTGACTTGCAGGATAAACCCGAAGGGGTCTTTCCCGGATCGCCAAAAGAGACCGATCGTGGTCAGGGCCGCCCCGACTTCGGTCACAAATATAACCGGATTTTTTAACAACGAAATCGGATTGAGTTTCTTAAATGAATCAATTATCGCCTGTCCGATAATGGCCCGTTCAAAAAGGGAATGGGTTTTAGCCGCCATGATTCTATGACCCCTTAAAAGAGAATTTTTGATCCGGTCATCAAAAAGTGCTCGACGATAGGACCCAAGGCCAGGGCCGGAAGAAAGGTCAAGGCCCCGACGATTACGACCGTCCCCACTAAGACGAGGGTAAATGTTAAACCCCAGACCGGAAAGCTTCCTCCGGATGAAGGAACGAGTTTTTTTCCGGCCAGACTCCCGGCCAAGGCCAGGACCGGCACCAGCATGATAAACCGTCCGAAAAGCATGCCCAAACCCAGGGTGGTGTTGTACCAGGGGGTATTGCCGCTTAGTCCGGCAAAGGCGCTGCCGTTGTTGCCGGTGGCAGACGAAAAGGCGTAGAGTATCTCGCTCAACCCGTGGGGCCCGCCATTGTTCAACCCGGCCAATCCCCACTTGCTGACCAAGGCCCAGGCCGAGAAGCCGAGGATACTGAAGATCAAGATCATCAGGGCCAGAACGCTTACCTTGACATCATAGGGTTCTATCTTTTTACCGAGATACTCGGGGGTGCGGCCGACCATCAAGCCGGTCAGGAATACGGCCAGGATGACAAAAATCAGCATCCCATACAGTCCCGCGCCCACACCCCCGAAAA
>CAVVCH010000056.1:0-23229 GCA_963746605.1 uncultured delta proteobacterium
CCAGAGTAAGGGAGCGCCTATAGTGGCGGGGGATTCATGGGGGTTGAGATTTTGAGGGAGACACTCGACGCCGATGCGATCGGCCTGGCAAAGGATGGCCGTCCTCTCGATGAGATTACTCAACTCCCTGACGTTTCCCGGCCAGGAGTATTGTTTAAGTCCCTTCAAGGCTTCTTCGGTAAAGCCGGCAAAGACCCGGTGATTGTTTCGGCCATAAAAGGCCAATAATCTTTCGGCGAGCATGGTGATATCATCCGGTCGTTCCCGCAAGGGAGGGATTTCGATCTGGATCACATTAAGCCGAAAAAAGAGGTCTTCCCGGAACCGTCCCTCGTGCACCGCCTTTTCCAAATCCACGTGGGTAGCCGTTATAAGACGCACATCGGCCTTTCGGGTGACGGTGTCTCCGACCCGTTCATATTCTCTCTCCTGGACGAAGCGCAACAGCTTAGGTTGCAAGACCACGGGCAAATCACCGATCTCGTCGAGAAAGAGGGTGCCGCCCTCGCAGGCGGCCACCCGGCCCGGGTTGTCCCGAACGGCCCCGGTAAAAGCCCCCTTGACATGCCCGAAGAGTTCGCTTTCCAGCAATTCCGCGGAAAAAGAAGGGCAGGAAATGATGCCCAGCGGTTTGGCCGCCCGCTTACTCCAGGAGTGGATCATCCGGGCCAGAACGGTCTTGCCGGTCCCGCTTTCCCCGCGCAGAAGGATGGTGGCCTCGGATTGGGCCGCCTGGCGGGCCAGATTGATGGCCCGCTGCATAAGCGGACTGTTGCTGGATATTTCCACTTCCGGATAGGACCGGCCCAGGTCTTCCTGCAAGGCGGCGACCCTTTGCTCCAAGGCCCGCAGCTCAATTACTTTTTGAACGGCCAGTTTTACTTGGGCCGGGGTGAATGGTTTAGGAAGGTAATCGGTTGCCCCCCGCCGCATGGCTTCGACGGCCGTATCGATAGAGGCATAGGCCGTGATGACGATAATCTTTAGCCAGGGTGTTTGAGCCAGTAAGGGAGGAATCAGGTCTAGGCCGTTTTCCGTGCCCAGGCGCAGATCGACCAAGGCCAGTTCAAAAGATCGGTGTGCAGCCTCCGTCAAGGCATCCTGAAAATTGCTGACGGCCATAACTCGGTGCCCTTCGGTCTCCAGGCAAACCGATAAAGTTTTGCGGATGTTGACTTCGTCATCCACTACTAAAATATTCAAGGCCGTCGTCTCCCGTCTTTTTCCTTTTTCAAAAAATAATCCCGAGCGGATCAGGACGGAAAACACCGGGCGAATTGCTTCATCAAACGCGGGGACCCCTTGATGCGGATCTTCCGCTGGAGCAAGGCAGGGAGCAGGCCCTTCTCTTTGGCCAGAAAGGCCACCCAGGTCCGGCTGTCCGCCGTGAGATGCAGGTCCGCTTTCCCCACATGGCCGGGCAGGACCGAAATCTGTTGGTCTCGGATAACCGCCGTGCCGGTCATTTCTTCATCCCCGGTGAAAGTGAAATGGTAGGTGGCGTTCAACCCTTCGGATTGCCCCCGCTGGAAGATCAAGGGCAGGCTTTCTAAAAAGCTTCGGACGGAGCCGGCCCGGAGGCCGTTGCCGATCAATCGGGCCTGCTTATGAGGAAAACGCTTAGCTAAATAACTCTCGGCATCCGAGCCGGGAACCACATAGACGGTTTCCTTCTTGTTCTGAAAGGGCTTGACCACTTCGGCCTGATAGCTCTGCCGATCATCCAGAAATGGGCCGATGACCTCCTCCCCGGCCGGACAGACGGCCAGGCAATAGGAGGATTTGTTGCATATCCCGTAGCTCAAGGACTGCCACATGGAGGTCGTCTCGGGATCGCCGACTTTCCGGCGATAGTCGGCCACGTCCCGGCTGGTAACCACCCGTTCCACCCAGTCCTGAAACCCGCCCAGCCGGTCGCGATAGTTATGGGTCAGACAGGCGCTGAAATTAAAATGACCGTCCGCAGCAATGGCTCCGACCGGGCAGACGGCAACGCAAAGCCGGCATTCCACGCAGGGATTATAATCCAGCGGTTGATCATAGGCGGTGGCCTCCTGGTCCAGGAGGATAGTCCCTAAGACAATAAAGCTCCCGAACCGGGGATGGATCACCAGGCGGTGGTGCCCCATCTTCCCCAATCCTCCGGCCACGGCGATGGTTTTATGGGAAACCGGCCACATCTTCCCGGGCCATTTAGCCATGTTCATTGGAAACCCGCCGGAGAGGTATAGGGCTCGGATCCCGTCCGCTTCCAGCCTGCCGGCTAATCGGCGTGTCGCCTCGTTGATTTTTTCAAAGGTCCGCAAAAACTCAAGGTCGGATACGTCCCGGGAGGGGCAGCGGATATTTTCCCGGTTCATCTTGCAGACCAAGCTTACCAGGCTTTTCGTCGGGGGGAAAATCTCCAGGATGTCCGTGCGCTGATCCTTTATATCCGGACGGTCCAGTTCGATGACGGCGGCATCATCGGCCCCGGCTTCCAAAGCCATGGCTTTCAGCCGGTCGGCGTCGATTTTTCCCCGGTTCTTGGAGGATGATTGCGCGGCGGCCTTCTCCCGGTGACGTATTACTGTGGGGTGCTCATTAAGTTGCATCGCGGTGTCTCCTTTGTGGCCTTGGCTAGACTAGACCGGCTAACAATTAATAAATAACAATTGATTATTAATTATTATACCAAGCAGTTGACGATATTAAGCCTCCCAAACCTCTGGGGGAACCATGCCCATGGATTGATATTCAATTCGATAGGGAGTGATTTTACAGACCGCATAGTTGGGATCGTCCGGCCCGGAAAATATATTCTGGAGTTGGTCGAACCAGACCGTTTTCCTGGTGGCTTCATCTGTCAGGATTTCCGCCCGACCCTGGATCTGCAAATAGGATTCAGCCGTTTCCATGGCGGTCACACCGGTGGTCAGGTGGACCTCCGGGTTCTTCTTGATCTGGGCCACTTTTCGGGAACCCAGAAAGGTGGCCATCCAGAGGATCAGGTTTTCATCGGCAAAGGGGGTTACATACCGGACCCAGGGTTTACAGTCTTCAGTCAGGGTTGCCAGGGCGCAAAGGGTCGGTCCGGTCAGTTTGGCCAAGATTTTCTTCTTGAGTTCCTGGTTGGGTGATTGGGTCATTTTCTTTCCTCCTTATTCCGGTTATTTTTTGAGAATCATCATTAACGGTCAGTTACCCAGTCTGGGTCAATGAACGGGGCTGATTAGACCAGTCTACTTATTCCAAAGGACAAATTTACAAATATCCATTAACTCTTTAAGACATAATCAAAAATCGATTTCAGATGATTTTCCAGAGGGGCGGGGCCCTTGACCGCCTTCATATGCATGAGGGCGCCATGCCAGCTATAAACCAAGAAATAAGCGACTTCTCGCCCGTTCAAGGCTTTTGATAAATCGCCCGATTCCTGGGCTTCGGTCAATACTTCGAGGTACAGATCCACCATGGCATCCAGGCCTTGCTTCAGCTTTTCCCTGAAAGCCGGACTTAAGTCCCCCATTTCCTGGGCCAGGTTGCCGATCGGACAGCCATAAGCAAAATCTTTCGATTTGAAAAATTCAATAAACTGGCGGAGGAAATTCCTGATCCGTTCCAACGGAGGGACAGAATGGTCTCCGAGGGTCTCACGGGCTACCTTTGAAAAATATTCTAAAAAATAATCGATTACTTGAAGACCGAAATCTTCTTTATTCTTGAAGTAATTATAAAAAGATCCCTTGGGCACTCCCGCCGCCCGCAGCACCTCCTGAATCCCGGTATGATTGAATCCCTTGAGATGTATAATCTCGGCGCCTCGCTCCAAAATCCTGGTCTTGGTATCTTCCTTCATCACCGATTACGACTTTCCCTTCTGTTCCCTCTTGATTCTTGACTAAAAATAATAGACCGGTCGTCTTGATATGTCAATATTTTCTTTTTGACGAAGGCCCAGAGAGACGTTACTATGGAAACCACAATATTTCCTTCGGATTTTCAAAATTGATATGTTCTCAAAAAGTCCCGAACTGTCATCCTGAGCCCTTCGCCTTTCTGTCACCCTGAGCCCTTCGCCTGCTTGTCATCCTGAGCAACGCGAAGGATCTCGGTTTTCGGCTCAGGGTAAATTCCACGAAGGGTCTCGTCTTTCGGCTCAGGATAAACTCCGTGAAGGATCTCTGAACTAGCTGAAAAAAAAGATTCTTCTCCGCATTGCGGCTCAGAATGACAAACTTTCTCTGACAGACTTTTTGCGAGACCATCAAAATTTATTCGTCACAGGAAGGAATAAATTATGGCTTCGTCAAGAATGGTTGGTATTGAGATAGGGAGCGCCCCAAAAAATCTGGCACCAGATCATGACAGAGAAATCCGAGATCTTGACGACCCTGGCCGAAAGCCGTTTGTTCGGCCACTTAAAGCCTGAAATCCTGAAAGCATTTCGGAGATTGCCCAGGAGGTCATAGTCCCTCCCCAGACCACCATTGGTACGTTGGGAGAGAAGGGGAAACCCTGCTGTCTTATTGCCTCCGGAAGCGTGAAGATGTTCCGGACGGGGGAATCCGGGGCCGAGGTTGAATTGGTTCGATTGGGTGCCGGCGAGAGCTTCGGCGAGGTGGCCCTTCTGTCGGATGAACCGATCCCGGCTTCGGTAAAGACCCTGGAAGAAACCCGTTTGCTCTTGATTTCCAAGGATCGGTTTGATCCCCTGATGCAGCAATTTCCTGAAGTGAAAGAGGCCGTCGGCAAGGGGGTTTCCCTCTGGTTTCACCGGATCACTGCCAATGTCGAGGTTGAGGCCGAACTCCGATCCACGGAATTTCGCCTGCGATGGGTTGACATGGCCATCTTGATCGGTCTCAGCCTTTTGTGCGCCCTGGCTTTTAATCATACCAATCCCAAAGGGCTACCCTTGATGCCCCAACGCGCTTTCCTGGAAGGCGTTTCTTTTATAAATCCGCCGGCAGTCTTCGAGAAACAGAAAAAGGCTGAAGTCCTAATCGTCGACGCCACGCCGGCCAACTTTTATGAGCACGAGCACATCGCGGGCGCGGTAAACCTCCCCTTGGCCATCTTTGACTTTATGTATGATATGAAACTGGGAAAAACCGACAAGGCCAAAGAAATTGTTGTCTATGGGAGGACTATCAGCAAGCACTATGATGAGGAGGTGGCCGCGAAATTGGTCGCTCGAGGGTTCAAAAATGTAAGCATCCTGAATGACGGATTGTCCGCCTGGAAGAAAAATCAGGTTCCGGTGCGGTCATGAAGGGTCTCACCTCGTTCGTGAAAAGGATGTTGACCAGCGAATACCTTTCGCTGGCTCTCAGGGTATATATAGCCTGGATCTTTTTACAGGCCGGTCTGAGCAAGATACCCGATCCCGCCCTGTTCGCGGAAAACGTGGCCAATTACCGGATCATTCCTCTCCAGGCGATTAACCTGGTGGCCATTGTCTTACCTTGGCTGGAATTGATTTGCGCCTTTTATCTTATTTTCGGCCTGAGGACCAAGGCGACGGCGGCGGTTTTAGCCGGACTCCTTTTTCTGTTTACCCTTTTTGTCATCATCAACATCTTCCGGGGCGTGTCCATGAATTGCGGTTGTTTCGATACCGTAGGAGAGCCGATAGGCTGGGCGAAAGTCACCCAAAATACGGTTTGGTTTTTGATGACTCTGCAAATATTTTTCTTTGACCGGATTCATTTTTTCCGCAGTAGCAGGTACCTGTTTAAGAAGAAAACCCCGGACATAACCACCGTTTCCTCTTCATGAGGGGGATTTATGTCAAGATCATCGAGATCGCTGAAGCGCTTTATACTCCTGATAATGATAGTAACGATGGTTACCGTGGCCTGTTCCCCGGAAAAAAAAATCGTGGGGACGTACCGGCCCATACCGAACAGCCCGCCGGAGTACTCCGACCTGTATGTAGAATTAAAAAAAGGCGGAGAGGGCATCCGCCGAGTTCAGAACGGAGAACCCTTGGCCTTTCATTGGGTCGTCAAAGGCGACGAAGTGCGGATCCACACCAAATCCGGGGGAACCATCGTAGCCAAGATAAAAGGAGATTTGATCGAGGTACGCTTTCCCGGCCCCCAAGTGGTGTATTTTAAGAAGGTCAACTGATTGTTGTTTCTTCCGGTCCTTCTTTTAACGGTTTGGATCTCCACCCCGCCGTCTTGGTCAACCTTCACCACTGTCCGTTCGGCCCCGGGCCAAAAATAACGGTTTTTCCGGCCAAAAATAACGGTTTACTATTATTCAACTCCCCGGCCTCTCTCTGATAGTCTGGTAAACCCTGAAAGGATTCCAATGCCATGAGCAACTGTCTCGCTTTTCACACCGGGCGCTATCCTTTATGACTCTTTCCCGGGACAAAATCCTGGTCCTGCTGACAGGCCTTCCCCTTCTATTCATTTTCGGGTGCGCCCTGGTGGGGCCGGATTTCCATCAGCCCCCGGCGCCGGTATCGCCCGCCTGGCTGGAATCCAACGATCCCCGGGTCCAAAACCAGACGCCCGACTTCCGCGCCTGGTGGCGGGTATTCCAGGACCCGGTGCTGGACCGGCTCATCGACCGCGCCTATGCAGAGAACCTGACGCTCCGCAGCGCCGCCCTGCGGGTGCTGGAGGCCCGGGCCCAGACTGGGCATCGCTGTAGGCGGTCTCTATCCCCAGGTCCAGCAGGCCCAGGGGTATTGGCGGTTCAATCGGACCAGCGAGGCCTCCCCCCAGGCGTCTTTAGGCATCTTGAATTACCAGGAGGCGGAGATCGGCTTATCGGCCAGTTGGGAATTGGACTTCTGGGGAAAGTTCCGGCGGGCCGTGGAATCGGCCCAGGCCGACTGGCAGGCCTCGGCCGCCGATTATGACCAGGTTCTGGTCAGCCTGACCGCGGATGTGGCCAGCTCCTATATCCTGATCCGGACCCTGGAGAAACGGATCGACCTGGCCCGCCGGAACGCCGAGACCCAGCGGGAGGCCGTCAGAATCGCCGAGGCCCGGGTACGTTTTGGGGTCACGACCCAACTGGATGTGGAGCAGGCTCAAACCGTATTGAACAATACCCTGGCCTTGATCCCGGCCCTGGAAATCCAGGAGCGCCAAGCCCGGAATGCTCTCAACCTCCTCCTGGGGCTGCCGCCCGGCCGGTTGCCCGAACTGCTGGAGGGCGGAGGAGAGATTCCGGTCTCTCCCCCGCGGGTAGCCGTAGGCATCCCCACCGATCTCCTCCGCCGACGGCCGGATGTCCGCAGCGTTCAATACCTGGCCGAAGCCCAGAGCGCCCGCATCGGGGTGGCCCGGGCCGATCTCTATCCGGCCTTTTCTTTGAATGGTTTTTTCGGCTTTCTCACCAGCGATGTGGGAACCGCTACCATGAGTAACCTGTTCCAATGGGGCAGCCGCACCAGCCAGATCGGGCCTTCCTTCCAATGGAACCTCTTCAATTATGGGCGGATCAAAAACAACATCCGGGTCCAGGATGCCCGGTTGGAGCAACTGCTCACGGCTTATCAAAACGCCGTCCTCAAGGCCCAGCAGGAAGTGGAGGACGGCTTGGCCGCCTTCCTGAGGAATCAGGACCGGGCCGCTTTCCTGGCCGAAAGCACGGCGGCCGCCCGGAGGTCGCTCGACCTGGCCGTCCTCCAGTATCGAGAGGGTACCAAGGACTTCACCACGGTCCTCATCGCGGAACAGGCCCTTTTGAATATCCAGGACAATCTGACCGCCACCCTGGGAAACATTTCCATCAGCCTGGTGGGGGTCTACCGAGCTCTGGGCGGCGGATGGGAAGGCCGGTCGGATCAGGATTTGATCCCCCCGGCCCTCCAGGAAAAGATGGCCCAAAGAACCGACTGGGGCGGCCTGCTGGCCCCGGCCGCTTATAATCCGCCGGTCTCGGAAGAGAAGTCCGAATCCCTGATTCGTTCTCCCGACTGGTAAATCTCAAACGAATAGGAATTCTGGATTTCGGCATTCGACAAAGCTCATGCCCTGAGTCATCCTGAAGGGCTTCGCCGGATTGCATGATAGCAACCGCGGAGAATTCATCAGGAAAGTGTAGGGATGGACGTTTATCCCGACCCGCCCTCGGCCTATTCCTCAGAGACCGGAAAGATCTGACGACCTTGCTACCCAAGCTCGGAGAGGATCTAACCCATCCCCACGAAGACCACGAAGAGATTCGGAGAAACGACACGATGGAAAAAAATAGTAGGACTTGGAGGCCGGGACCGAGAGCCTGGAGCGCTGTGCTGCTGGTTGTCTTCCTGGGGGCCTGCGGAGAGAAGCCCCGTCCGGGGCCTCCTCCCGCTCCGAAGGTCACGGTGTCCCAGCCGGAGCAACGGTTGGTGACCGATGCCCTGGAATTGACCGGGAATACCCAGGCCGTCAAAACCGTTCAGCTCCGGGCCCGGGTCGAGGGCACTCTGGAACAGGTCTTATTTCAGGACGGCCAACTGGTAAAAAAAGGGCAAGCCTTGTTTCGTATCCAAAAAGGCCCGTACGAGGCCAAAATCCGGCAGGCCGAAGGGCAGATTTCATTATACCGGTCCCAACTGGACTATGCCCGGACCGAGTTGAACCGCTACACCAACCTGGTGTCCCATAAGGCCGCCTCCCCCACGGACGTGGATAACTGGCGCAATCAACGGGACACCGCCCAAGCCAATCTACAGGTGGCCGAGGCCCAAAGGGACCTGGCCCGCCTCGATCTGAGCTACACCGAGGTCCTCGCCCCCTTTGACGGACGGATCGACCGCCGGCTGCAGGACGCGGGCAACCTGGTGGGCTCGGGAGGAAGCACGGTTCTGGCTGAAGTCAGTCAGATTCATCCCATCTACGCCTATTTCACCATCAGCGATCAGGACCTGGCCCGTCTGCTGGAAAGCAGCCGGGGCCTCCCCGGACCGGGAACGGAAAAAAAATGGCCGACCCGGCTGGGCTTGCCGCAGGAAGACGGGTACCCTCACCAAGGCACGCTGGACTTTGCCGCCGTCAGTCTCGCCCCGACCACCGGCACGCTACTTTTGCGGGGGGTCTTTCCCAACCCGGATGGAAAAATCCTGCCTGGGACTCTACGCCCGGGTTCAGGTGCCGGTCAGGAAAAAAACCGCCTTCCTGGTTCCCCTGGAAGCGATCGGATATGACCAGCGCGGTTCCTATGTGCTGGTCGTCGATGAGGGCAACCGGGTGAAAAGGGCCGGGGTCCGAATCGGGATCCAGATAGATCATAAGCGGGTCATCGAAGAAGGCCTGCAAGGAACGGAATGGGTGGTGATCAAAGGGACCCAGAAGGCCGTTCCCGGGCGGCAGGTTACCCCGGAGCGTCCGGATCGCCCTTCCGCCCCGCCCCCCTCCTCAAAGGCCGGATCATGATTTCCCGCTTCTTTATCGAGCGGCCCATCCTGGCCAACGTTCTGGCCGTGGTCACCATCATCATCGGAATGGTCTGCTATTACCAGCTCCCGGTGGAACAATACCCCCCCATCACCCCGCCCACGATCCAGGTCACGGCCCGCTATCCCGGGGCCAGCGCCGGCGTGGTCGCCGCCACCATCGGCGTGCCGATC
Organism: uncultured delta proteobacterium; assembly: GCA_963746605.1. GTDB lineage: Bacteria > Desulfobacterota > RBG-13-43-22 > RBG-13-43-22 > RBG-13-43-22 > CAVQSS01. The sequence goes on from CAVVCH010000056.1 coordinate 9,560, forward strand.
GAGCAGGCGGTCAACGGCGTGGAAAATTCCATCTACCTGTCCTCCACCAGCAGCAGCGACGGGTCCTATACCCTGACCATCACCTTCGACGTGGGGACCGATCTGACCACCTCCCTATCCCTGGTCCAGAACCAGGTCAACAGCGCCCTGGCCCAGCTCCCGGGCGTGGTGGGGCAGCAGGGGGTGAATGTCCGGAAGGTCTCCACCAATATCCTGCTGGTGGCCAGCCTCTACTCCGAAGGGAACCGGTTCGACCCGTCTTTCCTGTCCAATTACGGGATTATCAATATCCAGAATCCCCTGTCTCGGCTGCCTGGGGTGGGTCAGGTCCGCGTTTTTGGTGCCGGGCCCTACAGCCTGCGGGTCTGGCTGGACCCCCAGAGGCTCCGAAACTTCAATCTCACCACCCAGGATGTGCTGAACGCGGTCGCCGACCAGAATGTTCAAGTCGTAGCCGGGCAATTGGGCTCGCCGCCGGTGCCCCCGGACCAGGTCTTTCAGTTCAGCATTGAAAGCCAGGGGCGTTTGTCCGATGTGGACCAGTTCGAAAAAATCGTCGTGAAAAGCGACCAGGGCCCCGCGCCTCAACTGGTGCGTCTGAAAGATATCGCCCGCCTCGATCTGGGCCAGCAGTCGTATGCCAACTTCGCCAATATGGGCGGGCTCAGCTCCGCCCAGGTCGTCGTGTTCGCCCTCCCCGAGGCCAACGCCATCGCCGTGGCCGACCAGGTCTACCGGACCCTGGAGGATATGAGCAAGGATTTCCCGGAAGGATTGAAATTCTTCATCCGCTTCGACACCACCAAATTCGTCCGCGAGGCCATGTCCCACGTGTACGAAACCCTCTTCGAAGCGGGTATCCTGGTCCTCCTGGTGATCATGCTCTTTCTGCAGAACTTCCGGGCCCTGCTCGTCCCGGCCACGACCGTCCCGGTGACGATCATCGGCGCCTTTATCGCCATGCTGGCTCTGGGCTTCACCGTCAACCTCATGACCATGTTCGCCCTGATCCTGTCCATCGGCATCGTGGTCGACGACGCCATCGTCATCGTGGAAAGCAGCGCCTATTACATCGAAAAAGGCCTCCCCCCCAAGGAATCGGCCATCAAGGCCATGAGCGAGCTGATCGGCCCCATCATGGGCATTACCCTGGCCCTGGTCTCGGTCTTTCTCCCGGCGGCCTTCCTGCCCGGCATCACCGGTCAGATTTTCCGGCAATTCGCCCTGGTCATTGCCGCCACCACCGTCATCAGCGCCATCAATGCCCTCACCCTGAAGCCGACCCAGTGCGCCCTGTGGCTCAAGCCCCGGACGGAAACCCCCAACTGGTTTTATCGGGGGTTCAACAAGATCTTCCAGGCCTCCAAGGACCTCTATATGGGGATCGTCCGCCGGATGGTCGAACGCGCCGGCCTGATGATGATCATCTATGGAGCGGTCATCCTGCTGGCCGGCTGGGAATTCGCCCGCCAGCCGACCGGTTTTCTTCCCGCGGAAGACCAGGGCTTCGCCGTGCTGTTCGCCCGACTGCCGGACGCCGCCGCCCAGCCGAGAACCGAAAAGATATCCGACCGGATCGGGGATATCCTGAAAAAGACCCCGGGGGTGGCCGGCTGGGTGACCATCGGCGGCTATTCCTTCCTGGATGCGGCCAATGTCTCCAATGTGGCCACCACCTTCGTGGTCTATCAGGACTGGAATCACCGGGGCGCGGCCCTCAGTCAGGAGCATATCGTCTCCCAACTCAACCGGGAACTGGCGGCCATCCAGGAGGCCATCGCCTTTGTGGTCATCCCTCCGCCCATCCGGGGCTTGGGCCAATCCGGCGGGTTCCAGATGATGGTGGAGGACCGGGGCAACCTCGGCCTGGAGGGGCTCCAGCAGGCCGCCCAGGAACTGATCGAGGCGGGCAACTCCCAGCCGAACCTGCGGGGTCTGATCACCACCTTCAATGCCGCCAGCCCCCAGCTCTACCTGGACATCGACCGGACCAAGGCCCTTTCTTTGCAGGTCCCGATGAACAGCGTCCTGGAATCGCTCCGGGCGTACCTCGGCTCCTCTTTTGTAAATTTATTTAATAAGTTCAATCAGATATATCAGGTATACCTGCAGGCCGACACGCGGTACCGAATGACCCCCGAGGATATTCTGAAACTCCAAACGAGAAACGCCCGGGGGGAAATGGTCCCTCTCGGCAGTCTCCTGAAGGTCACCCGTTCCCAGGGCGCCGAACTTATCACCCGTTACAACCTGTATCCCGCAGCAGCGATCTTCGGCTCCGCCACCCCGGGTTTCAGTTCGGGCCAGGCCCTCCAGCTCATGGAGCGGTTGGCGGACAAGGCGCTCCCCCAGGGGGCCGGCTATGACTGGACGGCCACGAGTTACCAGGAAAAGCAGGTCGGCCGTAAGGCCTATTTTATTTACGCCCTTTCCATCACCCTGGTGTTCCTGGTCCTGGCCGCCCTGTTTGAAAGCTGGTCCAGTCCGGCCGCGATCATTCTGGCCGTGCCCCTGGCCATGGTCGGGGTCCTGCTGGCCTTGATCCTGCGGGGATTTGACAACAATCTCTATACCCAGATCGGACTGATCCTGATGATCGCCCTGGCCAGCAAGAACGCCATTCTGATCGTGGAATTCGCCCGGGACCTGCAACGGCAGGGTCTTTCGGCCGTCGACGCCGCCGTCGAAGCCACCGGACGGCGCTTCCGTCCGATTGTGATGACCTCCCTGGCTTTCATTCTGGGGGTGGCCCCGCTGGTATACACCGGGGGAGCCGGGGCCGCCAGCCAGCAGGCCATCGGAACGGCGGTCTTCGGCGGCATGATCGCCTCCACCCTCCTGGCCATCCCCTTTGTCCCCGTGTTTTACGTGATGACCCAGCGGTGGGGCCGGAAGCAAACGAAGGAACCCCCTCTTTCCCGGCCGGAATAAAATAACGTCTTTGCCTCACTAAAATTACGGGAACCTGTTATTGAGCGCTGGCGCTTTTTAGACTACAATAAAGTATCATGGTATCGCAAAAAACGTCTCCGAACTGTCACCCTGAGCCCTTCGCCTGGATCCCGATCATCGAGCTGAGCAGGATAGACTCCGCGAAGGATATGGGTTCTCGGCTCAGGGTAAACTCCGCGAAGGATCTCGGAACTAGTGGTTTATTTTGTCCTCCTCCCACTCCCAGGGGACGAAAGAGGGGGTAGGTTTCAACCAAGACAGGAGGTCCCTTGCCTAGCAGGCGAATAATCGTTGGATTTATAATCTTTTTTTTCCAACTGCTGCTCTCGGTTTCCAGACCGGCGTTTCCGGCCGCCCTGGCCGATCGGGTTACGGAAAAGGTGCTGCCCAACGGCCTGAAGGTAATCCTCCTGGAGAACCCGAAGGTCCCCGAAGTCACCTTCCAGGTCTGGTATCGTGCCGGTTCCCGGAACGAACAGTGGGGAAAAACCGGCCTTTCCCACATGCTGGAACACATGATGTTCAAAGGGACCGGTCGGGTGAGCGCCGAGCAGTTCACTCGAATCATCGAAGAAAACGGGGGCCAGGATAACGCCTTTACTTCGAGCGATTTTACGGCCTATTTCGAAACCATGAGTTCCGATCGTCTGCCGGTGCTGATCGACCTGGAATCAGACCGGATGCACAACCTGATTCTCCGGGAGGACGATTTCCGAACGGAAAAAATGGTTGTGCTGGAAGAACGGCGGATGCGTACCGAAGACAGCCCGCAGGCCTATCTGGCCGAACAATTAGAGGCCACGGCTTTTCAGGTTTCACCCTACCATTGGCCGGTCATCGGCTGGCAGGCCGATATCGAAGGCTTGACGCTGGAAGATCTTCGCTCCTATTACCGCAGCTACTACAATCCGGCCAATGCCCTGCTGGTAGTGGTGGGGGACTTTCGTCAAGACGAACTCATGCCCCGGATCCAGGCGGCCTTCGGACCCATTCCCCGACAGGAGCCCCCCAACCAAAAAAAGGGCCTCGACCCGCCCCGGAGCGGTGAGCGGAGAATCGTGGTGAGCCGGCCGGCCGAACTTCCCTTTCTCCTGATGGGCTATCAGGTGCCCAACCTCCACAATCCGGACGGCTACGTGTTGGAAGTGATTGCGGCGGTGCTCGCCGACGGTAAGAGCTCACGGCTCTATCAAAGCCTGGTTCGGGATAAACAGTTGGCTTTGGGCGTCGATGCGGACAATTCCCTGCTTTCCCGGGATCCCAACCTCTTTTCCATTTCAGCCCAACCGCTCCCGGGCCGCACGGTCGAGGAGTTGGAAAAGGCCCTGGACCAGGAACTGGCCCGCCTCCAGAAGGAACCCATTGCGGAGGTGGAACTGGAGAAGGCCAAAAATCAATTGGAGGCCGCCTTTATTTTTGGCCAGGATTCATTGTTCGCCCAGGCCATGCTCCTGGCCCAACATGAAATCGCCTCCAGTTGGCGGGCGGCGGACGACTACCTTCCGTCCATCCGCAAAGTAACGACGGAGGACGTCCTGCGGGTGGCCGGCCAATATCTGATTCCCCTGAACCGGACGGTGGGAATCCTCAACCCCCTGCCGCCTCAGGAAGGCAAACCGTTAAGTCCAGCCCCCTCCGGGTCCGGACGAATCGTCCGCTGAGGGCCTATCATGAAGTCTCCTTCATTTCGAATAATGCTTTTGTCGGCCGTTCTTTGGGGTTGGCTAGGGGGGGTTGGTTTACCCGACGCGCCGGCGGCCCGGCCTGTGGTCCAACGGGAGGAACTGCCCAACAAGCTGGTCCTGCTCCTCTCCGAAGACCACTCCCTTCCCTTTGTGACCATCCAAATGCTTTTGGATGCCGGCGCGCGGCGTGATCCCGCCGGTGAAGAAGGACTGGCTTATCTCACAGCCAAAGGGCTCCTACTCGGCACCACCCGGCAGCCGGCGGCGGCTCTTAACCAGGCCTTGGACTTCATGGGCGCCTCCCTGGAGGCCTCCGCGTCCGCCGATTACGCGGTCGTGAGTCTCCGGGTCCTGAAAAAGGACCTGGACCGGGGCTTCGGTCTTTTTCTGGAGGCCCTGACCCGGCCCGCTTTCCCGGAGGAGGAACTGCAAAAAGAGATAAAAAAAATCCTGGGGGGCATCCAGGCGGCCGAGGAAAATCCCGAAACCTTGGCGGAGAAGGCCTTCCGCCAGGTCCTCTTTGGCAGCCATCCTTACGGCCATCCGGTGGAAGGAACGAAAGAATCCGTCAGGAAGTTGACCCGGGACCGGGTCCAGAAATTTTTCCGGGAATGGCATCGTCCCAACAACGCCATCCTGGCCGTGGTCGGAGATATCAGTCCGGAGGAAGTGAAAACCCGGCTGGTTCCACTCCTCACCTCCTGGGAGGCGAAGGACATTCCCCCCCAACCTTTTCAGTCGACGTTTCAGCCGGGTCCCCAAACCCGGCGCATTCACCGCGAAGTGACCCAGGCCAGTATCATTATCGGCGGCCCGGGGGTGGAGCGGGCCAACCCCGATTACTACGCCCTGACCGTCATGAACTACATTTTGGGCGGCGGCGGATTTGGTTCAAGGCTGATGGAGGAAATCCGGGTTAAACGGGGACTGGCCTATTCGGTGGCCAGCTTCTTTGACAGCCGGAAGTACCAGGGCTCTTTTCAGGTGATCCTGCAGACAAAAAATACCTCGGCCCAAGAAGCCGTGAAACTGGTGTTCGAGGGGCTAAAGCGTATCCGGGAGGAATCGGTCTCGCCGGAAGACCTGCAACGGGCCCAAAAATACCTGGTCGGAAGCTTCCCGATGCGTTTCGACACCCAGGGAAAGCTGGCGGGATTTCTGGCCCAGGTCGAGTACTACGGTCTCGGCCTCGACTATCCGCAAAAATATCCGAAACTGATCCAATCGGTCACCCGGGAAGACGTCCTCCGGGTGGCGCGGACCTATCTCCATCCCGAGCAGGCCGTCCAGGTGGTTGTAGGAAACCTGAAGGAAGCGGGGATGGAGTGATCCGGTCTTCAAGGTTTGGATGATTCAAAGCAGCAAAACAGGAACGGGGAATAACTATCGTATCGCGAAAAGTCCCAAACTGCCATCCTGAACCCTTCGCCTTTCGTCATCCTGAGCTCTTCGCCTGCTTGTCATCCTGAGCGAAGCGAAGGATCTCGGTTTTCGGCTCAGGGTAAACTCCGTGAAGGATCTCGGAACTAGCTGAAAAGACGAGATTCTTCGCATTCGCTCAGAATGAAAAACTCTCTCTGAGAGACTTTTTGCGATACCATCGTAACTGAAAATCTTTCAAGTGGAAGGGGGATTTATGAAATTGTCAAGCAAGCGGCGGTTGTCCGCCCAAGGACTCATAATCTGTTTTTGGCTCAATCTATTATTCTTCCCCGGTGCGATGGATTCCATTCAGGGAGCCGAAACCGGAAAGGTCCCGTTGGATCTGTCCACCGCGATCGTCCAGGTAGCCAAAAAGAATATCCCGGCGGTCGTTCACATTGAAACAACCGAAAAGCAGGAAGTGGAAAACCCCATGCTGCCTTTCGGCAACGATCCCTTTTTCCGGCATTTTTTCAATGTTCCCAAGATGCCCAAAAAATTCAAGAGGGAATTGCGGGGCTTGGGTTCGGGGATGCTCATCGATCCCCAAGGTCACATTCTGACCAACAATCACGTGGTCGGGGGGAGCAGCAAGATCGAGGTCGTCTTGTCCGATGGGCGACGTTTCCCGGGAAAATTGGTGGGGAGTGATCCCAAAACTGATCTGGCAGTTATTCATATCTCCGGGAAAGAGCCCTTCCCTCATGTGGCTTTTGGCGATTCCGACAAGTTGGAGGTGGGGGAGTGGGTGGTGGCGATCGGACATCCCCGCGGTCTCGATCAGACCGTTACCCAGGGGATTATCAGCGCCAAACATCGCCGCGGCATCACCGACCCGAGCAGCTATCAGGACTTCCTGCAGACCGACGCGGCCATCAACCCGGGAAACAGCGGCGGTCCGCTGCTGACGCTCAAAGGAGAGGTGGTAGGGGTTAATGCCGCCATCGCCTCGGAATCCGGCGGGTTCGAAGGGATCGGCTTCACCATCCCCAGCAACATCGCCGTCCATGTGGCCCAGGCCATTCTGGCCCACGGGAAAGTGGAACGGGGGTGGCTGGGAGTCACCATGCGGGACGCCACGCCTGAGACGGGCAAATCAACGCCAACGAGTACGGAAAAAGGAGCGCTGATTGTCGAGGTCTTGAAGAACGGCCCGGCCGATAAAGCCGGTTTAAAAAAGGACGATGTTATCCTGGAGTTTAACGACCGGGCGGTCCGGGACTCCGGGATGCTGCGCAATGAAGTCGCCAATACCCCGGTCGGTCGGGAAGTCAAGGTTGTTGTCCTGCGGAAGGGTCAGCGGCTGCAGGTGACGGTAAAAATAGGGAATTTGGAATCTTCGACGAAAATGTATCTGGCCGTCGTTAAGGAGAAGATCGGGGCCGAGGTGCGGTCCCTCACCCCCCAGGAAGAGGCGCATTTCGGCCTCGAGGCCGGCCGGGGGGTTATCATCACCCGATTGGAAGATCGGGGACCTTTGAAAGAAGCCGGTTTCGAGCTGGGGGACATTATCCTGGCCGTCGATCAACAGCCGGTTGAAGGGGTGGACGGTTTTATCCAAATGATGGAAGCCTTAAAACCCAAGGTCAAGGTAACCCTGGTGGCCCTGGATCACCGATCCGGAAATGTGGGCACCGTGGTCATCGGGCCGATCCCTTAATATTTTTGGGTTGTTCGCCCTCTTAGGTGGGTGGTCACAAACCGTGATATACCTTAGTTCGAAAATAAGCGGCATTCGTTAATAATTAATCTGGAAAGGAGCACCACCATGGAAAAAAGAAGAGAATTCTTGAAGACTTCGTTGACGCTGGCCGCCTTGGCCGCAACCGGAAAGGCCCTAAAGGCCGAAGCCGCCACCCAATTTCCCGCCGGACTCGTCTATACGAAAGAGTCCCCCGGGAGGTGGGCCGGCAAAGAGAACCTTCATGCGCCGCAAGTAACCGTAGGGGGTAAGGATCTCAAGATAGTGACCCCCCATCCCATGACCGAAAAACACTTCATTGTCAAACACACCCTGTTAACCCCGCAGGGAAAGGTCTTGGGGGAGAAAACCTTCAGTCCGGTCGATAAGGCCGCCGAGTCTTCCTACCCGTTGCCGGAGGGGTTCAAGGGCCTGCTGTGGGCCGCCAGCTTCTGCAATCTCCACGATCTCTGGCTCACGGAATTCAACGTTTGAGGAATTCGATCCCCTAACCAATGGCCCGACAGATTCCCTCTGGTAACACAATCCAGGCGGGGCCAATCGGCCCTGCCTTTTTTTACCACACCTTAATCTTCCACTCCCCGTTCACCTTGACCAACTCTTCTTTTACGACAACCGTAGCCGGTTCCTTTCTGTTCATCCTGGCGGACGGGCCAAAGGTCAATCGCACCTCGGCCTGGGCCGTGTCGCTGGTCGGCATTTTGATCGAATCGATTTTGTACGCCTGTAATACGGACGCCTCTTTCCGGTGTTTGATATATTCGTCCCGGCTTACCTTGGCCTTATAGGCATCGTAATAACAGGTATAGGTGGTGGCATAATCCTGTTTGACGGCCGAGGAAAAAAATTTGTCCAAGAGTTCCCGCGGTCCGCTCGTGTCGGGTCCGCATCCCGCGGTTAAGAAAAGAATCCCCAGACCTAAGCTCAAGAACCATCTCTTTTGATTTTTCACTATCCCGATTCCGTTCTTTTATCGTTAGTGGCTGCGGCCGCAAGGCGACTTTTTTTAAGTTAAACATCCTTTTGAATAATGCAACCCGGAGGGAGGGCTCGCGGCCCTCCCTCCGGGTGGAGTGAGGTTTGAAGTCAGGTACCGTGTCGGCGCTCCGTCACCTGGACCGGGCGCCGACATGATCTTTGGTTAGTCATCGCTCCTGGCTCTTCCTGACACCCGTCCACGTGCTACCGGATGACGATGCCGAAGCCGAACCATGCATGGGCCTGACGGAAGAACCGCCGTGGCACACATTGCAGTTCCAGATCCAGTAGGAATCTCCCTGGAATTTCTTGGGGATCGTCGCGTCGGCGGCGTTGCCCGAGATGAATTCCGCGTGGGGACTGTTGTGACAGGCCTCGCAGTAGAACTTGTTGTTCATTTCGCTCACCACCGAATTCATCAGCAAGGAATTCCGGAAGAGGGTGTTGCTGTTTTCCGCGTGGGCGGCGTCGTGGCAGTCAGCGCACTTCGGCATTTGGACCCAGGGCTGACGGCCGTTCTCGATGGAAGTCGCCACTGTAGCCATATCACCGTGACAGTCGGAACAGGTCTTTCCGGCCTTGGCCATGACCCCGCGCAAACACTGGGTCTTGGGTCCCGGATGGCAGCTATAGCAACCATTCTGGTAGAAGTCTGGTTCTGGTGAAACCCGTGCATGGCCAGGGACAAGCTGGGGATACCCGGCTTGCCCGGGGCGCCGAGGGCATTATCCGAATGGCACTCCGAACAGGCGTGCACCTTGCCTTTGGCGCGATCGGCCACAAAGGTGGTCCCGATGTCCGCGTCATGCTTCTGTAAAATGTCGAGCTGCGGGTTGTGTCGTGCCGTGGCAGTCGCTGCAGGTCATCTCGGTGGAAACCGGGGCGACGACGTTCACGTTCTGCAAGGAACGGCCCGAGCTGTCTTTTACATTGATAACGGCGGTTCCATAAGGGTCCCAGGTTCCGTCATCGTCGTAGGGGGTGATGGGGATGCCCACCGCCTCCCAACTCTTCCCGTCCGCCGCCAGCTTCATGTTCCCGGCCAGGGGCGTACCGGTAATGCCCACGTTGATCGGCGAGTTAAACCCGAACTGGGGGGCATAAGCCCAGAAATTGGTGTGCAGGGCCGAATTCTTCTTTTTAGGGAAAGAATAGGTGACGGTCACACCGCTGGTGACCAGGCTGGCCCCTTCGCTGCCGCGGCGCAACACCTGGGCCTTCAAGGTGTTATACGGAGGCAGGACCATAAAATAGGAGTAGTCATCCTGGTCGCAGTGCATGCCCAAATCATTCCAGGCGAAGATCACGTAGTTCATCTGGGAGGCCGGAATGGCCTGGGTCCCGTAGCTTCGGGTCAGGGCCCAATCAACCTTCTTGGTGCCGGCCGTAACCGTGGCTACCTGTTTGGTGGTTAAGTATCCGGATTTGGTGATGGTCAGGGTGTAATTCCCGGCGGATTCGCTTAAGGTATAGGCGCCGGTACTGCCCGTGCTGGTGCTGCGGCTGCCGTCACTGATCACGGCCCCGGAAATGGCGGCGCCGGTGACGATGTCTTTCACGACCCCGGAGATGCCGGTCGGGCCGCTTGCCGGGGCGCTGCTCCCTCCGCCGCTGCCGGTGCTAATCGTCACGCCGGCGCTGCGGCTGGCCGAAACATTGCCGGCCGCGTCTTTGGCCCAGGCATAGAGGGTTTTGGCGCCCGTGGAACCGGCAGAGTAAGTCGTCGGCGCTCCGGCACTCCATCCCGTGGCACTGGCCAGCGGCTTGGTGGCGCTTTCATTGACCAGGTAGCCGGTCACCCCCACATTGTCGGAGGCGGTAAAAGAGGATATGGATACCGTCAGCGAAGCCGAGGTCGCCGGGACGGTGAAGGAGAGCACGGTGGGCAAGGTGGTGTCCGCGGTGGTCCCGCCGCCCCCTCCGCCGCTGCCGGTGGAAATTGTCACGCCGGCGCTGACGGGCCGGCCGAAACATTGCCGGCGGCATCCTTGGCCCAGGCATAGAGTGTTTTGGCGCCCGTAGCGGCGGCGACGTACGCCGTCGGCCTAGTGGCACTCCAGCCCGCGGCACCGGCCTGCGGCTTGGTGGCGCTTTCAGTGACCAGGTAGCCGGTCACCCCCACATTGTCGGAGGCGGTGAATGAGGATATTGTTACGGTCAACGAAGTCGAGGTCGCCGGAATAGTGAAGGCGGTCACGGTTGGGAGGGTGATGTCCGCGGTAGTCCCACCGCCGGCGGGTTTACTCGCCGCAACTCCCGGGTTGGTCAGGGCATTGATCTCGACGATGTTGGTGAACCCGTCCCCATCGGAATCCTTGGCTTCCAAGAGCGCATTAAACGTATGATTCCCAATTGCCGCATCGCGGAAATCATTGCCGTAAGTGGTCCGGGTTCCACCGCCGGACGCGTTTACGTGGCAAATGCCGCAGGTATTGAGCACCGTTGCGGAAGTCCCGTATTTGGAGTTAAACGAGTTCATGAAAGTGCTTGTGGCCCATACATCGCCCGGGCCGGCTATCCAGGCAATCATCAGAGAGAAAATTGCCGGAGCGCTTAATACGAAGGATATTCTTTTCATAAATCACCTTTACCTTTTCCGCCAAAAATCAGGCGGGCTTGGTCTGATATTCTTTGGTTTACATCAAGATTGTTTCGTTTTCCAATGGATCGATTCTCCGTTGCCGTCCGGGTCACCTCCTTTAATTATTAATATTAATTATCATTACATTTAAGTCAACTAATGCTAATTAGATGTACTTGTTTTTACTTAAAAGCAATTACCATGCCATAATATTATTTTTATAACTATCTTAAATTTATGTTAAATTTATTATTAATCCAACATCTTCCAATTAGAATTTAGTTAACATTAAACATCAGTATCGTTAACACGTTAACTGTTAAGCCTTTTAGAACCATCTTCGATTCGGGCAAAATACTCTGGGATCAAGTAGTTATTGAAGGATTCAGCGGAAGGGGGGAGCGGGTTAACGAAGGATGGCAATGATGCCGTCCAGATCCAAATGATCCGGAGGTGCGGGCCACCGAGAGACATCGGTGTCCGGTTTCATGTTCCAGTGTGCAGAACGTGGCTGGACGCCGGCAACGTCTTGCTGCCATTCCGGTTTTCGCCGGCGAGAATTATTCCTCTAGGGCAGCATAGGACTTGATCAGTGTCGCGATCTCCTCGAAATTTAATGAGTCCTTGGAAACAAAATGGCTGGCCCCACTTTGCAGGGCCGCATCCCGATATTCCGGGTTGTCGTAGCTGGTGAGAACGATGACTTGCATGGCAGGATACCTGGCTTTGATCTTTTTCGTCAGCGAAAGACCGTTCTCTCCGGGTAATCGGATGTCCATAAAGATCAGTTGGGGAAGAAAGGCATCCACCTGCTGCAGGGCCTCTTGTCCGTCGATCGCTTCCTGGATGGCAGAGATCGGGGCAGACTATCCGAAGATGTTCTCGTAAAGACAGCCGGAAGGCGGCATTATCCTCGACGAGCAATACCCTTATTTCCGGATTTTTGACTGAGGAACTTGGAAGGACCATAACCTCTTATCCGTTGTTTTTCATCCGGAAATCAAGATTTCCTGACAGAACCGTTTCCGAATGGGTAACTAATTTTAACGGCGGCTGGTGGTCCGGGGATCTCCTGATCCTCGTCGGTCGACGGCCAGACGGCCCGAACGGTCGTTCCTGCTCCCTCTGCGGACCGGATTTCGAAAATCCCGCCCAAATGATCAATCCTTTCCATCATGCCCCTTAAGCCCGAAACCCGCCCACGGTTTTGCCCGAAAGAGAACTTTACTCTCAAGACTGCTGCCAATCGTTCAACCGGTCATCCTTGATGACACTCCAAGGGCCAGGAAGCACGAATGATGGTTCCTCCCTCTCCTGATTCGATGGCAAAAGTACCCTGGGAAAGCTCCGCCCGCTCCCTCATGGTGGATAGACCGAATCCTTTGACGACCCGGCTCTCCTCAAATCCCTGGCCGTTGTCCTGAATAGTCAATTGTATCCTGTGGTCCTCTCTTCGCAGGGAGAGACAGACCCGACCGGCTTGACTGTGCTTGGCGATATTGTTCAGCGCTTCCTGGGAAATGCGAAAGACCGGGGTTTTTAGGAGAATCGGGCAGGTCCTCTTCCGCCAGGCTGATTTCGCATTCGACGCCGATAGCGGAATAAGTTTTTTGAAACTCTCGGCAGAACCAGTTCATGGCGGCAACGATCCCCAGGTCATCCAGAATGGCTGGGCGTAAAGCAGCCATGATCCTTCGGGTTTCCACGATGGTTTGTTGCACCTGTGCAACCAGGCCTGGCAAGGATTCGGTCTTGGCCAGGCCCTGTTCCATCTCGGATTGGGTCTTTTCAATGCTGTATTTGATAGCGACCAGGGAAGCGGCAATGCTGTCGTGAAGCTCTGCCGCAATCTTTTTCCTTTCCGTCTCCTGGGCAGTCAGGCACTGAGAGGCGAAAAAGCGGACTTGTTTCTCCGACTGGCGCAGCGTCTCTTCCAATCGCCGGCGCTGGGATATTTCTTTCTGCAGCTTATCGACGGCTTCCGTTAATTCCGCCGTTCGTTTCTGAACCCGCGCCTCCAGCTCGGCGTTGATTTGTTCGACCTCCCGGCGGGCCTCGACGGCGTCCTCCATGAGGTTGACCGCAGCCAACCGGGAGGCGCGCAAGGCTTCCTCGGCCTGTTTACGCTCTGTTACGTCGAGAAAAACCACCCCAAAACAGCGTCGCTCGGTCTGAAAAGCGCTTACCTCAAAATGCCGTCCCAAGGCCTCGCTCCATTGGTCGAAATGGGCGGGCTGACCCGTCAAGGCGACCGACCCATAGCGCTCCACCCAGAGGCGCTCCGCTTGGGGCAGGACCTCATAGAGTGTTCGCCCCACCAGGCCCGCGGCCTTGAGCCCGGTCAGGCGCT
>CAVVCH010000057.1:0-60808 GCA_963746605.1 uncultured delta proteobacterium
GCCTACCGTCATCCTGAGCGGAGCGAAGGATCTCGGTTTTTGGACCCAGGGTAAATTCCGCGAAGGATCTGGTCTTTTCGAGCCCCAGATGGACAGCGGGATTCTTCAGTCGTCACGCCTGCGCGTGACTCCTTCAGACCTTATGATTGAAATAGAAAGGCAAGTCTTGAGTTTTCGGTTATACTTTTGGTGCGAGACAAAAAAACAACCGAAAGGAGACTTGCCATGGAACAGGTTAACAAATTGGATTTTTCGGGTCAATCGATTTACGTGGGACTGGATGTTCATAAAAAAAGTTGGAGCGTGAGCATTTTTTCGGAACACTGCGAGCATAAGAGGTTTACCCAGCCTCCGGAGGCCGACAAGCTGGTCCATTACTTGAAGCGGAACTTTCCCGGCGCTGCTTATCATTCGGTGTATGAGGCCGGGTTTAGCGGCTTCTGGGCGCATGATCAACTTCAGGAGCAGGGGGTGAACTGTATCGTGGTTCATCCAGCCGATGTCCCGACTACGGATAAAGAGCGGACCCACAAACGGGACAAGGTGGATTGTCGCAAGCTGGCGCGACATCTCCGGGCCGGGGAACTGAAGGGGATCTACGTCCCGACCCGCCCGCAACGGGAAGATCGCAGTCTGGTCCGGACTCGGCAGCGCCTGGTGAGGAAGCAAACTCGGTGTAAAAATCAAATCAAGGCCTTTCTGTTTTTCTACGGGATTTATCTGGACCAGGAGTTCGTGGACAGTCCCTGGTCCCAGAAGTTCATCCGCTGTCTCCATAGCCTATCGATGACGCGGACCAGCGGAGATGCGGCGCTGAAAGCCCACCTGGAGGAACTGAAACAGCTCCAACAAATTATCGCCTCCGTGAACCGGGCCATCGTCCTGCTTTCGCGTGAACCGGAGTATCGCGATCGGGTGAAGCGGTTAAAAACCGTCCCGGGGGTCAGTACGCTGTCGGCCATGATCCTCCTGACGGAACTGTGCGAGTTGGCCCGGTTTGCCAGTCTGGACCGGATGGCCAGTTACGTCGGGCTCATTCCCAATATCCAGGTCAGCGGAGAAACCGAACATGTGGGCCACCTGACCTATCGGCGAAACGCTCAACTACGCCACGTGCTTATCGAAGCCGCCTGGACGGCCTCCCGGAAGGATCCGGTCCTGCTGCTGGCCTTTAATCAGTACTGCCGGCGGATGAAAAAAACCCGGGCCATTGTCAAGATCGCTCGAAAACTACTCAATCGCATTCGTTATGTGTTAAAGAACGACCAGGACTATGTTCCCGGCGTCGTTCAATAATACGCAAACGGGGGTAAGGCCAATCGGATAAATCGGTTCGTGGGCAACGATCTGTCATTCTTGCAGCTCATCCATCGGTGCTGTCTGCTCCACTCAGACTTCGTGCCCACGTTTTTAAAAACCTGATCAAGGATCTGCAGCTATCCGTGCGGAGGATATGTCTGCTGATAAAAGATTGGTTTGTAAGATTGGTGGCCTCCTTACCCCGAACGTAGTTTAATCCCGGGATGGCACTTCTCGGCCATCCTCCCTCGACCTGAGGGTCTCTATCGAGAAGGGCAAAAAAACCTGGCCTCGACCTGGACGACCACCCGGGTTTCCCACCGGTGGTTCCGGTCCCCTGATTAGGGTGCCACCCAGGCGGTCGTCCAGGTCGAGGGACAAAGTTAGAAAAAAACTGCTTGCAGGACTTGCTTTTCAACATAAAAGAATGACAAGGCGAAGGGTTCTGGATGACAAAAAGGGGGTTTTGACGAAATCCTAACGAAGGATCCACTGATGTATTAACTGTTGTAGATCCGCCCGTTTCGTTCCTGGTACAGCCGGAGCACGGTCCGGGCTTCTTCGGCAAGCAACCCGTGAACGATTTTCACCCCCGATCTTCCAGGTATCGGAAGGATTTCGGGAATACCGGCCCTTCTTCAAAACCCAGGGCCAGGGCGTCCTGCCGGCCGGCACCGCAGACTAGCCGGGTGAGCCCGCTCCAGAGAACGGCCCCCAGGCACATAGCACAGGGCTCGCAGGTAGTGAACAGCTCGTAAAGTTCCCCGGCCGGTGTCCGGAGCGTGTAGGATCCCAGCCGCGATTCCGTGGCCATGATGGCCATCATCTCGGCATGGGCCACGGAGTTGTTCAACCTTTCCACACCGTTCACCCCGACCGCAACCAGTTCGTGACCCGGTTCCCGGAAGACGGCGGCGCCGAAGGGGCCGCCAGTTCCTCGGATCACGTTCTCCCGGGCCAGGGAGATGGCCAACCGCATCTTTTCCTCATCGGTCCGGCAGGGCGGGATATTTTCCAGAAAGTGATCCACCCAGGGAGGGAGGGTCAGCCTGATTTCCCTTGGAACAATGGACGCGATCGTTTTCATTCCGGAGATTATAAACCGTGCCGATAAAAAGCTACAGACAAATCCTCGTTGCACTTATCGCGGAGGGGGAGATCAGGCTGTCGGGCTGTTTCCAATCCGAAAATATCCAGGTGAGACGATTTTTTTCTTGAAATTCAAATTGGTTTAATATCAAATTGGGATGGTTTCAACCGGAACCGGCTGTTTGGTTTCTTCTGTGGAGACCAATCCAGTCCGGGCAAACAAATCCCCATGAGGGAGGACGGAATGAAATTGGTGATCATTGGTCTGAGCGCCGCCGGTCTTTCGGCCCTGGAAACACTCCTGCAGTTTTCCCCGGAAGCCGAGATCACGGCGATCTCCGAGGAAAATCGGCAACCCTATTGCCGCTGCCTGCTTACCCAGTACCTCGGCCGTGAAGTCCAACAGGATTTTCTGACGATCCGGGAGACCAGCCCATTACCCGAAAGAACGTGACCTGGCTTCTCGGGGAGCGGGTCTCGCAGATCGACCCGGGGAAGAAATCGATCGCCTGCGCCTCCGGTCGGATCCTGCCCTATGATAAACTGCTGATCGCCGCCGGCGCCGGCGCCGTCCGGCCCGAATACTGCCGGGATGAAAACCGGGCCCATACCTTACGGTTTGTGGAGGACGCCCTGAAGATCGAAAATCAGGCCGTTGGGAAGGGGATCGTAGCCGGCGGCGGATTTGTGGGCATCAAGACGGCTTATGGGCTGAAGGAGCGGGGCCTGGAGGTGGAAATGGTCGTCTCCTCCCCGCACCTGCTGTCCATGGTCATGAACGAACGGGCGGCGGTCTGGGTGGAAAAGGATCTTACGTCCCTGGGCGTGATCCTGAACCGAAGTGACGACATTGCCGAAATCAGCGCCGCGGGCCATCAGGTCCGGGCGGTGTTGAAGTCCGGGAAGGAAATCCGCAGTGATGTCCTGGTCGTGGGCAAAGGGGTCCTTCCCCGGCTGGAGCTGGCCCGAAGCGCCGGGTTGGCCGTCGATGCCGGCATCCTGGTCAATGAATTTCTGGAAACCTCAAACCGGATATTTTTGCCGCCGGGGACTGCTGCCAGGCCCTGGACGTGACCCGGGGTCGGCCCTGGATCAACGCTGTCTGGCCGGTGGCGGTGGAGCAAGGGTATTTCGCCGGTCTGAGCCTGGCCGGCATCCCCGCCGTCTACCCGGGGAGTATCGGCTTGAACAGCCTGAAGACACCCCGTTCCCATCTCATCAATGCCGGACTTTTGAAAACCGCCGACGGAGTCATCTTTCACGAGCAACAGACTCCCGGCAAAAACCAGTTCCGGATGCTGGCCATGCGGGAAAATATCCCGGTGGGCATGATGTTTTATAACGCCCCCGAGGGGGCCGGTCCGGTGGTGAACCTGATCCGCCGCGGTAAACCCTTATCTCCCGGCATCCCGGAAGCCATCGTCCGGGGAGACGCTTCCCTGTACGATTTGATCAAAAACCTGACTCGGTAATTTTGATGATTTGTTTTGAATTTGTTTCGGATTTCGTGCTTCGAATTTCGAGTTTTCCTTAGAAGGAGGTCCTTATGAAAACGGTGGTAGTCAGGCCCGAGCGTTGCGTTGGCTGTCTGCAGTGTCGCGTGGCCTGCGCGGTGGCCCACTCGCTGAGCCAGTCCCTCTACGCGGCGCCCTATGAACCGGTCTTATCCAAGCCCCGGATCCACATCGGCCTCTCCAAAGAGAAGGAGCCCTTTCCCAACAAGTGCCGGCACTGTGACCCGGCGCCCTGCGAGATGGCCTGCCTGACCAAGGCCATCTTCCGCGAGGATAAGGTCCGGGCCATGATGATCAATCCCGACCGCTGCATCAACTGCGGCATGTGCGCCATGGCCTGCCCCTTTGGCGTGATTCGCTACCATACCTATCCCAGCCGCAAGGAGGCGGCCCACAAGTGCGACCAGTGCGCCGCCCGCCAGCATGCCGGAAAAGGGCCGGCCTGCGTGGAGGTCTGTAAATCCGGCGCCCTGCTTTTTGAGGAACCCAACCGGGTCATGGACCGGGAGACGGAGGAGATGGCTTCCCTGGTCTATCTGGGTATCCGGGAAAAGGCCCCGGCCGGGAATCCCTTTGCCACCTTGACCCGTTACCGCTATTCGCTGGAACAATTAAGGAGGAGATAAGCCATGTCTGACTATAAAGAGCTTTCCATTTGTACGGATGCCCACCTGATGCTGAAGAAGGCGGCCGAGGACGGCGTCGAGACGGTCTGGGACCGATACCAGAAACAGCAGCCTCCCTGCGGCTATTGCGAACTGGGGCTCTCCTGCCGCAACTGCGTCATGGGGCCCTGCCGGATCGACCCCTTCGGGGAAGGACCGCAGCAGGGCGTTTGCGGCGCCGATGCCGATATCATCGTGGCCCGCAACCTGTCCCGGATGATCGCCGCCGGGGCGGCCTCCCATTCCGACCACGGGCGCGACCTGGTGGAGGTTCTGCACAAGATCGGCCAGGGCCGGGCCCTGGGCTATGAAATCAAGGATCCGGAAAAAATGAAACGTCTGGCCGGAGAGTACGGCGTTCCAACGGACAACCGGGAAACCGCGGCCATCGCCCTGGATCTGGCCGAGGCCATGATGGAAGACTACGGGATGAAAAAAGACCAAATCACCCTGACCGGCCGGGCCCCGCAGCAGCGCCTGGACCTCTGGAAAAAACTCCGGGTCCTGCCCCGGGGGATCGACCGGGAGACCTCGGAGATGATGCATCGGACGCACATGGGCGTGGACAACGACTGGGTCTCCCTGCTGCTGCAGGCGGTCCGCAACAGCCTCTCCGACGGCTTCGGCGGGGCCATGATCGGGACCGAGGTGTCGGATATCATTTTCGGCACCCCCCAGCCGGGGATGTCCGAAGTGAACCTGGGCGTGCTGAAGGAAGACCGGGTCAACATCCTGGTCCACGGCCACAGCCCCGTCGTTTCCGAGATGATCTGCCTGGCGGCCGACGATCCGGAGATGATCGCCCTGGCCAAGTCTAAGGGGGCCCAGGGCATCAACATCGCCGGCCTCTGCTGCACGGGCAATGAGCTGATGATGCGCCGTAAGATCCCCATGGCCGGCAACCACCTCATGACCGAGCTGACCCTGGTGACCGGGGCGGTCGAGTCCATGGTGGTGGACTACCAGTGCATCATGCCCTCCCTCGGCCCGGTGGCCCAATGTTACCATACCAAAATGTATTCCACCTCCGACAAAGCGAAATTTCCCTTCATGGAACACGTGGAATTCAATCCCGAGAACGCCAAGGAGCAGGCCTACCGGATCGTCCGCGAGTCCGTCGAAAATTTCAGCCGGCGGGTCAAGGAGCGGGTCAATATCCCGGTCCAGCCGGTCAAGAGCATGACCGGCTTTTCGGTAGAGGCCATCGTGGCCGCTCTGGGCGGGACGCTCACGCCGCTGATCGACGCCATCAAGGCCGGCAAGATCAAAGGCGCCGTGGGGGTGGTCGGCTGCAACAACCCCAAAATCAAGCAGGACTACGGCCATGTGGAACTGATCAAGCGTCTGATCGCCAACGATATCCTGGTCCTGACCACCGGCTGCGTCAACGTGGCCGCCGGCAAGGCCGGGCTGCAGGTCCCCGAGGCTAAAGAACTGGCCGGGCCGGGTCTGAAAGAGGTCTGCGGCGCCCTGGGGATTCCCCCTTCTCTCCACGTGGGCTCCTGCGTGGACAATTCGCGGATCCTGGTCATCGCCTGCGCCCTGGCCAACGCCCTGGGGGTAGACATCGACCAACTGCCCCTGGCCGGTTCCGCCCCGGAGTGGTATTCCGAAAAGGCGGCGACGATCGCTTTCTACGTCATGGCCAGCGGGATCTTCACCCACCTGGGGGTCATGCCCCCTATATTAGGGAGTAAAAAGGTCACCGAGTTGGCCACCAAGGGCCTGAACGATGTCTTCGGGGCCTGCTTCGCCGTGGAACCGGACCCCATCAAGGCCGCCGAATTGATCACCCATCACATTCTGGAAAAACGGAAGGGCCTGGGTTTAAGCGTTTAGTCGTTTGTAGAAAGATAAAAAGAGGGTTCAGACACAGGGTCTGGACCCTCTTTGCTTGGATGCTCCCCCCTGCCCAAGTTCCGTAGTTGCGCTTTTTTCTTTTTTGACTTAATTCATAAACGTAAGAGAATTCACTTATAGAGTAAGGTCCGAAGGCATGGCTATGGTGAGTTCGCTTACTTTTTGAAAGGCAGTATCCGCCGTGGCCATAACATCGGCCTGCAACCTGATGGCCGTGGCCAACAGGACGGAATCGTTGGTCAGGAGTCCGTATTTGCTTTGAAGATTGAGGGCATTTTTGAAAAAATCTTCCCTGGTGCAGGGCTCAAACTTTAGCCCAAGGTCCAACAGGGCCAGGACTTTGGCCCGGTATAACTCCAGGGTTTTTACGACATTGGGTTGTTTGGCTAATTTTCGGGCTGGATTGGGTCCGGAAATTTTTTCCAACATCATGGCTTCAGAGAGCATTAATTTATGGGTCAGTTCCTGCCAAACGGTTTGCGGCAGAGCCCCGATCAGTTCCCCGGTGGAGCAGCGCCTGATCAGTCGCTGGGCCTGCGAGGAAACCCCTTGCTCGCTATAAAGCAGAATATTAGTGTCTATAACACAAAGGCTCCCGTTGGGAATATCGTCGAGGTTCATGAATCCCAGCTATCTTCTTCCAGGATTTCCCTGAATTGCTTTTGACTGAGGCGCATAGGACGTTCACAAAAAAGTTGGTAGGCGCTCTCCCGCTTTTTGGGATCGGGCATTCGGTTCCTCAGGTAAGTGACAATAGCGTCCTGAATGACGTCGCTCAAAGGCCGGCCCTCTTCTAGTGCCCGATGTTTGGCCAGCTTGATAACCTCTTCTTCTATCAAGGTGCCGACTTTTCTTTTCATATTTTTACTCCATGAGGTCCAAGGACCAACCAGGGTGTCTGACATTCCATTATGCTTATCCCGCTATGACGATTTTGGCTGATCGATATCTTTTTCTTAACATAAATCATGAATAAGGTAGTTTTCTTGAAATGTCAAGAAAACTACCTTATTCTATTTTCTTGATTTTAGATTACCTATTCACTGACCATATTTCATTTATTAAGTAAAATATCATATTTGTTTAGTAACTATATTAAACAATTAATAAAAATATGATTCGCCGCTGGTTAAACTGGAGAAAAAAGTCTGATCGGGATCGTAACTTACGTCGATGAAACCAGGTTCTTGATTTCCTCAATTTCGTTTTTTTCAAGATGTTGCATTCCGGACCGTGTTTTTATAAAGTAGTAACCAGCCGACCGAGCAAATTGTGTTATTTTTTAATTAATAGTTATTTTCGAATAGATAGATTGATATTTTTATGAATGACTTTATAGATCCGCTCTCCTTATTCCATCCCCTGATCCGTAACTGGTTTATGGAAAAGATGGGTGCCCCCACAAATATTCAATCACGCGCCTG
Organism: uncultured delta proteobacterium; assembly: GCA_963746605.1. Lineage (GTDB taxonomy): Bacteria > Desulfobacterota > RBG-13-43-22 > RBG-13-43-22 > RBG-13-43-22 > CAVQSS01. Next base: position 7,852 of record CAVVCH010000057.1, read on the forward strand.
GCCGGAGATAGCTCTCGGAAGGCATGTTCTGGTAACGGCGCCCACGGGCAGCGGTAAGACGCTGACGGCCTTCCTCTGGGCGATAAACCAACTGGTCACCGGCGCCTGGGTCAGCGGTCAGACGCGCGTCCTCTATGTCTCGCCGTTGAAGGCGCTGAATAACGATATCCAACGCAACCTGGCCACCCCCCTGGAGGAACTGCGATCGCACTTCGTGAGGGCCGGCAAGGAGTTTCCAGCCATCAGCCTGATGACGCGCAGCGGCGACACCCCGGAGGAAGAACGCCGGCGTATGCGGCGCCTCCCCCCTGAAATCCTCATCACCACTCCGGAAAGCCTGAATCTTCTCCTGAGCTCTCGAAGCGGTCGGGAGATGCTGACCGGGATCGCCACGGTCATCCTGGATGAGATCCACGCCGTGATCGGCGCCAAACGGGGGACCCACCTGATTACGGCCGTGGATCGCCTGGTTCGCCTTTCCGGCGAATTCCAGCGTCTGGCCCTGTCGGCGACGGTGAAGCCCCTGGCCATCGTTGCCGAGTTTATCGGCGGGTCCAAATGGGAAGGCACCGAACCGGACGGGATCTATGAAAAGAGGGCGGTGTCCATCATAAAATCGGAGGACAAAAAGGGTTACGGGATCGAGATTCGCTTTCCGCCGGACTTGCGGGAGCGACCGCCCGACGCCTCCCGTTGGCCGGTCCTGGCCGAGGCCTTCCGGGAAGTCATCCGGGCCCACCGCTCTGTCCTGCTCTTTGCCAACAGCCGCCGCCTGGCCGAAAAGGTGACCCGCCTGATCAACGAAGGCCTGGACGGGGAGTTGGCCTATTCCCATCACGGTTCCCTCTCCCGGGAGATCCGACTGGCCGTGGAACAACGTTTAAAGAATGGCGAACTGAAGGCTATCGTCGCCACCAGTTCCCTCGAACTCGGCATCGATATCGGCGAGCTGGACCTGGTCGTGCTCATCCAGACGCCGCCGGCCATATCCGCGGCCATTCAGCGGATTGGGCGTTCGGGCCACCGCGTGGGCGGAATCAGCCGGGGACTGCTTTACCCCACCCATGGCTTTGATTTTCTGACCGCCGCCGTCATCGCCCGGAGTGTAACGGATCAGGATATCGAATCCGTCCGGCCCGTCGAAAACCCGCTGGACGTATTGGCCCAGGTGATTCTCTCCATGACCGCCCTGGAACAATGGGATATCGATGAACTCTTCTCTTACATCAAAACCAGCTATCCCTATCGGCACCTCTCCCGCCGGCAATTCGACCTGGTTCTGGAAATGCTGGCCGGGCGGTATGCCGAAACGCGGCTCCGGGAACTCAAACCCCGCTTGTCTCTGGATAAACTCGACAACACCGTCCACGGTCGGGAGGGAGTGCTGCGCCTGCTCTACCTGGCCGGCGGCACCATCCCGGACCGCGGCTATTATGATCTGCGGGTGGCGGATTCCAAGGCCAAGATCGGCGAACTGGACGAAGAATTCGTCTGGGAACGAAAGCTCGGAGACACCTTCACCTTGGGGGCGCAGGTCTGGCGCATTCAAAAGGTGACCCATAACGACGTGGAGGTGCAGCCGGCGGAGGCGAAACCCGGCATCTTTCCTTTTTGGAAGGCCGAGGACCTCCATCGGGATTTTCACTTTTCTGAAAAGATCCTGCTTTTCCTGGAACGATTTCAGGCGAGGCCCGAGATTTCCTTCTGGAAGGAGGAACTGGAACGGAACTATTTCCTGGATGAACGGGCGGCCGAAGAACTCATCGGTTTTCTGAAAAGACAGCAGGATGCGACCCGGGCCGAACTCCCACACCGGCATCATCTGCTGATCGAACACTTCCCGGATTCCCTGAACACCTCGAACGAACGGCCGGTCATCCTGCACACCCTCTGGGGCGGTAAAATCAACCGACCTTTCAGCCTGGCCCTGCAGGCGGCCTGGGAGGAGAAGTATAGCACCCCTCTCGAAACAATCCAGAACAACGACGGCATTTCCATCAGGCTGCCCACCGGATTTTCCGTCAACCAGGTCCTGGCCCTGGTAACGCCGGAAAACCTGGAGCGGCTGCTGCGGCAGACGCTGGAGTCGAGCGGGTTCTTTGGAGCGAAATTCCGGGAAAGCGCCGGCCGGGCGCTCCTGCTGCCCCGCGGGGATTTTAAAAAGCGTCTGCCCTTGTGGTTAAACCGACTCCGGTCCAAGGCGCTGTTGGAGGCCGTCCGCAGCTACCCGGATTTTCCCATTCTTCTGGAGACCTGGCGCACCTGCCTGCAGGATGAGTTCGACCTGGACCAATTAAAACGACTGCTCGACGAAATCCGTGACGGGCGGATAAAGATCACCGAGGCCGCTACCACCGCGGCCTCTCCCTTCGCCGCCGGCCTGATCTGGAGACAGACCAACGCCGCCATGTATGCGGACGACTCACCCCGATCGGGCAAGACCTCGGCGTTGAGCCGGGAGCTGCTGCAGGAGGTGCTGTTTTCCCAACGCCTCCGGCCGAGGCTTTCCCGGGACCTCATCGCAGCGCTGGAGGAAAAGCTGAAGCGAACCGCCCCGGGCTACGCACCCCGATCGGCGGCCGACCTTCTGGATTGGATCAAGGAGCGGGTCCTGATCCCGGCCTCTGACTGGCAGGAGCTCAAGGAGGCCATGGATCGTGATGAAGGAAGTTCGACCGATGACCGAGTGGCTTCCCTAAGAGAAAAGATCGTGTCCCTGCGGTTGCCCGGGGCCTCGTCGAACCTGATCGTCGCCGTGGAAAACCTGGGACGTCTGGCCCGTGCCTTTCAATGCCAATCGGAGGAGTTGGCGATCCGCGATGCTTTTTCCGCAACCCCCCCGACCGGCCGGGCCGCTCTTTGGATCGATACCGGTTTCAGGAAATCCCCCCCGAGAAAGGACGAGCCGTTGGAAAACGGGTTGCCGGACCTCTTTCAGCAATGGCTTTCCTTCTACGGACCGGTTCGGAAATCCTCTTTGAAAGAGGTGCTGGGTCTCGATGGTGACCGACTGGACGACCTGCTGTCCGGCCTGGCGGAGGCCCAGGAGGTGGTGCTCGATCGGTTGACGGAACAGGCCGAAGAGGTGGAAATCTGCGACCGGGAAAACCTGGAGATCCTGCTCCGGATGGCCCGAAGATCCCGGCAACCTTCTTTCCGGGCCCTCGGCCTGGACCGGCTGCCGCTGTTTCTGGCCGCCTGGCAAGGCCTCACCCGCCCGGGCCAATCGTCTGACGATCTCCGAGGTACGCTGGATCAACTCTTCGGATTCCCGGCCGCCGCCGATGCTTGGGAAAAGCATCTTCTACCGGCCCGATTGTCGCCCTATTTCGGCGCCTGGCTGGACGGCCTGGTCCATTCCGGCCTTCTCCAATGGTTCGGCTGCGGTCGCCGAAAAATTAGTCTGGCCTTCCCCGACGACCTGGAACTCTTCCTCCATATCGGCCGTGGTGTACCGGGATCGAAAACAGTGGAAACGAAGGCCGAAGCAGAGGAGTTGGCCGGTCTGTTGCCCCGGAAAATCGGGCGTTACGGCTTGCTGGAAATCATCCACCATTCAAAGATGGACAGCCGGGCCGTCACCGGGAAACTCTGGGACCTGGTCTGGAAGGGGCGGATCAGCAATGACGCCTTTGCCACCCTGCGCCAGGGGATACTGTCGGACTTTGCCCCCGTTCCTTTACAAGCTGAAGGCCGCCGGCCTTCCCGATCGGCCTATAACCGTTGGGCGGCCACCCGTCCCTTGTCCGGGAACTGGTACGCCCTTGACCTTGAAGGGATTGAAAAAGATCCCATCGCTGAAGCCGAGTTGGTTAAGGACCGGGTCCGCCAGCTCTTCCGGCGTTACGGCCTCCTCTTCCGGGAACTGGCCGCCGGCGAGTTGCCGCTGCTCCAGTGGACCAGGATCTTCAAGGCCCTGCGGCTCATGGAACTTTCCGGCGAGATCCTGTCCGGACACTTTTTTCAAGGCATTCCGGGCCTGCAATTCATCTCGCCCGAGGCCTTCCGGTTCCTGAACGAACCTTGGCCCGAGGATCCCGTTTATTGGCTGAATGCCTCCGACCCGGCCTCGCTCTGCGGAATCAAACTCGAGGCCTTGAAGGGCCTCCTCCCCAGCCGCCTGCCCTCGACGCATCTGGTCTATCGCGGCCCCCGGCTGGTCATCATTTCCCGCCGGAACGGCGGGTCCCTGGAAATGCGAATCCCTCCCGATGACCCGCGTCTTCCTGACTACCTGGCCTTTTTCCAGGTGCTGCTCACCCGGGAATTCAGCCCCGAAAAAATCATCCAGGTGGAGACGATTAACGGCCAACCCGCCCAGACCAGCGAATACGCCGGTCCCTTGAACGAATTCGGTTTTAGACGCGGGTATAAGGGATTGGAGTTGATGAAGAAATATGGTAGCCTGAAACGATAAGCGGTTCATCCCCTATGATCGAAATCCAGAAGTTGGTTGTTTCCGATAGCTGACAGGTAACCTCGAAAAACGGACCAGCGGCCCCAGGGGTTGGTTCCGACAGAAAGGAAGAAGCGATTGAGGATAGCCATCGTGGGGGCCGGGATGACCGGCGCCTATTTATACCGCCTCCTGCAGGGCGGGAACCATACCGTCTCCATCTTTGATAAACGCCTGAAGACCCGGTGCGGGTTAACCCCCTGTGCCTGGGGAACTTCCAGGGGCTTCCGGGAACTGGTGACGGACTCCGGGTTGGACCCATCCCATTATATTCTTCAGCGCTTCGAATCCATCGTCCTGGAGGGATTACGGCTGAAGGCCGACCTCATGACCTTCGATAAACAGCGGTTGATTCAAGACCTGCTGCAGGGCGCCGAGGTCGATTATTCGGCCCCCGACTTCGGGGAGTTCGATCGGGTCATCGATGCCACCGGGGTGGCGCGGGCACTGCTGCCCGCCCTGGGAGAAGACCTTATCCTGCCCTGCATTCAATATCGGGTGAAAACCGAGATCCCCTTTGATAATCAGATTAAGCTGGGGCGCATCGGGTATGCCTGGTGTTTCCCCCTTTCGGACCGGGAATATCACCTGGGGTGCGGCAGTCTGCTTGCGGACCCGCGGCCCGTTTTGAAGGGGCTGAATTGGATCGATACCCGGGACCCTCAAAAGATCCTGTGCGCCTGTGAAGGGAGCATCCGCCTTACGGCCCCTGTATACTCACAACCCTTTGTCGCCGCGGGGACCGCCGGTGAGGTCTGGGGAGTGGGTGAAGCGATCGGCTGTGTGGCCCCGCTGGCCGGAGACGGCATTGTTCCGGGAATGAAGAGCGTTCAACTGTTGCTGAAATGGTGGGACGACCCTTCGGGATATACCCGGGCCGTATTGAAGGAATTCGACTGGATGAAGCCGGAGCGGGCCGTGATCGACAAGCTTCGGAAAAACCGGGCCCTCGGGTTGAATGATGCCCGGGTGTTGAAAAGAAACTCTCGCCGAATGGGGATGCAGGTGGGTCTGAAGGAAGCGGCCGCCTTATTGATGCGACTGAGATGACCTCCCCGGAATCTTCAACCGACCTGGTCCGGCGATTCTTTTCCGGCACAGGGACCACCTATGACCGGATCGTCAACCTCTGTACGTTGGAATTCGATCGGTTATGGAAGCACAAAATCCTGCGGGCGATCCCGGAAGGGTCTTCGCGGATTCTGGACCAGGCCTGTGGGACCGGAATCCTGACCCTGAAGATTGCCCGTCGGTTTCCTCAGGCCCGAATCATAGGCGTCGACCTCACCGATGAATACCTCCGGGTGGCCCGAGCAAAGGCCGAGGCCTTGGGATTGAACCGGATGGAATTCATCCAGGGCCGGGCCGAGGAGGTCCGTCCGGATCTGACTTTCGACTGCATTACCTCCTCCTATCTGGCCAAATATGCCGACCTCGAACGATTAGTCAGCCATAACAAAAATCTGCTTCGGGTTGGGGGGATCCTGATCATGCACGATTTTACCTATCCCGCGAACCCGGTCCTGGCCCGGATCTGGGAGTTTTATTTTAGACTGCTGCAGACCCTGGGGACCTGGAAATATCCCCAATGGAAGACGGTTTTTGATGAGTTGCCCGGGTTTCTCCGGGAAAGCCAATGGACCCGGGAACTGCTCCTCTCCCTGCAAAGAAACGGGTTTTCGGAGATCACTCAGACCTCGCTCACCTGGGGGACTTCGGCCATCGTCACGGCGCGGAAGGACGGGAACTTTCCTGGGAGGCGTTGAACATCCGGATGATATCCGTCGGGGTTTTCCTGACCAGTTCACCCCAGGGATTTTCGAAAAAGAGGCCGTCCATTTCCGCCAGCGCCTTTTCCAGGCGGCCTTGGATGGCCTCCTGCATTAGGCCGGCGGCTATAGTCAGTCCTTCCAGGGCCGGCCGATCCAAGGTCGTGGACCTTTCGGTCAGGATCTCGTTCAAGGAAGAGCGAATCCCGCTCACAAAGTAGAGAGCGGCGGGGGCCAGGGCCAGGGCCTGCCTCGGCGTAATGGACGGACCTTGGAGCTGCTGCTGGATCTCGCTCAGGTCATCGGCAATCTGATAGGCCTCTCCGATCTGTACTCCGAAGCGAAAGGCCTTTTGCTGGTATTTTTGATCGGCTCCGGCCGCAATGGCTCCCAGATGACAGGCGGCGCCGAAGAGGATGCCGGTCTTGAGACGGATGATTTTTTCGTAGACCCGACCCCCAACCCGGTCAGCGGCCATCTCCCGGGACAGCGTTACCGGGTCGAGCGGTTCGCGCAGGGCCCCCTGCGACACCTGAGCGATGGCCCGGGAGATGGTCAGGCCGTCCTCCCGGCTCAGTTCGCTCATCATTTGGATGGCCGTGGCAAACAGGACGTCTCCAATCAAAACCGCCCGCCGGGGCCCTTCGATGGCCCAGACCGCGGGCCGGTTTCCCCGCACCGTGTCCTGATCGACAAAGTCATCATGGATCAAGGTAGCCGCCTGAACCAGTTCAACGGCGACCGCCCGGGGCGCCGCGGAGGTGAGGTCCCCTCCCAAGGCTTCGCTGATCAGACAGGAGAGACACCCCCTTATTTTTTTCCCCGCTTCCAGTGTGGCCCGCAGGGAAAGGCTATCCCGAAGCGGAATGCCGTCCAACAGCCCGGAGAGGGTCCGCTGAAAAGGTTCCTCCACCAGGGGCCTTCGCTGCTCCCAATAATCCCGGAAGTCTCGGAACGCCGTCAGGGAAACATCCGCCAAATCAATAACCCTCCTCCCATGAGAATAACCCCCAGGCTGATGCTCTTGAGGATCGTTTCGTAACGCGCCAACAGCCAGCGGTCTTCTTCCCGCAACGGGCTGGGAGTCCGCTTGAGGTCCTTATAGGGACGGGAGGCCTTGATTTCAACGAGGCTGAACAAGGCCATAGCCGTTGCCAAGATCAAGGTCTCCAAAGATAGCGTATTGGTCTGCATGACGGTACCCGCCAGGACCGGCAGAAACCCCCAGGAAAAGGCAAACCAGCGGTCGGTATGAAACCGGCCCTGAAACCACTCCAGGTTATAGGCAAAAACGAAAAAGCCTTCCAGGACCGCCAGGATGGCCAGCCAAGGGACAAATCGAACGATGTAATAGCCGGCCAGGGCGTAGGCCAGGGCCAGGGAACCAATGGCCAGGAGCCATAACTGAGATCGGGAAAAGACCGTTCCCCAGGGTTTGATCCCCTCGACTCCCCAGGGCATCCAGGGCATGGGCCCCGATCCCCAGGCCGAGGAAATAAATGATGCTGAGGGCCAGGACCCGGTCCCAACGAATGGGGTCGGCCATCATCGACCCGATAACCGTGAAAGAAAGCACCATTCCGGTGTAGGGGAGAAAAAGGAGCCCCACCAGGGATCGGAATCTTTCCGGCCCGAACCGAGGGACGAACCATTCCGACTTTCTGTCAACAGGACGATTCTCCATCGGCGCCTCCCCTCTCGGTTATTAACAGTCTCATAATTGTATTTGAGCAGGGTGTTCTTTTTATCTCGCCGCTTCGCTCGAGTTCGCCGAGAGCGCAGAGAAAGACGAATTTAGTTTTTGAAAAATCGCTGAGACGCCGATTTTTCAAAGAACTCATGCCTCCGGCGGGAGTCTTATTCGCCGAGCGGGAGATTTTATTGATTGCCGGCCTCTCAGCGGCAATCAATAATTATCTATTCTCTGCGATCTCAGTGTGCTCTGTGAGAGATCGTCTTTGTCTTTGCTTGTGGCTGGATCGGCGTTAAGGAATCCTGTCAACATTACTTTGAGTCCGTTAGTATATCCGCATTGCCGGAATTCTTCACGGGTGCCGCCCGGCCGGGTGCGGCTGTCTGGATCCGGGTTTAATAACCAGGGACCGAAACTGCCGGCTAATCCAATTGAAAGAAGCTATCAGCCACGCCGGTATTGATCGTCAGGCTTTCGAAGGTTATTCTTCTTTGGAGACGGCCTTCCGGGGTCGACTCTTCCACCTTGACCGGCAGGAAAAGCGCCGTATCGATGAAGAACTGATAGCGGGTGACCGATCCCGTCCGGAAGGGGTTGGCGGCCAACACCTGGATTCGGATCAAACCGTCTTCATTTGTTATCCCGGCCGGACCCCGACGCTGGTCTGTCAGACTGCGTTCGATATGTTTGATTAAGCTCCCCAGGTCCGTCTGATCCACACGCTGCCCTGAAGAATCCAGAAGCAGGGAATTATCCGGAGCCAGGGGAAGCTTGAAAAAAGGAACCCAGGCGGAAGGCCGGACCACTACCCTCCCTTTCGAATCCGGGTAGGACAGGATGAGCCCGGGGTGAGGCGATTCAAAATCGAGACGAATCCGGTTGGGCTTCTTGAACGTGTAGAGGAACTTTTTTATTCCGACGCCCCCCCCTTTTTCATAGGTTGTAACCTCTATCCGGGTCCGGTAATCCTTCACCAGGGCGTAAGCGGCCTCCATCCTTTTCAAGAAGTCTTGGACGTCAGTCCCCGTTTCGGCGGCGGCCTCCAAAAAGAAAGCCAAGGAAAAGACGACGATAGCTGAAAAGGTAAGCAGCGCTACGGAGAAAAGGCCTCGGAACATTCGCATAATATCAAAAAAGGGGGGCCCTGCACGTTTTTATGGAAACCAGGCGCCCCCCCTTTTTATAGCCGGTCTTACGATTCCGTCAGTCTGACCTATTAGTCATGCATCATCATCGGCCCGGTTTTAATCATATTCATTAGTTTTTTGCGCTGGTCGGGAGTCAATTTGGTCTTAATGTTTTCCATGGCCTTTATGTGGGCCAGATGCATTTCGGCCCTTAAAGACTCTAATTGCCTTACTTTGGCCTCAACGGCCTTCATTTCCAGAGGGTCCTGGAGGATAAGCTCCCTGAGTTCTATACGAGCAATACTGATGTCCGCCATCTTCCGGATCGTATCCTTCTTCATGCTGCTCTTGATCTCGCCGATCACTTTTTTTTGCTGATCGTCAAGGGCCAGCCCCTCAAGAAGCCTCGCCAGGTGATGCTCGGCCTCCATCATCCGACCACCCATCATGCCGTGATCGCCCATCATGCCGGATCCCATGCCTGGACCGCCCATCATTCCGTGGCCGCCCATGCAGCATCCTTCCATCTTGCCATGTCCCATACCCGGACCGTCCTTATCATGCGCGCCCGGCATGGCGTGTCCCGGTCCAGGCCCGCCTGATTGTCCATAAGTCAAGGCGGCAAAGGTCATCATTGAAAGTAAGGTAATGATCCCGGTAACGATTAATTTTTTCATACAAAACCTCCTAATTTTATTAATTATATTTATTGTAGGCGATCCGGACGAAAAAAGAAATACAATCCATCCGGTATTTTTAAAGTAATAATCCAGTAGAAAAAAGAGCACCTCCGCCCCAGAGGATCTTCCCCGCTATCCCGACCGAGACTCACCGCCGGTACCTCGCCTGTCGATTCATGTCAACCAGTCGCTGATATTCCTTTTTGACATTCTCCAGGCCGTACTTTCGTTCCAGCCGCCGGATGATGAAGTGGCCGCTCGCCATGGACTGAAAATGGGAGACAAACAGCAGGTTGATCAAGGCGCCGCCCAAGGCGCCGATCAGGGGGATCATTTCGGCCAGGGCCTTTTCCGAGACCACCACCCCGAACCGGGACGTGACCGCGGTCATCAGACGGAGCAGAAGGGGGGCCCCCTCCTGGACCGCCCCCCGGCCGGCCAGAAACTCCGTTGCTTCGGATACCAGGCTGGCCAGCGAGGCCCGTACCGCGTAATATCCGGTTTCCGCGGCATCATCACCTGACCGAGGTCCTCCCAGGGTAAAAACCTCCAGGCAGGCCCAGCGCGCCTCAGGCGGTTTCCAGGTCCTCTCCCTCCTTTTGGGCCACAGCCGCAATGGCCCGCAGCATCAAAACCGTCGAGACCGGCAGTTCAACGAGCAGACCCGGCAGCCCCCAAAAGCCGCCCAATGCCCCGCTGGCCATGACCAGGCCGCGGTGGGTTCCCTTCGAAGATCCGGGCGCCGACCCTTTTCCCATGGAATCGATCGCCCAGCCCAGGAATCGACCCAGAGCCCTTTCCGTTACCCAGCGGATCACCAGCGACAGCGGTTTGGGCAGGACCCGGATCAGAGCTTCGATGGGAGCCCCCAGAAAATTGATCAGGCGAATGGCCCAGCCGGGGTGTTCCAGTCCTTGAACGGCCGATTCCAGGTCCTGAAGGTCTTTGGTTTCCCACACGGAAAGTACCGGATAAGAACCAGGCCGATTTACAGGGCCTTAAAAACCTTGGCCAGGGATTCCCCATAGACCGACAGGTCCCATTCGCAGACATACCCGAAAGGGGTGATCCAGACCTCGTACCCCGAGCCCCGCAGCCGCTCGGCCAGCCGTTCCAGGAAAGCCTGGGCGAATTCCGGGGCCGCCGTTTCTCCCCCCAGGTGGGTGAAGGAATGGAGGACTACTTTTTTCAGTTCCCGCTTGTTGGCCAGCCACTTGATGTTCTTTAAGGTCTTGGAGAAGGTGGAATCCAGGCTTTCTTCATCCCGGCCTTCCACCTGCAGGAAGATTACCGCGGCGTCAGAGATCTCCTCTTCCAGATCCAGGTCGGGGACCTGCTCCAGGGTCTTGGCAAAGGTGCGGTACCGGAACCGCTTGGCCTGAAACATCAATAATTTCATTGGAACTCCTTTCAGTCCCCTACGGGGTCCGGACCTTTCGACAGCTTCGCTTTAACTGGAGGCCGTTTGTCTGGTACCATAAGCCAGGCTGTCGAATTTTTCTTCCGATAGAAGGCGGTACGTTCCCACGCCCTTTGTGCAAACGATGCCGCCTGGTTGACTGATCTCGGCGGACAGCCTGACCCGGGGGCCTTCCCGGGAAGTGATCCGGCAGGATACTTGGAGCGGTTCCTCCAGGTAGACGGGCTTTAAAAATTCCAGGCTGAGGTCGGTGGTAACGCCCGGCTCCCCCGTAAGCCCATGAGTCGCCCAACCCATGATTTCGTCGAATAAACCGGCCTGGATGCCTCCGTGCAAAATATCACCCAGACCGGCAAACAACCGGGAAGGCAGAAAGTCGGTGGTGAATTCGCCGGTCACCTCATCGAAATAAAATTTGAGCTTCAGCCCAATGGGATTCTTCTCTCCGCAGAAAAAACATTCCTGGCCGGGATAATTATTCGGTAGTTCTCTTTTCATAACAACCTCGGATCTAAGAACCTGTCAAGAAATAAGGTGTACAATGCCGCGGTATCTCCGTTCATGCTGAGCCTGTCGAAGCATGGCCGTATCGTCACCCTTCGACAAGCTCAGGGCGAACGGCTGTAGTGTCGCTTTGTCAAGGCTATTTGTTTACAGATCCTAACATCTCGGAGTCCGTACTTATTAATATTCGTTAGCCTGTCCATTCTAAATTATTTTTATCACAGATCATATCTCTCGGGGGGAAAAATCTCGAAGTTGATTTAGGTCAATGCATAAATCGTTTTCAGCTATAAATAATTAAAGCTATCTTCGGACCATTTGATATAATTTGTTTATTCGTTGCCTAAAGAAACCCGGGCGGAAATCGTTCTTTTTGGATCACCGGAGCCGACTCCGGTAGAGATCGCCGCTGCTCCGGGAATTCTCGATCGAAGGAGGGCACTCTGAATGAAAAACCCGCTACCAGATGCCGCGCTAGAGACTCCGGGCCCCCTGGATCTTTCCGATGAGGACATCTTCAGTGCCATGAAGGAAATGGGCGGTTATATTGATATTACCGCTGGAGACTTCCAGGCCATCTATCGCCTCGCCCACCGACTGGCCCTAAAACGCTTGATGGGTACCATCCGGGCCGGGGACCTGATGACCCGGGAAGTCGTTTTTGTGGAAAAGATGACGCCCCTGGCCGACGTGGCCGAAACGATGGCCCGGCATAACATCTCCGGTGTGCCGGTAAAGGGGGAGGACGGCAGGGTGGCCGGCATGCTTTCCGAAAGGGATTTCCTCAAGCACATGCTGCCCGAAGGTCCCGGATCCTTTATCGGCTTGATCGCCGAGTGCCTCCGGGCCAAAGGGTGTCTGGCCGTCTCCATCCGGAAACAAAACGCCGAGGATATTATGACCTCACCGGCCGTCACCGTGGGCGAAGATACTGCGCTGGCCGAGATCATCCGGCTTTTCCGGGAGCAGCGGATCAATCGGACCCCGGTGCTGAACGAACGTGGAAACCTCGTCGGCATTGTGACCCGGGCCGACGTCTTAAGGTCCCTGGTCTCTTTGACGGCCGGTGAAACCTAACAAAAAATATTGTATCAATTTAGCCTTTTAAGAGGGACCTTGAAAAGTCGCCTATTCACCGAGAGACGCCGAGAACGCAGGGAAGACAATTAGTTTTTCCTTTGGCGAGGAGATACCTCCAAAGGAAAACCGCTCATCGCTTCGCGAACCCTTAACGCCGGCCGGAGGCGGCAGGATCTATTCATAAAATCGGCATCTCCGCGATTTTATGAGAGATTAAATTCCTCTGTCGTTCTGGCCGGGCGCCTCCGCGGTGAAATGCTTATCGTAAAAAAGCTAATAGGCCGCAATTGGGCAGGACCGGAAAGGGTTTTTCGATGGACTACCTGGGGAAAATGAAAGGGAACACCAAAAGCCCGCCGCGGGTCAGCCTGGCGGAAGTCGGCTGGTCCTGGATCGGGGCTTTTTTGGGGATCGGCCTCGTCGCCTATATCGACCATTTTTTCCTGCAGCCGAGCGACCTGCTGATGATCATCGGGTCCTTCGGGGCCTCGGCGGTCCTGATTTATGGGGCCATCCGGAGCCCCCTGGCCCAGCCGCGCAATCTGCTGGGGGGCCATATCCTTTCCGCCCTGATCGGCGTCGCCGGCTACCAATTGTTTCCGGCCCAGGTGTGGCTGGCCGCGCCCCTGGCCGTGGCCACGGCGATCGCCGTCATGCACCTCACCAAAACCCTGCACCCGCCGGGAGGCGCCACGGCGCTCATCGCGGTCATCGGCGGCGACAAGATTCATCACCTGGGTTTTTTCTATGCCCTGATGCCCGTAGGCCTCGGGGCCGCCGTGATGCTGGTGGTGGCCCTGCTCGTCAATAACATCCCCAGGGGCCGGAGATATCCGGAGTTCTGGTTCTAAGGGAGCAGTTTCTTTCGACAAAATCAAAAAGGTATCTCTTTGGCTCCTGATCCCTTACTGAAGACTTTCGCCCCCCTTCTTTTGGCCGAGAAGACCTTGACGGCCCGGTTCTGGATCTGGCCTGCGGAGACGGGCACAACGGTCTTTTCCTGGCCGGCCTGGGTCTTCCGGTGATCCTGGCCGATCGATCCTCCGAGGCCCTGGCCAAGGCCAAGAAGTCGGTGGAAGGGAAAGACCTCCCTGTACGTTTCAGGGAGGTCGATCTGGAAACCGGAGTAAACCCCCTGGAAGAGGATCACTACCGGGGCATCCTGGTCTTCCGCTACCTCCATCGCCCTCTGATCCCTTGCCTGAAAAAGGGGATGCGCCAAGGAGGGATCCTTATCTATGAAACCTTCACCGCCGAACAGGCTCAGTACGGCCGTCCGCACAATCCCGATTTTCTGCTTAATCCCGGGGAGCTTTCCGACTGGTTTAAGGATTGGCAATTGATCCATTATTTTGAGGGCCTTTTGGAAAATCCCTCAAGGGCTGTGGCCCAGATCGTTTGTCGAAAACCCTTTTAATTTAAGTTTGAATTTTCTTCCAAAATATAAAAGTTCAAATCGCAATCAATACAAACGGTCTAAAACGTCAAGACTTTATTCAGAGGCTAAATCGAAACTCTTCGAATTTCAGATAGATTACTCAGACTCCCAGCTTCCTTCCTCTGAGGATGCCTTCTCCTCGCCCTTCGCCCTATTTTTCTTCTTGTTCCTTCCTTTTTCTTTCTTTATATTCTCTATATCAAAAAACGACTTCTTGTCAACTGACGGCCCCTCAAGGAGTTCCAGGTACAACGCGCCTGACCGGGGCCTACGCCGTCCTTCATATGGTTAAAGGGGACGAATTTCTCTACTTCAATTTTTTGAGGTGGTATGGAAGGCTACCGAAAATGGTTTTTCTTGGCCTTGGGGATTTTGTTGGGTACCGTTGGCCTGGTAGGGCTTCTCAATTTTCTAGTCGATCCCTACGGACTGTTAAGGAAAGATTTTACCTATCAATTTATCGAGCCTAATAAAAATTTCATCAAGATCCGCTTTATTGTCCAAAATCCCGATCGCTATGACTCCTTCGTCTTCGGCTCTTCACGGGTGAACAGCATTGATGTGCGGAAGATCCAGGGCTATAAATTTTATAATGTCCATTACAACGGGGGATTGCCGCGGGATCATCTGGACAACATCAGGTATCTGCTGAAAAAAGGTGTAAAGATAAAGCTTATTTTACTCGGTCTGGATGACATGTCTTTCCGGGATGATCCGGAGGCCCACCTGCACCAGCCCCTGCGCTACCCCTATCCCCCTGTACTGAACCAGAACCCCTTTCCCTATTACCTGCGATACTTTTTTTCCTTCCCGGGCTGGGGGATCTTGCAGGAGGTCTTGAACGGTTATAAGAACAAGCTCTTCAAAACATCGGGAGACAACCCTGTTTTCTATGATATGTTTGATACAGGCCAGATGTTTTCTGATCAGACAGACCGACAGATTGAAGATAACCCCGAAAAACACAGGAATGATCCCAAATTTTTGAGACACAATATCATCCCCAGAAATCGCCTGGAAGAGGCTATCAAAGAGTTAAGGGAAATCCTCCATCTTGCCGATGCCCATCAGATTCGACTGGTGCTCTTCATCAACCCGTTACATAAAAATGTTTTTCTGGACTGCGGGGTGGATTTTGAACGATACAAGAGGGCATTGAGTCACCTATCGGGTTTTTATGATTTCAGTGGCCTCAATTCAGTAACTACGGATAACTATAATTATTACGAGACTTCCCACTATCGTCGGAATGTGGGGGATCTGGTGATAGCCCGGATTTTTAATGACCGGAACATCAAAGTGCCGGAAGATTTCGGCCAATGGGTTACGTCGGAAAATATTGGCCTTCATCTGAGGACCCTCCGACAGCACGTTATCCGGGGAGCTAATCCTTACCCTTAATTATCAGACTCCCAGATCCCTTTCTATGAGGATAGTTCAATCTGTGGTCTTCATCTTATTAGGATCAGGCTGTGAAAAGTGTATGTACTCGGAAAATTGGGGGTCATGATGAAATTTAGTTTTTATTTCAAGAACTTCCTGAAAAAGTGATTTCTTAATTTCGCCCTGCAATACAGCATCTCAAACCGGATCACTCACCGGATCACTCATAGGAATTAGTTTTCCGGGATTTCAAAGAGTGAATGGTTGTTTATTTGGATTAATCGCTCGGAAGGTCTCAAAATGCAGGTTTTTTCTTCATAAAATACAATCTTCACCCCATTTTCTTCCGGAATCATTTCTGGTTAGCTTATAAGGAGAGCTACAAGCGTCAATGCTAGCGCCTGGACTAGAACGATGTCATAAATCTCAACGCTATTTCCTAAGGAGGATTGTAATGCCAAAGTATCTATTGGAAGCATCCTACACCGCAGAGGGTACGAAGGGACTTGTCAAGGAAGGTGGTTCTAGTCGTAGGAAGAAAGTCGAGGAGATGGTCAAGGAACTGCATGGAAAGCTAGAGGCTTTCTACTATGCATTTGGAACATCCGATGTATTTCTCATTGTCGATCTGCCGGATGCGGTGACTGCGGCGGCCCTTAGTCTGGCAGTCAACCAGAGTGGGGTAGTACATTTGAAAACGCATGTACTAATGAGCCCGGAAGAGATGGATCAGGCATCGAAGAAGTCCGTGAATTACCGGGCGCCGGGGAAATAGCCGCTTTCCCGGCCGTCCTGCAGATGTACTTTGGAAAGTCCGGGCAACGGATTAAATATTTATCCAAAGGAGTCCCATCATGAAAGCCACTACACCGATGCGCGTATGGTTTGCATTTTTCGGAGCAGTAATCTGGATCGGTATTATCCTGACAGGTTTTTCAAATGTACATTGGCTGCTCTATATACCCGCGGCAGGTTTGGCCTTTGCGGCCATCACCGGGATATGTCCAAGTCAAATCATAATCAATAAGCTATTTGGAGTAAAATAATCTCCATCGATGGAGGGAGACGAGGTCTGCCGAATAACAAGTCGCTCCACCGCAATACGGCTTTCACGCGGCTTGCGGTGGAGGAAGAGCTCCAGGAAAGCCGCCCCAGTCGCTGCGCCGGTGCACCTTATCGTTACGCTAACTTTCACTCCGCAATCATTCGTTTTTAGTCCAGTGCCCGGACAAAATTTGTAGATGAAGTCAATTTACCTTATTTATCTCTTTCATTTTTTTTGATAAGAATTTAATATTATGGGGGCAATAATCTCACAAAAGGATGTTTCGCCTCTCTTCTCCCTCAGATAACTCTTTTGGGGAGAGCCTAAATTTTCGAACCTGATATTCTCAATCATCTTAAAGCCCGCAGGTTTTGAAGTGGAAGGAAGAACCATTGAAAGCAAGTCCATTAATTAACATCCGGATGTCTGGACGCTGGCGGGTTCTACTCCTGTTGGGGACGCTGCTGGCCAGTAATTCTATGGTACTCCCGGTTCAGGCGGCTGGCGTCGTCGGCAACGGCACGGCGGCCAGTTGCACGGAAACCGCCTTCGCCGATGCGCTCGCGGTCGGCGGCAACATCACGTTCAACTGCGGCGCAGCCCCGGCCACGATTGTCTTTACCTTTTTCAAGATGGTCTTGACGAGCGCGACGATCGACGGCGGCGGTCTGATCACCCTGAGCGGCGGGAACGCGGTGTCCCTATTCCAGGTATTCACGGGGCAGCACCCTCACCCTGAACAATATCAGCTTGACGCACGGTTCAGGGACCTTTGGAGCAATTCAGAATATCGGCAAGCTCATCGTCAACAACAGCCAGATCACAAGTAACCGAGCCAGCGACGCGGGAGGTGCGATCGACAACTTGGGTGTGACTCAGTTGACCAATATGACTATCGCCAACAATTCGGCGACCAACAACGGCGGCGGCATCGCGGTGACCGGAGGCAACGTCACCGTCAGTACAAGCAGCGTGACCGGCAACACTGCAACAAACGGCGGCGGCATCTATAACACGGGTGGGCTGACCCTTACACAAAGCACGATGAGCGGCAACACTGCCAGCAGCCTCGGGGGTGGCATCGACAACACCGGAACGCTCACGATCCTGCAAAGCACGCTCTTTCACAATTCGGCCCCAGAGGGCGGCGGTATCTACAACTCTAACGGCACGGCGACCCTGTCCGACAGCACTCTCAGCGGCAACTCGGCAAGCGGTGGTGGCGGCATTGCCAACGACTTCGGCACGGCGACGCTAATGAACGTGACCCTCAGCGGCAACTCGGCAATCAGCGGCGGAGGCATTTACAACCTCGGGGGGGGCACGGCGACGCTGACGAACGTCACGGTCAGCGGCAACTCGGCAACCAACCACGGCGGCGGCTTGGAGAACTTTTCCAGCACGATGACGCTGACGAACGTCACCCTTAGCAGCAACTCGAGGGGCAGCATATCCCATTTCTCGAACATTGCTGGCAAAACGATCACGCTCAAGAACACCATCGTCGCCAACAGACCTTTAGATGTTAACTGCGTCCAACCTCCCGGCAGCGGGTTCAGCGTGACCAACATCCAATCAAGCGGTTTCAATCTTTCCGACGACAACTCCTGCACGAAATATTTCAATCAAGCCAGCGATCAGAATAACAAACCCGCGCAGATCGGTCCGTTGGCGAACAACGGCGGGTTCACACTGACGTACCTGCCGTTGCCTGGCAGCCCGGCCATTGACAACGGCACCGGCATCGGTTGCCCCAGTACCGATCAGCGGAATGTGGCGAGACCCCAAGGTGTCGCCGGCGACATCGGAGCTTTAACGGGAAAATGGCGGTGAATAGTTCTCTTCGACCTGACCTCTTTTAGGCCGTCCCTTCCCGGAAACCGCTCCGCTCGGCCTACCCTAAAAACCGCCCCCCACCAAAGGCAGGTAGGCTGTCCAGCCCGCGCAAGGGAGCGACGAATCCCAATGGAGGGTCCGGCCGAATTCGAGATTAAGCCGGAGGCCGTACCAGCGAAGCGCGTTGCAATGCTCCGTCATATACCCTCCGCGACAGGCCTTCCGGTTTAGAACATTCATCTCTTCCCAACTCTTATTCTGGTACCGCAGGGCATAGGAACCGATGAGTTCGCCGGTCCGGTCACAGCCGCCGAAGCAATGCACGTAGATCACCAGCGGATCCTTTATTCCCAATTGGGACGGGTCCGCCAGCCATTGCCGCAGCGTATCCACCCGGGTGACCAGAGGATCCCGAAGCCAGGAATCCAGGTTCAAGGCTAGATAGTCCCGGCTGTCCTTCAGGGACGGGTCCAGGGGACTCATTACCGTGCCCTTGGTGGCCCACAACTGAATTTTTCCGAGATCGGGGTTGGATTTGAAAAAGGCATATTCCTGGAAAAGATGTTCTTGCTCCAACAAAAGATGTTCGGACAAGGGGATCTGTTCCGTCCAAAGCAGGGAGACATCCAGGATGGCGTAGACAGGGGGGAGATTTACTCCGGCTTGAAGGGCTGCGCCGGCGATGGCCTTTTTTAACCCGTCATAATTGAATTGTACCGAAGCGGGGTCTGTCCCGGTGCAGGGTGTCCCTCCACGGAACAAAAAATTCGACCCCAGGGAATCCACATAATGGACATTGACCGGGGCTTCGGACGGTACCGACTGAGCCCCCGCCGCAGCGGCCAGAAGCGTAATCACGGCCGCTATCAGATACCAACAAACTGGAAGCGTCCTTTTCATTGATGACCTCCCGGATCGGACCCCAATCCCCTTTAGACTATCACGGATATCGGCTGTGGATCAATACGGAAAAAGGAAGCTCTTTTGAAATGTTAAGGACTTCCTGCACCTATTCATTGGGATCAATATCGATTGACAAACAAATGCGGCTTGCCCATACTCCCTGTGACCAGAAGAAATTCATATCAAGGCGGAGGAGGGACCCATGGACTTCAAGAAAATCGTCAGCCAAGTAAAGGATGCAGCCGAGGACCTGAAGGGAAAAGCCGAGGCCAAGATCAAAGAGGTCCGTGATACCCTGGACAAGGACATTCCCGAAGCTCTGGGAGGCCTGACCGAGAAAGCTAAAATGCTGGCCGGGCAGGCCGAGGAAAAAGCCAAGGAAGTGGCCGGAATGGCCCAGGAGAAGTTCGAGCAGGCGACAGCCAGGCTGGGCGAAATGACCGACCAGGCCAAGGCCAAACTGGAAGAAGCCAAGGGTCAGGCCGAGAAGGTCATGGACTCTGCCGGCGAACGCGCGGACAAGTCTG
Organism: uncultured delta proteobacterium; assembly: GCA_963746605.1. Taxonomy (GTDB): domain Bacteria; phylum Desulfobacterota; class RBG-13-43-22; order RBG-13-43-22; family RBG-13-43-22; genus CAVQSS01. The sequence goes on from CAVVCH010000057.1 coordinate 27,713, forward strand.
CCAACGATATCAAGAAAGGATAGCCCCTACTCTAACCAGGGCCTGTATAGCGGCAGGCCCTGGTCTGATTGCCTCGCCTTCGAAAAGATCTTTCCTTTGTTTGGTCGAAAATCCCTGGTGGTTCAAACCTCAGGTGCGGGTCATTCTTAATAACCTCGCAAAAAGTCTAAAAACGACTTGCTGCTTGGCGGGGGATGGCTTCCCTACCCCGCCATTTGAAGTGAATTCAAATTGTTCCACCCTACCCCGACCGGGGCATCATCGCCCTCGGTCTACTGACGGACTTCTTGCGAGTCCGTCATTCTTGGTTTTTCGCTTTTTTCTCCTCCAATATCCGTTGATGCAGTTCCCGAAATGTTGAAGCGGGCTTTACCCCGATCCGGTCCTCTCTCCCCTTCAAGACCACAGCCTCGCTCGGGCACACCGTGGCGCAGACACCGCAACCGATACACCAATCGCGATCGATGATCGGTACGCCGTTTTTCATCTCCACGGCCGCGACCGGACAGATGGTGGCACACTCTCCACAACCCAAACATTCCCCGGAATCGGTTTCCCTCATGAAGTACGTCGCCATAATGGCATCCCGCGGGATTTTTCTCCTCCGAATGTTGCCCACATTCCAGCAGGCGCAGCCGCAACAGTTGCAGTTGTGTTTGATTTCGCCCTCGGCGTTGTCCACAAAGTGCACCAGTCCGGCCTTTTCGGTTACCCGGATCACGTCGAGCGCCTCTCCCCCGGTAATCTCTCGAGCCAGTCCTTTATCGATAACGAAATCGGCCAACTCGTCAAATTTCAGGCAGACTTCGGTGGGATGCTCGCATCCCCTGCCTACCAGCCGGTACGAGACACGGCAGGGACAGTGGGCCACGGCGATACGCCTGGCCTTGGAAATGACCTGCTCCATAAGTTGAACCGGTAAGACCGCCTGCAAGTCAGGTTTGATCGCTTGCCCCACCGGGATGTATCGGTATTGCTTGCTCTGGCTACCGTAGGCCTCCGAGGTAACCTCCCGGTTAAAGTACTTCGCCACCAGGAGAGCCATCTTGCGAGCATGCGGGGTGTCTTCCCCTTTCCAGAAAAAGGTCTGAGGGAACCCGAATCCTACCTGCAACAGGGCGTACCCCTTTTCACCGGTCGAGGTCGGGCCCACGAACAAGAGCCCTTTTTCGGCCAGACGCTCCAAGACCGACTCCAGTTCCTCCGTGGGCATCGCCACCCGGGTCCCTATCTCGGAAACACTGACCGTTGAAAAGGGGATAACCCCGGCAGGAAGCGCCGAAGCAATTTCCGCTTCGGAGGGGTTGAAATTTTCTCTTAGGATTTCCAGCAGGGTTTCTCTGATAGGGTAACCCATGCCGACCCGGCTCAAGTGATCGGCCAGCCTTTGATAGACATTCTGTTCTTCCATGGAGTTTTCTCCTTGCCCCTTGATTGGGCTTATTTTATACTCTTCTTATTAGAAAGGTAAATCTGTTTCTACCTAGTCAAACAATCCTAAATCATGGCTGCTGATTTTGCAAAAACCCTGAAATTGCTGCTCGATTTTCTCACCCGAAATGGATTTGATTATGCCCTTATCGGGGGGTTTGCGTTAAACGCCTATGGCCGGGCCAGGCAAACGGATGATATCGATTTTCTGCTCCGGGACCGGGACTCCGGGAAAACCGTCAACTTTTTGGAGTCCATCGGTTACCAGACTTTGAATCGGACCGAAGCCTTTTCCAACCACGAACACCCGTTGTCCGGATTTTCCAGGGTAGACTTTTTATATGTGAATGGGGATACGGCTGATACGATATTTCGCGAAGTACGAGAATTTCCAGTTCTGACTAACTTAAGGGTCCGGGTAGTTAAACCCGAGCATCTGATTGCCTTGAAACTATTTTCCATGACTGCCAATCCCGAAAGATCTGCGCTGGATCGGGAGGATCTCGCCCATCTGCTAAGGCAGGAGGGATTGGACCGGGAGGAAATCCGAAAATACTTTCTGAAATATTCAACGCTGGATTTACTCAAAGAACTGGAGGGGAAATCCGGTGATTGATTTCGAACGGGATATCAAGATTACTCCGGAAGACATCGAAATTCAGAAACGGCTGCGACGGGAACGCCGTCCCCTCTCCATGGATGAATATCTGGAATTTTTGAAATTCTCGCGGGAACTCTTCAGGAACTCCCAAGCCACCTCGCTCCCCAAACGGCCGGTCACCGGAAAACGATTCGAGTTGTAATCCGACGCTTCCTAGACGTCCCTCCGGCTTTTTTGAAATAATATTCTAAAAGGAAATCTTTGACCTCAATGCCCCTTCCTGATATGATTCCATCCATCCTTCCCTAGAAAAGCTTTACATCGAGATATTTTTGCGGACTAACAGCCATCTTTTCCTGGAGGTGCGTATGTTTCGGTTCCGAAATGCTGCGGCAGAACGATCTGCTTCCTTTGGGTTTTTCCTGTGTTCCGGTCTAATCATCTCTTTCCTGTTTTTTTGCCCGAATGCCTGGTCGACTAATTATGTGGTAACAACCCCCAGCGACTCCGGAGCAGGTTCCCTGCGGCAAGCCATCATCAACGCCAACACCAACCCCGGACCCGATACGATTACGTTTAGTATCCCCGGTTCCGGTGTCAAAATTATAACTCCCAATACCCCTCTTCCATCATTGTCCACCAACGACACAACCATAGACGGATACACTCAAGGCGGGGCCTTCCCGGCTACGGCCGATTCCCCGGCTGCGTTGCGCATCTTGATCAGCGGGGTGCTGACAGCAGCCAGTGTAGGTACGTGCTGCGGATTGTGATCAATGGAACTAGTACAGCGGCAAGTGTCGGGTTAAATATAACCTCTTCCGGAAATACGATCAAAGGACTGATCATCAACAATTTTGATCTGCACGGGATTGTCATTACCGGGGTCGGGGCCACCGGCAATGTCATTTCCGGCAATTACATTGGAACGGATTCCACCGGCAATGCCGATCAGGGCAATGGTGGTAATGGAATTTATTTTGCTTCAGGGGCCTCGGGAAATGTTATCGGCGGCAATGGTCCGGCGGATAGAAACATCATTTCCGGGAACAATCAGTCGGGAATTCTCATCAGTGGGACCGGTACCGATTCGAACACCGTCTCCGGGAATTATATCGGTGTCAACGCCGGCGGCGGCGGCGCGCTCCCCAACACGCTGGACGGCATCGGGATTATCGGCGGGGCGCAGCACAACCGTGTCGGCGAGGCCAGCGCAGCAGCAAGAAATATCATCTCGGGAAATCTGGCAAACGGCATACGGCTGGAAGGGGCCGAAACAAGCAGCAATGTGATCCTGGGGAATTATATCGGTTTAAGCAGTCAAGGATTTGGAGGCATCGGGAATCAACTTCTCGGCATTTACTTATTGGGGGGGGCCAACCACAACGTGATCGGGGGTGGAACCACGGAAGAAGGCAATATTATATCCGCCAATATCGGCTACGGTATCGTCTTAAACGCCGCCAATACCAATTTCATCTCCGGCAATTATGTCGGCACCAGCCCCGACGGCGGATCCGCCCAAGGCAATAACGTTGGAATTTACCTGCTTGGGCTCAGTAGCGGAAATGTGATCGGAGGAGACAGCCCGGGTTTGGGAAATGTAATCTCCGGGAATGCGAGCGGGATCTATCTTATTGCCGATTCCAATACGATTCGGGGAAACATCATCGGGTTGGCGGCCGACGGCCTCACGCCCCTGCCCAACCAAATCGGCATCGCCGTGATCGGCAGCAACAATACTGTTGGCGGGCACCTCCCGGCCCATCGGAACATCATCTCCGGCAACCTGGACCGCGGCCTCCAACTCTCGGGCGCGAGCGTGGACGCGGTGAATAACGTCATATCCGGCAACTACATCGGGACCGATGTCAGCGGAAGGGTAGCAGCGGGTAATCTTACCGGCATCTTCTTGGGCCCACGGTCCGCCAACAACCTGATTGGCGGGGACGCACCCGGTACAGCCAACCTCATATCGGGGAATCAAACAGGAATATGGATCGAGGGGGGACCCGACATCTGCCGGTTTTACACGATCAAAGGAAATTTTATCGGGACGGATTATCTGGGGCGGAATCCCTTGGGCAACCTGGATGATGGAATTTATGTCGGCCCGGTTGCCCAATCGAATTTCGTCGGCCCCGACAACATCATCGCCTTCAACGGCGGAGACGGCGTGCAGGTGGATACCCCCACCGCCACCGGTAACCTGATCACCCGCAATCGCATCTTCGCCAACGGCGGCCAAGGTATCAAATTGTCCAACGGGGCCAACAGCTCCATTCCGGCCCCGCTCATCTACAGCACCACCTTCGGTTCCATCCGTATTTCCGGAAAGGCCTGCTTCGGCTGCGCGGTCCAGATCTTCAACAGCCGGGTCCCCGAAGGAGAAGGGGAATTCTACCTGGGGGGCACCGTGGCCGACGGCGCCGGGAATTATGTTTTGGAAGTGAACGGTCTCGCCTACCCCTATTTGACGGCTACCGCCACGGATGTCCGCGGGACATCGGAATTTTCAGCGGCCTTCACCTCCACCGCCTATCTGTTGCGCCTGCCCGTGATACTGCGATGAGCCGAATTCTCAAATTATCTATCCAACACCTCTCTAATCTTAAGCAAAAGATCCTAGACGGATAACGGTTTCGCGATGAAATCCATGGCCTCTTCCTGAATGCCTTTGTCGATGACCATATCGTCGGTGTAGCATCGATGCTATTTTAGTGTCTTGACAGACGGTCCGAAAGGATTATCATAGTCTATTGAAGCCAGCAAGTCTTCCCGACCTGTTAACCCGTTGGTGACGAACGGGATAAAAAACGTGGCGCTCTCTGGAGATTAAGAGTGGCTCCCTTCGGTCAGGTACTCGGTATAGACATCGGTTCCGTTTCCCTGGCCATCGCCTGCCTGGCCCCCGACACCACTATCCTGAAGACCTTCTACGCCTTCCATCAGGGAAAGATAGCCGAAACTCTGGTTTCCCTGCTTTCCGATTATCCGCTCGAACCCGTCCGTTATCTGGCCTGCACTTCGTCGACCCCCGAAGCCATCGGCCCCGCGGTCCGTTACGACAACCAGTTGGCCGTCATCAGCGGCGCCTCCCGGCTCCAGGAAAAAATCGGAAGCATCCTCCTGGTGGGGGGCGAAAAATTCAGCCTGCTCCAGTTCGACTCCCGGGGCCGGTACCGGCGGTCCCGAACCAACACTTCCTGCGCCGCGGGGACCGGTAGCTTTCTCGACCAGCAGTCCTTTCGTTTAAACCTGAACGGGGTGGCGGCGTTGGCTGAACTGGCCTTCGGCAACCGGGGCGAGATCCCCAAAATCGCCTCGCGGTGCGCCGTTTTCGCCAAAACCGACCTCAGCCATGCCCAACAGGAAGGGTTCTCCCTGGCGGAGATCTGCGACGGCCTTTGCTTCGGACTGGCCCGCAATATTGTGGATACCCTCTTTAGCGGGAGCGGAGTAGAGGCGCCGTTGATTATGAGCGGCGGGGTGTCGCTGAACCGGGCCGTGGTCCGGCATCTTTCCAACCTGATTGGAATGCCGATCGGGGTGGACGCCTATGCCCCCCTGCACGGGGCTATCGGCGCCGCCGTCTGCCTGCTGCGGGAAAACCGCTTGGAAAACCCGCTCTCGGTCCGCCGGCCCTCCGAGTTGTACCGGCCTTCGACGGAAAACCGGACCTACTATTATCCGCCGCTGGAGAGAACCGGTTCCCCGGTCCCTGACCATCAGCCCCCCGAGAACTACCGCTACCGCTCGGCCCGGTCCGATTTTCAACCCGAAGTGGAGGTGGAACGGTTCGAGCCCCTTTCGGAGAAAGAAAACAACCAAGTATTTCTCGGTCTGGATATCGGTTCCACCAGCACCAAAGCCGTCCTGACCGGGCCGGGCCGGAAGGCGATCGCCGGGTTCTATACCCGCACGGCCGGACGCCCCTTGCAGGCCGTCCAGGCCCTCCTGGAGGCCATGGACGACCTGGCCCGAAATCGAGGAACAGCCTTCAAGGTCCTGGGGGCCGGCACGACCGGATCAGGGCGGACCTTCATCGGCCGGATTATCGGAGCCGACCTCATCATCGATGAAATAACGACCCATGCCCGGGCCGCAGTGGAGTTGAACCCGGCCGTCGATACCATCATCGAAATCGGCGGACAGGACTCGAAATTTACTACCCTGAACCAGGGGATGGTCACTTTCTCGACTATGAATACCGTCTGCGCCGCCGGGACGGGCAGCTTTATCGAGGAGCAGGCCTCCCGGCTCGACTGCCCGCTGACGGACTATTCCCGACGGGCCGAGGGGATTCAGGCCCCGCTGGCCAGCGACCGCTGCACCGTGTTCATGGAACGGGACTTGAATCATTACCTCAGCCAAGGCTATGCGGTCGATGAAATCCTGGCCGCGGTACTCCACGCGGTGCGGGACAACTACCTATCCAAGGTGGTCGGGAACTCCCGCATCGGAACCTGCATTTCCTTCCAGGGGGCGACCGGACGAAACCGGGCACTGGTGGCGGCTTTTGAACAGAAGCTGGGGCAAGCGATTTTCGTTTCTCCTTACTGTCACCTGACCGGGGCCCTGGGAACAGCGTACACCCTGGAGGAAAGCGGCCTGACCCGCTCGACCTTCCGGGGCATACCCTTGTATAAACAATCGGTCCCGATCGAAACCGAGGTTTGCGACTTCTGTACCAACCACTGCAAGATCAAACTCGCCCGCCTGGACGGCGAGACAGTGGCCTACGGCTTTCTCTGCGGCCGCGATTACGATACCCGGCAATTCGTCCGGAAGAACCGTTCCGGCTTCGATCTCCTGCAGGAACGGGCCAAGGCCTTCCGGTTTAAACGGGAAACCAGCGCCCCCGGGCCGACCATCGGGCTTCCGGCGGCCCTGCATCTTTTCGAGGACCTGCCCTTCTGGGAAAAATTCTTTGACCTGTTGGAGCTAAAAACCCTGACGAGCGCGGACTGCCGGGATGCCTTGCCCAGGGGAAAATTCCTGGCCGGCGCCGAGTTTTGCGGCCCCATCGCGGCCCTCCACGGCCACGTTTCCCACCTGGCCCGGCAGTGCGATCGTATTTTCCTGCCGATGTACCTGGAAGCGCGGGATAAGCCGCCGGGAGCTGATACGGAAATACTGCTATTACACCCAATACGCGCCGGCTCTCGTCTCCCGGATGGACGAGTCCGTCCGTCGGAAGTGCCTGGTGCCGCTTCTCGAACCCCAGGCCGGGATTATCGCCGGACTGCGGGAATTGTACCGGGCACTGAAGACGGTCAAACCGGACCTCTCCTTCTTCCAAGTCCACTCGGCCTTTCACCGGGCCCGGGCCTTTCAGGCCGGAGGCCGGAAGCGTCTGCAACGTCTTTTCGAAGGCCGGGCTTCCAAAAGCGGTGAAATCGATGTGGTCTTATTGGGCCGTCCCTATACCATCTTCTCCGAGGCCATGAACAAGAGGATCCCCGATATCTTCGGGTCCCTGGGGATCCGCACCTTCTCCCAGGATATGCTGGACGGCAATCCGGAAAGGTCCGGGAAAATCGACGGGCTGTTGAAGGCCTTTCATTGGAATTACGCGGCCGCCATCCTGGAGGCCGCCGAAGCGGTGGCCTCCCGGCAGGGAATCTACCCCGTGCTGGTCACCTCTTTTAAATGCTCTCCGGATTCCTTCGTGGCCGACTACTTCAAGCGGATCCTGGAGGGGGCCGGCAAGCCTTACCTGATCCTGCAACTGGACGAGCACGATTCCAGCGTGGGCTACGAAACGCGGATCGAGGCGGCCGTGCGGGCCTTCGGCAATCACTTCCGGGGGAAAACCCGGATCGTCGGACGCCGGGTCGGGGAAGTCAATCCCCGCACCGAAAACAAGATCGACGGGAAGACCCTCCTGCTCCCGAACTGGGACCCGATCTGCTGCCGGCTGATCGCGGCCAATCTGATCCGGCACGGGTTCGATGCCCGGGTGTTGGAGGAGAACCGGACCCTGATCCAGAAGAGCCTGCGCCACAACACCGGGCAATGCCTGCCGCTCAATACCATTGCCCAGGAATTCATGGATTATGTCGAAACCCATCGACTGGATCCCGAAAAAACTCTCCTCTGGCTGGGAGGCTCGGAGATCGCCTGCAACGTGCGGCTCTTTCCCTATTACATCCGGAGCATCCTCGACGCCCGGGGGGGAGGACTGGAGAAGGCCGGGGTCTATGTGGGAAACATCACCTTCACCGATCTGTCGCCGCGCATCGGGGTGGATACGTACTTTGCCTATTTGTTCGGGGGGTTCATTCGAAAAATAGCCTGCCGGCTTCGCCCCTATGAATTGACCCGGGGGGAAACCGACCGGACGGTTTCTCGGGCCGTTCAGGTCGCCGTCGATTCCTTCTTGGGAAACCGGGACCGTGAGGCGGCCGCCCGGGAGATTTCCCGAATGTTCCAGGAAATCCAAGTGGACCGCACCCGACTGCGTCCCCAGGTAGCCGTCTTCGGCGATCTCTATACCCGCGACAACGAGGTGATGAATCAGGACCTGATCGCGGCCATCGAGCAGGCCGGCGGAGAGGCGGTCACCACGCCCTATAGCGACTACCTCAAGATGGTCGCCGAGCCTTATTTTCGACGCTGGCTGCTGGAAAGACACTACTGGGAAGTGTTGGTGAACAAGACCCTGCTCGGGCTGGTCAACTTCCTGGATCGCAAGTATTACCGGATCTTCGAACCGCTGCTGGGCGAACCGTATCCCTGTTACCCGCGGGGGGCACTGGAAATCCTCTCGCGCTTCAACCTGCGGGTGCAGCACGCCGGGGAATCCATGGAAAACCTGGTCAAGATTTTTTCCCTGCTGCGGCTTCACCCGGGGATCTCTCTTTTCGTCCAGGCCAGCCCGGCCTTCTGCTGTCCGTCGCTGGTGACCGAAGCCATGGGTCGGGACATCGAGCGCCAGACCGGCATCCCGGTGGTTTCCATCACCTATGACGGGACGGGCAGCCCCAGGAACGACGTGATTATCCCCTATATCCAATACGCGGCGGAATCGGCCTCCCGGTCCCCGTATGAGCAGCCCCGATAAAAATTGAAAAATTCAAATCTATTCTTTTTTCACCGCAGTGGACTGAAAGGCCGGAGGAGGGCCCGATGGTAAAAAGCGTTCTCTTGGATAAGGTTCGGGAAATCATGTTGGAGTTTTCCGATCTGACCGGGCTCTCGGGATCCGGGAAGCCCCCCAAGCGTTATTTATGGACCGACGCCTTTGCGGTCTGCAACTTTCTGGAACTATACCGCCAAACCCGGGAAGAGCACTTCCGGGATCTGGCCCTGCGGTTGGTGGCCCAGGTTCATCAGCTCCTCGGCCGGCATCGGCCGGATGACTCCCGGACCGGATGGATCAGCGGCCTGGGGGAAGAGGAGGGTGCCAAACACCCCACCATCGGGGGACTGCGGATCGGCAAGCCGCTGCCCGAACGACGGGCCGTCGAACCGTACGACGCGGAGCTGGAATGGGACCGGGATGGACAATATTTCCACTATTTGACCAAATGGATGCAGGCCCTCAACCAGGTCAGCCGGGCCACCGGAGACTGGCAATATAACCGTTGGGCCCTGGAGTTGGCTCGAACAGCCCAGGCCCGCTTCGTCACCCTTTCCCCGTCCGGGATCCGGAACCGGATGTATTGGAAGATGAGCATCGACCTTGCTTTTCCCCAGGTCCCCTCCATGGGGCAGCATGACCCGCTGGATGGCTTCATAACCTACGCGCAGCTCAGGGAAACCGGGGAAAAAAGATCCCGAGAATAACCCGGACCTGGACCTTACGGCGGAGTTGGCCGAGATGGCCCGGATGTGCCGGCAGCAGGATTGGGAAACGGATGATCCCCTGGGGCTCGGTGGCCTGATGAGCGACGCCTACCGGGCCGCCCAATTGTCCGCGACGGGACGGGATCTCCCTCCCGATCTGCCGATCATCCTGCTGGAGGCTGCCCTCTCCGGGTTGGCCGCTTGGTCCCGGAAAAATTCCTGCGATTACCCCGCCGCCTACCGGTTGGCTTTCCGGGAGCTGGGCTTGTCCATCGGGTTCCGGGCCGTCGAAATGCTAGCCGAATTCATCAACGATCATCGTGGACCGTTGGAAACCGAATCGGCCCTGCGCCCCCGGATCGAGCGGCTCGCCGCCTACGGCCCGTTTCGGGAACAAATCGAATCCTTCTGGCTCGACCGCCGGAACCGGGCGGTCCAAAGCTGGACGGACCACCGGGAAATCAACATGGTCATGCTGGCCACCAGCCTGGCCCCCGACGGATATTTCACCCTTTCCTGACCGGCATCGCCTATAAATCAGAAGCCCGAAGTTTGGGAAGCGCGCATTTAAGGAAACCTGACACCCGCGAGCCCCTCGGATCCAGGATAAAAAATATGTGATTGTCTATCTCCCGCCGTGTTATACTTTCCAACAAGACCGGGACGATGAGCGACCAATCGTGGCCTTGTTTCCACTTTTTTTCCTCCCGTGATCTTTGGATGAATACCTCGAGCCGCCGGTCTCTGCCCGACAAGGGCTGAATTTTGTGGGGGTTTTTGCGCAGGCAACTTTTTCTTTAAATTTTTTTCAGAAAAAGGAGGAACGCGAATGGCCATCAAAGTGTTAATCAAGCGCCGGATCAAGGAGGGGAAAACCCGCTTAGCCTTCGCTCTGTTGAATAAAATGCGGGCCGATGCCATGGAGCAGCCGGGTTACATCAGCGGGGAAACCTTAATCAATCACGACGACCCTCGGGAAATTCTGGTTATATCCCTGTGGCAGAGTCCCGAAAACTGGTTCAAATGGAAGGGCTTTCGTACGGAATTCTAACCGACCTATGACGCCCGCGAGATCGCCAAGTCTCTGCGGGAAAAAGCGCTCAAAAAGTGAAGACCTTTGACCAAGATACGATCCAGCGGAAGGGGCCACCGAAGAGGCTAGGGGAACAGTTGATTCTTACACAACAAAAGAGTTTTAAATTTTGAAATGGATTTGAAAATGCGAAATCTTTGGTGGCTCCTATTGCTGGTTGTTACGCTGGCCCTGGCGACGGGTTGCGCCCATGACCCGGGAAGCACGGGCGCCGGGGCACCTTTGTCCAAATTCCAGGAGATCCTGCAGAAGAACGAACTGATCGTGGGGATGACCGGCAAGCAGCCTCCTCTCAATTCCAAAGATCAGGAGGGGCAACTCATCGGCCTTGAACCCGACCTGGCGCGGAAAATAGCGGAGGCCATGGGGGTCAAAATCAGATTCGAGTTAATGGATTTCTTCGAGCTGTTTCCGGCCCTGGAATCCGGCCGACTGGACCTCATTGTCTCCGGCCTGACCATGACGCCGCAGCGCAATCTGAAAATGGCCTTTGTCGGCCCCTACTTCCTTACCGGCAAGGCTTTTCTGACCAAGGCCGATCACATCGTCAAATGCCAGGAACTCTGCGATATCGACAGCCCGCAAACCACCCTGACCTTCCTCAAAGGATCCACCAGCCAATCCTTTACCGAAAAAATGATTCCCAAGGCCCGGACGCTCCCGGCCAGGGATTACGATGAGGCCATTCGCTTGGTTCTGGAAGACAAAGCGGACGCCATGATCGCCGATTTTTTAACCTGCGTTCTGGCCGTACTCCGCCATCCCAACCATGGATTGCTGACTTCGCAAAAAGCCTTTTCCTTCGAACCCTTGGGAATAGCCCTTCCGGGCACGGACCCGCTGCTGATCAATTGGATGGATAATTTCCTTAAAATCCTTCAGGGGACGGGTGAACTGAAAAAGCTTTCCGAATACTGGCTAAGCAACGAGCGCTGGGTTGACGGGGAAATCAATCCCTTGCTGGAATTTGAAACGTCAGAGCGGAAATCCACCGATCTTTGATCCTCGAAGGGCCACTCCCAAACTGACGACGGCCAGTCCGTCTGCCACCATCCCTCCCGGCCGCAGGGAACGAATCGGGGCCGACAACGCCTGTCTTGACCTTCCCGACGATCATCATTATCTTGAAGTGTGGTAGTGAAATACTGTTTTTTCTTCGGAGAAGGAGAAATAGTGATTTTTGATTATAAAAATCTCGCGTGTTTTAGCTATACTAATGGTATTATCAAAAAAGGGGGAGAACGTATGAAACAGATATTACAGAGAATAATCTTAATTGGCACTATGGGGGTGTGCGCGACCCTGATAAGCACATTGCTTCACGCCGGCTCCGGTCCTCCTCCATCATTCCCGACTCCTCCACTTATTCTAGCGCAGGTCACGCCCTCCCAATTCTTGCCGGTGATTATGAAAGATAAGGGCTCCTGCCCCCAGACCATTTGTAACGGGGATTTTGAAAACGGGCCGGATGGTTCCTGGTTGGTCGCTTCGAGCAATTCCTTAGGGGACTTTGTCATTGTGAACTTAGCCGATTTTGGTATTTCGAATCATAGCGGCAACTTTTCAGCCTGGTTGGGTGGAGACCCCGCCGAAGTCACCACGATCACGCAACACATCACTGTTCCCGTGGACGCCGTTCAGCTCAGTTATTGGTATTGGATCGACTCCAACGACAGTTTGGGGAAGAGTAAGGGGACAGTTACCTTGGACACGACCCCTTTAAAGACCTACGATTTGGGCCAGGTGACTACGGGCTGGACGAATGAAAAGCTAGATATTCCGGCCAACTTTCGCGGGAAAGCGATGGATATCATTTTTAAGGCGGAGATCGCTCCCGATCCTACCGGAGTATTTATCAGCAGCTTTTTGTTGGATGATGTGTCCATCCTGGGGCCCCAGACGCCGCTATCGTTGAAAGGTCCAGGGCAGACCCTGACAACCGGAGCGCCTCATTCCCCCGGGTTAAGAAAGCCCGCCTCGCCATCGGCGGGGAAAGGCCGGTAAGGCCCTCGGCGCTTCCCCGTATACAAGCAACAAGGTAGGTCCGCGCAAAGGTTCTGCCTTGTTTGTTTAGCGGGTCTTCTAGATCCCTAAGGTCCATCAATGATACCGGCCCCGGAGGATGGTTTTTAGGATTTTTCCGGTGGGGTTGCGGGGAACCTCTCCGAAGAAAACCTTTCGCGGGCGTTTGTACCTCGGCAGCGCCTCGCAAAAGGCCAGGACCTCCTCCTCGCTCAACCGGCCGCCCGGGATGGCCTCGATGACCACCGCCACGATTTCGCCCAGCCGCTCATCGGGAACCCCAATGGCAGCCGCGTCCTTCACCTGCGGGTGCGCGTGGATATGGTTTTCCACTTCCACGGGGAACACATTTTCGCCTCCGCAGATGATGACGTCCTTTTTACGGTCCACCAGGTAGACGAACCCCTCTTCATCCTGCCGGGCCAGGTCGCCGGTGTACAGCCAGCCGTCTTTCAAGGCTTGGGCCGTGGCCTCGGGATTCCGAAAATACTCCTTCATGACCCCTCCGCCCCGGACGGTTAATTCCCCCACCTCGCCGGGGGCCACAGCTCGCCCGAGATCATCGACGATGCGGATTTCCCAGTTGAACCCCGGGCGACCCGTTGCGCCGACCTTATGGGTGTTTTCAATCCCCAGGTGGAGGCAGTTTGGGCCCGTGGCCTCGCTTAACCCGTAGGTGGTGTTGTATTGCATGGCCGGGAAATAGGTTCTCCAGCGCCGGATCAGGTCAGGCGGGATGGGCATGGCGCCCATGTGCATCAGACGCCAGGAGGAAAGGTCATAATCATCCAGGTTCAGATCCCCGTTTTCCAATCCCATCAGGATATCCTGAGCCCAGGGCACGAGCAGCCAGAGGATGGTGCCTTTCTCCCGACTCATGGCCTCCAGGATCCATCGGGGGTTTACCCCATTCAGGATCACGGCCCGGCCCCCGACGATGAGGCTGCCGAGCCAGTGCATCATGGCCCCGGTATGGTAGAGCGGCGGGAGGATGATGAAATTGTCCTCCTTAACTTGGCCGTGATGAACCTTTTCCGTGATGGCGGCGCAGGCCAGGTTCTGGTGGGTCAGCAGGATCGGTTTCGGGCGGCCGGTTGTGCCGGAGGTAAAGTACAGCCCGCAAGGGTCTTCCGGACCGACCGGCGCCGGACAGGGTTGCGGCGAGCCGTTCTGCAGGGCCTCCGCGAAGGAAACGGCGTAGGGCGGGGTGACGTCACCCACGGCAATAAAAGTTCCTGCGCTTTTTATGGACTGCCAAAGGGGATCGATTCGATCGATGAATTCCTGTCCAAAGACGACGGCCTTAGGTTCCGCCACGGCGGCGCAATAGCGGATCTCCTCGACGGAAAACCGGAAGTTGAGAGGGACCACCCAGGCCCCGGTTCGAAGGATGCCGAAATAGGCGATCAGCCAGTCAATGGCGTTAACCATGAGATGGACGACACGATCATCTTTTCCGATGCCTCTCTGTCTCAAAAAATCGGCAAAGCAATTGGCCCGCCGGTCGAATTCCCGCCAGGTGATCACGATCCGCTTGTTTTGGGCGGGGATTCGTTCCACCAGGGCGATCTCTTCCGGGAACATCCGCCCGTTCCGGGCCAGCATTTCACCGATGTGAATGAAAAATGGATTCATCAACCCTCCCTGATTTTTTTGTCGCTTCTTCTTTTTAGGTGGGTACCCATCATGTCGGGTATGGCCGCAGGGTCCCGGTGAAAGGGTCTTCCAAAGGTACTCCGGACTTCAAATCCCCGTCAAGAAATAAGCTGTACAATACCGCTAATATCTCCGTTCATGCTGAGCCTGTCGAAGCATTGCCGTATCGTTCACCCTTCGACAAGCTCAGGGCGAACGGTTGTAGGGCCGCTTGTCAAGGTTATTTGTTTACAGATCCTAACGGCGGGGATCGGCGGCCAGCCTCTCTCGCAACAAGGTCTTTTCCGCCATCATCTTTTCCAGCCGGTCCGCCGGCCCAAAATAGATACAGTGCCCTTCGCAGACGTTATCCGCGCAGGCGGGGATCAGCCCTCGATCCAGCCGCTGGACGCACAGGTTGCATTTGAAGGCCTTTCCTTCACGTTCGTCAAAGGCGATGGCCTGGTAGGGACAGGCCTCCAGGCAGAGGGTGCAGCCGGTGCAGGCCGCCGTTTCCAGGATGACCAGCCCGTCTTCCCTCCGGGTGATGGCCTCCACCGGACAGGCTTCCACACAGGGCGGGTCATCGCAGTGCCGGCAGAGGGTGACCCGGTAGCTGAAATCGAGCTTTCCCTCCGATAGCCGGGGTCCGTCTTCGGTCACCGAGATCAGGCGCAGGCCTTCGGGAGTCCGATTTTCCTGCTTGCAGGCCACTTCACAGGTCCGGCAGCCCCAGCAGGCAACATTATCGACGGCCAATCGGTAGTCGGTCATGATACTTCACCTCCTCTTATTTAAATATGTTTTCAATCGTCTCTATAGCCTAAACTTTTTCAGAAAAACCGCGATCTACGGGAGCGGTTTTTCTTCCGGATAGATTTTGCAGAGCAGCGTCCGGATACTGGTGGACCCCATGGCCGGGTCCATGGTTTCATAAGCATTGTCGGTCAGGATGTTGATGTTGGATTCGTCCCAGCCGTGGCCGGGGTCTTTCTTTTCCGGGAACCACCAGCCGTGCTGGGCGGCCACGATCCGGGGGTCCATCCCGGCAAAGAGTTTGGCCCGCTGGCGGACTTTCCCCCGAAGGGATTCGATGACCACCCAGTCCCCCTCCCGGATGCCCTCCCGGGCGGCGGTCTCCGGGTGGATTTCCACCTGGGGGTCCCGGTGAAGCTCCCGGAGCCAGGGGACCTGGCGGTTTTCGGTATGGAAGAACCCCGGCTGCCTGGCCCCGGTAATCAGCACGTACGGGTAGTCCCGGTAGAGTTCCGGCGTACTGACCGGGCTCTCGGGCGGTTCCCGAAATTGGGGCAGAGGATCGCAACCCATCCGCTCCAGGGAGGTACAGTAGAGTTCAAACTTGCCCGTGGGCGTCGAAAACCCGCCCTGCTCGTATTTCCGGTAGCGCACTTCCCCGCGGATACAATCCATTTCCTTGAATTCCTGCCAGGTGATGCCCATCGGCTTCAGAATGTAGTCCAAGCCGCCTTCGAAAGTGTCCCACCAGTACTCGCCTTGACCGATGCGACGAGCCAGGTCGTTGAGCATCTCGTGATCGGACCGGCACTCTCCAATCTGGACCACCTTGCGCCGGGGGAGCAGCCGTCCGTGGCGCTTCCAAAAGTCGCCGATATAATCCATCTCCAGCCAGGTAGCGGCGGGCAGCACGATATCGGCCAGTTCGGCCGTGGGGGTCAGGAAGAAATCGGACACGGCCAGGAAATCGACTTTTTCCAGTGCCCGATAAACTTCCCGGGCGTTGGCGCGGGTAATGAGGGGATTGGAACTGATGAAAAAAAGCATTTTCACCGGATACGGCTTCTCTTCCAGGACGGCGTCCCAGACCGCCTTGGGCTGGATGATGGCAAACCGGCCGGCCAGAGGGAAACGTTCCCCGCCCAGGCGCTTGGCCGCCTGCTCCGGGGGGAGCATTCCGTGGGCCCCGAATTTCCCGACATTGTGGACAGGCGGGGTTCGGAAAAGCACCTGGCCTCCGGGGACGTCGATGTTCCCGGTAATTCCCATGAGGCACAACAGGACCCGGTCGTTGTCGGCGCAGGTATTCTGCTGCTCGATGGCCACCCCCCACTGAATCGCCGCCGGCTTGGTCCGGGCGAACAGGCGGGCGGCCTCCCGGATCTTTTCCTGGGGGACCCAGGTGATCGTTTCCACTTTGTCCAGCGGGTATTCATTGACCCGCTGCACGAATTCCTCCCAGCCGTGGGTGTACCGTTCCACGAACTCTCGGTCGTACAGCCCTTCATGGATGATCACCCAGGCCATTCCCAGGGCCAGGGCCGTATCCGTCCCCGGGCGGAGCGGCAGCCAGACATCGGCCCGGGCGGCGGCCCGAGTCAGCCGGGGATCGACCACGATCAGCTTGGCGCCGGCATCGAGGGCCACGGAAAAAGGCTCCCCCTTGTAACAATCCGGGTTGCTGATGACCACGTTGTTGCCCCACATCATCAGGCATTGGGGACGGTTTTCATAGTCCACGATGGGGTTGGTCCCGCAGGTGAGGATGCTGGTGGCGATCCGCGGCCCGTAGCAGAAATGGCCGGCCGTCAACACGTTGGGAGAGCCCAACAGGTTGGCGATCCGGTAGATGACCGCCTCGTTTTCCCGTCCGGTCCCGTACCCGAAGACGACCGATTCGGCGCCGAACCGTTCCTTATAATCCAGGATCCGTTCGGCGATCGTATCCAGAGCCTCATCCCAGGAGATGCGCTCCCAGCGCCCGCCGCCCCTGGGACCCATCCTTTTTACGGGATAGGTGAGCCGGTCAGGATGGTAGACCAGTTGCGTCGAGGCCAGTCCTTTGCTGCAGAGCGTGCCGTGGTTGATGGGGCAGTCGGGGTCCCCGGCTATTTTGGCGACGCGCCCGTCCTTAACGTAGACCAGAACCCCGCACCCGCCGTGACAATTCCGGCAATGGCTCTTGACGACCCGGTCATAGCCGTAGACCTCCATTTCCCGAGCCACGTTGGAAAAGCTGTATTCCATACCGTACCCTTTCTTCGAAAAAAGTTGTTACCCCGACGAAAGCCAGGGTCCAGGGCAGGGAAACCCCCATGTTCTGGATGCCGGATCGAGTCCGGCATGACTCTTAAAAGATGAAAAAGTGCCGACGGCAACAGATTCACTGTTATCTAGTATCAGTAATTTCTACTAATCAATGTTAACTTTTAATGCTATCTTTCACCTTACCGCTACCTCTCCCCTAAGCCCCCGCTACCTCTGCCCCCAGCAGCCGGCTGATCTGCCGGGCCCTTTCCGCCACCTTCCGGCCGTAGGGCTTCATGCGGTTTTTAGGAATCAGGCCGGTCACAAACAAGACCCCGATCACTCGCCCGGCCGCCCCAAAGACGGGCGCGGCCAGGGCCTGGATTTGAGGATGCATCTCCCCCGGGTCCTCGGCGTACCCCTCTTGCCGGCAGCGGGCCAGTTCCCGCTCGAGACGAGGGCGGTCCAGGCGCGAGGGATCGCCGTGGAAGAAGAGTCTTTCCTGGCTCAGGAGCCGCTGCCGTTCGGGTTCCGGAAGAAAGGCCGCGATCGCCTTCCCATGAGAACCGTGGCTGAGGGGATAGCGCTGTCCCAGGCGGATGGTTAGGCCGATACGGCCGTCGCCTTCGTTTTTGGCAATGACAAAAACATTCCGATCGGCAATCAGTCCGAAAAAGGCCGGGCTGCCCGTTTCCCGGGCCAGTGTGACCAGAACGGGATCGGCTACTTCCTTGAAATTCAGGTTGTCCAACACCGCGCGTCCCAGAGAGATCAGGCCCGGTCCGAGCCCGTAGCGCTTCCCCTCCTCGTCCCGCTGAACAAAACCGAACGTCTGAAGGGTATTCAGGATAGCAAAGCCTTTGCTCTTGTGAATGTCCACCTTCCGGCAAAGGTCGGTCAGGTTCATTCGAGACGGGGCCTGACCGGCCAGGGCCAGCAGCAAACGGGCCGCCTGCTCAACGGCCGGGACCACCCGGCTGTATTCGGTTTTCGGGACCGGATCAGGTTTTTTCACGGGGGCCTTTCGTTAGGTCATCCAGGAAGTTCTGTATACAGAATTAATTATTTTCTACAGAACAAAATACCGACTGGACAGGATATTTGTCAACAAAATATCATCGGTTATTGTCAAATAGGAATCGCTGTTTTTTTCCGCCCGAAAAACTGGGGGCGGTTATCGAGGTCCTTGAGACGAGGAAAGGGCAGGCCTTAATCTTTATCGGAAATCCGACTACTCCGACTGATCGGGACCTGCCCTAACTAGAGAGGGTTAGATTGACTATGAACTTGGAGCAGGGTTCGCTTTGGCCTCTTCTTTCTTTTCTCCGGCCCCACAGCACATCTGCTTCATCCGGGACATCATCTGCGCGCAGTCAAAGCCAAGGCCCGATTTCTTAGCCTCCGTCATCTTCCGCATCATGTCCATACAAAATGCCTCTCCGCAACAACCCATATCTTCCTTTTGGGTGGCTTTTTCATTCTCAACCATAGTTGTTTTTCCTCCCTTTCCCGGGGGATCATCCCCCGCAAAAATTGTTTCTTTACCTCATAAGACGGGGATGCCGAAGAAAAGGTTACGCTATAGACAGGACCATTGCTCGGAAGGAATTGCATGCCCGGCGGCTCTCTCAACGGGCGGTGAATTATTCTGCTTGGACCGGGAGATCGGGTTTCTATCGGCGGCGAGGCCAATAGCTTATCTGAAGGGAACGAACAGGATAGGAAAATAGCCGTCCGGCTGCGAAGAGCTAGGATAATTCCAGACTTGGATGGCTTGCCGAAAGGATTTCCCACCGGGTCTCGCCGCCGCAGAAACGACTCACCAGCTCGATGATCTCGCCGCAGGCCTGTTCCACCTCCTCCAGGGGCACCGGAGGTAGACCGTCCACATTGAACTCGATGGCCCGGGTTTCCAATTGGGTCAGGGTGTGATTGGCCTGGCGCCAGGTCCAGCGGCGGGTCAATACGGTGTCGCCTTCGGCAAAAATGACCTCCCCGGGAAGCGGGTGCTCCATCTTATCCGAACCGAAGGGAGTAAACTCCTCCCGGCCCGTCGCCGGCCGCAAGACGATATCGCCGGTCAACACATCGATGGCGTGCCCCCCGGCCGGGACCAGATGCCGCAGTGAGACCACATTCCCGATATCGACCAGGGCATTGATGGAGGGCAGGGGCTCGTTACGCAGGACCCGGCGGACCAGGGCTTCGATGGAGGAGCGGAACTCGCTGGGTTTGGCCCCGAAGGACCGGTAGGCCTCCCGCCAGGATTTGATGCGCGGGGTTTCCGCCACCAGCTCGATTTTCAAATTGCCGCGCGTGGATTCTTCCACCTCCCGCAGTATGTGGACCAAGGCCTCCGAGGATGAATGGTTGCGGACCCCCCGGGCCACCACCACGCCGCGCACATAACCGGGAAATCGTTTAAAAATTTCATTGGAGATGGAATAAGTCAGCGCCTTCATGGTCCCCCCTTGATTACGGACAGTAAAATAATAATAATGCTAATCCAATTAAGGGCCTATTTCCACAATATAATGAATAGGGAGATGACAGGCCCTTGTATTTCGGTTATTCTTTCTGAGAACAAATCGGCATTACGGAGGAAAACCCATGACCCGTTTAAACAGTCACCTGGATGTATTGAACCGGCTTCCCAAAACCAACTGCCGGGAATGCCGTCAAGCCAGTTGCCTGGCCTTTTCGGTGGCAGTGTTCCAGGGCAAGAAAACACCCGCCGATTGTCCCTATATTGTTGAGGAAGGCGCGACGGAGGGCCGGAAGGGCTCAGGCGATGGAAGCTCGCTGGACAGGGACGCGCAGAAAGCATTGGAGAATCTGCAGCGGCGAATCCAGGAAATCGATCTGGCCGGGGCTGCGGAACGGTGCGGCGCCGTTTACCGCCAGGGGGTGTTGACGCTCGCCTGTTTAGGCAAGTCGTTCAGCGTGGATGCCGCCGGCGTCATCCGTTCCGATTGCCATGTAAACCGGTGGGTTTCCGTCCCGATCTTGAACTATATCCTGGAATGCCAAGGTCGAGAGCCCCGAGGCGGAATGGATTCCGCTCAGGGACACGAAGGGCGGGGCCGACTGGTGGCGTCTTTTCGGGCAGCGGTGCGAGAAACCCTTGAAAAAAGTCATCGACGAATATACCGAACTTCTGGAACTGCTGGTCGAAATTTTCGCCGGTGAACCAGCGCCCGACCGCTTCAATTCGGATATCGCCGTGATCATCCATCCACTCCCCCACCTGCCCATTTTATTGTGTTACTGGAAAAGCGAGGATGGCATGGATTCTTCACTGCACCTGTTCTTTGACATTACCGCGGAGGAGAACCTCAAAATCGAATCGATCTATGCGCTCTGTGTGGGTCTGGTGACTATGTTCGAGAAGATAGCCCTTACCCATGGAAAGTAGGCCTCGGTGGCGCCAGCCGGGCGAAGGTCTCCGGATTCCATTTTAGGCAATTGTGCAATGGTCCGAGTGAAATTCGATTTTACTGGGAAACATTATCCCTTACCGCATGACCCACTTTTGACCTGCTTTGATGGCGAACTGGCATTCAAGGATCGGGGGCATTTCAGCCCTAAGCTTCTGAAAGTCCACTTCGGGGTAGTCTCTGATCTTATCCCCGCCGGTCAAATTAAACCGGATAACCCGATCTTCATCAAACCGCCAAAACTGACTCCTGATCGCCTCCAGGCATTCCTCTGAAGAGAGACCACCGGTCTGAATTTCGACCATCTCCATCTCATAAACCGGTAACGGTACGAACCGAGTTTCAATTCGATTATTGAGGACCTCGGCTTCGACAAACCCCTTGTCCTCAACCATTTCGGCAAAGCTGATCCGCTGCGTCGACCCGGGATAGACGAATTTTATTCCCGGCTTTAAGGGATGGTCAAGGACTTGATAGCGGTGAATATGCCCGGCAGCGATATATTCGAAATCCAGGGGGATGGTTTCCCGGGAAACCGTATCCTGACGCCCGGACCTGAAGACAAAGCCATTCGGGCCGACACTGGCCTGATCAAAGGCCTGGTGGGTGACCAGGATATTAAAATCGGATCTTAGGTGCGTGGTATTCGGTCTCCTCCAAGGCCCTCAGAAAGGTTCGTTTGGAGTCTTTCCGGATAAAGGGGAACCCCGCCAAGCCGACGGAATAACCGTTGAGGTTAAAAGATAATGATTTGGGCCGGTCAAAGACAATAACCCCGGATGATCCATGGAAGAGATCAAAGGGAAACTCAGACCGCTCATGATTGCCGGGGATGATCAGGATTCGGGTCCCTGACTTAGCCAACTCAAAAATCGGCTGGACCAGTTCATCAAGGATCTCTCTCGGAAGGTAGTATTTATTGAAGAGGTCCCCGCTGTGGATCAACAAATCGGCTTCTACGTCTCTGGCATGGTCCAGGACAGCCAGGAAATTCTTAAAGATATGATCGGCCCGCTTCCGCCGACCCCGGGGATCGGACTGGTTGATTCGTGTTATTTCGAACCCGAGATGGGTATCAGCCGTATGAACGAATTTCATATATCTGAGGGAACGTTGTTCATTTCATTCAATTTTGTTTTTAACACTAACCCCTTTAACCGCCATGGCCACGCCGCTGGTCCCGATGCCGACCTGCCGGGCGATCTCCGCCAGAGGAATCCCCAATTCCCGGTATAAATAGACACAGAGGCTTCGTCGGAGTTCCGATACGGCCCGCCGGCGGCTCCCGAATCTCAATTCCCGTTCGTTGACCCCGGCTTCCCGGCACCGTTCTTTAACGATTCGGGCCAAGGACCCTGTTTTCTTCCGGGCCCGAATTTGCCGGGCCAATCTTTGATCCGCCTCTTTCAGAACCGTCTGAACGAAATCTCCGCACCCCAGGATCCGCTCATCATAGGCCTCCGCTTCGCCTTGTTGTCGGAGAGACAATACGGCCGACCAGCCCCCCAGACTGCGGATCAATCCGCCGCCGACCAGCTCCGGCCTGGGACCAAGACCTTTCCCCGCTTCCATGAATTCCTGAAGGCCCTTGATGGCCTTCTTTTCTTTGGCCCGAAAGAAACCGAGCACAAAATCCCTTTCCTGCCAGTCATTTTTCAGCCGCCCGGTTAAGGTCCCATGACCGCACCAGGCATACTTTTCCAATTCCACCAGGTCCTTAACCACCCCCGCCCGGAGGGGATTAAGGTGAATATAGCGGACCAATTCCAATAGATAGGGGTCCAGCTCACAAAGGATCGATTTGTACCGATTCTGAAACAGATGCCCGAATCGTTGATGTCTCCGGTTATAGCCGACGGCATAACCCGTCAACAAGCGCCGCATAAAGGTCGGCAGGCCACCCGGTCCGCTGATGATCAGCAAATGGACATGATTGTCCATCAAGGCCCAAGCCAAAATACGCGTCCGGTTTCCTGGACCAGGGACCTTATACGCTCGACAAAGGCTTGTCGATCTTCCTCATCATCGAAGATATTGCTCCCCTCGATCCCCCGGACCATGACATGGTGCAGGGTTCCGGGGACATCTAAACGGGCTGCCGTGGCATAAGATATCTTCCTCCTTTATAGTAGATCATTCCGATTTCTCTCCAAGAAGTAAAATTTTGACATCACCCTATGCAGGGTCAACCATACATTCCCATCCGGGGAAAACCAGGGCCAGGTGAACCGAATAAAGTTTTTACTTTAGGCGGATCAGACAGTTAACTCTTATTTAAAGCAAATTATTTTGCTGGCATCGATCTTGCTTTATTTTCTGGTAAAAAAACGCTATATGTGGTATCAATCTATTTAACTACCCCTATATGCTGTTACAATGAGACAGCAGCCCGGAAGGAAAGAGGAATAATCATGTTTCTCGTACTATGTTCCTGGTGCAATCGGGAGATCAGCCGGTTTCCCGGAGAGGATGGGATCTCCCATGGGATCTGCCGCCCCTGTTATGAGAAGACCATAGAGGATATCAGGTCCTTTTCACCCCGGAAGATCGAATTGATTAAAAGTCCCGTTCCGGTGAACAATACCCTGGTGGAACAGCTCTGACCCCCGATCAGCAGCACCTGAAATTCCCCCTGTCGGAAGCGCCGCTTTATTTGAGCCCGAAAAAGGCCGGCAGAAAGGTGGACAGGGCGGGGAAAAAGATGATTACCAGCAGGGCCGCCATCATAATAGCCACAAAAGGAACTACCGATTTGGAAATGTCCTCCAGGGAAAGGCCGGCGATATTGGCGATCACATACAGATTCACCGCCACCGGGGGGGTGATCTGACCGATCGCCAGATTGAGGGTCATGACCACACCGAACCAGACCGGGTCCCAATGGAAATAGGCCATGATGGGAATGAGGATGGGCAGAAACACATAATAGATGGAAATGGCGTCCATCAGCATGCCGGCAACGAACAGCATGACGTTTATCAACAGCAATATGACCGTGGGGCTGGAAGAGAGGGAAAGCAGGCCGGCCGAGGCCTTATCCATCACCCCGAGGGTGGAACCGGTCCAGGAAAAAAGGCCGGCAAAGGCCACGATGAACATGACCACGGCCGATGACAGGACCGCGTCTTTAAAGATCCCGTAGAGGGATTGCAGGGTAAGACTTCGATAGATGACCAACCCCAAAAAGAGGCCGTAAAAAACCGCCACCACCGCGGCTTCGGTGGCCGTAAAGACCCCCCCATAGATCCCGCTGAGAATGACCGCCGGGGCCAGGAGTCCCCAGAGGGCCTCTTTGAAGGCCTGCCGGATCTCTGCCGGTGTCCCCCATTTTTCCCCTTTCCAGCCCTGTTTTCGAGCAATGAAGTAGGAAGGGACGATGAGGAACAAGGCGGTTATGACACCCGGGATGACGCCGGCGGCGAAAAGGGCCGGGATGGAGGTGCTGGTGATCACCCCATAAATAATGAAGGCAATACTGGGGGGTATGACGATGGCCAGAGAACCTGAACTGGCGATCAAAGCGGCCGTGTACCCCCGGTGGTATCCCAGGGCCACCATGGCCGGGAACAGGATGACGCCCAGCGCGGCCGTATCCGCCGGGCCCGATCCGGAGATACCGGCAAAAATGACCCCGACGATGATGGTTACGATGGCCAGTCCTCCGGGGATCGGTCCGACCAACAGACTGATAAAGTGGATGAGTCTCTTGGAAATGCCGCAGCGATCCAGGATAAGACCGGCCAGAATGAAAAAAGGGAGAGCCAGAAGCTGGAACTTGGCCACATTAGCATAAAAGTTGGAGGCGATGACCTGGATCCCCAGGTGATAGTTCCCGATGAGCAGGATGGAAGTGAAGCCGAGGGAAGTGGCCACCGGCACCCCGAGGAGCAGGAGGAACAAAAAGACCAGAAAGAAAAGCAGGACCGATTCCATCAGGAGGCCTTCCGGCGCTCTTTCCAGGCGGCTTCCATCAGGCGAATCAAAATCAAGAGCCCGCCCACCGGGATGGCCAGGGTATACCACCATTGGGGGATATTCAGGGCTTCGGTCTGGACGTTCAGGCTGATTTCATCCCGTACCTGGGAGGCGCCGAACCAGATCAGCAGGCAGATGGTGGCTAAAGTCAAGCAGGTGGCCAGGGGGGAAAGCACTTTTTTCCCCAAAACCGGGAACCGCAGAGACAGCAGATTAAACCCCAGGTGAATTCCCCTGCGGAACCCGGCCGAGGCCCCCAGCATGGTCAGCCAGACCAGGCCGGCCACTTCTAATTCTTCGGTAAAGGCAAAGGAATAGCGGATAAAATAACGGGTCAGGACATTGACAAAGGCCAGGAGGCACATAAAAAAGAGAAGAAAAACGCCGGCCGCCTCCTCCCCGTGTTCGAAGATCTTCTTGAGCATAGCGGGAAGCCGTTCTATTTCCTTTTCCCCGCCTGCTGCACCTCTTTTTCAGCCAATTTGACCAGATCCGAACCTATTTCTTTCTCCCACTTATCATAGACCGGCCTGGTTTTGGTAACAAAGGCCTGACTCTGATCGGGTGAAAGGACCGTCACCTCCATGCCGTTTTTTTTCAACTGTTCCAGGGCCGGCATGGTCCCCTCCAGCCCTTCGCGGGCCCCTTTCTTCTGCCAGGCCGTTACCTCCTCGGCGGCTTTTTTGATGGCCTCTTTGTCCTTCAGCGGGAGACCGTCCCAGACCTCTTTGCTCATTGCCAGGATCAGGGGATCGATGGCGTAGCCCCAGACCGTCATGTATTTATGGACCTGCCACAGCTTGTTGGGGATAATGACCGAAACGACCGGATTTTCCTGGCCGTCAACCGTTCCCTGCTGGAAGGCCGAAAGGGCCTCACCCCAGTTCATGGAGACGGGGTTGGCGCCCATGGCTTTAAAGGTATCGATAAAGATGGGTGAGCCCACCACCCTGATTTTAAGACCGTCGAGGTCTTCGGGTTTCTTCACGGCTCGTTTGCTGTTGGTCAGATCCCGGTAACCGTTTTCTCCCCAACCGAGAACCATCACCCCTTTGTCTTCAATAATCTTGGAAAGGCGTTTTCCGGTTTCCCCGTTTTCCACGGCGTCCAGGGCCTTGTAGCTGGGAAAGAAAAAAGGCAGGGAAAAGAGATTCAGCTCTTTGATGGTCGTGGACCAGTTTATGGTCGAACCGAGGGCGAAGTCGATGACCCCCTGCTTCATCAGAAGAAATTCGTTGGTCTGCTTCCCGGCGAAGAGTTGTCCGCTGTAATAGGGTTTGATAGTGATCCGGCCGTCCGTGGCCTTTTTCACCGCTTCGGCGAATCGGGCCGCACCCTCTCCCCAGGGTCCGGTGGGGCCCACCACAATGCTCATCTTATATTCCGGCTTATAGGTCGTCGCCCAGCCCCAAAGATACCACTCCGAAGAGTAGGATAAAGAGTACCGACCATCCAAGAAATTGTTTCCCCATAATGATTCCTCCCGATTTATTTGGTGTTTAGGGCGACGGCCCGAAAGAACATGCCGGCTATCATACTTTTTTTGGGTAACTTCGTCTTGTGCTCAATGAGAGATCGTCTTTCTGGTTGTGACTGGCCGGCCCTTGTCTTTAACGGCCGCTTCTGCTATCCTGATTACCAGAGCGCTGCCTAATAAATCAGCGTGGAAAGGAGAAAAATTTCTCATGAAGCATAATTCCTATTTTGAAGGAAAGGTCCAAAGCCTGGGCATCACTACGCCGGAAGGCTACGCCACCGTCGGGGTCATCGAGCCCGGGCAATATACCTTTTCCACCGATTCCGAAGAGCATCTATCTATTATCGCCGGTTCCATGAAGGTGAAGCTGCCGGGCAGCTCCTGGCGGCTGGTCACCCGGAACGACTCCTTCGTGGTCCCGCCCCGGGCCTCTTTCGATATCGACGCCCCGGCCGACGTGGCTTATATCTGTTATTACAAATAGGACGAAGAACAGAAATGCTGCCCTTTAAAAAGATCTTATGCCCGACCGATTTCAGCGATCCCTCTTACGAATCGTTGAAAGCGGCAGCCGAGCTGGCCGGTCATTTTTCGGCCGACCTGTATCTGGTGCACGTCATCCCGCCGATCCCGCTCTCTAATTTTTTGAGTCCGGAAACGACGCCGTCCCTGGACATTTCTCTCTACCAGGAAGAACTGAAAAAGGGCTCTGAAAAAACCCTGCGGGAGGTAATCGAGCAAAGGTTACCCAAAGGCCTTTCGGTCCATCCCCTGGTCGTGCTCGGCCATCCCGTCGAGGAAATCCTTCGACTCGCCCAGGATCAAAAAATGGATCTTATCGTGATCGCCACGCACGGCCGTACCGGACTGCCGCATTTCCTCTTCGGTTCGGTTGCCGAAAAGGTCGTCCGGCTTGCGCCCATCCCGGTGCTGATCGTGACAGCGCCCCATGGCAGAACCGGAGGAATTGAACCTTTCCAGGAGGGAATTTCTGGGTCTTTCGACCCCGGTCGAAAGCGGCAAAGTCTGATAGCCGGAAAGACAACCTGGACTCTTATTTGGTCAACGACGTCATCCGTTACCCGGTTGGCAAACTCTCCGGAAATGCCTGGCCTCGGCCGCTCTAATTATGCAATTTAGAACCAACGTCCCGGATTAGCGGATTAGGTATGTTCAAAAAAAGGAATAAATCCTATCCCATCAAAATCGTTGTTTTTCTCAAAATGGAATATTTGCTCTTAATAGGGACAATATAGGATGTCCCCCTTTATTCTGCTAAGTTAACGGCATTATGCCGGTTGCAAGGTCAGCCAGAGGCGGGCGCCCTTTCTCGCCGATTGGCTGCACCGCCGCGTTGGGCCGTTGGCTTGGTTGGTTGCACTACCTCTGCACGCAAACCTAAGCCGAGGGCCCCTATAACTTTGAGAATTGTGTCGAACCCAGGGCTTCTTTCCCCTGAGAGCGCCTTGTAAAGACTTTCGCGAGATAGTCCTGTATCGCGTGCCACTTGCGACATGCCCTTGGCCCGGGCAATATCCCCGAGGGCTTTGGCAATAAAAGCAGCATCCCCGTTTGCTTCCTCAATGCACGCTTCAAGATAAGCGGCCATTTCCTCCGGGGTGCGGAGATGCTCGGAAACATCGTATTTCGTTGTGATGGTCTTTGCCATGATGAGCTCCTATAGATTTCTTGCCAACCGCAAGGCGGTTTTGATGTCCTTGGTCTGTGTATGTTTGTCGCCACCCGCCAGCAAAAATACGAGAAATTCCCCGAACTGTTTATAGTAGACGCGATACCCCGGACCATAGCTAATCCGCAATTCCGAAACCCCTTCACCTACCGGCGCTACATCGCCGGGATTCCCTGCTGCTAATCGTTCAATCCTGGCTAGAACACGCGCACGCGCCCGGATGTCCTCCAAACCATCAAGCCATTTGGCGAAGATTTCAGTCTTGCGAATTTCAGACATAGATCAATTGTAGTCTCAAGGCTACAAGTTGTCAAGTAGGGAACTTCTAAGAAAATTCGACTTTTTTTCTTAACATCTGAGGCATGGGCAGGCATTACGGAAATCTTTGGCTAATGGCAGGGGAGTTACTGAACTCCGTGAACAGTGTGGCGTTTTATGCAATTTAGACCCAACGTCCCGGATTACATTATCACCGGCTCCATGAAGGTGAAGCTGCCGGGCAGCTCCTGGCGGCTAGTCACCCGGAACGACTCCTTCGTTGTCTAGCCCCAAGCCTCTTTTGATATCGACGCCCCGCCGACGTGGCTTATATCTATTATTACAAATGATGGACTCGCAAAAAGTCCATCTACAACCCGAGCGCGATTAAGCGCCGGGTTGGGGTGAGGGTGGAACCATTTGAATTCACTTCAAATGGCGGGGGAGGGGGAACCATTCCCCGCCGAGCAGAAAGTCGTCTTTTGACTTTTTGCGAGGTTATCACAAATAGGTTGTTCGCCCTTTTTTTTGGGGAGGGGCACTAAAGGGTAGAATCGAGCAATCCGGATCTTGAGGGCCGCCGGGTCTCGGCGGCCAGGTACCCTAAAGGGGAGCATCCTATAGTGTCCCTCTTTAAAAGCTTTTCGCTCTTACCCATCCAGGAAGACATTGCTTCCCTCGATCCTCCGGATCATGAAATTTTTCTCCTTGACCCCCTCATTTGGCCTATTCTATACTCTTCGCATCTAAATTTACCGCTGATTATTTATAACCAAACCATCATATGGCTGCTGATTTCGCAAAAACTCTGGATCGGGAGGAAATCCGAAAATATTTCCTGAAATATTCAACGCTGGATTTACTCCATGAGCTGGAGGGGAAATCCGGTGATTGATTTCGAGCGGGATGTCAAAATGACCCCTGAGGATATCGAGATACAGAACCGGTTGAGGCGGGAGCGCCATCCCCTCTCCATGGATGAATATCTTGATTTCTTAAAATTTTCGCAGGAACTTTTCAGTAACCCTCAAACCATCCCGCACCGCAAAAGGCCGGTTACAGAGAATCGGTTCGAACTGTAGCCCGGCACCATACCCTCCATCACGGCCCTCCGGCTTTTACGGTAGGTAATTTGAATTCTTTGATGTTCCCTTTTTGTATCCATTGTCACGCCTTCTCTTCGGCGGCCCGGCTGGTCCTCTGATCCCAGCGAAATGGACATGATTGTCCATCAAGGCCCAGGCCAAAATGCGGGTACCGGTTTCCTGCACCAGGGACCTTATTCGCTTCGACAAAATCTTGTCGATCTTCCTTATCCTGGAAGATATTGCTTCCCTCGATCCTCCGGACCATGACGTGGTGCAGTGTCTCGAGTGCTGACGTTTGATGATATGCGGGTGAGATAGGGGCTAAACTGTTATTATTTTTACAGAAGTACCTCCACCTTCCCCCTTATTAAATTCTCAACCGGGGTGTATATATCCAGATCGGTTTCAGGGGTCTTGATTGAAATGATAAGGGAATAACGTGCCCGCTTCGCCCATCGTCCCAATTGATGGCGTTCGCGCCACCATCCGATTACCGGGTAAACGGCAACAAGCCCTCTTTGGGCGAGTTCGACGGCAGTTCCAGTCCATCGGTCGGAGTGTATTGACCCAAGGGCTCTGAGGTCAGGCCCCAGAAACCATTTGGCCGCATCACTGCTTGAGGGGTTTCCTAATTCTTCGTCACGAGCCAATTGATTGATTCTTCTTCTAAATTGATTTGGTGTTTCAGTAGGAGTCTTAACTTCAAAGCGTAGCCCATGGGAGGCATAGCTGTATCTTCTTGTCCAACCTCTCCTGGCCGGATTTGGCTCGATAAAGTACGAAAGCGTTACCCTCATTTCAACCTCAGTCTCGCCGAGTTCTTCTAACTCTTGGATAGGCCAAGGTATACGATGGAGATTTAAGTCCCGGGTTTTAAAGCTATTATCAAATTTATCAAATGGTTGTAAGGAATCTTGGACGATCAGGGTGAGGGCATTTTGGGCACTCCACATGGCCCTATTCAAGTTTGGAACGCCAAATCCACAGTATCGCAGAAGGGTCTCTTTACCGCTTCGTGATGTCAAAGACTGAAATCGTTCTTTCATGGCCTCTGTCCAATCGGCTGAATGAACCAACAAGCCTCGAATCGATTCAGGCCAATAATCCGGGTATTCCGCCCACAATACCGTCGCCATCCTTGAGGCCAGCGCTGTCGCGGCACTGGTTTCACCGGTGACGACCAGGGGCTTTTGGGTAAATTGCCGGTTTGTGGTCAGCAAACACAAACTGTCCACAAAATCTGCTTCTCCATTGGTAGGGTCGGTGGCCATATTCCCGCCCTCCAGAAACAATATCCGGTTTAATCGGCCATGGCCTTTCCCAAGCCATTGACGTACAACTGCATGGGCTTAGGTCTCCTTGTGGTGCAACGGGTATCCAACCAGGGTATTCTTGGGGGTCCATGTAGATTTTTTCGGTATATGCCCCGACGGTTAAGGCATTCCAGCCTTGCCCAGGATCATGAATCGTGTCGGTCTGATTACTTTCCGGATAAAGATACCTGTTTCTGAAATCGGTGTTCCCGGCAGAAACAACTATAAGACGAGGTTTATCATCGTCGGCCCCGGAAGTTGATTTGTCTAAACAAGCGGACCAGGAAGAGGGTTTCCCCCGGTCTCTAAAGTCTGTGGTAGTAACAGCCATGCAAACGGTCCGCAGGCGCATCGGGGCTGAGACCTCGGCACGGGCAATAGCCTCGATCGTTATGGCCCCGTAAAGATGAGGCGGGTTACCACCTCGGGGAGGAAGGATTTTTACCGACTCCAATTGGTGTCTTAAAAAGATTGGAGAGCCTGAGGCAAGGGTTTCGAGTAGATCTCCATAAAGGGCAAGGCCTGCCATTTCGGTCCCGTGATCGTGGTGATCGGTTACCCCCCAAGAGGGTTCATAGGTGTGCATATCCGAAGGTGGCAGAGCCGGCCTTAGCAGAGGATGCTCGTTGTTTATGCCGGTATCTAATATACAGACCGCAAAGTCGTCGGAATATGGACCGTCTATTCTCTTAAGCGCGTCATCCACCCAATCAAATTGTTCTGATGGGGTCATGGAAGTGAAAAAATCAGCGGTTTCTTTTGCTTTCCTTAGTTCTGCAATGCTGTTCAGCAAATTAACAGAAGTACTCATTTGAGATTTGCTGCCGTAGGCCAGGACAATAGTCCGATCGGGGAAAAGTATATTCCTTGGATCTATGACCAAGCCAATTCGTGAGGCGTGTTCTTCAAAAGACCTCTGGAAAGCGTTCCTGTCATCACCAGTGCGCAGCCATACTTCCCACCAAACCTTCTCCTCACCAGTCGGCATTTCCGTCGGGTCATCTGTCCAAAGGGCTTCAAGCATCGCCCTGCGAATTTCACTAATGCTTTCTATCAACTTCTGATTTCGGGGTTTCTCTGATTTTGTCTCTTGTTCCAGATATGATGAAACCAGTTTGACGAAATGCGTCAACTTGCCCTCTGGGACGAAACATACGGCATAGGTTTTATCCCCGATGTCCTTGACATTGACCAGTTCGATACCGGATCTGAGTAATTCAAGGCTTTCAAATTTCAATTTAAACCCGGGTTCACTTTCAAATTGGATGTAAATGCCGTTTCCCACATCAACGCCGAAAACAGCTTGCTCCCGCCCGAGGATTTCGGCCTCCCGTCTCAAGCTTTCCAGTTGGGACAATAACTTACTACCATGTTTCGATCTTTGACGCGGTGGTAATTTGAATTCGCCCCCAAAGGTTTTGGGGCTACGGTAGAGTTCTGTTTCAGCTGTTCCTTTTATGAGTAGGTGGGGTAAATTATCAGAGATGCGATCGGGCATGGACTAAGTGCCTTATCTGACGTCCATGAAAAGGAGGGTAGAATTCATTTATTTCTTATGGCGTTACGCTCTGACAAGTTCTTCAATATGTCGGCATTCTCAATCCTTTTCCTATCATTAATTATCGTATCCTTTATGGCTTCTTCACAGGCCCTTGAAAGATCCGCATAGCTCAAGCCAGTGGCAACATCCGCCAGTGCTTCCCAGTCAATTTCAGATTTTTTAAAGGCAGCTAATTTTGACTGAAGTGCCTTGATAGTAAGCTCTCGATTCGGCAAGTCATATTTAATGATATCATCAAAACGGCGATATAGGGCAAAATCAAGAATATCGGGGTGATTGGTAGCGGCCAGTAATATACTATCCGACTCATCCTGTTCGATTAACTGTAGGAAGCTGTTTAGGATTCTTCGTATTTCGCCGACGTCGTTTCCCAGCCCTCTTTGGGACCCTATCGAGTCAAATTCGTCAAACAGGTATACTCCCCGGGTTTGCCCGATAGCATCAAAAATCAACCTGAGCTTGGCTGCGGTTTCACCCATATATTTGGTAATAAGGTTGTCGAGTCGAACGACGAATAGTGGAAGGCCCAGTTCTCCAGCCAATACGCCGGCTGACATTGTCTTGCCGGTACCCGGCGGACCTAACAGGAGGAGTTTTTTGCGAGGGGAAAGACCGTGAGATCGAATTTTGGTGATTTGCCTGTGTTCTCTAATCAGCCGAGTCAGCCGCTCCAGAACTTCAACCTCAAGGATCATGTCGGCTAAACGGATTTTCGGATAAG
>CAVVCH010000058.1:0-48466 GCA_963746605.1 uncultured delta proteobacterium
ACGCCGATTACCTGATGGTTGACCCCGATCAGGGGGTTGGCGGAATAATGGCAATCGAAGACCGTCCCCTGAGTATCCAGGGCCCGGGCTTCCAATCCGTGGGAACCTTCCCCCCTGCCCAAGGATTGGTCGATGGCGGCCGAAACCTTGGCCAGGTAGGGGCCCTCGAAGATCTGATCCAAGTGGATCCCTTCACCGGGCACGAGGTCCGGCCTTAAAAGGCGCTGGGCCAGGTCATTGAAACCCATTACCCTCAGGTTGCGGTCTAAGACCAGTATGGCTTCACCGCTGAAAGCGAACAGAGGGTTTATTGACTTCTCAGGCGATTGCCGTTCCAATAATTCTTCCTCGAAAAAATTTTAACTTTTAAACCGTATCAACCAAATATCCGCTTAACATCTTCATCTTCCAGGAAGGAGGAGATGTTCCAGCAGAGGGCCCTCAGGTCCTGGTCGGACAAGCCGGGCGACAGAAGTTCTCCGGCCTCAAACCCCTGGGCCTTAACCCAATGAACTACCTTATGGAGTTTCTCCCGATAGGATTCCTCGTTCCGGGTGAAAGCCCGATGGTAGGCCGCCACCAAGGTATTGACTCGATTGATAGAACAGCGTTTACAGGTTCGATCCGCCATAGATGATGCGCACTATAAAACCCTTGATGATAGCACTATAAGTAAGTAGTATACTTATACTTCATATCTTTCGGGAGGTCAAACGGGAAAGCGTTTCAAATTTGGGAGGATTAAACCCGGCTCCAAAAAAGTTGACAAATCAGGACCGGTTGGATTTATTTTGAAAAAATACTCAAAGGCAAAACAGGTTTTTTAGGCAGGAAAGAGTTTATAGCGATTTATTGACGGACTCGCAAAAAGTCCCAAACTGTCATCCTGAACCCTTCGCCTTATGTCATCCTGAGCAACGCGAAGGATCTCGGAACTAGGTGAAAAAACGAGATTCTTCACATTCGCTCAGAATGACAAACTCTCTCTGACGGACTTTTTGCGATACAATCATTTATTGATTAGGTTAGAAAATATGTCAGTTACCAATTGAACCAACGCCTACGTATTCCCCGTCCCGAAGAACCTCCTCGGCCTCGACCCAGTCCGAGACCAAACCAACCCAAGAAACCCGAACCTCCTGGATCCCCAATTAATTTCCGGCTTAGAAAACCCTTTGGAGAACCGGTAGTACAGGGTCCGGCGCCCCGGCCGGTCATGGGGCCTTGGCCCAACGGTCCCGTTGTATCACCACGTGGCATAAACATCACCCCCTTTCCGTTTTTTCGCATTTTCGCATTCCCCGGTTCTTGCTGAATAGCCGACGGCAGTGTGTTGGCCGGCCCAGAGGAACCCAACCGGGCATTCGATGGCAGGGCCGAAGCAGCGATCCGCTCAAAAAAGCCTGGAGGACGACCTCCAGGTCGCCGCAGATAAACCCGATGACCTTTACCCCGGTTGCCTCCAGGGCCGTCTCCAGGGGAGTCGAGACCGCTCCGCAGATCAGGGTTTCCGTCCCCAGGCCGGTCACTTCTTTGGCCCGGTGAAAGGGATCATGATGGTTCAGGGTTATTTTTTCCCGTTTGACTTCCCGTCCTCCCGTACACTGAATCAGAAAGAGGTTATCCGATACGTCAAACACCGGGGCTATCCTCCCCTGCCAGTGAGCCACTGCGACTTTCATGAAACCTTTTAAATGCAATCCGGGGGCCAAAGACCCGCGATTAAATATTTAATTGAAATCCAATGGTTGGCAGTCTTTCCATTGAATCATTGACAATAATCATTCAAAATACCATTATATAAAAAGGGAAAATAATTATTTTGCACGATTAAAAGCGGCGGGGAAGGGAGGCCAGGGGATGAAAGCGGAGGAGGAAAAGAGCCTTCGAGACGTTATTCTGGATTCTATCAATGAAGGCGTTTTTACGGTGGGTCCCGACTGGCGGATCACGGCTTTTAACCGGGCCGCGGAACGGATAACCGGCGTGTCTCGCCGGCAGGCCATCGGCCGTTCCTGCTCCGAGGTTTTTCACGCCGACATCTGTGAAAAAGACTGCGTCCTCAAGCGGACCTTTACCACCGGTGAACCGATCGTTAACGCCACCGCCTGCATCATCAACAACCGCGGACAACGGGTGCCGATCCGCATCGGCACCGCCATATTAAAGAACAGCGCCGGAGGGGTCATCGGGGGCGTGGAAACTTTTCAGGACCTCAGCCAGGTCGAGGAACTGCAAAAAGAATTGCTTAACCGGCATTCCTTTGAGGACATCATCGGGCGAAGCCCGGCCATGATGCGCTTGTTCGAGGTGGTCCCTCAAATTGCCGAGAGCAACAGTACGGTGCTGATCGAGGGTCCCAGTGGCACCGGGAAGGAACTCTTTGCCAAGGCCATTCATAACCAGTCGCCGCGCCGCAAAAAGCGTTTTCTGGCGATAAACTGCGCGGCCCTGCCGGATACGCTGCTGGAAAGCGAATTGTTCGGGCACAAGGCCGGGGCCTTTACCGATGCCAAACGGGAGAAAGTGGGCCGCTTTGTCCTGGCCAACGGCGGGACCCTGTTCCTGGATGAAATCGGGGATATATCGCCGGCCATGCAGGTTCGCCTGTTGCGAGTGCTCCAGGAGCGCCAGGTCGAGCCCCTGGGGGCACTCGAGCCCGTCCGGGTGGATGTACGGGTCATCACCGCCACCAATCAGGATCTGGCCGGACTCATCCAGGCCGGCCGGTTTCGCGAGGACCTCTATTATCGCCTGCATGTCATTCATTTGAAGCTGCCGCCCCTGAAGGAACGGCGGGAGGACATTCCGCTCCTGGTTGACCATCTGGTGGCCAAATTCAACCGACTGCAGGGCAAGCAGATCGCCGGCGTTTCCCAGGAGGCCATGGCCCGGCTGTTGGAGTATGATTATCCGGGCAATATCCGGGAGCTGGAAAACATCATCGAACAGGCCTTTGTGCTCTGCCGCGGCGGTCTGATCGAGGTGACGCATCTGCCGCCAGAAATGCGTCTATCCGACAACTCCACGGGGGAAACCTTGGGCCCGATGAGCATGGAGGCCATGGAAAAGCGGCTGATCATGGAGACCCTGTGGCGTTGTTCGGGAAACCGAAAACAGGCCGCTCGGGAACTGGGCATCGATGTGAGCTCCCTCTACCGGAAGATAAAGACTCTACAGGTGGAGGTGCCGGAAATGGACGGCCGCAGCCGAAAAAAGTGAAACCGTCCGGAGCCATCAAACTGCACTAAAGATAGGGGCTCACCCTCCGCAACCTGTCAGAGAGGCGCCAAAAATAGGTGATTGCAGGCGGCTACCCGCGTTAATACGAGAATAAAAACGAATATTGAAAAAGTGCAAACATAGCCCCACGAAACACGGGGCTGTGTATCCTATGAGTTGTCATTTTCATACCCATGGGTGTCACTGCGGGACATGGATGTCTAATACGGAAATATTTCGGTTACGTTGACAAGATAATCAATTAATTAGGAACAATTAATTATTAGGTATTAAAATCAATGGCTTTACGGGTAGCCCCATGAAAACCACTCACGGTTGAGGTGACTACCACTCGGCCGGTTGGTACGAGGGTTGCAATATCTTCTTGACAAATATTATTCTCTGGGCTGATTCCAGCCAAAAGCCTCTGCTTGCGATGGGATGAACCTGGCGCTTTTCCTTTCAGGAAGAATTCATGTCAACTGGATGTTTTTAGAAAGGGCCTTGTTGCCACAGTCTCTGGAAGTTGCTGAAAAACAATAATTATGACCGAAGATACCGAAAGATTAGGCCAGGGTATCACGACCTCCGAGGACAAAGTCCATCCCATCCGGCGGGGGGCCCAATCCCGTGTGCCTCTCAAGGCGGCGATCATTGGCGGTGGAAAGGCCTGCGATGATCTGCTAATGCTGCTCAACGACGAACGGCTGAACCGGCTGAAAATGGAAATCCTGGGCGTGGCCGACCCCAACCCCGAATCCCCCGGCATTTCTCGCGCCAGGAAGATGGGTTTATTCACGACCGGGGATTTCTCCGAACTATACGCCCTTCCCGGCTTGAATTTGCTCATCGAGTTGACCGGCTCCCTGGCGGTCAGGGAGCAGATGATTCGGACCAATCCCATTCAGGTCAGTTTCATCGATCACCGGGGGGTCCGGCTGCTGTGGGATTTGATTCAGATGGAGATCGAGAAACAGGCCCTGCAGGTGGAGTCAGAGAAAAAGCTCCGCCAATTCCTGGAGTCGGCCCACGACGTCATTATCATCAAAGATCTTGATGGCCGGTACCTGTACGTCAATCCGGCCGGAATCCGGTCCACGGGGTTGTCCCGGGAACAGGTCATCGGTCACACGGATTATGAGCTTTTCCCTGAGCCTCAGGCCAGGGCCATGTACGAGAACCATCAGGAGGTAGTCAGGGAGCGGAAGACCCGGTTTTCCAGAGATCGGATGCGCATAGGCGGGGAAGTCCGCCACTACGATACGGTACGCTTCCCGATCCTCAATGAACAGGGTGAGATGGATTCCCTGGCCATCATCTCCAGGGATGTGACGGAGGAGGTGGCCCTTCAGGAAGCGCTGCGCCGGAACAAGGAATACCTGGAGAATATTCTCTCCAATTCCTATGACCTGATCATCACCACCGACACGGAGGGTCGTATCGTGACCGTCAACCCGGCGGGAGAGCGCATGCTGGGCTATACCCGGGAGGAGATGATCGGCGCCGGGATAGAGCATTTCTGGAAAGAGCCAGAAGCCCGCCGGAAAATCATGGGCCAGGTTAAAGCCACCGGCGCGGTGAATAATGCGGCGGTCACGCTGATCACCAAGGACGGACGTGCGGTGGAAATCAGCCTTTCCCTCTCCCAACTGCGGGATATTCAGGGAAAGGTCCTGGGAACCGTCGGGATCAGCAAGGATGTCACCGAGGAAAACCGTCTGCGCAAACAACTGCTGGAGCAGGAGCGGCTGGCCGCCGTGGGCCAGACGGTGGCCAGCGTTACCCATTGCATGAAAAACGTCCTGAACGGACTGAAGGGCGGCGCCTATATGGTGGAGGTGGGTCTGAAACGGAATGACCCCAAACTGACCCGTGAGGGCTGGGAGACGGTGCAGGAAGGCGTCGATCGGATCAGCAAGATCAGCCTGAACATGCTGAGCTATTGCCGGGAGCGAAGACCCGTTCCCGTGGCCGTCAGCCCTTACCAACTGGCCCGGGACACCATGGAGTTGGTGCAGAAATCCGCTCAGCAGCAGGGCATTGCGCTCACCTGCCACGGGGCGGAAGATGAGATCGCTCACCTGGATCCGGATGCCGTCGGTCGCGCCCTGCTGAATCTGGTAACCAACGCCGTGGAGGCCTGCAAAGAAAAAACCTACGGCCCGGAGGAAAGCCCCCGGGTGGAAATTCGGATTGAGCGGGCCGACGGGGAGATCCGCTTTATCGTGAGCGATAACGGCATTGGGATGGGCCCGGAGGTCCGGGAACAACTTTTCAAACGGTTTTTCAGCACCAAGAGCTACAAAGGGACCGGCCTCGGACTCAGTACCACCGCCAAGATCGTCGAGGAGCACGGCGGCAGGATTTCGGTCGAATCCGAGCCCGGAAAGGGTTCCCGGTTTACCGTGTCGATCCCCTGCGAACCCCAAAGATCGAACGAGGAGACCTGCGGGCTTTGAGGCGGACGATACGGAACTTAGATACCGCCCTTGTTTTTTTGAGGCAGTTAATCTATATACTATCAAGTAGCGACAAAAAGGCCCTCAAAGGAGAAGACCATGAAACCTGCAAAAGTATTGATTATTGATGATGAACAGAAGAATGTCCGTTATTTGACCACCATCCTGGAGGAGAACGGCTTTACGGACATCCAGGCGGCCTTTGACGGAGTGGAAGGGCTGGAGAAGGTGGAGACGGACAAGCCCGGACTGATCCTCCTCGACCTCCGCATGCCCAAGAAAAACGGCATTATGGTATTTAACGACCTCCGAGGAAACGAACGCTTCAAGGACATCCCGGTCATCATCCTCACCGGAGAAGGCGGCTTTCTGAAGCACCTGGCGGAATTGCGGCAGTTTCGCGAGGATGGCCCGCCCTTGGACGATAAGACCTCGGAAGAGGTGCTGGGGCGCTTCATTGCCTCGCGGCCGGACGGATTTCTGGAAAAACCGGTTGAGCCGGATCGGCTGATGGCCATCATCAGGAAACTGCTGATCACCCTGGAAGAGATCAAGGAAGCCCGGCAAAAAGACGTCAATGCTTTACGGGACCGGAAGATTTCGGGGGGGGTAGAATTCAAAGGAGTTCTATTCGACAGCAGCGAGCGGAGTCGAAACGCCCTGTCCGCCACAGCCGCCATGTTGATGGCCTCGGATTCCAAATTGCCGGAGGGGTTTGCCTGGCGCTCGCTGGACAACCGGAACATCGCCATGGACCGAAAGGAGCTCCTGGTGTTTCAGGCCGCCATGACCGGGTGGGTCTACCGGACCTACCAGGCCTCCTGGGACCATAAGGAAGCGATTGAAGCCCTGTCCAGCATCGAAGAGGCCGAAAAATACGACCTGGAGCAGGGCTGGCCCGGCAAGGTCCTTTAGGTTCGCCTATTGCGCGAGCCGAGATCATTCCCCCGTGGGTGATCACAATCGTTTTGGCTATGGATCCCTTCCGTAGCGATGGAAGAGGTGTGCTGTTCGAAGGCCTGTGAAAATAACGGACAGGAATGGGGATCGGAGGAGCCGTGGAAGATTTGGAGGTGGGACTTCCCCCGAATTTCATTTCTCAGATAACCCGTGAGCCTCTCCGCGGCCGGATTAAACTCCAGGATTATTCCTTCCTGGTCGACCAGCGAAAAACCGACCGGGAGGTTTTTGAGGATAGCCCCGTAAAGTTGTGGGATCGAAAAAACAGGATTTAATCCAACCGGGTGACTCTCGGACTCATCTGTCGGCGGCATCAATTTTTTCCTGCTTGCGAAGATTCTGATCCTTAAGGGAATCCCGGAGAGACGACTTAAAATAGTTTTCAATGGCCTGCCGCAGCGTGTCTCGGGCCAGCACCGCGCAATGTTTTTCTTCCGGAGGGATGGCCGAAAGACAGCGGAGTATCTGGTGTTCGTCAATATCCCAGGCCTCCTCCAGGCTTTTTCCCTTGGCCAAAGAGGCGGCGATGGAAGCACAGGTCCGGCTGAAAGCGCAACCATCGACTTGAAACCGAACCTCGTAATGCGTTCCTCCCCGATGCGCAAGTACATCATCATGGTATCCCCGCAAGGTCCGGTGATTTTCCCGATCCCATTGGCCTCGGGTAATTGGCCTTCATTGTAGGGACCCAGCCAGTTTTGCAGATAGGGTTGTCCCGGTCCGGTTCCGACCGGATTATTCGGGATCGTCTCGCGGTTCACCGATCGGTTGTTGTTATCGAGTTCCATGTCCATCCTTTGGGATTTGGTTCAGGAATTCCAGCGTTCGTTCCCAGAGGACCCTCATTTCACGGCCCAGCCCGTCAGGCGCGTATTCGGGGATGGTCTGGGCCGCCACCATGGCCTGGGTGACGACGGGATCATAGGGGAGCTTTCCCAGAAGCCCCAGGTTGTTTTTTCGAGCATAATCCTCTATCTTCCGGGAAACGTCGGGCTGAAGATCGAATTTGTTAATCAGGACCATCCCCGGGATCTTAAAATGCCGGAGCAATTCCACCACCCGGTTCAAGTCATGGAGGCCCGAAAGGGTGGGTTCGGTGACCAGCAGCACCGCGTCGGTTCCGGTGACCGAAGAGATGACCGGACACCCGATCCCCGGTGGGCCGTCGATGAGGATCAGCGGCCGCCCCTGCTCCTCGGCCAGATCCCGGGCCTGCTGTCGGACAAGGGATACCAGCAGGCCTGAATTTTCCTGGGCCACCCCCAACTGGGCATGCACCAGAGGACCAAAACGGGTATCGGAGACAAACCATTGGCCGCACTCGACCAGGGGAAAATCGATCGCCTGGACCGGGCAGAAATGCACGCAGACCCCGCAGCCCTCGCAGGAAAAAGGGTCTACCCGGTAATCTTCACTAACAGCCTGATAGTTGCAAACCTCCCGGCACAAACCACAGGCGGTGCAGCTTTCGGCCCGGATGACGGCCTTCCGCCCTCCCAGAAAACGTTCGGTTTTTCGTTTTTGCGGATCGAGCAGGAGGTGCAGGTCCGGGGCATCCACATCGCAATCAACCAGGATCTTATCCGGAATGATGGCCGCCAAGGCCCCTACCAGACTGGTCTTACCCGTTCCGCCCTTGCCACTCAACACCGCGATTTCTTTAATTTTAGTGGAGGACATCGTCCCCCCTTCGCTCCGGTGGCACCAGAGTGGTAATTTTCCGGAGGAGGTCCCGGAAGTCGGGTTTCATTTCAGGTTTCACCTCCAGCAGGGATTGGCCCCGGGCATAGCCTTCGGCAATCCGGCGATCAAAGGGGATTTCCAAAAGCAGCGGGATCCCCTCATTTTCCAGGTAGCGCCTGACCTGATCATCGCCCATATCCGCCCGATTTAAAACCACCCCGCAGGGAATCTGCAGGATCTTCAAGGCTTCCACGGCCAGTCGGAGATCGTAAAGGCCGAAGGGGGTGGGCTCGGTCACCAGCAGGCAAAAATCGGAATCCTTCACCGCCTGAATGACCGGGCAGGAAGTTCCCGGGGGGGCGTCAATGAGGGTCAGCCGCTGGGGGAGGCCCCTTTTTTTTACCTCCCGAATCAAAGGAGGGGACAGGGGTTCTCCGATTTTCAACTCCCCCTGGACCAGGCGTATTCCTCCGGCCTCCCCCTGGGCAATAACCCCCAGCTCTTTCTTCCCGGGGAATAGGGCCTGGGGTTCGCAAACCCGGAAACAACCCCCGCAGGCATGGCACATTTCCGGGAAGGTCAGGATCGTTTCCCCTAAGACCAGAATGGCCTTGAACTGACAGATCTGGGAACAGGCACGGCAATGGGTGCACTTGGTTTCATCCACCTGGGGGATTTCCAGATAAAGGGTTTCCTTCGGCCCCCAGTGGATATTCAAAAACAGATGGGCGTTCGGCGCTTCCACATCGCAATCGAGCAGATCTACCGGTCCATCCAGGGACTGAGCCAAAGCCACCGCCACGCTGGTCTTCCCCGTCCCTCCCTTGCCGCTGGCTACTGAAAGAATCATTTAATGATCACAGACATTCGCACCGGTGACCAGGGTCTGGCTGACATAATGGCCAATCAATTCTTCGGGAGGGAGTTGCGGCGCGCCGGTGAGGACCTTGATTCCCCTTTCCGTAAAAAGCGTAACGGCCCGCTGGCCCATGCCCCCGGCAATAATCAGATTGACCCCTTTCTCTCCCAGCCACCGGGGCAGGAGACCGGGTTCATGGGGGGGAGGGGTGACCAATACTTTTTGAATGATATTTTTCCCTTGTAAATCGATTAAAGCAAATTGCTCACAATGGCCGAAATGGTTGCAAAGCATCCCCTCGGCCAAAGGGATGGCGATTTTCAGGTCCGTTAGCGTAATCGGATTTTCAGGCATGGTTAGCTCCTTTTCTTTGGTTTCAATCATCTTGGTTTCTTGAACCGGCTTTATAGACTGGAGGATCTGGATCTGGTTAAGGATTCCATCCAGGGAATCCTTAAAAGGAGCTTCCGGCTGATGGGTCAGATAGGCCCGGCCCTCATCCTCCGCTTCCATTAAACGAACGTCTATGGGCAAACTTCCCAGAAAGGGCACGTTCATTTGCCGGGCCGTTTTTTCTCCGCCCCCTTTCTTGAATAGAGCGGTTTCCTGACCGCAGTGGGGACAGGTATACCCGCTCATATTTTCCACCAGTCCCAGGATGTTCATATTCACCTGGCGGCAGAAATTAATGGATTTCCGGACGTCGGCCAGGGAGATGTCCTGAGGGGTAGTCACAATAACGGCCAGGGCATCGGGAATCGTCTGCGCCACGGTCAACGGCTCATCCCCGGTCCCCGGCGGGGAGTCGATCACCAGAAAATCCAAGTCCCCCCAGACGACGTCCGACACAAATTGACGAATGACGCTGATCTTAAGAGGCCCCCTCCAGATAACCGCCGAATCCTTGTCGGGCATCAGGGCTTCGATGGAGATGACCTTCAAATGATCGTCGACCTTCAGGGGGTAAATGGCCTCTTCTTCCGGACGGACGAACGCCATCCCGTCGAGTCCCAGCATGCGGGCAATACTGGGCCCGTGGAGATCCACATCCATCAGACCGACCCGAAAGCCTTTAAGCGACAAGGCGGTGGCCAGATTGACGGCCAGGCTGCTCTTCCCTACCCCGCCCTTGCCGCTCATAACCAACAATTTATGGCCGATCCGGGAAAGGGATCGGGCTATCAGGACGTCTTGTTTCTGGTGGGGATCATCATTTTTAATGGTTGGTATTTCCTTACCACAGTGTGACATTACGGCTGCTCCTTTATTGTTTAATTTCTTGATTATCCTCGAACCATCAAGGACCCGCATTGGGGACATTTCTGGGTGTTGCACGGGACTCCCCGGGTATGGGAACTTTTTTGACCGCATTTCGGGCAGACACAATTTCCTCCGGCTCCCAGGCCGGCTCCTCCCCCGCCCCCACTCCCAAATCCTTTGCCCTGACCGGCCCCGGCCGGCCCGGTACCATCTCTTCTCGGCATAACCTGCTCCTTTCTCATGATGTTTGTTCTCTTGTCCCTTGGCCTTCCAACCCTTAAAACCGGGTTTTTTTACCAATGCCCTTCCACGTTCGGGCCCTGGGCATAGGATACCTTGTTCTCCTT
This sequence comes from uncultured delta proteobacterium, assembly GCA_963746605.1. Taxonomy (GTDB): domain Bacteria; phylum Desulfobacterota; class RBG-13-43-22; order RBG-13-43-22; family RBG-13-43-22; genus CAVQSS01. The sequence continues at coordinate 10,791 of CAVVCH010000058.1, forward strand.
ATACTGCCGGAGGGCCTCCCTGACGGTGCCTGAAAGACCCACGGCCACCGGGATCTTGGCGGCCTCCAGGACCTTAAAAGCCTTGGGCCCGCAGTTTCCCGTCAAAACCGCCTGCGCCCCGCTTTCCACCACGGTCTGGGCCGCCTGAATGCCGGCCCCCTGGGCCAGTTGCAGGTTTTGCTTGTTTTCCACCACCTCCAGGGAACCACCTTCCGAGTCCACCAGGAGAAAATATTTTGCCCGTCCAAATCGCGGGTCCAGTTCGCTGTCCAGGGTTTGGCCCCTGGCGCTGACGGCGAGTTTCATTAACGTTGCTCCTTTCCTTCTCAGCGTTTAGACCATGCCCAGCGATCGAGGGAGCCCGGCCAGCTTGCAGATGTCCCGAGCCTTTTTGATTTGAAAAATTTCGATCAACTCTTTTCGGCTGTAGCCCAGCTCTTTCCGAATCAGACTAAACATGGGCGCCAGACCGTGTTTATCGTAGTACTGTCGAAGGTATTGGATTATTTTCCAGTGGGCCGGTCCTAAAGGGACGTTCATTCTGCTCGGCGTACTTTTCGGTGAAATGCGTATCCCAATTCTCAGGATTCTCGATAAAGCCCTCCTTATTCAGGGACAAGGTTTGAGTGATCTCCGGGCTTGGTTTCATCATGCGCCCTCCTTTTATTAATCAGTTGTCTTTTTTGTTCATAGACTTCAAGAAAAATGCCAAAGCTGGATTTAGATATAAAATTAATTAAAATTAAATGGTTAAGAATGATAGGCGTGGTTGTCCCTTAAATTAACAATGGTATAATGCAATCGTTTAGTGATTTAAATAATGCATAATGCACTAAAAAAGAAAGTGTTCAGGGGAGATTCGGAGGCAGCATCAGACCGCTGCTATTTCCACTTGAATCAAGCGGGGAAGAGGAAAGAGGAAGAACTGCGGAAAGAGTTCAGGGGACGATCAGGCCGAAAGCACCGGCAAGAAGACGGAAAATAGGCTGCCATTCCCGGGTTGGCTCTCCACCTTGATTTGGCCCTGGTGGGATTCCAGGATACTTTTGACGATGGCCAGACCCAGACCTGTGCCGTTGATGTAGCGGGTTTTTTCGTCTTTAACTCGGTAGAACTGCTGGAATATCAAATTCAAATCATCAGGGCTGATTCCTATTCCAGTATCCCGGACTCGGATGCAAAGAAAATCGGTTCCGACCGAGGCGGAAATGGTGACCCGTCCGCCACCCGGACTGTACTTGATCGCGTTGGTGATCAAGTTGGACATAACCTCGTCCATGTTTTGGCGATTGGCCAATATGAGAGGGCAGCGTTTCCGGGATATCGATCTCCAGGCGGATGGCTTCGGATTCCGCCCGGGGAAGGTGAAAGGCGACCTGATCCCGGATGACGAGCCGCCATATCCACGGGTTCCCGTTCCAGGGAGATCAGACCGGATTCGATCCGCGACAGGTCAAGCAGTTCCGAGGCCAGGCGGGACAGGTTGCTGATTTTTTCTGAAGCCCGATTCAAAATGCTGCGCTGTTTTTCCGTCACTTCTCCGGCCAATCCGTCCAGGATCACCTTGAGCTGCATCAGGACCGAGTTCATCGGACTCTGGATCTCGTGGCTCACGGTGGAAACAAATTGCGATTTCATCCGGTCCATGCGCTTCAAGGCGGTAATGTCGTGCAAAACGGTAATGACTCCCAGATTCCTGCCGTTGCGGTCTCGAAAGGGCGCGCAGCGAATACTCAAAATCAATTCCTCCGGACGGTTCTGTCCGTTGAGGGTCATCTCTTCGGTCAGTTCCGAAAATTCGGATGGAGGCATTTCCAAAGCCTGGTTGATCATTTCCCGCATCCTGGGAATGTCGATGAATTCCTCTATGCCCCTCCCGATCATCGATTCCACCGGCCAGCCGATCATTCTTAAAAAGGCCGGATTGGCCAGGGCGACCCTATTCTGATGGTTGGTGCACATCACGCCATCGGCGATGTGGTTGACCATGGTGCGCAGCCGGGAGCGGGTATCCGCAATGTCCCACAGCGCCCGGGTATAATCGATGGCTTTGGCCACGGTGACCCGGAGATGTTCCGGGGTGAAGGGCTTGGGGATGAAATCGAAAGCCCCCTTTTTCATGGCGTCCACCGAATGCTCCAGCGTGGCGTAGCCGGTGATCACGATGACGGCCGTGTCCGGATCCAGAAGCTTTACCCTGGCCAGGACTTCGAAACCGGACATCTCCGGCATCATCAGATCCAAGAGAACGATATCGAAATGATCAGCCGGGATTTTTTCCAAGGCCTGCGCCCCGGTGGAAGCCAGACTGACCTCGTACCCGCACTCTTCCAGCACCAGTTTGCAGGCATCCCGGATGCGCGGCTCATCATCCACCACCAGGATCCGGGGGATATGACCGGGTTCAACCGCTATTTCAGTATTCATCGCACTCCTCGTTGAACAGGACCAGAAAAAATGGGCGGGGTGGTTTCCAAAATTATTCTGACCTTTCCATTGGTTATCCAGAGTCCGCCCGGCTAACCAATCGAATCCGGAGCCAAGGCCGGGGAATCCAGGTCCAGCGGAAGACTGACCAGAAAGGTGGTTCCCTCCGGTCCGGTTTCTTTGACGAAAATTTCCCCATTATTGTCTTTGACGATGCCATAGGCGGTACTCAAGCCTAGACCGGTTCCCTTCCCCAGTTCCTTGGTGGTAAAAAAAGGATCAAATATCCGGGTCAGGTTTTCTTTCGGGATCCCGCTTCCCGTGTCGGATATCTCCAAACAGGCCAGCTTGTTTTCAACATCCCGATAAGTTCTCACGGTCAGGACGCCCTTTTTTTCCATGACATCCAGCGCATTCATAATCAGGTTGATAACGACCTGGCTCATTTTTTTCTTGTCCGCCTTCACCAGCAAGCTTGTCACCGGACAGAAATTTGCGGATTGTCACGTCGATAAACAGTTTCTGGTCCCGAATCAGTGTAAAGCTCTCATCGATCAGGGTATTCAGTGAAAAACGTTCCCGGGAAGTGCTTGATTGGCGACTGTAAGCCAATAGATTTTTCACAATGTCCCGACAGCGTTCCGCATCCTCCAGAATATAGTTCAGGTTGTCCTGGAGCAGAGGGTCCGCCCGCAGTTTTTCCTTTAGCAGGTTGCCGTACATAAGAATCCCGGTCAGCGGATTATTGATTTCATGTGCCACTCCGGCCGCCAACTGTCCCAGGGAGGCCATTTTTTCGGCCTGTATCAATTGGGCCTGGGCCTCCTCCAACCTGTTTCTTACGGACAGGCGATCCCGTAAGTCATTGTAAATCCCCATGGTACCGGTTTCCAGGCCTTTCTCATAAATGATGGCGGCGGTCATTTCCACCGGGATTTGTTCCTTCTGGGCTGTAATGATGCTGGCCTGGATAACCGAGAGTTTGCCCCGTCCCCCATAGTCGTCGGACCGCAGTTTTTTCATGATATCTCGGGCCACGTTCGGAGGATACAGCCCACTGACGTCAACCTGTTCCCCTGGTTCGAACCCAAACCCGAACAGTTCCTCGGCCGCCTTGTTCATCAGCAGGATTCGGCCGTCCCGGTCGGCGGCCACGATAGCACTGGGTGAGCTTTGCAGGACCCGGGTAAGCAACTCCCGAACGCCGTGCAGACTTTTTTCCAGGATTTTGGTTCGGGTGACATCCCTGATGGATTCAATTACATAAATGACCTGTCCGTTTTGGTCCAGGATGGGTGAAAAGACGCGATCCTCCCATTGGGTGCTGCCGGTCCTTTTTTTGGATCTGGCGCAGGATGGAATGCCCTTGGCCCTCGGAGAGGGTCTGATCCAGGGGGCAGGAATCATGGGTGCAGGGGAGATCCGGGTCCCCGGCCATGGTCTGAAAAAAATCCCGACAGCTCTTGCCGACGACGTCCTTCCTCGTGAGACCAAAGGTGTCCAGCAGCTTCAGATTGGCGGCCACGATGGTGCGGTCGGGTTTCAAAACCAGGGTCGGGAAGGACAGGGAATCAAAGACCCGCAGTCTCCAATCAATCTCTTGAGGCGGTTTCGAATTCATTTTAGCAATGGTGGGTTCTCGGTTTCGGGAGTCAAGAAGGCCTGCTCCAGTGCCTTCCGGGCCGAGCGGGCTTTCCCTTCTGGCATAATCAGGTAAACCGATGCGCCGGTGCAGGCCATGGCCAGCACCGGCACGGCCTGGGCGGCGAGGGCCTCCAAGGCCGCGCTGGCAATCCCATACCGGTCGCCGTAATGGGGGCCGTGAAAATAAATCAATTCCACCGGGTTTTCGACCTGCAGAGACATCCGGGGTTCTTCTTCCGTCCATTTTTCCAGGACAGCCCTAAAGCGGTCACACACCTTTCTGTTCAAACAACAGATTGAACTGCAGGGTTTGGCCGTCCAGACCCGAGCCCGCCACCATGATAAATCCGTCACCGGCGGTTGCCCATTCCCGCAGCCGTTGCCCCCAGTCGGTCATCCGGTCAACCGGACAGGAGAACCGGAACAGGGACAAGCCGGTCTGTTCCATAAATCCATAGGTCTTGATGACCGGTTCCCAATAAACGGCGATGGTTTCCAAACTATAGCCTCTGCGGATGGCGACTCAAAAGATTACATCTGGCGGATACGAAATTCCGGGCGGAAGGGGGTGTGATGAGCCGGAAGTTCCACTACTGTCTCCAGGGCACTGAGGGCCCGGTCCAGTAGCCGGTAGTCAGTGCTGACGGTCAGCGCTGAGATGGAAGTTCCTGTCCCGTATAGCGGGAGCCCAGTCCTCCCAAATACCGCCATGACCAATCCCAGCAATTGGAGACTGGATTGATGAGGGAAAAAAGTCAAGGTACCTACCGGCGCTATCCTTTCCACGCTGGAATTCAAGTCCGGATCCAGCTCCAAAAGCCCCTGGGATCGGAGATAATCTTCGGTTTCGAGGCAGCAGGAACAGACGGTATTTGAGGTCGTGCTGCTGAGGCCCAGGAAGGGCAGGTTGATCCGGTTTTCAGCCATAAGGCGCAACAGACGGGCCGCCCGAAGATTCTCTCCCGGCCGGTCGAGACAATTCAACTGGACCATTTCCAGACTCAGTTTAATACCGCCCAACCGGATCCGGTACTCAGCGTTTGGATAGGGAGCCGTCATGGAAAGGAGGTTCCTAAGACCGGATCACCGCAGGCCCGGGAAGGTCCCGGCACCTTTGGGCAGGAGAGCGGCCTTCCCCGTAGACCACCGAATCCCCGGTGTGGTTAACCGGGCCATCACCGATTTACTCCAGATTGTCCTTAACGATCTCCATGAGTTTGTCCAAGTCGATCGGTTTCGGAATGTAATCGTCCGCCAGGGTCGTTTTTCCCCCCATGTGGGTGTAATTGGTTGAACTGACCGCAGCGGCGACGGCGGTGAGCAGCACGACGATGATATCCTTGGTTTCCTCGGATTTTTTCAGCTCATCACATACGGCGTAACCGTCTTTGCGCGGCATCATGACATCCAGGATAACCAGGGCCGGACGCTCCGCCTTGATCTTTTCCAGGGCCTCGACCCCGTCGTAGGCTTTGGTCACCCGGAAGTTGTTGCTCTCCAATTTCATGGCCACTGATTCCACCAGATCCGGATCGTCGTCAACGACCATGATCAGTTTTTTATCAGTCATTTTCTTCTTCTCCTTCTCGATTGTTATTGATGGGCACTGCCAGTATTCGATTACACCGCGGGCCGCGGCAGGAGTCCGGCTCTTTCCACGATCTCCGGAACCCTCTGTTCCCACTCGATGGCCATCAGGTGGAATCCCGCCACCCCCTCCACCTCTTTCAAGCGCTGAATGCTTTCGACGCAGATCTTGATGCCTTCCTCGGCCTGCTTTTCTTTGGCTACCCCGCCCATTCGATTTACCACTTCGTCCGGAACGTCCATACCCGGCACCTTGTTCTTCATATATCGGGCCATACCGACCGATTTCATGGGGGTAATTCCAGCCAGAATATAGCATTTCCGATGAAGCCCCCGAGCCCGAACCCCTTCCATCCATTTTTCAAATTTTTCCAGGTTATAGATGCACTGGGTCTGGATGAAATCGACTCCGGCCGCCACTTTTTTGGCCAGCCGGGCCACCCGCAGTTCGAAAGGATCCGCAAAGGGGTTGGCGGCTGCCCCGATAAACATCTTGGGCGGATTCTCAATATCCGCACCTCCCTGGAACTTGCCTTCATCCCGCATGTCTTTCACCATCCGGATGAACTGGAGGGAATCGATATCGTGGACGCTGGCGGCCATGGGGTGGTCCCCGAAATGGGGATGGTCGCCGGACAGACAGAGCATGGTGTCGATCCCGTGGGAATAGGCGCCGAGTATATCCGCCTGCATGGCCAGCCGGTTTCGATCCCGGGTAACCATCTGCAGGACGGGGTTCAGCCCCATCTGCTTCAGAAAGACCGAGGCGGCAAAGCTAGACATACGGACCATGGCCGTCTGGTTGTCGGTAACATTGACGGCATCGACCACCCCTCGGAGCAATTCCCCCTTTTCCCTGACCTTTTCCGGAACGGCTCCCCGGGGGGGGCCGCACTCGGAGGTGACTGCCAATTTTCCCGAGGCTAAAATTTTTTCCAGTACGCTTTCAGTTTTCATTCTGCTAAATCCTCTCTGATGATCTTTCGCGGACCGCCGCCTCCAGCCGTTCGCCAGTCCTTGGCCGGCGTAAAATCCTCGTATCGGTCTTCCAGTCCCAGGGCCTTGAGCCGGTCCCAGATCAACTGCCAGGCGCAGTCTACCTCCGGGCTGATTTCACATTTCCCTTTAGTCGAGCCGCCGCAAGGTCCGTTCATCAACCGTTTGGAACACCGGGCAATAGGGCAAATCCCCGCCGTCCGCCCCAGGAGACAGTCTCCGCAGCCCTGGCATCTTTCGGCCCAGACCCCCGGGCGTTCTGAAGCGCCCATGAACGTGGTGTTGACCGCGGGAAAGACCGGTTTGTCCTTAAAGCGCCGGGCTATTTCCTGAACCCCGCAGCCGCAGGCCATGGACATGACGGCCTCCACCCCGTCGATCAGGGGGACCAATTCCTCCACGTATTCCGGATCGCACTGCCGCTCCAGCGTATGCTCCCGGATTTCGATGTTCTTGCCGCTTTTTAAAAAGGACATATGCAGGGCCGAGGCCAAAAGGCCCACTTCCTTCCGTCCCCCGGCCGCACAGACCGTGACACATTCATTGCAGCCGACGAGAAGAATGCGGCCAAAGGGGTGAAGGTATTCCGTCAGTTCGTCTAAAGGTTTTCGAATAGCCGTTATCATAATTTTCTAGTCTCCTTCGTCCGAGTTGCCTCAACAGGCGATCTTCCGCCCCTCGAGGAGGGCGGAATGAATGGGGCTGGGACCCAACGTGCGAATTTTTTCCGTTATGTTCTTGGCCGTTTCGGCAAAGCGGTCGCCCATGCCGGCGGACATCAGGACCATTTCCAGGCGTTCACCGCCGATTCCGATTTCATCCAAAAGCTTCTGGACCTGCCCCACCCGCCGGGCCGCCCGAATGTTCCCGGTTTTAAAATGGCAGTCCCCTTCCAGACAGCCGGCTACGTACACGCCGTCGGCGCCTTTTTCAAAGGCCTTGACGATATGGATGGCGTCGACCTTGCCGGAACAGGGGACCCGAATAATTTTGACGTTGGCCGGGTAACAGAGTCGCTGGCTGCCGGCCATATCCGCCGCCGTGTAGGCGCAATAATGGCAGCAGAAGGCCACGATGACCGGTTCAAAGTTTTCCATTAGGCCACCAACCTTTCCAAGAGTCCTTCCAGTTTGGCCAGGATCTGGTCATCCTCAAACTGCAGGAGTTGTATCGCCTTGGCCGGGCATTCGGCTGCGCACAGGCCGCAGCCGTGGCACTTAGCCGGATCGATCTCTGAATAGCCGTCGGCGTTGATGAACGGAATCTCGAAGGGGCAGGCCCGCACGCAGATCAGGCAGGCGGCACATTTGGCGCTTTCCACCCGGGCCACGGCCGCGCCCAGATTAATCACCTCCCGGGCCAGCAGGGTCTGTGCCCGAGAGGCGACCGCCTGGGCTTGGGCCACACTATCCCGGATGGTCTTGGGTCCGTGGGCCGTGCCGGCCACAAAAAAACCGGGGACCGGGAGATCGACCGGCCGGAGTTTTACGTGGTCTTCCAGGAAATAGCCGTCGCCGGTCCGCGGCAGCTTAAAAATCAAGGCCAAATCTTCCATGGCTTCATCGTCGGCCACCAACCCGGTGCTCAGACAGAGGCTGTCGGCGGTGACCGTCAACAGCCGATCCAGGATCGGATCACGGAAAGTCACCTCGACCCGGTCGTCCGCGGCCGCAACCCGGGGCGGATCTTCCCTTTCATAACGAACAAAAACCACGCCCCGTTCCCGGGCCAGTTGATAATAATCCTCCTGGAACCCGTAGGTACGCATGTCTCGATAGAGGATAAAAATTTGCGTTTCCGGATGGAGGTCGAGGATCCGCAGGGCATTTTTAACGGCGCTCTGGCAACAGAGGCGGGAACAATTGGGATTGTCCGGACAGCGTGAACCCACGCACTGGATCATCACCACGTTTTCCCAGGTCTTGACCTTTTCCGGCTGATCCTCAATCAGGGCATCCGTCTCCAATTGGGTCCGAACCGCCGGGTGTTTGTCCAGGAGGAATTCCGGCGGCCGGTTCGGCAGGGCCCCGGTGGCCAGGATGGTGACGCCGTGCTCGATTTGGCGATAAAACATCTGCGGACCCACCTGCAGGCCGGTTTTAAACATGCCGGGCATCCCGGTATGATCCACGATGATGGCCCGGGTGATGACCTGGATGTTTTGGTGATGTTCGACCTTTTCAATCAATTCCCGGATAAAGGTCCCGACATCCTCCCCTTCCAGGGTACGGCGGACCTTTTGGGCCAGGCCGCCCAAAGCGGCCGATCTTTCGACCAGAACCACCTTAAAGCCCCGGTCGGCCAGATTCAGGGCCGCGGTCAGGCCGGTAACCCCCCCTCCAACCACCAGAATCATCTTGTTCATAGGTAAAAGGTGATCGACCAGGGGGTGGGCGAGCTGGACACTGCTAACGGCCATACGGATCAGGTAGTCGGCCTTTTGGGCCGCCCCTCCCGGCTGGTCGGCATGGACCCAGGTGGCCTGATCCCGAATATTGGCGATTTCCAGGAGATACCGGTTGAGCCCGGCCTTGCGGATCGTGTCCTGAAATTTGGTCTCATGGGTCCGGGGTGAACAACCGCCGATCACCACCCGGTTGAGCCCCTCGGCCGCTATGACCTGCTGGATGTGTTCCAGGGACTCCCGGCTGCAGCCATGGCCCACTGCCTCGGAAACCGCTACTTGCGGCAGAACCCTGGCCGCCTCGGCCAGGGAGGCGACATCGATTACGCCGCCGATATTGTAGCCGCAATCGCAGATGAAGACCCCGATCCGGGGTGCTTCGCCGGTGACGTCCCGTTCCGGCGGAAACGGGTCTTCCTGATCGGCCTCTTTCGTGGAAATCGGCAGATTGGTCGCGGCCATACAGGCGGCGGCGCTGGCCTGCACCATGGTTTCCGGTATGTCTTTCGGGCTTTCGAAAAGACCGCAGACGTAGATCCCCGGCCGGGAGGTGGCCACGGGGTTGAAGCTTCCGGTCTTGGCGAAATGGTGCTCGTTCAGTTCGAGGCCCAAATCGAGGGCCAGCTTGTGGACATCTTCGGCCACCTTGAACCCGGTGGAAAGCACTACCAGGTCAAACTCTTCCTCTTTCGGGAGGCTGCTGTCCGGAAGGACGTAAGAGACGGACTGGGTTTCGGCCCCGGCATGGCGGACCACGCTGTGCGGCCGGCAGCGGACGAGTCGGACCCCGTAGTCGGTTTTCGCCCTTTCCAGGTAGCGTTCATAGTCTTTCCCGAAGGTCCGCATGTCCATGTAGAAGATGGTGGTCTCAATACTTTCCTGGAAGCGTTCCTTGGTAACGATGGCTTCCTTCAAGGCGAACATGCAGCAGGCGCTGGAACAGTAAGAGGCCGCTCCGTGTTGCAGCCCGCGAGATCCGACGCATTGAATCCAGGCGATTTTTTGGGGCTGTCGGCCGTCCGAAGGCCTCACCAGTTGGCCCAGGGTCGGTCCCGAGGCGGACAGGATTCGTTCATACTCCAGGCTCGTCACCACGTCCGGCTCATTCGTGTACCCGATATTATCCAGCCCACTGGGGTCGAAAAGGGCCGCACCGGGGGCCAGCACGATGGAACCGCAGGCGATTTGGCTGGTCTTTTCGGTGTCTTCGATGACGATGGCCCCGGCCGGACAGGCCCGGACCAGTCCCTCCACATCCGGGCATTTCTTCAGATCGATGGAAAAAGCCTGGGGCGTGGCCTGAGGGTAGCGCATGCAGGTGGGCGCCCGATGGTCCAGCCCCGGGGTAAAACGGACACATTCCGGATACTTTTTGAAGCAATCCCCACAGGCCGTGCATTTGTTCAAATCGATATAACGGGGTGCGGTGGTCAGGGTTACGCTGAAATTTCCTGCCTCCCCTTCCACTTTCTCCACCTGACTCATGGTCAGCAGGTCAATGTGAAGCTGACGACCGCTTTCGGACAGGTGAGGTGAAAGCGTGCAGAGGTCACAATTATTGGTGGGAAACGTCCGGTCGAGTTGGGTCATCAGACCGCCGATGGAAAAGGCCTTATCGACCAAAACCACGTCCCGGCCGGATTCCGCCAGATCCAGGGCGGTTCGAATTCCGCCGAGCCCTCCACCGACGACCAGTACCTTATTGTTTGATTGCCATTGGTCTTGATTCTGCATAGTACCCTTTTTATTATTCCCGGAAGCTACCGGCAGGTTGAAAAGTTACCTTATCAGCAAGAGGGCCATCCGTGCTGTCCCTGTCCAATACGAACCCCTTAAAGCCCGGCCGCGTCCAAGATGGCCGGGAGCCGGTGTTCCCAGCCCAGTGTCTGAACCAACACCCCCTGAGCCAGACCCTTTAACGCCGCGATGGTCTCCCCGGCAATCCGGATCCCCTCGTTTTCCCGGTCCGGCGATTTGCGGATACGGCGTATCAGCTCTTCGGAGATATGGGCTCCCGGTTCACTGTTGGCGATGTAGCGGGCCACGGCGACCGATTTTAAAAGAAATATGGTGGGAATGATCGGCACCCGGAGGGTTTGGGCTTTGGACATGAAATCGTTGAAGGTAGCCAGATCGAATACGGGGGGGGCGATGAGAAAGCGGGCGCCGGCTTCAATTTTTTTTCGGGCCGATTCCAGTTCCGATTCCAGTGCCCGGGAGTCCTCAAAAAAGGCGATGGTGCCTCCGGTGGTAAAAGCGGGGCTGCCGTCGAGATCAAACCCGGCCAGATCCTTTCCGTCCTCAAGAGACCGGATCGCCCGAAGCAGACTGATCTCATCCAGGTCGTCGACCGGCTGCGCCTCCCGGTGGTCGCTGTGGCTTATGTCCACGCTGTGGACCACGATGAGGTTCTGAATACCGAGCACGTGGGCCGCCAGCACGTCGCCTTGGAGGGCCATGCGGTTACGGTCTCGGCCATAGACATGGATAATCGCTTCGACGCCCTGCTGCTGCATCAAAACCCCTCCGGCCAAGGCGCTCATCCGCATGATCCCGTTGTCCATATCCGGGACGACGATGGCGTCGACCCTACCCTTGATCCGACGGGCGTCCATCACGAGCCGGGAGATATTGACGCCTTTGGGCGTGTGCATCTCGGCCAATACCACAAATTCTCCTGATGACAATCGTTTCTGAAAACTCATAGGCGCTTTTTCCCTTCAAATCGCGGTTTGGTTTTAGTGATGTTTCCTTATCCGTAATCGGTGAAAATCTTCCTTTTCTTCCACGGCCTCGGTATGGATGATCTCATAGGGAGAATCCGCCAGGACCTTGAACAGGTCCTGCAGCGTGTCCCCATCCAGTCCCAAGATCTCCATGATTTCCAGGGCTTTCATTTCATTGAAGATTCGCGTTATCTTCAGCAGGGAGATGGACGATATGCTCCCCCGGAAATCAAGTATGTAGTCTGCCTGAGATGACAAGGTCCTTATATTCCCTTTGTTGATTTTTGTCCAGGAAATAGCAAAATCAAGACCAAGATCAGGTCGGATTAAGGCTTAATAAAAATTATCACGTAATAATAGTATATTAAACCATTTGGTGCCTTGAGGGAACCCTAATAGCTTGCCAAAAATATGTTAAATTGTTAAAGTAAGGGTCCTTTACAAGTGTTATGGTTTAACAGGAGAATTTTAATGTTAGGGCACGAACTCGATCGATACTGGAAAACCGTGGTCAACACCATCAGCGACGGTATTATGATCGTCAGTACCAGCGGCACCATCGTATCGGTCAATGAAGCCTTTGAGCATATTACCGGCTATAACCGCGCCGAGGTTATCGGCAAGCCCTGCACCGTCATGGATTGTGATGTCTGTAAGGAAGCGCTCGAACAGGGAGGAACCCATTGGTGTCTACTTTTTCGTACCGGCGCCACCCGGCAGCAAAAGTGCCGGATAAGACGGAAAGACGGTACCTATATCCATGCCTTGAAAAAGGCCGCCATCCTGAATGATGATGACGGTCATATGATCGGGGCGGTAGGAACCATCTCCGATTTGAGCGAAATCATCGAAAAGGATAACCAATTGGAGGCTATTCGACGGGAACTTCGTTCCGCCGATGGATTTCACGGCCTTATCGGGACCTCCGGCCCCATGCAGCAGGTCTTCGACCTGATAGAAAATGCCGCTTTTTCCGATGCGCCGGTCATTATTTTTGGGGAAAGCGGCACCGGCAAGGAACTGGTAAGCCGGGCGATCCACCAAATCGGCGATCGGCGAAATCACCCCCTGGTCAAGGTCAACTGTGCCAGCCTGACGGAATCCCTGCTGGAAAGCGAACTGTTCGGTCATGTGCGAGGTGCCTATACCGGTGCTTACCGTGATCGGGTCGGGCGCTTTGAGAAGGCTAACGGCGGGGACATATTCCTGGATGAAATCGGCGACCTACCCCTGTCCACTCAGGTAAAACTGCTACGGGTCCTGGAAGAGAAAATGATCGAACGCGTGGGGGCCAGTACGCCGATCCCCACCGATGTCCGTTTTATCTCCGCCACCAACCGAAATCTGATAAAACTCGTCGAACGGGGCGCTTTTCGCAAGGATTTCTATTTTCGAATCAATGTCATCCCCATTTCTCTGCCCGCTCTTCGGGAAAGGGTCGAAGACATTCCCCTGTTGGCCGAATCCTTTTTTCGAAAGATACGATTGAAAAGCGGGAAAAATATCGAAGGGATCAGCAACGACACCATGGAGGTGCTGGTCAGCTACCCCTGGCCGGGAAACGTGCGGGAGTTGAGAAGCGCCTTCGAATACGCCTTAGTCACCTGTCATGACAATATGATTCGGCCCCAGCACCTCCCGTCACCCATCTATCGCCGAAAAGGGCCCTCCGCACCTTTCCGGCGGAAATCCCTCGACCTGAAGGAGATAGAAAAACGGGAACTGCTGGAGGCATTGGAAAAAACCGGCGGCAATCAATCGGAGGCGGCCGAACTCCTCCGTGTCTCCCGGGTTACCATCTGGAACCGCATGAAACGATTCGGCATCCACGCCGAACGGAGAATTGAAGTCCGACGGCTACACACATATTCCAGCGATTCCCGGTAGTCCCGGGCCGTGGCCTCCAGCGAACAGCCTGGATAGTAGGATACTTTCATTCGTTTATTTAGATTTTGACTTTTGCACTTTGCCTTCGTTCCTGGTTTTTCGTCTCTTAGGCCTTGCGCTCCGCGCCTCGCGCCTCACGGTCTCTAAAAAGCTCCTTCACCTCGCTCTTCCCCTTGATCGAGTGGGGCAGCAGGTTCAGCCGGCCCTTGCGGTACATGGTCCAACCCAGGCGCAGCTCCTCCAGAATGGTAAGATCCTTCAATTTGGTAAAGGCCTCGCCGCTCCTGAGCAGATAGTTCTGCATCAGTCCCGATTCAAAGATCCGGCCTCGTTTGCGGATATCGTCTAAGAAGACCTGGTGAAAGGTCAGCACTTTTTCCTCTCTGGCCCCGGTTTTGGTCCGAACCACGGTCTGCTTTAAAAAATCCATCGCCCCGGCGATGTTCACCTCGTTCGGGCAGCGGGTGGTGCAGGTCTCGCAGGAGGCGCAGACCCAGATGGTCGAACTGTTCAAGACCGGTTCCCGGATCCCCAACTGGATGTAGCGCATTACCTGGTCCGGGTACAGGTCCATAGCAAAGGTCACCGGGCAGCCGTTGGTGCATTTCCGGCACTGATAACAAGCCGACACCTTGACCCCGCTCCCGCCTTCGACTTCTTCCAAAAAGGCCGGGTTGATATTTTCAAAGAAATAGTCGGATGTGGCCATCGATGAATCCCTCAACGCTTTGGATTGCGGATGCTCATCACTGTGCAATGGGCGCGGCGGGCCACATTCTCGGCAGTGCTGCCGAAATGGAGTTTATTTGATTTGGAACTGCCGGCCGCTCCCATGACGATCAAGTCCACCTCCTGCAATCTGGCAAAGCGGACGATCTCTACAATGGGAACTCCCATAAGCACCTGGAACTCGTAACGAGGGTATCCCCCCAATCGGTGCAGATACCGATCGATGAGTTTTTGTTTCGCCTGGTCGATCATTTCTTTGTCCGTCGGGCCATCTTTTTCGACCTCCGGCCGTTCTTCTGAAGACTCGTTCCATTTGTCCGTGGCCGGTAGTACATGAAGCAAGTACCAGGCGGGCTTGGTATTTTACAGCCAGGTCCAGGGCGGTATAAAAGGCGTTATCCGCATCCGGGGAAAAGTCCGAACAGGAAAGAATGTTTTGATATTCCGGTTTCATGGCAGTTCCTTCAACCCAAAAAAAATTGCTCAAACCTCAAATTTTCCATTGGAAGATCCATTTTTTACTTTATAGTATATAGTTAAGTGGGGAAAAAATCAAATATCCTTCCAGCGGCCGGGGCGACTAAAAAGAGTTGTTTTTCGCCTTCTTGGATGGTGGCCATAAGATCTGGGTGCTCATTATAAGCACTCGACGGCCATCACGGACAAGGTGGCTACCCAGCCTAAAGGATGAAGTGAAAGTTTTTGCCAATGGTTTCGCGATGGCTTATTATTAATTTAATTTACTGATTGGATCCCTGGCATGATATTCCGGTTGGCCCTGTATTTTTCTCTTTCTCTCTTCGCAGCGGGACTGGTCTATAAACTGGTTTCCTGGTTTCGCTGCTCTATCGGAGAACAGTCCCGGGGGATCTCGCCTGCCCGGCGATTTTTCTCTGCGGTCCGGGGCCTGACGGCCGTACTCTTCAGTCGCCGGGTTCTTCTTCTGGGAAAAATCTTCTTCGAGGACATCCTCCTCCAGTTGCGGCTGAAGAAGGAAGGGTCCTTCCGCTGGTTCATGCATCTTGCCCTGTTTTACGGTTTTTTGTTCCTGCTTTTCTTTCATGCCCTGGACCGGCAGATCACCATCAGATTTTTTCCCGAATATGTATCCACCCTGAACCCTTTTTTGTTCCTGCGCAATTTTTTTGGCGCCCTCCTGCTGTTAGGACTGGCCATAGCCGCCTATCGCCGTTTCCGGGACAAGGTCCTGCGCCTGACCACCGGACGGCAGGATATCTTCGCTCTGGTCCTCCTGGGAGTAATCATCCTTTCCGGTTTTGCTCTGGAAGGTTCCAAGATCGTTTCCCCTCAGCGTTTTCAGGAGATGGTCCAGGAATACGGGACTATCCAGGGGGACCTGGAACTCCGGGCACTGAGAGCCTATTGGGCCAGGGACTTTGGGGTGGTCTTCCTGGGACAGGAAATCCGGCCGGACCCGGGGCTCCTAAAAAAAGGAAGAGATCTGCATGATCTGAATTGCGCCCAATGCCATTCCCGGCCTGCTGCGGCCTTTGTTTCTTATGGAATCGCCAAAGCCGTCCGTCCCCTGGCATCGACTCTGACCGAGTCAGGAATCAGCACCCTGATCTGGTATCTTCATTTTTTAAGCTGTTTTCTGGGGCTGGCCGTCCTTCCCTTTACCAAGTTCTTCCATTTTATTACCAGCCCCTTGATCCTGCTGATCAACGGGGTTACGGATCGAAAGGCCCTCTCCCCGGCCGATCTGGCCACCATCCAGGCCATTGAAATGGATGCCTGCACCCACTGCGCTATTTGCAGCCAGCATTGCTCGGTGCGGCCGATCAGTCTTCGCCTTGGGAATCCTTACCTCATGTCTTCTGAAAAATTGATCGCCTTTAAGACCTTATCCCGCCAAAAAAACCTGCCCGAATCGGAACTGAGGGCCTTCCAGGAGGGCAACTCCCTCTGTACCGGATGTTACCGCGGCAACTTATACTGCCCCATTGGAATTAATACGCTTAATTTATGGTCCTGCATGCAGCAGGACCTGGCCCATTTGGGCTGTCCCGATCTTTTTAGTTCCACCCGGGACGCTTTCGTTTCCAGGTTTGACTCTGATCGGACCAAAACGGTGGTGCCCCTGGCTCCGGAAGGCAAGGCCTTCAAAAAAGAAATGCTGCTCTCCAGCCAGGGAAGCAGTTTCAACCCTTGTTATACTTGCCTGACCTGTTCCAACGCCTGTCCGGTGGTGATGAACTACCCGAACCCGATCCCGGTCCTGGGTCTGCTGCCCCACCAGATCATGTACAGCCTGAAATTCGGGTTGACCTCCCAGGTTTTAGGGGCCCGGATGGTCTGGGACTGCCTGGGCTGTTACCAGTGCCAGGAAAACTGCCCCCAGGGGATCCGGGTTACGGACATTCTTTTTGAACTAAAAAACGTGGCGTTTCAACGGGTGAGGACCCACCCCCTGGAAACCGGTCTCCCGGGGGGTGCATCATGAAATACGTTCTATTCCCCGGCTGCAAGATCCCTTATTACGTTCCCTATTACGAAACCTCCGGCCGGGCGGTCCTGGAGCGGTTTGGAATCGAATTGCTGACTCTGGAATTTAACTGCTGCGGCTATCCCGTCCGGTTTCTGGACTTCCGGTCCTATATGTATTCCTCGGCCCGCAATCTGGCCCTGGCCGGAGAAACCGGGTTGCCCTTGCTCTGCCTGTGCCAGTGCTGTTACGGCACCTTGCGCTACGCCGATATCCTCTTGCGAAATAATGAGGCCCTGTTGAAGGAAATCACCCTGCTGTTGAAGGAGGAAGGCCTGCACTATCCCTCCCGGATCGAAATTAAGCATTTCCTTCACGTTTTAGCCGATGATATAGGTCCGGAGGCCATTTGGGGGAACAATAAACGGCCCTTCAAATCGCTCAAGGTGGCCGCTCACTATGGCTGTCATATCCTCCGTCCCCGGGATGTGGTCCGATTCGACCATGCCACCACGCCCACCAAGTTTGAGACCCTGATAGAGGTAACCGGCGGCATCAGCGTGGATTGGCCCCTGAGACTGCAATGCTGCGGAGATCCCCTGCGGGATAAAAACGATGCCTTGTCTTTGGAGTTAATGCGGAAAAAAATGGAATCGGCCCGGAAGGCCGAGGCGGATATCCTCTGCGTCGCCTGCCCCCATTGCCAGATGCAATTCACCCGGAGACCGGAAGGGTGGACCCAGGAAGAAAGACTCGGGCCTTTTCCTGCCGTCCCTGCTTTATCCACAGTTGTTGGGTTTAAGCCTGGGGCTGGATGAAAAGGTCCTCGGCCCCATCGGCTTTGAAACCGGACAGTACTATACTTCGCTGTAAATCAGATACGATTAGTAGGAATAGAAAGGTTATTCATTAACAATTGAGAATTAAAAATTGATTATTGATTATTGAAGCAAAAACTTCAATTGTCAATAATCAACTGTCAATTACTAATTTTCAATTAAACGGCCCATCACCCTTTCGGCCAGAAAAGCAGGATGACCGGGGCCAGGGCGATCCGGTACCAGGCAAAGGGCTTTAGGGTCCAACGGCCCAGTAGCCGGATAAAGGCGGCCACGGTAAAGTAGGCCACCACGAAGGCCACCACAAACCCCACCCCTAAAAACCATAAATCGGAAGTGTTGAAGAGGGCCCGGGTTTTCCAGAAATCATAGCCGGATGCGGCAATCATCACCGGAACGGCGGCCAGGAAAGAATACTCGGCCGCGGTTTTACGCTTCAGTCCCCCGAGCATCCCGCCGACAATCGTGGCTCCGGCCCGGGAGATCCCCGGCCACATGGACAGGCATTGAAACAACCCGATGACCAAGGCCTGGCGCCAGGTAATATTATCCAGCGATACGATCCCCCGGTCCTTTTTCCCGCGCTCGACCACCAGAATGCCCACCCCCCCCACGGCCAGGGCCACAGCCACGCTGCCGGCATTAAAGAGATAGGCCTTGATGGAACTGTAAGCGAATTTCCCCACCAGCAGGGCCGGCAGCGTAGTCAATCCCAACAATAGACAGCCGCGCAGGCCTTTCAGCCCCTGGCTGGTCTTGGTGAATTTCCTCCAGCCCTCCAGCGGCATTAATGAAATAAACCGTTGGCGATAGAGCCAGACTACTGCCAGAATGGCCCCCAACTGGATCACCACGTCAAATGTCTTAGCGACCTGTCCCTGATAACGAAAGAGTTCCCCGACCAGGATCAAATGACCCGTGGAGGAGACGGGAATGAATTCAGTCAGGCCTTCGACGATCCCCAGAATTACCGCGGTCCAGAGCGACATGGCGGCCTACCAGTACCGCTCGCGAAAAAGGCGGTAATAGTCAACGGTTTTTTGGAGCCCTTCGGCCAGCAGGGTGGTCGGTTCCCAGCCTGTGTGGGCCGTCAGTCTGGAAAAATCCGTGACCACGTCACCCACCTCGATGGTCTTGCGTTCTTCCGGCCAGGGCGCATGAACATAGCGGCCGGACCCGCAGGCTCGAAGGATCGCCTGGACCAGTTCCAGGAAGGTAATGGATTCGGCGCTGCCGATACTGTAGACCTGATTCAGGCAAACCTCCTTCTCCCCCAGGAGCAACAGGCAGCGGATGATATCATCCACATAGATCATCTCCCGCTTCTGGCTGCCGTCGCCGAAAACCTTGATCTCCTGGTCCTCCAGGGCCAACCGTATCAAAAAATTTTGGACGCCGTACTTGGGGTGGCGCATCTGGTGACGAGGGCCGTAGGTATTGCCCAGCCTCAAGGAGGTTACCTGAAGCCCGCAAATCTTATTATACAACAGATGGTACCATTCCACGGCCTGTTTAGTGGCGGCGTAAATATCCTTGGGATTCGGCGGTGTCTTTTCGGTGATAGGGATGGTTAGGGCCTGGCCATACTGAGCCCGGGTCCCGATGTACACTACTCGGGTTTGCGGGTTACAGGCGCGAAGGGATTCCAGGAAGTGGACCTGGGGTATCACATTGGTTTCCAGGTCATAGACCGGGTTGGACATGGATTCCAGGTGGCAGGAGTGCATGCCGATGTTATAGACCAGATCTTTATCCCTCACATAATACTCGGTTGCCGCCCGATCTCCCAGATTGGCGATACCCACTTTCACCCGATCTTTGACCGGTTCGATATTGAAAAAATTGGCCCCCAGATCCGGGATCATGCCGTCCAAAAGGGTCACCTCGGCCCCCAGTTCGACCAACTTGATAGCCAGCGTGCTGCCCAGGAAACCTAATCCCCCGGTTATCAATATTCTTTTGCCGGAATAAAAATCTTCAGCCATAAAAATCCTCGCTTTTATAGATGGATTAAATACAAAAATCCATCTTATAATAAGGCGCCTTTGTAGCATATCCAGGGGCTAAAAACAAGGTATTCCCGGGAAAGGGAGAAACCATGTTTGACGGACTCGCGAGAAGTCCGTCAACAGACCGAGGGCGATTAAGCCCCGGTCTGGGATAGGGGTGGCACCATTTGAATTCACTTCAAATGGCGGGGGAGGGAGAACCCTCCCCCGCCGAGCAGAAAGTCGTTTTTGGACTTTTGGCGAGGTCAATATGATAGACATTCAGGAATCCACGATAGGGGCCTGGTTGAATCGGGTCGCCCTTGAACATCCCGAGCAAGAGGCCTTAGTCCATCTGCAGCGGGGGATCCGTTTCACCTATCGGTCTCTCATGGAACAGGCGGGACGATTGGCCCGCGGTTTGATGGCCCTGGGAATTCAGAAAGGGGACCCGGTGGCCCTCTGGGGGTCGAACTGTCCGGAATGGGTCCTGGTGCAGGTGGCCCTGGCAAGAATCGGCGCCGTTTTAACCGCCCTGGATCCCGGCTACGGTCCGGAAGAGCTGCGCTACGCCCTTTCCCAATCCGGGGTGAGGGCCGTATTAACCCAGGAAGGGCCGAACGGTTCTTACCTGGAAATGCTCCGCTCCCTGGCCCCGGACTTCTGGGAAACCAATCCTTGCCGGGAAAAGGTGCTTCCCTTACTGCGCTCCATCATCACCCTTTCGGAAACTGAAACTACTCTCCCCGGCCTAAGAGAGCTGTCCGGCTGGGGAGAACGGATAACCCCTTCTCAACTGCGAGGGCGCGAGGATTCTTTGAGTCCGGGAGACTCGCTGATGCTGCTTTTTACCTCCGGGACCACCGGCCGGCCCAAGGGCGTGGTGGTGGATCATCGGGGGATCCTCAACAAATCCCTGGCCTCCACGGAACGGATGAAAATAACGTCGGAAGATCGGCTTTGTCTATTTTTCCCGCTGTTCCATATGTTCGGCAACACCTGCATCTGTCTGTCCGGGTTGATCCGGGGGGCGGCTCTGGTCATTCCTTCCGATCAGTTTTCTCCTCCGGAGATTCTGTCGGCCCTGACCCGGGAGCAGTGCACGGCCATTTACGGCTCCCCCTCCATGTTCCTGGCCCTCCTGGAAGCGCCCCCATTCAAACAGTTCATACCCGGGAAGTTGCGCACCGGGATCGTCGGCGGGGCCCCCTGTCCCATGGCCCTGATGCGGCGCATTGTGGATGAGATGGGAGCCAGGGAACTGGCTATCGCCTACGGCATCACCGAGGCCTCTTCCTGGACCACCATGACCCTGCCCGACGACCCCCTGGAGTTGCGGGTCTCTACCATTGGGAAGGCCCTGCCCAACTGCGAGGTTAAAATCGTGGACCCGCTGACCGGCGAAGACCTGCCGGACGGACAGCCGGGTGAAATCTGTACCCGGGGGTTGTTGATGAAAGGTTATTTTCAAAATCCGGAAGCCACGGCCCGGGTGATCGATCGGGATGGATGGTATCATACCGGGGACCTGGGTACTCGGGACGCCCAAGGTTATTTCCGGATCACCGGGCGGTTGAAAGACGTCATCGTCAAAGAGGGTAGGGAACTGTTGCCGACCGAGATCGAAGACGGCATCTATACATTGCCGGGGGTGGCCATGGTCCAGGCCTTCGGGGTGCCCGATCCGATCCAAGGAGAACGGGTGGCGGTCTGGGTCAAAGCCAAAGAGGGTGTTTCTTTGGCCGAAGAAACCATCCTGACGCATTGCCGGGAGCATCTTCCCGAAGCGCTCCAGCCGGAATATATCCGCTTGGTGGATGATTTTCCCATGACCCGTTCCGGGAAGATGCAGAAATTCAAGATGCGGGAGATGATGATGGCAATGCTGGTGGGAAAAACTTAATAAATTCATCGGCCCAGTGAGAGGCCCTTTCCACGGTAACGCAAAGTTCCCCCCAATAATCCGGCAGAAGCTCAATATAAGGAACCTCATCCGCTTCTACAGCAGCCTCCAGTCTTTTCAGCCAGCGATCTCGTGAACGGTCGTCAGCCGGGGCCGCGACGATCAGGGGAACCAGATCCTCGATCGCCTGGTTGACCGCCGCCCCGATGGCTCCCGAGGAACTGTCCACCTGCTCCAGGGCCGGGGAAACCTTCTCCAGAAAAAGCACCGCCCCTTCGGCCCCCAGCAGGGGATCTTTAGCCGCGGCGTTTCTGATCTCGCGTACCGCTTCTTTGACCCGTTGAACGGCCAGGGAGGAGGAATGCCAACCATAGGTCTGCCGCCGAAAACGGGAACTAAAACAGCATCATTTCAATGCGGGCGGGTATTGTTTTCTTCAAGCTGTTCTATTTCCTCGAATTTTCCTGATCGCTCATATAGTGGAACCAGGCGCTCGATGGCTCCATCCTGGTTATACCCGTCATCGGTCGTTGACAAGGCCTGAAGATACAATCGTTCGGCCCGTTCGGTTTGTCCACAGAGATCCAAGACGTCTCCGGCCTTGATGATAATCCAGGGATCGTCGGCAAAATTTTTCAGGTTCTCTTCGACTTGCTCTATCGCTTCCTGACAGCGGCCGGCATCGGCCAAAATCCAGCCCAAATCCCCCATAATATTTGGCGGGTCTGCAAAGGTATATCTCCGGGCCGTCTCGACTGCCTGATCCACGAGGTCATCTCTGGCGAGTTCAAAGGGCAACTCGATTAGCCAATCAAGAAGCGTATAGTCATATTGGTTTGATACATCCATTATAGATTCATGCAGGTTTAATCCTTTTTCCAGACTAAAGGCCTCGACTAGGCGGTCCAGACGGTCCAGAATTTTAAAGAGTTCCGGGATATCCGCTTCAGTCCTTTTTTTCTCGGATCGCTCTTTTAGCTTTTCCTGATATTCTTTCCAGTCGTCGATAAACCAATCGAATTGATCACGATCCGGAAGCAGCCTTTTCCAAAGTTCCCGGGCGGCCAATTGGAAAAAATCTCTCCATCGGCCCGCCAATCGGTCTACGCGCAACATCCAGAGGGCGGCCAACTCTCCGGGTTCTGATACATTCTCGGCATCCAACCGGAAAGCATCTTCATCCAGGGGAAGCCCTTCACTCCTTAAATGCTCCAGGATTTCTTCCGTGGACCACCCACTCAGCCCTTCAACAAGCCAAGCGGGAACCACTAAGGGGGCTTCAGCGCCCCTTTTTTTAGTTTTTTTATTCGGTTTCGTTTTATTCGATTTTTTCTTTTTCACTCAATTTCTCTCATTTGAAGGATTGGGGAGGATGGTTGGGCGCCATCGCCGAGGGCGTCGCACTCGGGCTGTTCCCTCGGACTCCCTCTCCCCCACGAGGGAGAGGATTGGGGTGAGGGGGGATAACCGTAGTTTTGTATTATCCTTATCTATCCCTCCCCCAAAACCTGCCGCATCGCCCAATTCCAATTTAAGGAGGCCAAGAGTTGAAGTGCCAGGGCGCGGGAAATCATGGCTGCAATTTTAGAGTTTTACTTATAATTTGCAAGGCATTTCCTGCTAATAAATTTGGGACGGTTTTGGAATTTGGTACGACGGGCTGAGAAATCCCGTGAACGGGGCGAGATACCGGTCCAAGTTGATTTTTTTTGTTTTCTTTGTTATCCTCCATCAAAACTGGACTCAAGGGAGAAGAAGACATGAGAAAAAAGGCTATTATAGTGTTATTGTTCGTCAGCTTTCTAACTTTTTACGGCTGCGGGTACAACACCATGCAGCAGAACGAGGAGGCGGTCAAGGCCGCCTGGGGGGACGTGGAATCCTCCTACCAGCGCCGGAATGACCTGGTCCCCAATCTCGTGGAAACCGTCAAGGGCTACGCCAAGCAGGAAAAAGATACTCTCATTGCCGTGACGGAGGCCCGGGCCAAGGTGGGCAGTATTAAGATGGACAAGAGCATCATCGAGGACCCTAACGCCCTGGCGCAGTTTCAGGGCGCTCAGTCATCCATGAGCAGCGCTTTGTCCCGGTTGATGGTGGTGGTGGAAAAATACCCGGACTTGAAATCAAACCAGAACTTTCTCGACCTCCAACACCAACTGGAGGGCACTGAAAACCGCATCAACGTGGCCCGGGGGAAATACAACAAGACCGTGGAAATTTTTAACACCTCCATCCGGATCTTTCCGAACAGTCTGACCAATAGTATTTTGCTGAAGCTGAAATTAAAAGAACCCTTCAAGGCCGAGGCCGGAGCGGAGAAAGCGCCCCAGGTAAAGTTTTAGTTCTTCGTTGCTGGTCGCAAGTTGCTGGTTAAAAAACTGCTGATGGGAAATTTTATCTTGGTCCCCCCTCACCCCAACCCTCTCTCTCAAGGGAGAGGGAGATAATGTTAATGAAAAAAATTTTGTGGGTTATTATATTACTTGTTCTTCTTCTACCAAGCCCGGCAAAGGCCTTGGAAGTGCCGGCGCTGCAAGGGTATGTAAACGACTATGCCGGTCTGATCTCCCCGGAGGCCAAAGCCAAGCTGGAAAATGATCTCCGGGCCTTTGAGCAGAGCGATTCGACCCAAGTGGTTATCCTGACCATCCCTTCGCTTGAAGGGGAAGACCTGGAAGGGTTCTCCATCCGGGTCGCCACCACCTGGAAGATCGGCCAACAGACCAAAGACAACGGGGTGCTGCTGCTGGTTGCCCGGCAGGAGCGAAAAATCCGAATCGAAGTCGGTAAGGGGTTGGAAGGGGTCCTTACGGATCTGCTGTCCGGACGAATCATTGATCTGGTCATCAAGCCGAATTTCAAGCGAGGGGATTACAGCGGCGGTTTTGTCGCCGGAGTGGCCGCTATCATTGACGCCACGCGCGGCGAATTCAAGGGCGAGGCCCATCGGCCCCCGGTTCAACATAAAAAAGGGGCGCCTTCTTTTTTAACCCTGCTCGTTTTTTTAGGGATCCTCTTACTTTTTCTGGGCAGCCTGTCCCGCACCCTGGGTGGAATAACCGGCGCGGCCGGACTGCCCTTGATAACTCATCTGGGATTACTCCCGCTCGGGTTAACGGCCCTGATTATTCTGGGTCTGATCGGGTTCGGTTTGGGGTTTGTACTTCCCGCTCTTTTTTCCGCTGGCCGAGGATCTTCCGGAGGCGGGTCCTGGTTCGGAGGGGGCTTCTTTGGATCCGGGGGCGGCGGCTGGAGCGGAGGGAGTTCGGATAGCGGTTTCAGCGGCGGCGGGGGGGACTTCGGCGGCGGCGGAGCGTCAGGGGACTGGTAGCAAGACCGGTCATCGAGCCGGGATACGGAATACTGGTTTAACAAGAGGAAATGCTGATTGAAAGCCGATAATTTTTTTACCCCACGGGAAAAGGAAGAGATCCACCGGACCATCAAATCGCTGGAAACACGGACCAGTGGTGAAGTAGCGGTGGTCCTGGTTGACCGGAGCGATCCCTATCCCGAAGGGGAATTCCTGGGCGGGATTTTAATCGGGGGACTGCTGGCCTTTATTGTGGATCTGTGGTTCTTTCACGGCCAGATCTGGTTTCTAATCCCGCTGCACTTTCTTTTTTTTCTCCCCTTGTACTTCCTGTTTCAAGGGATCCCTGTTTTAAAAACGCCCTTCCTCGGGGCCAGGAGAAAAGAGAAGGCGGTCAGGAGAAGGGCGTTACAGGCCTTTTACGAGAAGGGGCTGTATAAGACTCATCTGAATACGGGCGTTCTTTTTTTTCTTTCACTCCTGGAGAAAAAGGTCTGGGTCCTGGCCGATAAAGGGATTTACGAAAAGATAAAGCAGGAGACGCTGAATCAATTCGCGGGACAGGTGTCCAGCGGGGTCAGAGACCGGCAAGCCGGGAAGGCCCTTATCCAGGCTATTCAGGTACTGGGGGATCTTTTAGCGGAATATTTTCCGATAACAGCGGGGGATAAGGACGAACTGCCCGACGAAGTGATGACTCTGGAAAGCTAACCGATAAATCGATCATATCCCTGGGTGATTCCGATAAGCCGAGGCCTTTTCTTTTAAGGTCCGGTCCTGTTGATCGACCCGCAGTCCCAAGTAACTTCGATCTTCATAAAAACACTTCAAATAAGGGCTTTGGCGGAAGGTGGAGAGGTAGGCGTTAAGTTGATCCGTCGTTAGCCTTGCTTTGTGAGGCACCGGGATACGTCCGGGTGTTCTCCAACAAAAACAGGTGGATAAAATAGCTTATTGAGTCCTTACCGGCCCGAGGCCCTCCTCCTTTTTCCGAGAATATCTTTGGCTGGTAAATGAGTCATCATTTCTAGAATAAGGGAAATGGAGGATTCCAAATCCTTGATTGAAACCGTTTCCACCAACGAATGGGTATAGCGGCAGGGAAGGCCGATGGGCAGGACCAGCAGACCATTTCGGGCGAGCTGGACGGCCGCCGCGTCGGTTGAACCTCCGGTCACCCCTCTTTGCAGGGAAATTTTTTTGTCCCGGGCCAGGTCCCACGCCCATTGACTCACTTCTTGGTTGGTAATCATCCGAGTGTCCACCAGGCGCAGGATCGGACCCCGGCCCAAGCGGAACTGCCCCTGGTAAACCGGGGGAACTCCCGGAAAATCCGGGGCGCTGGCCGTATCCACCACCAGACTGAGGTCCGGCTCCAGGGCATAGCCTGCCGCGGCCGCGCCCCGCAGGCCGTATTCTTCTTGAACGGTAAATACATAATGGATGGTGGGTTTATTATTTATTTTTCCCATGGCCTCCAGCACTTTGATCAGGACCGCGCAGCCGGCCCGGTTGTCCAGCCCGCGGGAAGCCAGGCAATCGTTGGCCAGAGAAGAGATCTGTTTTTGAAATACGACGGGGTCCCCCACCTGAACGCCGAGACGGTTCACTTCCGCTGCGCTTCCCGCGCCCAGATCCATCAACATTTCAGAGGCCGACAGGGTCTTTTTCGATTCTTTGGCCCCCGGTTCCATTAGATGGGGAGGAATCCAGACCACCACCGCGGGAACCTCTTGTCCTTCTCTTGGCAAAACCATCAGGTGGGTGGCCGGCAGGATCCGTTCATCGATTCCTCCTATGGTTTTAAACCGCAGGAATCCTTCCGGGGTGATGTTGGAAACCACCAGGCCCAGTTCGTCCATGTGGGCGAACAGGGCTACCCGCCTCTCCCCTTGCCCTTCCTGGGTGGCGATGAGGTTTCCCAAGGCGTCCGTTTCTAATCGGTCGACCAGGGGTCGAATCAATTCTTGGATTTTTCGACGAATCGGTTCTTCGAAGCCACAGACTCCGGGTGTCTTCAAAAGATCAACCAAAAGGGTTCTCAGGGAATCCAGGCCTTCCATGGGTCCTCCCAGGTTTTCCTAATAAATTTTGGTAGTAACTCTATCTCGCGGCCACCTGCCCAAAACGACGAACAACCATGTATACCTCAATTTTCTTAAATTTCAAACAGGTACTTTCGCCTGCTTTTGATCCGTGATCCTGCTGGGCGATCCGCCGGCCCAGACCGTTGTCCACCAGGTAACGGGCCAGGCCCTTGAAATGCAGGCAGACCTCCTCCGGGTGCCGGCATTCAGCCGAATCCGGGTCCAGGCGCTTCCGTTGACGGCAGGCACACCTGGAAACGGCCAGGAAATCCTGGGACTCGACAATTCCCATCACGTCTTCATACGGCAATATCCGGCGAGGGTCTTCGACCGTCAGATTGATGGGGATGGTCCTGAGGGGTTTATTGTGAACCGGGGCCAGCTGGTTCAGCAACCCGTCAGTTAAATAACGGTTTCTATTTAAGGATCGAAGCCAGGGGCTGAAAATCACTCGTTTGAGGCAACGACTTCAGGGCTTCCAGCAGCTTCGGGGGGGCGGCCACGAGTTTCCGGACCGATAGATCCAGCCAACTCCCCACACTCGAAACCCTGGCGAGCCAGCTTGCCGTCCGGCCGGAAGAACTCGTTCCTCATCAACCATCGACTCCCGTCTTCAGAAAGACTCGCCACGGCGAGAGTCACCTTCAACTCGTCTAAAAGATTGACTTCCCGAAAATACTCCATCTCGTCTTTCATGATGACCGGTCCGATTTTCAGGCGGACGAACTCGCTCATGGGAAAGCCGTGTTCGGAGAAGAACACCATCCGCGTGTCGGCGGACTTGTCCAGATAGGCGGTATTTCGCATGTGGGAGTTGAAATCCATATCGCCCCAGCCGGCGAGAAAGGTTTTTTGGTAGGTTTTTTCCATCAGATCCGTCCTCCTTATAGTTTTATTATGAAACTAATAATAGGCTTGCTAATTTCATAATGCAACTATAAAATTAAAACATGAGAAAAGAAAATTTCAAACACCTGGAGTGTTCATTGGCCCGGTCACTGGACATGATCGGTGAATGGTGGACCCTGTTGATCATCAGGGATCTGTTTTATGGCATCAACACCTTCGACTCGCTGTGCCGGGATCTGGGCATAGCGCGCAACATATTGGCTAACCGATTGAAAAAACTGGTGGACAGGGGATTGATCGAAAAGCGGACCGAAGAGAAGGGATCGCGGAGGCAGGCGTATCGCCTCACGCCAAAGGGGAAAGACCTGTTCCCGATTATCATGGCCCTGGTGGCCTGGGGAGATCGGTGGGAAGCGCCGGACGGACCGCCCATTCTCTTTAAGCACCAGACGGACGGGCATCCTGCCCGGCCGCTGGTCATCTGCGCTGAGTGCGGCGAACCGTTAAAAGCGAAGGATATTCACCCCCAAGCAGGGCCGGGGGCGGTCAGGCTGATGGCGCTGCCCCTGCCCTTGCGAGGTGGGGGCGCAAAAAAATAGAAACGGCGGGTGCAGATCTTCTGACCGACAAAAATTCTATTACCGGCCGCAACATTTCTTATATTTTTTCCCGCTGCCACACGGACAGGGCTCGTTGCGTCCGGCCTTCTTTTCAGCAGTCACGGGCTGTTGCGGATTCAGCAATCTTTCCAAGTCACCGGTATCCTCCGGTTTTTCCGCTTCCAATTCGATGGTATACTTCCAACCCTTTTCTTGAAAAATCGACGCGACTTCTTTTAATCTTTCTTCGGTCTGCACCCTGAGCACGGCGGGGTTCTTTTCAGTACCCAATTTAGCCGGTCTTTTGACCTCAAATATTTTTTTCCGCTCCTCACCCTCAAATGATTTTCCGCTTGTTTTTCCGTCAAAAATTATTTTCCCCATCGTCGCCTCTTTCTAAAACTTGTTAAATCCCCAGGACCCCCAGCGGGTCTCTGCGAAGCATAAAAAAATTACACGATTAAAAAGTCACAGTGCTAGGCCGAAATCCCAACCCATTTCAATTGCCAGCCATTGGGGAAGAAGCATACGGGTCCGATCGTAATCCCAGCCCGCCTTTTCCACATGAGCCCTGATAATCCGGCGGAACGGATCCACTGCCGCCACTATGGATGCCAGGACCAGCGGAGCTCTTCCGGTTGTTCCCGGATGGTTGGCGGCCTGGCAGGAAAGCGGAGAGTCGGAAATATAATGACTTCTACAGACCGCCGGCCGCACCTGATAGGCGTTGCAGGCGCCATGCACCAGAAGCGGACAGCCATCTTCGTATTCGGAAAGGTCTATCTGTTTGTCGTTCATGGCCAAAACGCGCCTGCCCGGCCGGGAATAGTCCCAGGCGTGCCATTGTTCGGTTCGTATCCGCAAATCGTTTATCTGCTCCTTTTTCCATTCTCGCTTGATATATTGGACCAGGGTATGGGCTTCCGCCATGTTGGTCAGGATATAATACCGGCAGCAATGGCCGCAACCTTCTGCACAGGACGGCTGGATATCCTCTTCGGTACGGAGCCGATTCAGCTTGTCGGCAATCGCTTTATCCATGGATGAATAGACACTCCTGACAAACCTTTCCCGGCGGGTGATCGGGATTCTAACTCTAGATTTATTCATTCCGGGGCTTCCCGAACTTCCACTGTCCTCCTTCTTTGACCATATAGACCGATGTTTTTCCTGAAGATTTTTCTTCAGGGGTGTCAATTTTGGTTTGCTTGCTGAAAATAACCTGCTCCCCTTTCACCTCGGCTGTAAAGGACTCGGGATTCTCCTCGGCCACCAGGGCCATCATCACCTCCACGAAGCCTTCCTTTTCCATCTCCTTGAGATCTTTTTGGGCGATATAGGACTTAAACTCCTCCTGGTTATTGGCCTTGGCCGCCTGGACCAGCTTAACAAAAACAGCCCGAGCCTCTTTTTCCGGGTCTTCCGCCCGGGCGGGTTGACAATAAACCAGGATAAAAAGGATTAAAATAATGCCAATCCCAACAGCTTGCTTCTTCATGCGTTTTCCTCCCCAATCGACGGCAGCGTTGTTTTTCGTGTTTTTAGATGAACCTCACAACCTCCAAACCCATGGCCTCGGCAGCATCGGCCATAATCCGGTCCGCCGTCGCCAAGATTTCCGTGCCGATTTCCTTGGCTAGGGCCAGGTGCAGCGCATCCAGGGTGGCCAGGGATGAGTCGGAGAATTGGTTCAAGAGGTGAACAGCGGCGTTGGCCAATCCGAACGGCAAAGGATGACAACGTATTATTTTCCGGCGGATATCCTCCTGAAAGGTGGAAAAGATTTCAATCTCTAAAGAGGAGTTAAAATGCTTTTCTCTTCTGCGGCGGGCCAATAAGGATCTCATTTCGACCACGGTTAGATCGCTGGCAGCTACGGGACCTTGGTCCCTTATTAATTTTTCGACTTCATCGGATCCCTTCTCGTTAATATACCACTTGGCCAGAGCACTGGTATCAAAATAGATCATCCTGCTCATCGGAGATCCCGTTCGGCGCGGATCAGGGCCTCACTTCCCTTTTTCATTCGCGGCATTTTTTGACGCAAGTCCTGATGAGAGGGGATCATCCTGAGAGGGGAAACCGGAACAACCCGGGCAATAGGTTCCCCACGGCGGGTAATGGTAATCTCCCCTTCCTCGGCCAACAGTTTTTCCAATTGGGAAAGCGATTGGCGGGCCTCGCGAATATTCAATTGTTTCATGATGTTTTCCTTTTCATTTACAGGTACAATAAAATAAACCCATGGGGAGGGATTGTCCAAATGTGACACATAATTGAAATATGTAGCACATTTATTTGGAAAAAGAAAGGAAATTCAAGAGGCAACGCCAAATCCTTTAAGATCTGTTTTTTTGAAGTCAATCCTTTTACAATTGGAGCAGGCAGGTTATGAAGAATACTCCAATTAAAGCAGGACGGCGGGAAACCG
Organism: uncultured delta proteobacterium; assembly: GCA_963746605.1. GTDB lineage: Bacteria > Desulfobacterota > RBG-13-43-22 > RBG-13-43-22 > RBG-13-43-22 > CAVQSS01. Next base: position 41,649 of record CAVVCH010000058.1, read on the forward strand.
GGGACGAACGGGATGAGATCCGTTCCTATGGTTGCCGGGTTGTTTTTTTTATTCCTGGTTTCAGGGTTTCTGGCACCCCCGTTCGGGTTTTCCGCCGGAAAGGGAAAAATGGCAGATAAAATAGATTGGCCGCCGGAGGCAGCCGGCTGGAAATGGGACCAGGAAGGTAGCCACCTTTAAGGGGGAGTCCCTATACGATTATATCGATGGGGCGGCGGAAGTCTACCTGGCCTATAATTACCGGCAGGTATCCTGCCCGCCGTTATGTAAAACCGAACCAGCCGGACATCATTGCCGATGTGTATCTAATGGGGTCATCGGAGGACGCCTTCGGGGTTTTCTCCTTAGAGCACCAGGACCCCGAGGCCGGAATCGGCCAGGGATCGGAGTTCGGCGGCAGTCTGCTGCGTTTCTGGAAAGGAAGATACTTCGTGACCGTTTTGGGAAACGGGACCGGGAAGGAATTGGAGGAAGCTGTTCTCAGCCTGGGGCGGGGATTGGCGACGGGGATCAAAGAGACAGGGGATCCTCCGCGGCTGCTGCGCTACCTGCCGGAAAGTCCCAAGCCGGCGGCGGATCGGGTTTGCTTCGTTCGCAGCCATGTGCTATTAAACCGATGCTTTTTTATTTCTCATCAGAACATCCTCCGGCTCGGCCAGCGACGTCCAGGCCCTTCTCGCCCGGTATCCTCAGGGGAAAGACAAGCTCTGCGTTCTGCTGGTCCGCTATCCCACGGCCGCCAGGGCCCGGTCGGCCTTGGCCGGCTTCCGGTCGGCCTATCTGCCGGAGGCCGGCCCAGCCGGGGCCGTGCGGACGGAAGACGGCGCCTGGACCAAGGCGGAGCTTTACCAAAGGTTCATAGTAATCGTTTTCGGCGCCGGGGATCCGGCCGAGGCGGACCAATGGGTAGAAACCCATTGGCAAAATCAAAAAGGAGAAACCATGAATGAAGCAAAACACGGTGACCCGACGGACTTTTTAAGGGGAACCGCCGGGATGGTCATGGCCATGGGCCTCGGAGCGCCGGCGCTTTCCGAAGCGGCGAGCGGAAGACCGGGCCCGGGTGGTCCTGATCCGGCATCCCAAGGTACTGGGGTCGAATGGCCGGGTGGACGAAACCATCCTGCAGCCCATGCTCGATGAGGCCGTTCAGACGCTCGCCGGCGAAAAAAACCCTTTAGCCGCCTGGCAGCGATTCTTCAGGAAGTCGGACGTGGTGGGCATCAAGACCAATGTCTGGACCTATCTGCCTACCCCGAAAGAGATGGAGGAGGCCATCCGCCGCCGATTGCTTGAGGTGGGTATTCCGGAGGCCGCTCTGGCCGTCGATGACCGCGGCGTACGCGGCAACCCGGTTTTTCAGAAATCCACCGCCCTGGTAAACGTGCGCCCGGTCCGAACCCATCACTGGGCGGGGGTTGGAACCTGTCTCAAGAATTACATCATGTTCGTCCGTTCCCCTTCGGAATATCACGGGGAGGCCTGTTCCGATCTGGGAAAGATCTGGACCCTGCCCGAGGTAAAAGGGAAAACCCGGTTGAACATCCTCGTGGCCCTCACCCCGCAATTCTATGGGAGGGGGCCGCAATCGGTCGACCGGCGCTATTTCTGGCCCTACCACGGCCTCATCGTGGGCACCGACCCGGTTTCGGTCGACGCCGTGGGGGCCGAGCTGCTCCGCCGGAAAAGGATCGCCTTCTTCGGGGAGGACCGGGAACTGGATGTCCAGCCGATCCACATTTCCGTGGCCGACAAAAAATACCGGCTCGGTCCGAGCGATTTGAACCGGATCGAGATCATCAAACTGGGCTGGCAGGAAGAGGTGTTGCTCTAACCCGACTTTCGCGATTCAGAGGCCAATTGGGCTAAATTTGTCTCATATTTCGTTCTAACTGTTTGAAATTACGTGGTCGGATTTTCAAATTCGCTTGTAGTGCCGACCTACCCCCTTGCAATACCGATATTTTCCAGTAAATTGGGGGCATGTTTCTTCGAGTCAAACGGCGCTTCAAAGACGGGAAAGAGCACCGCTACTGGAGTATCGTTGAAAATCATCGGACGGTGGATAATCAAGTTGTCCAACGTCATGTTCTTTATCTCGGCGAGATCAACGACGGCCAGCAGGCCTCTTGGATCAAAACTATAGAGGTCATTCAGCAGGGTAATCGGCGGGGAAAACAAATGGCTCTGTTCCCCGCTGACCGTGCGGTCCCGGAACTGGCCTGTGAAGCGGTCCGGATCCAATTGAATGCCCTGGAACTGCATCGACCACGGCAATGGGGTGCCTGCTGGTTGGCCTGCCAACTCTGGAACCTGCTGGACCTCGATGGTTTCTGGATCCCCCGACTGCCGCCCAGTCGCAAGAAAACCCGCTGGCTCAACATTCTGAAAACCCTGGTTAGCTACCGGCTGATTTCCCCCGGCAGCGAATGGCGCTTGCATCGGGAATGGTATCAGCGCAGCGCCATGGGAGACTTGCTGGGCGAAGATCTGGAGGTGATCTCCAAGGACAAACTCTACCGCTGTCTGGACCAATTGCTGCCCCATAAAAAAGATCTCTTTTCACACCTCACGCAACGCTGGGCCACCCTGTTCCAGGCCCGCTTCGATATCCTGCTCTACGACCTGACCAGCACCTACTTTGAGTCCGATCCGCCCGGCCTTGGAAAACGCCGATATGGGTACAGCCGGGACAAACGATCGGATTGTGTGCAGATCGTCCTGGCCCTCATCGTGACCCCGGAGGGGTTCCCGCTGGCCTATGAAGTGCTGGCCGGCAACACCAGTGATAAAACCACCCTGGCCGACTTTCTCGAATCCATCGAAGCCCAATACGGCCAGGCGGATCGCGTCTGGGTCATGGATCGCGGCATTCCTACGGAAGAGACCCTGCAGGCCATGCGCACCAGTGCCCGGCCGATCTATTATCTGGTCGGGACCCCCAGGGGGAAACTGACCCAACTCGAACAAGCCTTCTTGACCCAACCCTGGCAACAGATTCGGGACGAGGTCCAGGTCCGGTTGCTGCCCCGGGAGGGTGAACTGTACGTCCTGGCCCGCAGTGACGGGCGGGTCCACAAAGAACGGGCCATGCGCCGCCGCCGTCTGAAAAAACTGTGGCAGCGTCTGAAAGAACTTCAGTCGCAGAAAATCACCCGCGATACCCTGCTGCTTAAAATCGGCGCGGCCAAGAAGGAAGCCGGCCGCGTCTATGCCTTGGTGGACCTCTCCCTGCCGAAACCGGGAGAACCGGTCAACCCGCAGACCTTTACCTTCCGACTGCGCAAAGAAAAATTGCGGGAGATGCTCCGGCGTGAAGGCTGTTATCTACTGCGCTCCAATCTGACCCACCAGGATCCGGCTTACCTCTGGGAGTATTATACCCAACTGACCGAAGTGGAACAGGCCTTCAAAGAGCTCAAGGGCGATCTGAGCCATCCGTCCCATCTATCATCAAACGGATAACCGGATCGAGGCCCATATCTTTGTGGCCTTTCTGGCCTACTGCCTTCAGGTCACCTTAAAATTCCAAGCGAAACAACAGGCCCCCGGCTTGACCCCCCGATCCATCCTGGAAAAATTCGCCGCTCTGCAGATGGTGGATGTCCACCTGCCCACTACCGATGGCCGCCGGTTTATTCTCTCCCGTTATACCCAACCGGATAAGGATCAAAAATTATTGCTCCACCAACTGAAGCTGACTTTGCCCAAACAACCGCCCCCGTGCCTGGCAGTCAAGGGGTCGTCTGTACCTAATTAGCCCCCGGTTTGTAGTGCCGACCTTTTAAGGCCAGGGTCCTGTTTTCAGATAGTTACAGCTTAAATAGTGCCCAATCGCGAAAGTTGGGTTAACCCTCCTCCTTCTTAATTCTCTTACGAAATTGAATTGCAATAAATCCAGGGACCAAAAACAGCCACAACAACGATGGTCCGTTTCATTTCGTTTCTCCTCAACATTTGAATTGGTTAACAAAAAAACAAAAGCCCGGGTATCCGCTTAAAGGGATACCCGGGCTTTCTTTAACTCAGAAAATAATAGGGATTTTGGCCCCTATTATTTGAGCCGGCAAAAAATTTACAAGGGCTAAGCTGTCTGTCTGTCTGTCTGTGCAAGAGGTGTTCCAGTTGGATAGTTTAAATTTTCCTACATTGCCGGTAAAATATTTATCTATTTAAAAGCAATAAAAATGCCATTATTATCATATTGATTTTATTAATATTTTTGATATCACTCTATGGAACATTTGTAAAACAAACCGACGCCTGGGCTGAAGTCTCCTGCCGCTATTGAGACAATTATTAGAAATTTTAGTCGGTTATATAACATTTCTGTTGTTGTAAACTTTTTCGACAGTTTGCGAGCTTGGGGATAAAACAGTTGACCCAATTACCCCCCCATGCTTGCGGCGGGCATTCTCGAAGTATGAAAATATATCAATTATTAATCACAGCCGAGGGCGACTGTGCTACATAATTTGGGGACTTTTTCTGGCGGCAGGTTCGTAGGCCTGCCCTCAGGGGGCCATCAGAATATTGTGGGTGCCGACCCTTCTCAGGATAATCAAGGCCTTATCCATTTGAAAGGTAAAACGATAATTTTGGGTTATCCGGCCTTCCCATATTTTCGGGTGTCCCTTTAATCTTTTGGTTTTCAGTGAAGGATGGTGAGGATTTTCGAGGAATAAAGCAAGTTTTTTGTCGAATTGATTTTTTATAGAATCCGGCAGAGAGGCATAATCCTTATCAAAAAAAATTCTACCATCGTCCCCAAACCGTCAAATAACATTCTATTGACTCTTTCAAATAAAACAATATAATGCAATGTGTACATTTTATAAAATTGGAGTGATTATGAGCACGACCCTGACCATTCGAATTGACGAAACCACAAAAAAGCGGCTGGAAAATCTCTCCAAATCAACCGCGCGGAGCCGATCGTTTCTGGCGTCTAAGGCCATTCAGGAATATCTTGAGGCGAATGAATGGCAAGTTTCCGCACTTCGAGAGACCCTGGATCAGGCGGAAAAACCCGAGGCTCACTTTATAGAGCATGAAAAAATTATCGACTGGCTCGAGATCTTGGGGGACCGAAGATGAGGCCACCCCCCGAAATGAAAATAATTTGGTATGTCGAAGCAGTTCAGGACCTCGTCGAAATCCGCGAATATATCAGGCGCGATAATCCTCGGGCCGCGCAATCGGTTGCCCAACGGATCCTTAAAATCGTTGCCCTTCTCAGGGATCAGCCTTCTTTGGGAAAACCCGGCCGGGCTGAAGGGACCAGGGAACTCGTGGTTCCGGGATTACCCTTGACTATCCCTTACCGGGTTCGTCAAAAAGAGATACAAATCTTACGGGTTTTCCACCAATCTCAATCCGGAGAAAAATTCAGCTAAGAACTGCCTGGATTCCCGCTCAGAAGCGCTGCGGGAATGACCTACCTCATGATGTGGTTACTATTTTGTATACCGTTAATAAACCTGTTTTTTTCTTGAATTATAACCCGCTTGCGTTTATAAATATTGATTTTACCGAAGGAGGTGGGGCATGGTCGGTACGGCTTTTTTATTTCCAGGGCAGGGTTCCCAGTATGTAGGCATGGGCCGGGAAATCCACGATCAATACCCGGCGGCCCGCGAGGTGTTTGAGCGGGCCGAAACGCTGCTCGACCTGCCCTTGCGGAAGCTGTGCTTTGAGGGACCTCTGGAGGAACTGACGCTGACCCGAAATCTGCAACCGGCGGTGACCGCGGTCGACCTGGCCGCGCTGGCCGTGCTGGAAGACCTGGGGTTTCGGCCGGCCGCCGTGGCCGGCCACAGTTTGGGTGAATATACCGCCCTGTACGCGGCCCGGGTCATTTCCCTCGAGGATACCCTGAAACTGGTCAAGATGCGCGGGGCGCTCATGGACCAGGCGGCTCAAAAATATCCGGGCGCCATGGCGGCCGTTATGGGGTTGTCTTCGGAGCAATTGGATTCCATTCTGGCCGGATTGCAGGCCCAAGGATCCATCGGCGCCGCCAATTTCAATACTCCGGAGCAGACGGTCATTTCCGGATCAAAGCCCCTGGTGGAAGAGGCCTGCCGCCGGGTGGCGGAACGGGGCGGGAAGGCGCTTCCGCTGGCCGTCAGCGGGGCCTGGCACAGCCCGCTCATGCGGGAGGCCTTGGAGGCTTTTCAGGAAATTTTGGCCGCCGTGGCCTTTCAGCCGCCCCACTACCCCATCTACCTCAATGTGACGGGAAATGCGGTTCAGGATCCGGGACAGATCAAGGAAATCATGGGCCGGCAGATGGGAAGTGCCGTTCGCTGGGTAAATATAGTCCAACAGATGCGGGAGGACGGCATCACCCGATTTCTGGAGGTGGGACCCAAGAAAGTCCTCTTGGGATTAGTGAAAAAATGTCTCCCCAAGGAATTTGCCTATACCGCTTCCAACGTGGAAGACCTGAAGACCTTCCAGTCCTTTGTTGCGGCCAATCCCTAACCAAAAATTTTTAAAATTTTTGGCTGAATAAAGACCCATACGCGGAATTTACCTTGAGCCGAAAACCGAGACCCTTCGCGGAGTTTATCCCGCCTGCGGCTGGGCTCAGGATGACAGGCGAAGGGCTCAAAACTTAGGATTGAGATAAAAACGCTGTAAAGGGATGTATTATGCCCAAAGTCCATTTTCAAGAAGAACGCTGTAAAGGCTGCCGGCTCTGCATCTTAGCCTGCCCGAAAAAAATCATTGAATTGAGTGACCGGATCAACAACCAGGGGTATAACGTGGCCTGCCTGAAAGAGGAGGCACCCTGCACCGGCTGCGCCCTTTGC
>CAVVCH010000059.1:0-62749 GCA_963746605.1 uncultured delta proteobacterium
TAAGCCACTTTAGCCAAGGTTAACTGCTTTTCAAAATCACTGGGGGAGACATACCCCAGGAAGGAATGGAGACGGCGGCTGTTATAAAACATCTCGATGTAGTCGATTACCGCCCGCCGGGCCACTTCCCGGGTCGCATAGGCCTGATCTCCAACCTCCTCGGTTTTTAAGGTATGGAAAAAAGCTTTCGGCCACGGCATTGTCATAGCAGTCCCCTTTACGGCTCATACTGGGGATCATGTGGAACGTTTCTAATTGGCGTTGAAAATCATGGGCGGCATACTGCGAACCCCGATCGGAATGAAAAATCAAGCCCGGGGCAGGTTTCCGACGCCAATAGGCCATCCGGAGGGCCTCCAGGACCAACGAGGTTCTTAGATGGCGGTCCAAGGCCCAGCCGACCACTTTACGCGAATACAGGTCGATAATGACGGCCAGGTACAGCCATCCTTCCAGGGTCCAGAGATAGGTGATATCGCCGCACCAGATCCGGTCCGGTTGTTCCACCGTAAACTGCTGGTTCACCCGGTTGGGAGCTACCGGCAGCGAATGACGACTGTCGGTGGTTTTCTTGAATCGCTTGGGACGCTTGACCTTCAGGCCTGCTTTCTTCATCAGACTCCGGGCCCGAAAGCGGCCCACGTTGTAGCCGGCGGCTTTCAGCGCCTGGGACATCCGGCGGGATCCATAGGTCTCCCGGCTTTTTTGATGGATATGACGCACCTGGGACAACAATTCAAAATCCTTATCTATCTGTTTCGTCTGGTTCTTTTTCAAAAAGTGATAATACCCGCTCCGGCTGACTTCCATAACCCGACACAAGACGGTTATGGGATAGGCCTTCTGTTGCTGCCGGACAAAGTCGTATCTTACTTCGACTCGTTGGCAAAGAAGGCCGCGGCTTTTTTTAAGATGTCGCGCTCCATTCGCAGCCGTTGGTTTTCTTTGCGGAGTCGCATCAGTTCTTCTTTTTCGAGGGTTAAACGCCCCTTGCCTGGGAAGGCGTTGGTCCCCTCGGAGGCCAACTGGCTTTTCCAGCGGGTCAGTACGCTGGGGTTGATTCCTAAGGTTCCGGGCGGCCTCGGTTACCTTGTAGCCCTGTTCGGTTACCAGCCGCACGGCGTCTTTCTTAAACTCCGGGGTGTAGGTCTTCTTGTTCTGTTCACTCATGGGTCACCTCCTAAAGCTGGGTTATTTTACCATGCTCTTCGAGGTGTCCGTTAGTACTATACCAAGTCACATTTACCTGACTCGCTTCAGATACCCATCCGGTGCCACAGTGATCAGAAGCTTATTCTGGATTGATTTATCGATTTCAAATTCAGAATGGGTTTTGAGGAATTCATGGACTGCGGTTTTTGGGTTGTTACCCTTTCCCCAGGGTCGCTCGGGGAACATGTTATCGGGAATGTCTTCGATAATGGTATCGAAAACGACACAGTAGCTGTCTAGAGAAACGAGAGGGGCGTAGGCCTCCAGTTCTGCGAGAACATGTTCGTGGGTGTGGTGGGAATCGAGGCAAACAAGAATACGTTCATAACTTTTGGCATGTTCGTGCACCTCGGCAATGATGTCTGGATCGATGCTGGAGCCCTGGATCATGTCGATTTTGTGCGCCAGCGGGTGCGCCACGATGGCGGCGCGGTTATGGGCAGCGGATGTCAATATCCAACCCAAGTACCCGTCGGCGGCTCGCCTTGGGATCCAGCGTCTTATCCGCCTCTGCCGCTTCGCAGTAGTCGATCATTGCCAGCATGGAAGCGCTCATGATCAGTGACCCCCCGTGGGCGATGCCGGTTTCGATGATAAGATCAGGCTTGAACCTGCCAGATCAGTTCCTGCATGGCAACCATGTCTTGAGGGTATTGGATGATGGGGCGGGAGAGCCAGGAGAAGTTGTATGAATATTTTGGGATAGTGCTGGCCCTCATAAAATCATGGGCTGCATTATTTATTTCACTGCCAATATAACTGGCTACGCGTTCATTGCATTCCACGATAAATTTCGCGATTACATCGTTATTCTGACTTGGCTTCATTGCCACACCTTTCTTGCCACCAATCAATGGTTTCTCTAATTCCTCCATCTATATCATATTGGGGCTGCCAAATAACTTCGTTAAATAGTCTCTTGGTATCGCCAAATAATACAGATGGCTCATTTTCTTTTTGCGGCAGTGCACCTAATTTAACAAGGTTATTTTTACCCAATTTATCTGCAATTGATAAGATAATTTCCTTTAAGGCAATTGGTTTCCCGGATGCTATATTTACCGGCCCATCGACATTGCTCATTAGTAACGAAACAAAAGCTGATGCAACATCTTTAACATGCAAAAAATCTCGGATTTGATTCCCGTGTGAACATAGCGCCATCTTATTGTGGATCAAGTTTAAGATGACCGATGAAACAAGGCGGTTGGGATTCTCATGAGGTCCATAGAGAAAGAAAATCCTTCCCCAAGCGCTACTTAGATCTTGTTTCTCGGGAGAAGTCTTTCAATAAATGTTGCATAGCGTTTTTGCAGGTACCATACAACGACGAAGGAACAAGTGGCGTAACATATTCGGAACAATAACCAAATTTCCAGTCATATTCGGCACAGGTACCAGCCATAACCACTCGCGCGCCACCAGTCTTTTGAAAAACACGCAGTAAATGCAAACTGCCCTCCAACCACCGAACGTTCTCAGTCGAGGCCCAGTATTCACCTGGCTTAGCATACCAGGCAAAGTGAAGGAGATGGGTTGGATGAATAGTTGTAATCAATTCATTAGTCTTCTGCGTGTCTAACAAATCTACGTTATGCCAATGTGACTCCGTATAAATTATTTTCTGGAATAACAATATCTGCTGCATGTACGTCAAAGCCCTTGGCTAGTAAAATCGGCAGGCAGTGTCTGCCAATAAAACCTGCTGCACCTGTCACTAAAACACGCTTTGATGCATCGTTATTTCTCTTCATGTTATTATTCTCATCTCAGGCACAGCCGTCATAAATGCCCCTCCCCACTCCCGCACGTACGCATGTTGCTGAATGATCTCTTCGGCGATGTTCCAGGGAAGAATCAGTACGATATCCGGTTTGTCTTCCCTCAGTACTGCAGGCGGTAGAATAGGAATATGGCTGCCAGGGAGATATTTTCCCTGCTTGGAAGGCGCGGCATCACAGACATACGGCAGCAGATCCGGCTTGATCCCGGCGTAGTTGAGCAGGGTGTTCCCCTTGGCGGCGGCACCGTAGGCGGCTACTTTTTTGCCGGAGCGTTTCTGTTCGATCAGGAATGCCAGCAGATCGTCCTTTACCCGATCGGCCTGGCGTTGGAAATTCCGGTAGGTGGTCAGCATCCGCAACCCCTGCCTTTCTTCTTCAGCCAGGAGTGCCGGCACTGCCGTCGTCTGGGGTCGCGGATCGTCTGCATGGCAGCCATACACACGCAGGCTGCCGCCGTGGGTGGTCAGTTCTTCCACATCGAACATCCGCAGCCCGGCTGCCTCGAAGATGCGGTTGACCGTGTAAAGAGAAAGATAGGAATAATGCTCGTGATAGACCGTATCGAACTGGGTCTGCTCGATGAGGCGCATCAGGTGGGGAAATTCCAGGGTGATCGTACCGCCGGGTTTGAGCGCGGCTTTCAGGCCGGCGGTGAAATCGTTGATGTCGGGCACATGGGCATAAACATTGTTGCCGATGATGAGGTCGGCCTGTCTGCCCTCGGTGCGGAGTCGGTTAGCCAGAGCCTCGCCGAAAAATTCGCGCAGAACCGGAATGCCGATTTTCACGGCGGCTTCGGCCGTGCAGGCGGTCGGTTCGATGCCGAGGCAGGGGATGCTTCGCGGCGACGAAGTTCCTCAGCAGATAACCATCGTTGGAGGCAATCTCGATGACGAAGCTATCCGAGCTAAGTCCAAGACGTTCCGTGATTTTTTCCGCATACCGAGCGGCGTGATCGAGCCAGCTCTGCGATACGGATGAGAAGTAGGCGTAGTCGCCCGTGAACAGTTCATCGGCGCGGGCGTAGTCTTCTGTCTGAACCAGCCAGCAGTGGGTGCAGACATAGAGTTTGAGGGGGAAGTAAAGCTCCGGTTTGGTCAGGTCTTCCGCTTTCAGGTAGGCGTTGGACGGCGGGGCAAAGCCGAGATCGAGGAAGACATGCTCCAACGGGGTGTGGCAGTGGCGGCAGTTCATAGGGCAATCCCCTCAAAATCCGAGTCGATGAAGGGATGGGTGCGATCACGTTCCGATAGTTCCGTCATGGCTATGGGCCAGACGATTCCAATCCTTGGATCCGCGACATGGAGTGCACCTTCCGCCTGAGGATGAAACGCTCGGAATGAAGATAAAGCAGCTCGCAGTTTTCCGTCAGCGTCTGAAAACCGTGGGCAAAACCTTCGGGGATTAAAAGGCTTCTTTGATTCGCTGCGGACAGAATTTCGCCGTGCCAGTGCAGAAAGGTGGGCGAACCCTTTCTGATATCCACGGCAACATCGTAAACCTCACCGCGAAGGCAACTGACGATCTTGCCTTCGGCATGCGGCGGATACTGGAAATGTAGGCCGCGAACGGCCCCTTTTCCCCGTGTAAAGGTGTGGTTGATCTGGGAGATGGATTTTTGAAATCCGGCCTCAAGGAATTCTTCGGCGCAAAAGAACCGGCAGAAAAAGCCCCTGGGATCCTCGATGGGCTTTCGAATAATGACCTTCAAACCGTCCAGGGGAGTTGGGAGGATATCAAAGCGTGACCCCGCCATACTCATGCCCCCAAAGACTGATAGCTTAGAATTTGCTCTTCGATCATACCTACGGCGGTGAGGCTATTATGATCATACGCTTTATACCAATCCACTGTCCATTCCAGGGCTTGACCCAAATTTAGTCGGGGTGCCCATCCCAGCAGCGATCTGGCCTTGGAACAATCTAGTTTTAAAAGACCGGCTTCATGAGGGTGCGGCCCGTTATCCATCTCGTACTGGGCATCTCCCCCCCATAATGTCGAAACACGATCAACTATCCAACGAACCGGCTGGATATCGCTCTCCAACGGCCCGAAATTCCAGGCGCCGGCATAGCGCCGTCCATCCAAAAACAGTTTTTCGGCCAGATCCAAATAGCCCGACAACGGTTCCAACACATGCTGCCAGGGGCGAACGGCATTCGGGCAACGTATTCGCACCGGTTGCTTCTTTATGAACGCGGCCATGATATCCGGGACCAGGCGTTCTTCAGCCCAGTCTCCCCCCCCGATGACATTTCCGGCCCTAACGGAGACCAACCCCAGGCGATGGCGGTCATAGTCTTCGGGATTGAAGAACGCCTTTCGGTAACTGGCCGTAATCAGTTCCGAACATCCCTTGCTGCAGGAATAGGGATCAAAACCGCCCAGGGCATCGGATTCCCGGTATCCCCATACCCATTCCTGGTTTTCATAGCATTTGTCGCTGGTGACATTGACCACCACCCGGATATCCGTGCATTTCCGCGCTGCCTCAAGCACCATGACCGTACCCATAATATTGGTCGCGTAAGTCGAGATCGGGTCACGGTAAGATTGACCGACTAAAGCCTGAGCGGCCATATGAAAAACAACTTCGGGGCGAAAACGATTAATCGTATCACTCAACAAAGGCAGATTGCCAATATCCCCTTCCACCGAAATCATATCCTGGCCCGCCTGGGACAGTATAAACAAACTCGGGAACCGTAGGCGGGGCCAGGGCATAACCGGCCACCTGCGCCCCCATGAGCTTCAGCCACTGGCAAAGCCAGGTCCCCTTGAATCCGGTATGGCCGGTGACCAGCACCCGTCTTTTTTTCCAAAAGCGGGGGTTTACCATATTTTCCATTCGGCCTTGTTTTCTCCCCAGAGCCTGTTCAGGTATTCCATATCCCGCTGGGTGTCCATACAAGCCCAGAATCCCTCGTGTTTATAAACCATCAACTGCCCTTGAGCGGCTATCTTTTCCAGAGGTCCGATTTCCAGATCGCAGTCATCTTTTTCCGTAATATAATCAAATATTTTTCGATTGAATACAAAAAACCCGCCGTTTATCAGACCACCACCGGAAACCTCTTTCTCATTAAATACGGCTACCCGGTCACCTTCCACTTTGAGTTCACCGAACCTGGAAGATGGATTAATGCCGATTAAGGTGGCCATTTTCCCATGACGGTGATGAAAGGCGATCAGATCGTTGATATCCACATTGGCTAAACCATCGCCATAAGTTAACATAAAGATATCATCGGAAACGTATTTTTCCACCTTTTTCAACCGTGCACCTTTTAAAGACTTTTCGCCGGTGTTCGCAAGCGTGATCCGCCAGCCGCTTTCTTCGTGGCATTGATGAATGCAGACCTGTTCCGGCTTGCCCAGCTCGATGGTCACATCATTATTCATCAATTCATAATGGCAAAAATAGTTCTTAATCATATCTCCTTTATACCCTAAAGCTAGAATGAAATCTTTATGGCCATAATGGGCATATATTTTCATGATATGCCATAAAATCGGTCTGACGCCGATATTGACCATCGGTTTGGGTCTGAACTCGGTTTCCTCACGAAGACGGGTACCAAGACCGCCACATAAAATAACTACTTGCATATCTGCCTCATCGATATTTGTTTACTTAAAGATATTGGCCCGGTCCACCCTTTTGGGAGAGTGGCTAGAATATATGGTAGCTCGCCCGCCCAAAAGGCGAAGCGTCATATTTCTCTGTGAAGACCAGCAGAACTTTTCTATTAGAATTCTTTGCCCCTGCGAAAAACAGGATGCATCAAATGTAATCCTTGGGGTTATATCAATGGTTCCATCAGGAATCGAAAAAGGGAAATAGATATCAAACTTGCCATTAACGGGATATTTGGACATAGTCTCTCCCAAGTACCCCTTTTCCCCCCAGAAAACTACCCTGGGTAAAATGCAGCTTGTCTTTATTTTTCCCAATACCTCTCCATGGATCTTAAATTGTGGTATTGGATATCTCTGGTTTACGATTCGAACAGGGTGATTGTTGTATTCTAAATAATTGCCTGGGCCAGGAGAAATACCTGTGATAATAAGTGGAGATTCTGTCTCTAAAAGGACGTGGGCATTATTTACTTTTTTGAACGTGGGGGAAAGACAAAAGAATTCATTGACAACCTTGGGTAAAATTCTATTTCGTCTTTTGTTTATAGAAGTTGAAATTTCCGGATAAGAAATTGCTATTTTTTCATATAGGGTATCAGCGGATATAAAATTGTTTTCGGCTTCTTTGATTATGGCCGTAAGGAATTCGCCCATTAAAATAAGATAATCTAATTTAATGCTAATTGGCTCATTTTTAAATAGGTTTTTATAATAATCGGAAATATTAGCGAAACTAGTTAAATCTTCTTTTGCGCTATAAAATCTTTCTTTTGTTCCACTATCAACCAAAGGATTTATATCCATAAGTAAGAATTTCGGGTTCAAAATTTGGTATCTTGGATCTTTGAATTTCTTCATATCCAAAAAGCTTATTGAATTTGTTGAGATGTTTCTCAAGTGATAGGGAAAGAACCGACTGAAGTTTGGTTAGATCCTCTCTGTGATTCAGGTGGTCTGACTTATCATGATTAAGCATGAATGTATTCTTCCTGACGACTTTTCCATACCAATTAACTGCTCTATCCATGTTCCCTCGGGTGTAATAATAATCACCGATTTTGAGGCGAAGGGGACGTAAAGAGAACACCCAGGTTGAGACTAAGGTTAAGGATAAGGCGACCGCTAAGGTTAAGGAAAATCTTGACGAATGTGGGGCCGAAGCATTTGGAGAAAAGGCGAGAGCTTTGATTAATTCGGAAATGGAAATTATGGTTTTTGCCAGGGGTCAAAATTTAAAAAATCGGGTTAGTGGTGGGGAAATCCTGCCTATTGCCGGTTGATTTCCATGGCCCCCGAGGGCCGATTGGCCCTTTACCTATCCTGGGGACCCTCTTAGGCCATCGCTTCCTGGGCTCTTTTCCTCTCGGCTAATAGAACCCGCTTGGTGTTAAAGGCCATCACCTGGCAAAATCGATTCCAGTGCTCCTTCATGAGCGTTGTAAATCGTGCCCTCCCGCCTCCCATGTGACGTTCGGTTAACCCAAAATACTGCTCAATCTTGTAACGAATTTTGGAAATCCCTTTGTTCCGCTCGTGCTCCAGTTCCGTTAACTTGGCATTAGGGTAATCCTTACGCATAATCCCATCGGCCATCTTATTCAGACTCAAGAATTCTCGGTTGTCTTGGCTGCAATACCCTTTGTCGGCATAAACCTTGGGAGGCATCTTCTTGCCTTGCATTCCTCGTACGGCCACCGACTGAAAATAGTTGGTATCATGCTCCGAAGCTTTCGACATATAGGTCGAGAGGATTAATCCGCTCTGGACATCGATGACTGCGTGTTCCTTCATCCCGTAAAAGGGGATCTTCATCCCGAACAGTCCAGTTCGAATCCACATCACTCTTGAACTTCAGCGGCTTCCCGGTCCGGTCCAGGTTCCCCTCGGCCGTCTCCCGTTTTTCTTTCTCTTCCTTGATCTTCTCATTGCTCTTGGGTCGGGCCGATGATTTTACCAGTCGGGCATCGATCGCCATCCCGCCCTCAATCGAATACCCTTTTTCTGAAAATTGCCTCAACAGTTCGCTGTGGATCTTTTCCATCACCTGCAAGACTCACCCGTTTACGAAATCGAGATATCAGCGAGTGGTCCGGAGCAGATTGCCGGAGCGGTATCCCGATAAACCGCTTGAAGGATAATCGATCGTTGATCTGATTCTCCAACTCCGGATCCGAATCGATCCCATACCACTTCTGCAGCAGCATCGCCTTGAGCAACGTAATGGGAGGATAGGCTTTATTGCCCAAAGGTGGATTGCCCGACGGGATACTTCGTATGATTGAGGGCTTCCTGCTGGATTGCGTCCCATTCGATGACCCGGCTTATTCCCTCCAAAAATCCCTGGGGTCGGCTTTGTTGGGGAGAAGCGGAGAGCTTTGATTAATTCAGAAGTGAAAATTATGGCTTTGGCCAGGGGCCAAAATTTAAAAAATCGGGTTGGCGGCAGGGAAATTCTACCTTTTGCCGGTCAAATTCACTGGACCCCGAGGGCCGATTGGCCCCTTACCTGTCCTGGGGTTCCCTCTTAGGCCATCACCTCCTGGATTTTATGCCTCTCGGCTAATAGAACCCGCTTGGTGTTAAAGGCCATCACCTGGCAAAGCCGATTCCAATGCTCCTTGATGAGGGTGGTAAATCGTGCCTGCCCACCTCCCATATGCCGTTCGGTTAATCCAAAATACTGCTCAATCTTGTAGCGAATTTTGGAAATCCCTTTGTTCCGCTCGTGCTCCAGTTCCGTTAATTTGGCATTCGGATAATCTTTCCGCATGATCCCATCGGCCATCTCATTCAGACTGCAAAAATTCTCGGTTATCCTGGCTGCAATACCCCTTGTCCGCATAAACCTTAGGCGGCTTCTGCTTTCCCTTGCATCCCCCGTACGGCGATCGACTGAAAATAGTTGGTATCATGCTCCGAGGCTTTGGACATATAGGTCGACAGGATCAATCCGCTTTCCACATCAATGGCGGCATGTTCCTTCATCCCGTAAAAGGGGACATCATCTCGAACCGTCCAGTTCGAATCCACATCACTCTTGAACTTCAGCGGCTTCCCGGTCCGGTCCAGATTCCCCTCGGCCGTCTCCCGCTTTTGCTTCTCTTCCTTGATCTTCTCATTGCTCTTGGGCCGGGCCGATGACTTGACCAACCGGGCATCAATCGCCATCCCGCCCTCAATCGAATACCCCTTCCGGGAAAACTGTTGCAGTAACTCGCTATGGATCTTTTCCATCACCGTCGGACTAATGCGCTTCCGAAATCGCGAGATCAACGAATGGTCCGGTGCCGACTGCCGGAGCGGTATCCCGATAAATCGTTTGAAGGATAATCGGTCATTGATCTGATTCTCCAACTCCGGATCGGAATCAATCCCATACCACTTCTGCAGTAACGCCGCTTTAAGTAAGACCAGCGGTTGATAGGCTTTATTGCCCAGGGGAGATTGCCCTACCGGATAATCCTTTTGCAGTAACTCCTCAATGGGCGCCCAATCCACGATCTGGTTGATCTCTCCCAGGTAGCCCTGGGTCCGGGTCTTCTCCAAAATCCCGGCCATTTCCAGGTCGGCAAAGCTCAAATTCCTATTGAAATTCTTAAAGGCCATTTCTCTCTCCCCCGAATGGGTTGATTTTAAGGCCATATTATACCTCCATTCGGGTTATTTTTCAAGTTATTTTAGATTGTTATGACTATTTTTAATCCGCGCCTCGCCTACATTTTTGTCTCAGAGTTGTGCAAAGGTCTCAACCCCTACCAGTTCCAGATCCGCCATCCGGGGTGCAGCCCCTACGGGGTGGAACCGAAGCTCAAATTCCTATTGAAATTCTTGAAGGCCATTTCTCCTCCCGAAGGGGCTAATTTTATTGTTAATAATACGGCCATTCAGGATATTTATAAAGTTATTTTAGACTGTTATCTAATTTTTTGTATCGACTTGCCTGCATTTTTGTCTCTGACTTGTGTAAAGGTCTCACTTTCTCCTTTCGTCCATAAGAACCCTTTTGGTTTGAAAGGCCATCACCTGACATCAACCGGATCCCATTCCGTTTCACTACAGGCAGGAACCAGTTTTCTCTTTGTAACGTTGTTGATCGTGCTCTGCGATCTGAGTCGGAGGTTTCCCGACTTCCATCTGTGTCTTTCCGCTAAACCTTCCGGCTGTCAGCCCTACCCTCGACCTGAAAGTCTATGGGCTGGAAGGGGGTGGAACCAGAACTTAAATTCCTACCAATTCGACGGGTTTTGTGTCTTGATTTTTTAGAGAACCCCAAATATGTTTCTTCATAAGCCGTATTGGCCTATAGAAGTAATAAAAAGAATGAAGGTATTCAGGAAGAGGGAATGATTCCCGTTCAACCATCGTAGGAGTTAGGCATAGGCCTAAGCAAACTCGGAACCGATTAAGCCACTCATCTTGGACTTTTGCTAAAAAGATGCTGGAAACCATAATCCCAGGCTGATCATTAGAATAATAGCTTTCTTGGACTTCACGGGACAAGCGCACCGATAAATCGTCCTTCTCTATATTGTTAATGATGTGGATCGGGACAGGTGCGTCTAAAAGTTGTTTGGCTAAAAGGAGTCCGAGGTAGATCATGCGTTGGCATTTCAAGCGCGAAGCCTGTTCCATTAGATGGAGCCAATTTATTTTTCGAATTTCAATTAACCTGGCCAAGTCGCTGATCCATTTCAGTTTTAACCAAAGGTGCTTGGCGCCATGGACACAGAGCATAATAAGCAAAATTTCAGCGGAAAACGATGAAATTTTTTCACCCCCCAGTGATATCCGTTCAACCTGATCCCACCAGGGTTCGTAGTCAGGGGAAGTAAAAAACCAAGAAGGGGCAATTCCCCAATGAATCTCCAGGTGAACTTCCGGATAGGATCTGAGGAAACTATACTCGCAATTAGCACGGAAGATCATGGCCTCGGGGGGGGTGATGCAAAAGGTATTGTGGAAAAGTATTCGTTTTTACATAAGGATTTCTTTTGCCAAAAGAAAATCCGTTTTGGAGATCAGGATATCCAAGTCTCCATAACACCTTAAGCCCGGATTTCCATAGAGGATCGAAGTCAGCACCGGACCTTTAAAAGGGATGGCCTTGATACCTTTCTCTTCTAAGAAGGCTGAGGATGCGGAGCAGTTCGCTGATGGCAAAGAGGTTCTTTCGGGCGTTTGCTTGAAAAAATTCCCCAAGCTCCTTCATGATCGGATCAGGGACTTTATCCGGGCAATGGGTCTTGAGGGACCAGTAGAGAAGGGGGAGAATCCCGTGGCGCTGCCCCTGTTCGACGACCAGATTCCAATCCACTCCTTTGGAAATCAGCGCTTCCAGTTTGGGGCCCTTTTCCGGGTCCACGCCGGCGCAGCAGATTAAGAAGGTCGACGACTTCAGAGGGGATAGCCATAATAGGTCAAGATGGAAGAGGGAAGCAAAAGAAAACATACTTGGCTTTCGGCGGTGGTCTTTCGGGTTTGTGTGTATTCTATGTCCATCCGGCCACATGAGAGCAAGAATAGACAAACAGACGATTTCTCGCAGAGGGCTCAGAGAACGCGGAGATTCTATTTGTTCATTGGGCCGCCATAGACTACTTCATAAATCGGATGAGACTTGAAACGATTGGTCAAGTTGTTTTATTGATATCGTTTCTTTCTCAAGCTCCAACTTCTCCGAGTAGCACTATTCCAAAACTCATCGAACATCCGGATCAGATAGCTTGTTCTATCGCCGCCGCTTTTAACGGCATGATCGATGTAATCCTTTATGCAATCACCCATCGCTTCAAGAGCTTCTAGCTTCCGTTTCCCATGACTTATATGGAAAAGTCCAAACAACGGGCGACAATAACTCCGTCTTCTTTCTAGGTCAAAAGGACATGACGATCAAAATTCGGAAACATCCTTTATCAAGGCCTGGACACCCTTAATGGTCTCATTGCTGCCTCCGGAATGACCAGCTCGGCTCCCCCCGGATCTATTCACTCCGGCAATCAGCGGAATCACTTCGAGATTCTGGATAATCGCTTTTCTTTTTCTGGCGACGCTCTTAATCAATTTAGCGGCCAAATTTACTGATTTTTTTGCTTCTTCCCGTGTCGGGGATCCCAGGGGCAGCAGGCCTGCTTCCGCAGGATAGCGTCCCCGGTAAATACTGTCGACGAACACGATCTCATCTTCAGAGATGGGAAATTTTACCCGAAGGTCTTTCCCAATCGCGGCAAGGCGGGCCGCGCTATGGGTCTTTTCCAGATCCCACCCTTTTTTAAAAAGGCCCGCCTTCATGGCCTTTTCCACTGATTGTTGCGCATGGTAGCAGGCGCCTTTGAAATACCCGCCCTGCAAAAGATAAACGGCCATATCCAGCTCGTCCCTGGCCTGTTTTACCCATTCCTCTACAATATCCTTCATAAAAAGCATCCTCCCCTCTCTCGATATGAGGTGCAAAAAGGGGCTTCCTTTTTTCTGATATTCCCGCCACTTTGACAAAGAAACGACAAAGGGGTCGATGGAGAACTTTTTGTAGAACGGTTTAAGAGAATTCTGAACGAGAGATCCGGCATCTTCAATATTTCTCTCCCGATCATCAATTAAAATCAGTAAATCCAGATCATTTCCTGACCCTTCCCGGGCCACGGACCCGAAAAGAACAACGGAACAGGGATCGACGGCCTTTCTAATCGATGTGGCCGCCTTCTTTGCATCTTCGTAAGTTACTATCATACTTTAATAAGGGACTGCAGAGAGGCGGAGATTCAATTTTTCCATTTCACGGTCATTTTTCCTGTGTTGTCTGCGCATAATGCTGTGCAAGCTGCGCTGCATAGGCCAGAACCTTAGGGACTACAGCCAGCAACCTTGGCGTAAGTGCTGCCACAGACTGATAAATTTCCGGCAGCCGGTCAGCCGCATATTCATGGGCGATCAGATTTCTGAGTTCGCGAATATGAACCAGATCACCGGCCGATTCAACCCAGCCGCGCTTTTCTGCCCGTTGGATACGATCCAGTAAAGTGCCATCCGGTGTCAGCTCCAGCTCGTCAATCAGGCGCATGATTTTCTGTGTCAAAAGGTCGGAGAGGCGTGCGAAACGGCTGCTAAGAGACTCCAGACGCTCCAGTTCTTCGGATGTCCATTTTTCTTGTCGAATGATGTCCAGGGTCCGGTCATGTGAAAGCGCCAAATGTGAGGCGGCTTGTTCCAGATGCGCCAGCCCTTCCTGCAGCAAGAGAAGCTTGTCCGGGTTCATAGGGGCACTCCGCTTGCCTTGGCAAGCCGTGCAAAGGGCTTGGAAAGGTCGGGGTATATGGCCAAGTCAATTTTTTGTTCGCCCAGTATCTGATGCAATCTTGCCAGCACAGTTAGCTTGTCCATTAAGCGGAGTTTTCTGGAAATGATTAAAAGGTCGATATCGCCGCCCCTGGCATTGTCGTCGGCCCTTGACCCAAACAGGAAAATGTTCGCCTCTGGATCAATCTCCGCAATGGCTTGCCGTATAGCCTGATGTTCGGCCGTGGTTATGCGCATCAAACTTCCTTATCCAGGGCGTTCCGCAAAAAGCGAGCGAACGCATCAAGATCGGTGCGGATCAGTCGCCAGTGACGTTTCACCTTTAGTTTGAGAGTACGCACCCTTTCAGGGTCCAGCTCATAGGTGTAGGCATGCCGAAAGATGTGTCGGAAAGCCCTTAATTCATCAAGGATCAGAAAACTTTTTTCGGATAATACATTCGTCCGAATACCGGGAATTGTCAGTCGCATGCGCTGAAGGAGTTCCCGATGGTACCGGGATAAGTCCTCGATACGGTTTTCAAAGGTTTTGGCCACTTCCTGGAAAAGTTCTTCCAACGCACAATAGAGGTTATGCAGGAGGTAGCTCAGGTGGCTTGTTTTTTCCCTGTCCGTAGGTTGGGTGGATTCAACCTCTTTCCTTATTCGCTCAATCAACTCCATTTGGCTTTCAAAATAACCCAAAAGTACGGCCAATCGTTCTTTCTTCATACAATCCGCCTTCCCTTTTGTTCAAGGGATTTAAAAAACCGACAGCGCTCTCCCTCGATGAGGTCGACCGTTCGGTCCAACAGGCCCTCCATCTCGGTTACGGTTTTGAGATAGTCCCCGCGCAAGTCCTTCCACGAGCACATCGATATCCGAAAAGGGATAGAATCTCTCCCTCTTCGAGAATAGAGCCTACCAGGAAGGCACGGCGGACCTTCTTCTTCGTTGAAATAATCGGCCAACAGGGATTCGACCCGGCTTAAGGTGGCTAATCGCTCTTTTTCTCTCTCGGCATATTCTCGGCGGATGGATTCCTCCCAAAGAGAGAGATCAAAGCCCTTCGAAGGTCTTGAAGTTATGGGAAGCTTTCGGGTTTTGATCTCTTGCACCATCATTCCAGCGGCGGCTATTTAAAGTGATCGGCAATCTGCTGAAGGAAGATTTCCACGTCCTCCAATTCACCAACGACCGCCCGACAAATTTGTTCGGCATCTACTTTTTCGTAGTCATGGGCCAAAAAATTTCTAAAACCGGCGATTTTGGCAAAGGAATAGGCGAAGGCGGGATCTAAAATGTCGATTTTCACCGAGGATGTCAAAGGCCTCGGAATAGGATTGAGGAGTTCTAAGGTTTTTTTGACTAATGACCAGTTCCGCCAGCGCGATACAAGTATCAGCCATCAAATAGAGGTAGTGGAGCAATGCCCCGCGATAGAGAGGATCGGAGATAAATCGTTTGAGGCAATCCTCTTGAATGGATCGTATCAAAGAAAGATACTCCTTTATTCGACCGATCTTATTGGCTATACGCTCCATTAGATCCCCATGACGTTCTTTCGCTGGCTTTTGAAATCAATGGCCTGATGCCGAATCTTCAGTTCAAAATCTTTTCTGATGGTTTCCCCTCCTGGCGCTTCAAATAGCACCATTCCCTCTCTGACGATGTTTTCGAGGAGAAGAGTATTTTTTGTCGTGTTTAGCAAAACCACATCAATGTCATTTCTATTTAATGCCCTGCAAAAATCGGCATAAAGGGCAAATTTTATTTCCAAGAAGTCGGATTTCTTTTTGCCCGAGGTATAGACGGCAATGTCAATATCACTCAAGGGTCGGCGTTGATCAGACAGGGTTGAACCGAAAAGATAGGCAAACGCGACTTTGTCTCGATGCTGTTCCAATACCGGCTTTAACATGTGACCTATTTGCGTTTTTCCTGATGAAGAGGATGTGCCCTCCTGACTAAGATTTGTGGTCATAAACCTCATCCGAGCTTTTAAGAAAAGCAGCAATGCTTTCCGCAAAGTCTAAGAAATCGGTCAGGTTGCGTTGGAATACCCTGAAAACGATAGAATCGTCTATTTTTTCATAGTAATGGACGATCAAATTTCGGAAGGCGGCCATCTGTTCCAAGCGGGGAAGCAGCTCTGCTGGGACGATTTTTTCTTCGGCCAGGACCACGAAGGCGTCTCGATAGGTGGAGGGCTCCCGAAATCCTTCGTCGGAGATGATGTGCTGGGCCGCGTCGATACAGGCCTCGATCAAAATGTGGAGTGTCCGCTCCACGAAGCGTCGGGTCCGGACATCGCTTCGATACACTTCCCAGGTGATGTCCTTGGCTTTTTCCAGTTCGCGGATGTTAGCCCGTATATCTCCCAGTATCTTTTCTATCAGGAGGCGATCCACCATAACTTAGAACCCTCAAGAAATAAGCTGTACAATGCCGCGGTATCTCCGTTCATGCTGAGCCTGTCGAAGCATGGCCGTATCGTTCACCCTTCGACAAGCTCAGGGCGAACGGTTGTAGTGTCGCTTTGTCAAGGTTATTTGTTTACAGATCCTTATTCCCTTTTAGACCGGACGGTGTAGTGCCTGGCTAATGTATCGACGGTGAAGGTAAAGAAAATCTTCGAAAGACTTTCTCCCTCGGACTTCAAATTGTTTCCTGAGCCGGGGGGCCTTGTCGTAGATCAGAATTCCGTGTCGTCGGACCTGGTATTTTAAAAGCTCGCCGGCTCGGTTAAGGATGGTCAGATCGACCCGCAGCCCTAGGGCCTTTTCCAGGGAGACCGCCACCTCCAACAGGGGAAAATCGTCTTCTTGACCGGGAAAGAGGAGAATGGCCAGGTCCAGATCACTCGAGGGTTTCGCTTTTCCCGTGCTTTGGGAGCCGAAGAGATAAACCGCCAGGATGGCCGGGTAAGAAAGTGCCCGGCTCCGAACGACTTCGGTCAATCCTTCCGGAGCAATAGAGTTCATGGTTTTACCATTCAACATCGAGTTCTCGCCTCCATCTTTTTTCTTTGATTTTGCGAAGTTCAAGAAAAAGCTGTTTTTGAGAATTCAGGGCTGGAAATTGTCCTTGGAGGTAACGTTCTTTGAGGTTTAAACATAACCCGGTAATTTCCGCCCAGGCCTTCAAGTTCTTAATAAAGCGCGGGTCTTTTTCAAAATGAGGATTCATTTGTTGGCCGGTCGTTCGGACCTTATTACCACCAGAGATAGGCAAGAAGGATTTCGATCTCTGGAAAGGGCTCGGCCCGAACCCGATCGTCGTCGGCATGGGTGGATTGGAGCGACCATCGGCCTGATTCCAATCGAAACACTTCGAGCATCCTGGCAATAGGGTCCAACAGCCATAAGAAGGGGACCGCATATTGAGCGTAAAGAGGCATCTTCTTGATTCGATCTGTCCGAAAAGTTGCCGGAGAGAGGACTTCGCAGATCCAGTCCGGAATCGTGGCAATAAAATTAGTATCCGGGGGGGTGGTAAGCCGCTCTTTTTCCAGCCGGCGAGGTCAGGAACAAGGAGGTGTTCGCCAAGGGCGATTTCCGGTTCAAACAGAAATATCCACCCCCCAGGACCTCCTTCCCCGAACCTATACGGCGGGCCTATCCAACCATCCAGAACCGATACCGCATGGCTATGTCTCGGCGAAGGCCTGGGAGAAACGACCAATTCCCCGGCAATGATTTCGCCGATCATATTTTCTGGAATTTCGAGGAGATCGTCGTACACTGCTTCTTTTTTTGCCGTCTCCGCCATACGTTACCTCCAGTTAGTGAAGTAGCTTGTCATTCGGCGAAGACAGGATCATGGCTGTTTAAATTTTGGTCCACTGGATGCCCTACTACCTGCCGGGGCAGGCTTACGCTCGGCATGACGCAAAAACAAATGACAACCCGGGTTTGATCTATTTTCAACGAAATCCCCATGCCCGGGCGCGCCTGCAGAATGAAAATCCCCCCACCCCCCTTTTTCAAGGAAGGTAAAAGTCCGACTTGACTAAGGGGGATCTAGGGGGTTTGAAAAAGCTGGAACAATCGCCGAAGCTTTATTTTCGTATTAAATCCCAGAGGGTCATGGTGCGCTATGGTCTGAGGGATCCTTCTGGGTCTGAGCATTCCCGGGTTGAAGACCCGAAGAACCGTTCCCCCTGATAAAGGATTTATTATTTTTCCACCATTCGATAATAAAGGCTAAAAATATAAAAACAAAGAAAGCCAGAATGGTGGAAATAATAATGATGGTTGCCTTTTTCGGTTTAACGGGTTTCAAGGGAAGGTTGGGTTCAGAGACGAAGCGATACGATTCATAGAAGGTATAGCGAAATATTTCCATATCATTTAACAGGGCATTGTATACTTCACGGTTGGTGTCTTTGTTTAAGTCCAAGTTCTTGAAAAACTGGTTTTGAAGTTCGACCAGGTTGTTGTAAACCAGATCCCCGTTTTCGTCTTTCCCGAAAAATTTTCGGGCCTCATTGAAGAAGTTGTAATTAATCTGGCATATCTCCTTGTTTCGAATCTCCTTGGCCGATTTTTCCATTAGATCGGCCACCTGGGATTCCACGCCCACCAACTGGGTGGCCGGAGACAAATAATTGTATCCCCCCTCCCCAACCGAAACAACCTGGCGATTTTCGGCCGCGCCGCCCGAGGGGTAACGCTTTAAGATAGTTTTCATGCGGTCCGCTTTTAAGGTGAGTTGTTCCAGGTTGAATTTGGTGGTCAGGTTGTCGTTTTCAAACTTGCGAATATCATTGGAGAAAACGGTATAATTGGCGTTGATGTAGTCATAGAGAAGGTTATACATGATCGTATTCCGGAGAAAAACCCCAAGAATGACAACCAGGTCCCGGGCTTTCTCCGGACCTTTTGCTTCCCAGTTTAACTGGACCCCGATCACATAATTTTGCGTGTCGGGAGGGATGCCGGCCAACACTTTTAAATCTTCTTTGGCGTAGGCATACGCCGGGGATATGAGATTATTAAGATCCTCGGAAGATTGGATGGACTTGGAAACCATGGATAAATCTTCCTGATTTAGCAGCCCTTTCCTCTTAATGAAATTTTGAAAAAGCAGGGGGTTGGTGAAACGCTTTTGGTATTTCTTGAAATCGGGTACCGCCATCGTTGAAATCCGGAGGGTCCGGTCCTTATCCTTATCCTTATCCTTATCCTTATCCTTATCCTTATTCCGAGCCACGTTGACTGGTAAAGGCATAGAATCCTTCGCTGCGATAGATACGGGGAAGCAGCAGGGCAATGAGGAGCGACAAAAGGGCGGCCAAGACAGTGCCGTAAAGAATAAATTTTCTCCTTCGGTAAAGAATTTGAAAAATAGGGGCCAGGTTGATTTCGTCCTCGTAGAGGGGTCTGGGGGCTTGTTCGGGGTTCATGGGGTTTGGTTTCCTTTTTCTTGATTTAGGTACCAGGCATAGGTGGCGGATATGCCTTCCTTTAGATCGATTCTATGCTTCCAGCCCATCCGGTGCAGACGATGGACATCCAGGAGCTTTTGGGGAGTCCCATCCGGCTTGGCTGGCGTCAAATACCAATGCAGCCTCAGGATAGACTACCTCCCGCACCATTTCGGCCAGTTCCCGGATGGTACAGTCTTCTCCGGCGCCGATGTTGATATGGGGATCCTCGGAGTAATGCTCCATTAAATAGAGACAGGCATCCGCCAGGTCATCCACATGGAGAAATTCCCGGCGGGGTGAACCGGAGCCCCAAATGGTTACGGAACGTGAGGGAGTAAGGCGTGAGGCGTGAGGCGGATCGTTTTGGATTTGGGATTTCCGATTTCCGATTTCCGATTTAACGCTGGGGATGCCCAGGGAATCTTTTAATTCCGATGGGATGGGACCAAATAAGGCTTCGTCTCGATCAATGCCTTCCAGGTCGCCTCGTGCGGCGAGTTTGGCCAAATGAAATTTTCGGATCAGGGCCGGGAGGACGTGGGAACTCAGTAAATCGAAATTGTCGTGGGGGCCATAAAGATTGGTGGGCATGGCGGAAATAAAGTTGGAGCCGTACTGCTTCCGATAGGCCTGGCATAGTTTGATGCCGGCAATCTTGGCAATGGCATAGGGTTCATTGGTGGGTTCCAGCAGGCCGGTCAGAAGATATTCCTCGACCATGGGCTGAGGGCATTCCCGGGGGTAGATGCAGGAACTGCCCAGGTAGAGGAGCTTTTCGGTTTGGAAGATGTGGGCGGCATGAACCACGGTGGCATGGATCATCATGTTGTCGTAGATGAATTCAGCGGGGCGGGTGGCGTTAGCCCAGATACCCCCCACGGTCCCGGCCACCAGGAAAACGTACTCGGGCCGGTTGGCCCGGAACCAGTAATTGACCGCGGCCTGATCGCGCAGGTCAAGCTGATGGCGGGTGGCGGTCAGTAGGTTGGTATAACCCTCCTGCTGTAAACGACGGAGGATGGACGAGCCGACCAAACCTCGGTGGCCGGCTACAAATATTCGGGCGTTCTTAGAAAGTTTGGACATGGTTTCGATGGAGGATCTTACAAAGTGAATTCTGAGAATTTATCTCACACTGCCAAATAACAACATTAGAAGCCAAAATTTAAATATTTTTGGCGATTTACAGGACATCGGCGAAGCCGGATCGGGTTTTCATGAACCACATATATCCGCTGACGAAAACCAGGACGGCACCGGCCGTCTGCAGGAACCAGAAACCGAAATCGGGCCACTGATTCCAGACCAGCACCTGCCGGAACCCCTCCAGGATCCCGGTCAACGGGTTCAGTTTGATGAAAATTCGGAATCTTTCAGGGACGGCCTCAATCGGATAAAATATCGGGGAGAGGAAAAAAAGGATCTGGACCACAATCCCGATAGCATACCCAATGTCTCGTAGATAAACGCCTAAAGAAGACAAAAACCAGGCCAGGCCCAGAGAAAAACCGGCCAGGGGGAGAATAAACAAGGGCAGGAGAAATACCTTGGCTGAGACGGTGCCCTGCAGGATTAATTCACCGGCAATCAGGATGGCCACGCTGATGAGCCCTTGAAAGAGCGCGGCCCCCAAGACGCTCACCGGCAGGATTTCCAGGGGGAAGATCACTTTTTTGACATAATTGGGGTTGGAAACAATTAAGGAAGGGGCGCGGGTAATGGTCTCCGAAAAAATGGTAAAGGCGATCAATCCGGCAAATAGGGTCAAGGCAAACTCTCCCTGGTTGATCTCCTTGCCGCCCGGCCACTTCACCTTAAAAACCACCGAAAAGATAAAAGTATAAATCCCAAGTAATAACAAGGGGATTATCAAGGGCCACATCATCCCCAGGTAGGACCCTTTGTAACGTCCTTCAATCTCCCGCCGGGTGAATTGGCGCAAAAGGTCCCGGTGGCGATAGAGGCTGTAAAGGGGGCCCAGGGGGTTCAGGAAGCGGTACCAGGAAACCGAAACCAGGTTTAATCGAACCCCGGAGGCCAGGTAAAGCCGATGAGCGTCTTGGCCGGCCCAGCGGAGGAGTAGTGCAAGGACGAAGTAAAAAAAGGCCAACCCCAGAAACACTCCTCCCATGATCCAGGAGGAAAGAGATCGGTCTGGTTGCCCTGCAATAAGTAATGCCCCCCTTGAAGTGCCCATGCCGTCAGCCAAGAGGCCAAACAGGACCCAAAGATAAGTTAAGATAGCCTTTCGATTAGTTTTCTTCAACTTTTACTTAAAAGATACAGGCCGGAGATTTTTCACTCTTGAACCAATCCACCCCTTCCTGAACCATATCAAATTCCAGGAGATATTCGCCCTGTTTTTCCGGAGGAACCACCTTGGCCACGACTTCGACCTGCTGCTGGGGTTCCAAATCATGGGGGAGGTTGGTTCGTTCGATAGGGGTATTCAGCGGTTTCCCAGATAAATCATACCATCGATAAGCCAGGCGAATCCAGTTCCGATCCCCATCTTTTCCTCGCTGGGAAGGCCAATTCACCGGGCTGTTGTTTTTGATCACCATCGCGGCTTTAAATACTTGGTAGGTCTTCAAAGTGGCTGGTTGATTTTTTATGCTTAATTGAGCCTGAAAGCCCTCCGGTGGTAGAGGTCGGTCACTGATAGTTTTGTTGCTACAGCCCGGACCGACCAATTGAGGAAAAATATAAATTAAAACATATAATTGATACCCTCGCAAACAGTCCCGAACTGTCATCCTGAGCCCTCCGCCTTCCTGTTATCCTGAGCAACGTCGAAGGATCGGCTCAGGATAAACTCCGCGAAGGATCTCGTCTTTCGGCTCAGGGTCAACTGCGTGAATGATCTCATAACTAGCTTAAAATACGAGATTCTTCGCATTCGCTCAGAATGACAAACTCTTACTGACGGATTTTTGCGATTCCATCATAAATGGATTGTATTGCAGTTCCAGGGAGGAAACAGAAATCCTCATGCCGGGAGCCGTCCCTGGGGAATTGCTCCTGATTGAGGGGATTTCTCAATTTCCAGTTTGAGGGTTTCGATTTCTTTTTGCAGGTGTTCATATTCTTTTGATTTGAGCTGGATAAACTGATAAGTCAATTCCAGCTTGCGCTGCATCCCTTCCGGTGTCAGATGGTATATGTACGATCGCTTATTGGCTGAGTTTTTGAAATGGACAGCCTTGACTAGTCCTTGGCTGATCAGGGCGTTCAGCAGGTAATTGGCCTTCCCCAGGCTGAGCTTGAGCCTTTCGGCCAGCATCCGCTGAGAGAGGGAAGGGGTTTCTTCCAAAACCCTTAGTGTTTTTAGATAGTTTTCGTCCATGCTCAGCTAAGAAATACGAACTGGAAAATGATAAAAAAGCTACTCACGACAGCAAGGGCCGATTGCTCTAGTATAAGGATTCTGATGTATCATCCCAAGGAAGCAAGCGGGAAAAGGGCAGGCTACCGCCATTCCCGGTCAAACCCGGGCGGTTGGTCAAGAGGAAGACGACGGACGGGGCAACGAATTGGGGCCCCTATTTATTCTCAGGGGGAAAAAGGTGAAAGATTCTTTCTATAGCCAAAAATCAAAAGATCTTTGGCTAAGGTTTAGACAAAAAAGCCGTTTCCACCTGAACCTTAGCGCTGTAATGAATGGTATTGAGTAAAACCAGGACCCGATCGCTGGCCTTCATTTTTTTTAGCAGGATCCCCTCGAGTCCCTTAAACGGACCTTCCTTGATCAACACCGGCCCACCTTTAGGAAAATCCGTGGGCTCGACGAGCAGGTATCCGTTCTGCATCCGCTGCCGGAGCCCTTCCAACAGGCCCTCGTCGATAATAAAGGGATATCCTTCCTTATTCCCAACGATCCGTTTAACCCCCCGAGTATACTTGATCATATGATAATACTGGAAGGGGTCAAACCGGGAAAAAATATAACAGGGAAATAGTTCTTCAATAACCTCTTTCAACTTTCCCCTGACGAATTTTTTCAGTTTCAACTTGGGATTAAAGATTTCAATACCGTCATGCTTTAATAATTTAAAGGTGACGATATCTTCCTGCTTCGCCTTCGTATAAAGACAATACCAGTTAATCATAACAATTTGTATTGATTGAGTAAATAAAATGTTCAGAGGTTGAACTTAGATATAGCAAGCGGAGAAATATTTGTCAAGGTATTTATAGTTATCGGCAAATCCGGAGTGTAGGAATTATCTTATTTTTATGTCTCCTCCTGGAGACATCTGTTATGATCACTCCTTATCGGATTTGTCTAAGATTATCTGGGAGGGATTGGAGGATTGAGCTGTTCCCGAACAATCATCTCGAACTGGTGTTTTAGAGAAGGTCTGGGCGCAACCCCCGATGAAGAGAAAACAGATGATTATAATATATAAGAAGTTTTTTCGACTCATTGAATGTATTGGTTTGCCACAATCGCCGGATCGCTGCGAGATTCATATTCCCCAAGGATCTGGATATTAATGAAAAAATTAAAAGGTTGGCTTAACCTTATTAACATCGTAATTATTATAAAGAAAAAAAGGGGTAGACTGTCAAGAAATTTTTTCTAAGATTTAGGGATTCAAATCGTCCGGCAAGGACTCGACGTAGGACTTGATCTCGTCCCGTACGCGACGGTAGGGCGCCAAGGCCTCCTCTTCGCTCCCGGCCCCGGCGGCAAGGCGTGGGGGATCGTCGAAGCCCACATGAAGTTTCCTGGTTTTGCCGGGGAAGAAGGGACAGGACTGAAAGGCGGAGTCGCAGAGGGTGATCACGTAGTCAAATTCCAGGTCCCCCAGGGCCTCTACGGATTTTGACTTTTGTCCGGAAATGTCCAAGCCCGCTTCAGCCATGACCTTAACCGCCCGGGAGTCGATTTCTTTTGGTTCGGTCCCGGCGGAATACGGCTCAATCGAATCCCCCTTCAGGTTCCGGGTCCAGGCTTCAGCCATCTGGCTGCGGCAGGAATTCCCGGTGCATAAAAAGAGTATTTTAATTTTCTGGGGTTGCTGGTCCATCAACTATCCCTCTATGAATGTTTAGTAAAATAGTATTTCGAGGGAACTTGTCAAGGGAAAATAAGGTTGTTGAAATCCCGATTGGGATTTGGTATGAAGCGGGCATCACCATCTCATGAATGTCCCTAGGGGAATCTTCAGTTCCTTGAATACGGATGGAGGAGGGTGACTATGATCGATGAAATATTTTTCCCCGAAGGGGAAAAACCGAGCAATCCCCGTGTCCAGTTGGGGTTGGCGATTTTGATACCCTCCGGCTATCAAAAAGTCATGTCCGAAAATCTTTCCCCGAAAGGGTGCTTTTTGCCACTGGTGGATTTAGGGCTTCCCGGAAATCTGGTGACCATCGAAATCGACCTTCCCGGATTTGGCTTTTTTAGCCTGGAAGCCAGGATAGCCCATAAGGGCCATAATAACCAGGGGACCGGGTTGGAGTTTGTTTCCCTAAACCCCGAATTCGAGGTTGTCAATCATGAACGCCCCGCGGACTTCCAGAGATTTATCGATCCTGGTTGAGAATATTAAGAGATATCCCGGACTGCTCCGCAAAAAGCCGATTGAAGCGGTCTTTGAAAGGCTGGTGGTCGGGACCCCCTATGGGGCTCAATTGCCCAACTATGGGGATGACGCCGCCGTGATCCCCTGGGGCGAGGGATTCCTGCTTTTGGCGGCGGACGGGATTCTGCCTCAGCTCTTGATGCAGGAGCCCTACGCCGCCGGCAAGGCTTCGGTCATGGTGACGGTCAATGATATCTATTCCATGGGCGGCCGGCCCGTGGCTCTGGTCAACGTTCTTTCCCATGGAGAGGAGGAGGGCCGGGCCCTGGTGGTGGAGGGGATTCGTCACGGCTGCGAGAAACTCCGGGTACCCATGGTGGGAGGGCATCTACATCCCGACCCCTCCATTGCTGTCCCCTCGCTTTCGGTGGCTATTTTGGGCTACGCCCGCCGGGTGATGCGCAGTCACCTGGCCCGATCGGGGGACAATCTGATCCTGGCCGTAGACCTTGAAGGGCGGCGCGGCTGCCAGTCGGTGGTGAGCTGGGATGCGAACTCGGGCAAGACTTCGGAAGAGCTTCTGCTTCGCCTGGAAACCATGCCGCAGATTGCAGAAAGTGAATTTGCCTGCGCGGCCAAGGATATCAGCAATGCCGGTATTCTCGGGACCCTGTCGATCATGATGGAAAATTCGGGGAAGGGGGCTTGGGTGGATCTGAATGCCATTCCAACCCCGGCCGGGCTGGAATGGTTTGACTGGCTGGTCTGCTTCCAAAGTTTCAGTTTCATTCTGGCAGCGGCCCCTTCCCAGACCACGGATGTCCTGACGATTTTCAGGAAGTGCAACATCACGGCTGAAGTCGTCGGGCGGGTGTCTTCGGATCGTAAAGTGATCATCGCTGCCGGCGGCGACCAGCAGGTACTATTTGACTTTGAAAAAGAAAAGATTACCGGAATAACTTGTTTATAACACCGGCTGGAACCTTCCCAGGCCCCGGGAAAACTGTTCCTGATGCAGGATGGGGGTCTGCGGGATGGTCCAGGGTCGGGCAAGGCCACTGGAGGCCGACTTTTTCCAGGCGGTCGTACGTTATCCCGGAATAGATAGGGGTCACCATCCGGGATTTCATAAAAAATGGATCGGGTGTGCGGGAATAGGAAAGAGGTAACCCATGCGCGTCCCGATATCACCAATAATCTGCCAATCGGGTTTGGCCTTCCCCGGCGGTCGGAGAGCCCGACATACCCGTTCGACGCTGGCGGCTGGTGTTGGTAAAGGTACCGCTTCTTGGCGAAGGAGGCCCCCGGCAACACGACCTCGGCCAAGTGAGCCGTCTCACTGAGAAAGATATCCTGGACCACCAGGAACTCCAGAGACTTCAAGGCCTCCAGCAGCCGAGGATCTTCCGTTTCGGTGTCAGGAGGGTTCCCGTTTAAGAGATAGAGGCCCCGGATTTCCTTTTTTGAAAACCCCTCGGCAGCATCTGCTCGGGGGACGGCCCTGTTTCGCCGGAAAGCCCGCGCACTCCCCAGGTCGATTTCCATTTCTTTTTCGCGCTTCGATATCTCCGACCGGTTGATAGCCGGGAAAGACCTGAGGCAGGCATCCCAGGTCGCAGGCCCCTTGGCTGTTGCTCTCCGTTCGCAGGGCATTCAACCCGGCTCCCGGGAAATCCCGCACGCTCCCACAAAGTAGGGCCAGATTAGTTAAGGCCTTCACCAAATCCGATCCCCGGGCGTTCTGGGTGGTTTGCCGGCTTAGAAAGATCCCGGCCTTTCTCCGACCACCATTCGGGCTACCGTCTTCAATTCCTTTTCGGGGATCCCGGTGATTTCGGATACAATGGCCGGGGCGAACGATGTCAGGGAGGCGGCCCATTCATCGAATCCTTCGGTGCGTTCCGCACGTAATCCCGGTCGTAAAGCCCTTCATCGAGGATAATACGCATCATCCCATTAATCCAGGCGATGTCGGTACCCGGTCGGGGCTTCAACTGGAGGTGCGCCATTTCCGCCAGTTCATTTTCTCCTGGGTCGGCCAGGATGAGACGAGCCCCATGTAGCACGGCCCGCTTCATGGCGGCCCCGATCACCGGATGCTCGCGTTCGGGATGGGATCCGACTACCAGGAGAACCCGGGCCTGTTCGATTTCCCCGATGGAATTGGTCATGACGCCCAGTCCAAAGGCCGCTTCCAAACCCTCCTGGAAAGGGCCGGGTCTCATCCGTGTGGTCTGGTCGATGGCATTGTTTCGAAACAGAATCCGCACGAGCTTCTGCAGGAGATAATCTTCCTCATTCGTCATCCGACCGGAGGTCAAGGCGGCCAGGGACTGGGTACCCTGTCTATCGCGGATTTCGGTGAAGCGGCGGGCCACCAGGGCCAGCGCCTCTTCCCAGGAGGCCTCCCGGAAGCGATCGGCTTCCCGAATCAGGGGACTGGTCAAACGTTCGGAGTCCTGGATGAAGTCAAAGCCGAAGCGCCCCTTCACGCAGAGATGGCCATAACTCGGAGGGATCCCCGCCACCCCGTTAATTTTGACCAAACGGTTTCCAGTTTTCTCCAGAAACAATTGACAACCGACACCGCAGTAGACGCAGGTGGTCTTAATCTTCTCCAACTTCCAGGGACCTGGGGGAGGCGGCGCTTTTTCTTCCAGGGCGCCCGTGGGGCAGTGGGCGGCACACAATCCACAATGGACACACCGTTCATTGATGGCCGGAGAATAAATCGGGGGGCCCCCCTCAGACAAAGCGGGTAGTTCGTTCAGTTCAAAGGCATGTTGGACCTGGTATTCCGAACAACCATGCACGCACTGTCGGCAGGTGATGCATTTATTGGGATCGATGGCTATGTGGAAATGGTCTTCTTTGAGAGGGTGTACCCGTTTGGTCCAGATCGGCAGGTTGTCGATTTCCACTCGATAGAGCTGAGCATAGGCCCGCAGGCGGCAGTTGAAGGCATCCAGGCAGCCGCAGGAGAGGCAACGGGCGGCCTCGGCCTGGGCCTGGCTTTCGTTCAGGGTGAATTCCACCTCTTTAAAGTTCAGATGTCGATCGGCCAAGGGCCGGTGAAAACCTTTTTGACGCGGGGATGGGGGGAGACCTTCGAAATTGGCCGGGTCCACATCCCTCAACCGGCCCTTACTGATGTTGAAGGGGACGGGTTCCGGTTGGAGGGTCTGCCCCTGAAGGTACTGGTGGATGGAGAGGGCGGCCCGGCGTCCGTCGGCAATGGCTTGGATAACCGTCTGCGGGCCGCGGTAAAAATCACCCCCGACGAACAAATAAGGCAGGGAAGATTGCAGGGTGGAGGCCTCGGCCTGGGGGGTTCCCCATTTGGTCAAGACCAGGCTTTTGATTTCCGGGTCATGTTCCATAAAGGACAGGTCCACGGACTGCCCGATGGCCACGATGACCGTATCGGCTTCGACTTGTGTCTCGGAGCCCGGTACGGGGAAGGGCCGGGGCCCGTCCGCTGCCGTCCGCTTCCCGGAGTTCGTTGCGAATGAATTCCAGGCCGTAAATCCGGTCGTCTCGGATCAGAAGCCGGGTAGGTGACACCAGGAATTCCATCCGGGTGCCTTCTTCCTCCGTCGCCGCCACCTCTTCGGGATGGGCCGGCATTTCCTTGCGGGAGCGTCGGTAAAGCAGGGTCACGGTTTCCACACCAAGACGGACGGCCGTCCGGGCAGCGTCCATGGCGGCATTCCCCCCACCGATGACCAGTACTTTTTTCCCCAACTCCGGTGGTTTTCCTGAGGCGGCGAGAGTCAGGAAATCCAGTCCGGTGATAATACCGGGCAGTTCTTCTCCGGGAAGCCCCAAACGGGTGGATTTCCAGGCCCCGATACCCAGAAAAACCGCTTCAAATCCCTGGCCGCGAAGTTGGGCCAAAGTAAAATCCTGGCCTAAAGCCTGGTTGCAGCGAATGTCTACCCCCAGATCGGTAACACCTTTTATTTCCTGGTCCAAAAGATCGTTGGGCAGTCGGTATTCCGGTATGCAATAACGCAGCATGCCCCCCGGTTTATCCTTGGATTCAAAAACCGTTACCTGGTGGCCATGACGACGGAGATAATAAGCCGCCGAGAGCCCGCCCGGTCCGCTGCCGATGACGGCCACTTTATGTCCGCTGGGCGGCGCGATTTCCGGTTTCATATAAACTCCCTGTGCCCAGGCGTAATCGGCGGCAAATCGTTTCAGGGGATTGATGGCCAGGGGTTCCTCCACCCGATTCCTTCGACAGACATCCTCGCAGGGATGGGGGCAGACCCGCCCCACCACTAGTGGAAAAGGGTTTCTTTCCTTGATCAATTTTACCGCCTCCAAGTAGTCCCCATGGGCGATATGAGCCAAGTAACCCTGGATGTCGATCCGGGCCGGACAGGTCAACTGGCAGGGGGCCAAGCAATCCCCGTAGTGCTGTTCCAATAGAAGTTCCAGGATCTGCCGACGGGTCTCGATAACCGCCGCCGAGTCGGTCCGGATGGACAGGCCGTCCGTGGCCGGTGTGGAGCAGGAGGCGATTAATCTATCCGATCCCCGAACTTCGACCACGCAAATCCGACAGGCCTCTTCCGGTTTCAACAGCGGGAAATGGCACAAGGTGGGGATAAATATCCCCTCCTGTCTGGCGACTTCCAAAATCGTTTTTCCGGATTCGGAATGTACAGTGCGGCCATTCAGGGTCAGCGTGATTTGAGACATAGAGCACTCCTTGGAATCCTGTTGGGGTTAGATTCTTACAGCCATTGTTCTGAGAATTTTTAATCATTTTAGGGAAGGGAGTCAAATACAATTTAAAAAAAGGGCAGGGGGAATGAAACCCCTGCCCTCTGGAGGGTCAGATGCGGCTATGAAAGGGAGCGGGTTAGGACAAAAGAAACCGGCGGACGAAGTGGGCCCATTTCTTGCCCTTCAGATGCCCTGCGAAATCCTGGGCGGGCATTCCCCCATCCAGGGCCGTGGCCCCGATATCGCTTTGGATATTGGTGACGAGACGGTCTTTTTCCTCCAACAACCACTGTTGGGCTTCTTTTCCGTAGAGCAGGCCTTTCAGGTCGTTCTTCAGAGCATTGGGTTCGACGACAAACAACCAGCCGCCCTCATACGGCTCCTGGTTGAGGAGTTCCGGATGGCTGATCACCTTGCTATTGATGTGGGTGATCGTGCCGTCGATCGGGGCCAGGACCTGGACCTCCTGTTTCTTTCGTTTCAAGGACAGCCCCGGCGCGCCCGGGTTCACTTTCTGCCCGACCTTGGGAAGGTTGATTCCCTCAATTCCCCCACCACCCGTTGGGCGAAGTCGTCCAGTCCGACACGGACCCGGCCGCCGAATTCAGTGACCGCCCAGCTATGACCCCGGTGGTAGTAGTAGCCTTCCGGCTGCCCAAAGCCACCCACCAGGGGGATGTCTTGGAGTTTGGAGGCTCCGGCCGGCGGTACCCGGTCCTGCATCATTTGGTCAAAGGTGCATTCGCCGCATTGAAAGGCGTTGGGGCAGATTTTATGAGCCACGGCGCCGTTCAGCATGTAGCGGCATTTGCGCTGTGAGGCCGGCAGGGCCAGGAATTTTTTCATCCAGACCTCGGTGGGTTGCTTATCCTGTTTGACCTGGACCTTGCCGGAGCTTTCGTCCTGGGCCTTCTTGTACATGCCTTTATCGAAGTTGCAGGTCAGACAGTTGAAGTTGTTATTGCATAATTTAAAGGAGACCACGCCCGCATCCATCCAGATGCAGCGATTTTCAGCCGGTGCGAAGTTCAATTTTTCAGCCATGATGACCCTCCGTTGTAATGTGTTTTGACTATTTAATAAGCAAAGGATGTGCCAAATAGGGAGCTAATTATTTAACTAATTGATATAATTAATTAATAAATAAGTAAAGCCGGGCGGTGTCCCTATCTCAATACGGACACAGTTGTTTTAAAAATATACACATATATTGGGTAACATTATAACATATTGAAATTAGATAATTTATTGTATGTATAAATAATAATCATTATGTTTAAAAAATAAACAACAGGGAGACGCACGATGAAGGAATAGGTAGGATGACAGCCCCAGGCGATTGGTCCTAAAGTGCCGCGGCTACTGGGAGTTGAAAAGCCTCGAGTGTCATACAGATGCTTGATAAACCGGGACCGATCTACTCGTTCTCTCCCAGCACTTCCCGGATCTGTTGCTGCAGTTCCGCGGCCAGGACCAAGGGGGCGGCGGCCTGTTTCAAGGGGCGGCCAATGACCACGTGGTCGGCGCCGTTTAGGAAGGCGTCCCGGACGGTGACAATCCGTTTCTGATCATCGGCCCGGTTTTCAATGGGCCGGACCCCAGGCACCACCACCAGAAAATTTTCCCCCAGTTCGTTTCTCAACTTCGGAGCTTCCAGTCCCGAGGAAACCACTCCATCGCAACCCACCTGCAGTGCCCGCCGGGCGCGGGAGAGGACCAGTTCTTCCGGGGAACATTGAAAGCCCAGGTCGTTCAGATCACCCTGATCCAGGCTGGTCAGTACCGTCACAGCCAGGATTTTCACTCCCTTTTTGGCCTCGGCTGCGGCCCGCAGGATGGCGTCGTTGCCGTGCACGGTGGTGAAGGACACCCCCCGACCGCCCACCTGTTTTACCGCGGAGGCCACGGTCTGGGGCACGTCGAAGAACTTGAGGTCCAGCATGACCTCGCAGCCCTGTTTCAGAATCCAGTCGACTATGTCGAAGCCGCCGGCCAGAAAAAGCTGGAGTCCAACCTTAAAGAACTTTACTTGACTTTCCAGCTTTTTCACCCAGGCCCGGGCCTCCTCCGGAGTTTCCACGTCCAGGGCAAAGATGATCCGCTTATCCAGCGGGATAACTTTTTGGTTTTTCATGGTGAGGCACTCCCTTAGCCATACCGGCCGGTAATATAATCGTTGGTCCGCTCGTCCCGGGGTTTGGTGAAGATCTGGCCGGTGGTCCCGAATTCGATCAGTTCGCCCAGGAGCATAAAGCCGGATTCGTCGGAGATGCGGGCCGCCTGCTGCATGTTGTGAGTGACAATGACGATGGTGTACTTCTCCTTGAGCTCCAGCATCAGGCTCTCTATCTTTTCTGTAGCCATGGGATCCAGGGCCGAGCAGGGTTCGTCCATTAAAACGATGCGGGACTCCAAGGCCAGGATACGGGCCATGCAGAGCCGTTGCTGCTGTTCCAGGGTCAGGGTGAGGGCGGACTGGGCCAGACGGTCTTTTAAGGTTTCCCACAACCCCACAGCCGAAAGAGAATTGAAAACGATTTCTTCACGCCGGTTTTTTTCTTTTGGCAGGAGCCGGTGCATCTTGGGTCCGAAAAGAACATTCTCAGAAATGGGCAGGGGAAAGGGATTGGGACGCTGAAAGACCATGCCCACCTCCCGGCGCAGTTCGATGAGGTTGGTTTCCGGGGCGTAAATGTTTTTGTCCCCGATCACCACTTCTCCCTCGATCCGGACTCCGACGATCAGGTCGTTCATCCGGTTCAGACAGCGCAGGAGCGTAGACTTGCCGCAGCCCGATGGGCCGATCAGGGCCGTAATGGTCCTGGTTTTGAAAAAGGATGAAACGTCCTTGAGAGCGTGGAAGGACCCATAGAACAGATTCAAATGATTGATGGTAATTCCAGGCACTGAAATTCCTCTATTAGCCGAATCGTCCGGAAACGTAATCCTCGGTCCGTTTGTCCTTGGCCATGGTGAAGATCTGGTCCGGAGGCCCGTATTCGATCAGGTCCCCCAATAGCAGAAAAGCTACTTTGTCGGAGATCCGGGCGATCTGTTTGGTGTTATTGCTGACGATGACCACCGTATGATCCTTTTTCAGAATCCGCAGGGCCTCCTCAATTTTGGCCGTAGAAATGGGATCCAGGCCCGAGGTGGGTTCGTCGAGCATGATGACTTCCGACTGCATAGCCAGGGTCCGGGCGATGCACAGCCTCTGCTGCTGTCCTCCGGACAGGTTCAAGGCTGATTCGTGAAGCCGGTCTTTTATCTCTCCCCATAAAATTGCCGCTTTCAGACTGCTTTCCACTCGTTCATCCAGGGTGCGGCGGTCCCTGACTCCATGCATCCGGGGGCCGAAGGTCAGGTTTTCATAAATGGAACGGGGCAAGGGAATGGGTTTGGCAAAAACGATGCCCACCCGGGTCCGGAGACGATTCACGTCGTATTGGGGATCCAGGATGTTTTCCCCGTCTATCAGGACCTGCCCCTCGATTGTCACCTGGGGGGTTAGATCGATGAGGCGGTTTAGTATTCGCAGGAGGGTGCTTTTCCCGCTGTTCGACGGCCCCATTATCCCAAGGATTTCTTTTTCGAAAATCGAAAGACTGATCCCCCGTAGGGAGGAGACTTTATTATAACCCACGGAAAGGTTTTTTATTTCAATTTTAGGCGTCATGAAAATAGAAGGGAAAGATAGGTTCGGCCGCTTGTCCTATGAATACTTTTTTATGAAATAGCGCATCATCAAATAGGCGCTGACATTGATTACCAGGATAACGATGATGAGAATGGCCGCCGTGCCATAGGCCATGGGCATGGATATCCCTTCCCGAGCCAGGATATAGAAATGAACGGCCATGGTTCGGCCGGACTCGAAGATGGTTTTTGGGAACCGAAGGGAAGACCCGGCGGTGAAGATAATCACCGCGGTTTCCCCTATGGAACGGGCGATACTCAGAACAATCCCGGTGGCGATTCCCGGGAGTGCGCTAGGCAAGACGATGCGGGTGATGGTCTGCCACTTGCCAAGCCCCAAGGAAAAGCTGACTTCCCGGTATTCCTGGGGAACGGCCAGAATGGATTCTTCCGAGGTCCGGATGATAGTCGGCAACAACATGACCGAAAGGGTCAGACCTCCCGAAAGCAGGCTCCAACCCCAGCCAAAGGCCATGACGAAGATGGCAAACCCGAAGAGACCCAGGATGATTGAGGGTATCCCGGCCAGGCATTCCGTGCCGAAGCGGATGATCCGGGTGGCTGGCCCTTCCCGGGTATATTCGGTCAAATAAATGGCCGTTCCCAGCCCCAGGGGAGTGGCAAAAAGGAGGGCAATCACGATGAGATAAAGCGTGCTGACAATAGTGGCCAGAATGCCCCCGGACCGGCCCATATCCGTCGGATTGGTTGATAAGAATTCCCAGGAAAGCTGGGGCAGGCCGTTGACGAAGACGACAAATATAATAAAAAAGAGAACCCCGATGGTCAGACCGGTAAGGGTCCAGAGCAGGGTCTTGACCATGATTTGCCAGACGATGGGAGAGAAGAATTTCATTTCCGGCGCATCAGGGTGGTGGCCAGGATATTCAGACCCATAATAAAAACGAAGAGGATGATCCCGGCGGCAAAAAGGGCCTGGCGGTGATCTCCGGTGGAATATCCCATTTCCAGGGCAATGGTACTGGTCAAGGTACGGACTGGGTCCAGGATCGAACCGGGGATTTTCAGGGCATTCCCGGCCACCATGATAACGGCCATGGTTTCCCCGATGGCCCGAGCCATTCCCAGGATGATGGCGGTGACCACCCCGGAACGGGCGGCAGGGAGCAGCACGTAGCGGACAGCCTGCCAGTGCGTGGCGCCCATGGCCAGAGCACCCTCCTTGTATAACAAGGGTACGGCCTGGAGGGCGTCAATGGAAATACTGGTGATGGTGGGGAGGATCATAATGGCCAGGATGATGGAGGCCGCCAGGAGAGAAAGACCCGGCCCGCCAAGATACTCCCGGATCAGGGGGACGAGAAAGATTACCCCCAGGAAGCCGAAGACCACCGAGGGGATCCCGGCCAAAAGTTCAATGGTCGGTTTTAACACGACGACCCAACGGGACGGGGTAAACTCCGCCAGAGTGATGGCGCAGGCCAGAGCGAGGGGCACGCCGAGCAGAATGGCGTTGATAGTGACTGCCAGGGAGGAGATGATCATGGACAGGATACCGAAATGCCCTTTGGTAGGAGCCCACTTGGCGCTGAAAAGAAAGTCCGGGAGGCCCGATTTAAGGATAACCGGAAGTCCCTCCCGGAAAATGAAAACGGTTATGAGCAGGAGTAGCCCGATGGCGGAAAAAGCCAGGATCATGAGGATTTTTTCAATAATTTTTTCTTTCATGATCAATGGATGCCGATGAGACCCTCGTGCTCCAGGATCCGCTGCCCGTCGGTGCCGAGCACGAACTCAATAAATTTCCTGGTGAAAGGGGAGATTCGACCCTGGGTTACAAAGAGGAAAGGCCGGGTCAACTGGTATTGTTTGCTCTTGATTGTTTTTAAAGTGGGCATTATGGAATTGACGGACAAGGCTTTTACCTGGTGGTTGATTACCCCAAACGATATATAGCCGATGGCCTGAGGGTCGTGAGCGATAATTTCCCGCACCGACCCGTTGGAATCCTGGACCAGGGCCTCGTCAGAGATCTCCTTTTTACCCATGACCAAGTGTTCAAAGGCGTCCCGTGTCCCCGAACCTTCCTCACGGGTGACGAAATGGATAGGTTTTTTTACCCATCCGAGTTCGGACCACGATCGCAATTTCCCTAAAAAAATTCCCTGCACCTGTTCGATAGTGAGATTGGTAATCGGATTTACGGGATGAACAATAATGGCGATGCCGTCATGAGCAATGACGATGCGTTGCAGGTCCTTTTCTTCGTCCGCGCAGCTCCCGGGAGCAGGTTCCGATCTGGGCCGCTCCCGACCGGCAGGAGGTGATCCCGGCCGTAGACCCCCCACCCTGGACATTGATGATCAGGTCGGGGTGGACTTCCATAAAAATTTCAGTCAACTTTTCGGCAAAGGGCTGAACGGAAGTTGACCCGGCGATGGTGATGGAATGGGACCTGGCCGGACCCCGGGAACACCCGGCTATCAGACAGCCACAAAGCATAAAAATGCTTAATTTAATTAGTAAAGAATTCATTGGGAATATTGAGGGATCGGTTAGGACCGGCTATAAGCTGTAACCGACTATAGCGAATGGAGCCCTATTTTTCAACAAAAGAAAGTAGGGGGATAATGAGGGATTGTATCGGTTTTCTGACGGCTGGAAAAAGAATAAAAAAACCGG
Organism: uncultured delta proteobacterium; assembly: GCA_963746605.1. Taxonomy (GTDB): domain Bacteria; phylum Desulfobacterota; class RBG-13-43-22; order RBG-13-43-22; family RBG-13-43-22; genus CAVQSS01. Next base: position 35,945 of record CAVVCH010000059.1, read on the forward strand.
CACAAGGGCTATAAAAGCCATTGTGCCGGCTGGTTGAGTTCTTTAAATCAGGCCACTTTATTTACAGTCGGGAACATAGACGCCCGCGTCAAAATGCCCCACCTGTTTTCCGTAAACATTGGTCAGGATGTACCCATCTGAGATTAGGGAGTATTATAGTAGATACGGGTACTGCAGGTTCCGAAAAGATTGGTGATTTTATGTCTGGGCATTCACTTTAAGGCCCCGAATATCTTTGGCATACAGAACATCAAGAAGCTGGACACTGCCGTTACCTTCGATTTCCACGCTGTTCCAGGCAAAGTTGTCTGTCAAACCCCAGCCTTGTCGGCGCTGCCGGCTTTGAAAGGTTTCCGGCCGGGACCGGTAAAAATCAGGTTGGCCGCATCGGTCATCCATTCCGTTTTCATGGTGCTGGTGTTGGTAAACTCTTTGGTGACATAGTAATTATCCGTCGCCCCGGCCTCGATATGACCCTTGGGAGCGATATAAAGGTAAGTGAATCGGCTATCAACGCCTGGATTCCCACTGCTTCTATAAGTACCGTAATTCTGGAATTTCTGGGCAAAGGCCGCCGTACCCAAGGACTGGCCTTTGATCTCAAAGGTCCCGTAATTAAAGAATTGTTTCGGGAAGGCCCGAGTCCCGGGACCGTAGGCGTTGAATGTGCCTTTGTTGATTACGTTGGCCAGGAGTTCGCCATCGTAATAATCAAAAGTCCCGCCTTCATTATTCAGCAGACTCCCCTGAACCTTTAAGCTCGTCCCGCTGGGGGTAGGGCTAGGATAATTGCCGAGAATGTAGTTCCCGGTGCTCCCGTTGGCCTGGGCGATGGTCATATTTCCGCCCACGGTGTGGGTCCCGCCGAATTGTCCAAACCAGCCGATGGCCTCGGACTGCATTCCAACCACCTCTCCGTAGCTCACGGCCAGATCGCCATCTTCGCCCAAACTGTAATACCCGGCACTGCCCTTATCCTGGCCGATAATCAGACCAATGTATTGGCTCTGTTCCTGTTGGTTGCACTCCAGGCTGGGGGCGTTGGATTTGCTTAAGGGGGTTTTCCCCAGACTCAGGCTGACATTGGGGTTTTTCCCTTTGATCAAAACATCACCGCCGGTCTGGGTAAAGTACGCTTCACCCTCTCCGCCAACCGTGGCATATCCGCTTACGGTAAGGAGGCCGGCTCCCAAATTATATTCCGCGTAGCTCAGGGCATCCTTGGCCAGGTAAAGAGGGCCGGATAGTTTATGGGTCCCACCATCCTGGTTGAATCTGCCGAAGGAATTGGCTTTCCAGCCGATGACCTCTCCGTAGCTGACCGACAGGTCTCCATCCTCCAGATTATAGAAGCCCTCCGTCTCATTGCCCACGATCAGCCCCACTCCCTGATGGGTGCTGCATTGCAGTCCATTTGTTTTTTTCAATCCCGGAGAAGGAGCGGACGATTGTAACTTCAGGGCCTCCTGATTCTGGCCTTTGAATGTTACGGTACCGGTCTTTTGATCGAATTCTCCATAGGTCCCTTGATGTCCCACCCAGGCCGCGCCATTGACGGTCAGACTGAAATTCTTGTCTTTGGTGCAGGATAGTCCGTTGTTCAAAGCTGATTGAACAGGGGGCCTTATGCCATAAAAACCCTGGCTACCCTCGTCGAAGGCCAGATAAAGATTTCCTCCGATGGTATGAGTCCCACCGGTTTGGTTAAAGTCCCCTTCTCCACTGATAAGGAAGTCCCCACCCCCGATCACTCCCAGTTTTTCCGATCCGCCCACGTTCAGGGAACCGCCATTGAGATTATAGGTGCCGAATCCTGAAGGGGTTACTCCTAAACTTAGGTTCTGAGTGATCTTGTAGGTTCCCCCGCCTTGGATATAAGCCCCCCAGCCGGTCTTGCCGATTTCAGAGTTTTTTACGCTCAAGGTATCCTGGTCCTGGATGACAGTGGTTGTATAGAGACGGCAGTCCATCCAATAACATGGAGTTAAGCAGCGGATTGGCTGTATTCAAATAGTTTATTGTAATACTCCCTTGCTGGTCGTAGGTGAGCAGGGCATCATCTCCCACGATCGGAACATTGAGAGGATTCCAATTGGTGTCCACGTTCCAATCACCGATTCCTCCAACCCATTGTTTAGAAATGGCCAGGGCCGGGGAAGTCGATATCAGCGTCAAGGCCAGCCCTAGAAGCAGACATCCCAATAGTGATTTTTTAACTCTTGCTCCCATCTTTTCTCCTCCCTTCAAGTTGCTTTCCATGGCCTGGAAAGAAAAAAATGTTCGAATATGAATCCTTTTGTTTGGTACCGACTGAATCGGCATTTTTAAGGGATTTATTTAGACAAAGTGAGAACTACGCAATAATAATACCAGAGAGGATTTCTTTCGTCCTGAAAACAGAGGGGAGGGGATGAAAATAGATGAAGAGGCCGAACGAATGATAGCTAAAATATATAATTAATACGAGTAGTTGTGTATAATATAAAAGGATGGTGAAAATGGATAAGAGAAGGCAGGGAAAAAGGAAAAACCAACCCTATGTTTGGAGAGAAAAATAGGTGATGAACCACTATGTTTAAAACAAATTCAACAATTATTGTCAATTTCTGCAATTTGGAGATTGGGTAGGTTTAGCGTATGGTAAAAAAAGTTTAAAATTTAGGGAAAAGGGTAGAATGGTGCGCCCGGCCCGACTCGAACGGGCGGCCTGCGGATTCGAAGTCCGACGCTCTATCCAACTGAGCTACGGGCGCACCGTGTATCCTTCTTACAGGAAAAAATGAAAAACTTCAAAGGAAATTGCCCGGTTGTCAGAAATCATGAAATAATTCTCTATTTTCTATGAGTTGCGAGATGTTTCGCGGAGGTTACCCTGAGCTGAAAGACGAGATCCTTCGCAGAATTTACCCTGAGCCGATCCTTCGGTGTACTCAGGACGAGATCCTTCGCGTTGCTCAGGATGACGAAAGGCGAAGGGCTCAGGATGACAAGCAGACCAAGCGGGGCTCAGGATGACCAGGGAAGAACGCAGGATGACTGGGACAGGTCTCCCCTGACGACCCCAAAGGGCTTTCGGGAAGATCATTTTTTATGCCGGAGCCTCTGGAATACCTCTTGAAACAAATGAGGGGGTATGGTATGGCAGGATTGAGGTGAAGGGATGCTTTCAGGAGCGGCAAAAGAATCGCTCAATCCTTCTAAAACAGTCTATAATAATAAATCCAAAAATAGTGAAATCGGGTTAGGGAATTATGTTTGTTTTAGGAAACTTCATCAATGCCGTGGCCATCATCGTCGATTACCTACTGACGGCTTACACCTGGATCATTATCGCCCAGGCGATCCTCTCCTGGGTTCGTCCTGATCCATACAGCCCTATCGTGCGGTTTCTTTATGCCGTCACCGAACCGGTACTGCGCCCCATTCGACGACGGATACCGGTAAGCTTGGGGGGATTTGATTTTTCGCCGATGGTGGTGATCCTGGTTATTATCTTCCTCCAGCATTTTGTGGTGGACAGCCTGAGACAATTAGCCTTACAGTTTTAGGCGCCGTCACCGTTCCCTTTTCAGAATCAATAATTGTCTCACCCCTGCCCCAGGTCAAAGTTGCCATCCAAGGGTAACGGCGGATAGATCCAATCCTCATTGGCTTCCTGATCAAACCACTCCTTCTTAGCCAAGGCACAGCGAATATTCAAGGCGCAATGACTGAGACAAACGAGATCATTTCGTTTGAACTGGCTGAAGCAATCGAAACGTCCCTGTAATTGTTCGGCAGTTATTCTAAAAATCATTCGACTTCTCCTTCAATTTTCAGCAACTCCAGCAACTCCTGGTGGAGCAGGCCGTTGGTGGCCAGAATCTGTTTTTTAAATAGGGGCCCGGTACGGCCTGAAAAATCGGTGGCCCGGCCGCCGGCTTCTTCCACCAGTAATGATCCCGGCGGCCGTGTCCCAAGGTTTCAAATATTCCTCCCAGAAGCCATCGTACACCCCGCGGGCCACCCAGCAGAGATCCATGGCGGCTGACCCGGGGCGCCGGACCCCCTGGGAACGAGTGATAACATTTTCGAAACGCCGGACGACCCGGCGATGGGTTCTCTTAATATTATAGGGGAAACCGGTGGCCAGCAGACTTTGGGAAATCCGGGGTACGGTTGAAACCCGGATCGGCCGGCCGTCAAAAAAAGCCCCTTGTCCCTTGATGGCCCAGTATGTTTCTTTAAGCTCCGGGCTGTGCACGATACCCAGCAGGATTTCCCTCCCTTGGAGCAGGGCCAAGGATACGCAATAGACCGGAAAGCCGTGCACGAAATTGGTCGTTCCATCCAGGGGGTCGAGGACCCAGCAGAAAGGGGAGTCCCGGCGTTCGATCCCCCCCTCCTCGACCAGGAAATCATGGTCTGGAAATCGGGCTCTTATTCTGGAGGAAATCCATTCCTGCGATTTCAGATCCCATTCGGTCACCAGATCGATAGCCCCTTTAAAGCGGTAATCCTTGGGTGCCCGGAATCCTCTTTGCAGGATGCGGCCGGCCCCGAGGACGGCTTTCAGGGCCACATCAAATTCTTTTTTCAGGTTCACGGCCAGAGTCCGTCAATTAATAAAAACCTTAAGATAGTAGTCGGTGTCGATTAAGGCTTTTCCGGCTCCCAGGACGACCGAGGTTAAGGGATCATCGGCAATATGCACCTGCAGGCCCGTTTCCCGATGGATCAAACGGTCCAGTCCCTTCAGCAAGGCCCCGCCTCCGGCCAGGGTGATTCCCCTCTGGCTGATATCCCCCGACAATTCGGGGGGGGTCTTTTCCAGTGCCCTTTTGACGGCATCGACGATGGCCCAAATCGGCTCGGCCATCCCTTCCCGAAGGTCCCGGTCGGACAATTGAATCGTTTTGGGAATGCCGGAAAAAACTTCCTTACCTGAAACGGAAAACCGAATGGGCTCTTCCAGCGGATAAGCCGAGGCATGGTTTATCTTGATCTGCTCGGCGGTATTTTCTCCGATCAGCAGGTGATGCTTTTTTTGTAAATGGTAGATGATCGCCTCGTTTAATTCGTCCCCGGCCACCCGGATCGATTCGCAATAGGCGGTGGCGAAAAGGGAAATAATCGCCACTTCGGTGGTGCCGCCGCCGATATCCACTACCATGTTGGCCCGAGGATTCTGAACCTCCAGGCCCGCGCCGATGGCTGCTGCCATAGGCTCCTCGATCAGGTAGATGTCGCGAGCCCCGGCTTCCAGGGCGGATTCCACCACGGCCCGCTTTTCGACCATGGTAATCCCGGAAGGCACCCCGATCACCAAATTCGGTCGAAAAAAACGGGACCGTTCTCGGACCTTGATTAAAAAGTATTTGATCATTTCTCGGGTGACGTCAAAATCGGCGATCACCCCGTCCTTCATGGGGCGAATGGCCGAGATCCGGGCCGGGGTTCGCCCCAAGAATTCTTTAGCCTCTTTGCCCACGGCCAGCACCTGACCGGTTTCATTGTTTATCGCCACCACGGAAGGTTCATTAAGGACAATTCCCTGCTTTTTTTTGTAGATCAGTGTATTGGCCGTCCCCAAGTCCATGGCCAGATCTTCCGAAAACAATCCCAATAAACGTCGCAGCATGGTCCCGACAGTCCTCTGTTAATCGTTCATCCGGTATAGAATGGAAGTGATTATGGTTTGGCCGGTCAAAAGGAGGCACTGAATCTCTTCGTCCTCCCAGTAATTCTCCTGGTAGCCCACTAAATTCATCACTCCATATAGTTTATTAAAAAAATACAGAGGCAACCCGATATAGGAACGAAACTGGCCGCAAGGGTCGTCCGGGAAAAAAATATAGGACTTGTGATTCCTGGGTTTCATCTCCCTTCGGACCAAAGGTTTTTTTTCCTTGATAACCCAACCGGTTAAGCCCATATCGATAGGAATAGAATTTTTCTTCATGGGGGCGAATAACTTGCCCTCGGAGGCCACGACCGTATAACGATCCCCTTTCCTGGGTAATAACGTCAAAAAGGCCGCATCGGTGTTGGAAAAAATGCGACAGGCATTCAAGATTTTCTGATAATACTCCTGCAGGTCATGGTTCTCTCGGGATAGGGCATCGATCCGGTAAATAAAATTCAAAAGCCGGCGCTGCTTCAATTCCTGATTGCAGAGAATTTGGTTTTGCAGGACCTGATAAATGACCCGGGCGAAATCCTGTAGAATCTTCTGATTCTTATCGGTGAAGACGTATTTACGCTTACTGTCCACGCAGAGGACCCCGGCGTCTCCCACCGGGACGGCCATGAAGGACTTGATGCCTTCATCTCTCAGGTAGAGTTTCAGGTTTCGGTTATCCCGATCGAACTGGGCCACGTTCACGGGTTGCTTGTTTTTGGCCACCCACCCGATCAAGCCGTCTCCCGGTTGGATTGAGGTCTTTGGATTCACCTGGAGGCTTAACGTATGGTAAGAACTCAAAAAAATACGATCCCTCGGAGGATTATAAAGAAAAAGGGCGGCTGTAAAGGCCTCATTCACATTGCTGACCAGTTCAATGAGATCTTTCAGCTCATGGTTGGGGGAATATTCCATCCGGAAGGGCAGTGATTTCCAGAAACTGGATCAAAATCACTTGTATAACGCTTATTTATGGTATAAAAATAAGATAGGAGAAAAATATCTTAGTAAAATTTTTAAACCATTTGCCCAGGGTTGTCAATTCTTTTTAAAAATGGGGCTTAAGACCAAGCAATGTCTTCGCCAGAATTCTATAAAAAAAGATGTTATTCCAAGTCGTTCCGTCCACTCCGGCGCCGCAAAACCAATACGGTTGCAGTAGGGAGGGTCCTCATCGGCCATGGTCACCCGATAGTGATCCAGTCCATGACGAATACCGATACCCGGGATATTGGCAAAACTATCAAGCAAATTAGCTCGTTATCAAAATCGGGGTGTGATCTGATCCGGGTCGCCGTGCCGGACGGGGAAGCGGCCCAGGCCTTGAGAGGAATTGTGGAAAAATCGCCATTGCCGGTGATCGCCGATATCCATTTTGATTACCGCTTGGCGTTGCAGGCCATGAAAGCCGGGGCGGCGGGGATCCGGATTAATCCGGGGAATATCGGAAACCGGGCTAAAGTCATCCGGGTCATCGAGGAGGCCAGGGATCAAGGGGTTTGCATCCGAATTGGGGTCAATGCCGGTTCCTTGGAAAAAAACCTTCAAGGAAGAGGAGGGGAGCACCTGGCCGAGGCCATGGTCGAATCGGCTTTGCGTCATATTGAGTTATTTGAAAAGCTTCATTTTACGAACCTAAAGATATCTCTGAAGGCCTCGGACGTGCTGCAAACCATCCGGGCCTATCAAGGGCTGGCTGAAAAAGTGCATTACCCGTTTCACTTGGGAGTCACCGAGGCCGGGACCCTGATCTCGGGGACCATCAAATCCGCCTTAGGGATCGGCCTGCTCCTTTATCAGGGGATCGGAGATACCTTGCGGGTCTCCTTGACGGCCCCGCCCAAGGAGGAAATCCGGGTGGCCTTCGAGCTATTAAGAAACCTTAAACTGCGGGACCGGGGGGTGGAGATCATTTCCTGCCCTACCTGCGGCCGCTGCCGGATCGATCTAATTCCTTTGGTGCGACAGGTGGAAAGGGCCGTTCAAAAGGTCATCACCCCGCTTAAAGTGGCTATTATGGGCTGCGTGGTCAACGGACCGGGGGAGGCCCGGGAAGCGGATATTGGTATTGCCGGGGGGAAAGGCCAGGGAATGTTATTTGCCAGGGGCCGACTGGTGCGCAGGGTCAAGGAGACGGATCTGGTCTCCACGTTATTGACGGAAATTGATAAGATGGTTCAAGAGAAAGGATAATCATGTTTTTTTCCAAGCTTTATATTCCAACCTTGAAGGAAAAACCGGCTGAAGCCGAGGTCATCAGTCATCAGCTCATGATGCGGGCGGGTCTCATTCGCAAACTGGGCTCCGGGATTTATAGTTTTTTGCCCCTGGGGGTCCGTTCCCTCAGAAAAATGGAATCCATAATCCGGGAGGAAATGGAGCGGGCCGGGGCCCAAGAAGTCATCCTGCCGGCCCTGCAGCCGGCGGAGCTTTGGCGAGAGAGCGGACGGTGGGATAAGTATGGTAAGGAGCTGTTTCGGCTGAAGGACCGGCACGATCATGAATATTGCCTGGGGCCCACCCACGAGGAAGTCATTACGGATTTAATCCGCCACGAGATTCGGTCCTACCGGCAACTGCCGGTAAATCTGTATCAGATTCAAACCAAGTTCCGAGATGAAATCCGGCCTCGATTCGGATTGATGCGGGGCCGAGAGTTCGGGATGAAGGACGGGTACAGCTTCGATCGGGATGAAGCCGGCGCCGAGCATTCCTATGAAAAGATGTTCGAAGCCTACCAGCGCATCTTTAAACGGTGCGGTCTGCGGTTCAAGTCCGTGGAGGCCGACAGCGGGGCCATCGGCGGAAGCTTTTCCCATGAATTCATGGTACTGGCCGAAACGGGGGAAGATGCCGTTCTGGCCTGCAGCGCCTGCCGCTACGCCGCCAATGTTGAAAGGGCTGTTTCCGCCTGGCAGCCCAGGGAAGAACAAGAAGAACAGGTCCGGTCCCGGCAGAAAATTCACACCCCCGGTCAAAGATCCGTGGAGGAGGTGACTCGTTTTCTGACTGTCCCGGCAGATCGCCTGGTGAAAACGATCCTCTATCAGACTACCGGAGGGCCGGTGGCCATCCTGGTCCGGGGAGACCAGGAGGTGAATGAGACTAAATTGTTGCGGGTGTTGGGGTTGGATGAAATTGCCCTGGCCGATGACCGCACGGTAGAGCAGGTAACGGGCGCTCCGGTTGGCTTTGCGGGCGCCCTGGGGCTGGCTATCCCCCTTTGGGCCGATCAAACCCTCCGGGGATTGAAAAATTTCATCATGGGGGCCAATGAGGTCGATCAGCATTATACGGACCTGAACTGGGAGCTGGATATCCCCTTGCCCAACTGGGCCGACCTACGCCAGGCCAAACCTGGAGAACCTTGTCCCCGTTGCCAGGCTCCGTTGGAATCTCACCGGGGGATTGAGGTGGGGCACGTTTTCAAATTAGGGGACCGATATTCCAAGGCCCTTAGGGCTACCTACCTTGATGAACTGGGAAAAGAGCAGACGATGATCATGGGGTGTTACGGGATCGGCGTTGGCCGGACCGTGGCCGCGGCCATTGAGCAAAACCATGATCCGGACGGGATTGTCTGGCCCCTGGCCCTGGCGCCTTTTCAGGTGCTGATCACCCCCATTGACTGGAAACCGGGATCGCCGGAACATCAAATCATTCTGTCGTTATATGAATCGTTTCAAAAGGCCGGGATCGAGGTGCTGCTTGATGATCGGGATGAAAGACCGGGGATTAAATTTAAGGACGGAGACCTGCTCGGCATCCCTTTTCGGGTAACCGTCGGGCCCAAGGGATTGAAACTGGGACAGGTAGAGCTGCGTCCCCGGCGGAGCAAGCAGGTGGAGATGATCAAAATCGATCAGGCCCTGGAGGTGATCCTGAAAATCATCGCCGCGGAGACGCCCCGGATCTAACCGGTTTTTAGGCGGTAAGTTATTTTTGGGCTGGATGGACTATGAAAGGGTCACTGAAAAGTTGAACGTCGAACATCGAACGCCCAACATCGAATGTTTAATGGGAAAGGTGAAGAAACAGAATAGGTGTTTCCTGTTCGGCAAAGGTTTGTTTTCATTCGGGGTTCGATGTTCAATGTTCGACGTTCATTCTAATAATCCATGATCCGCATTAACACCATCATCGACCAGATTCTTTCCTATTGGCCTCAAGCCAACGTTGAACTTAGTTGAAAAAGCTTATGTTTTTTCCGCCAAGGTCCACGAGGGACAGGTCCGCCTTTCCGGGGAGTCCTACCTCTCTCATCCTCTGGAAGTGGCCTGGATCCTGACCCAGATGAAGATGGACCAGGTTACCATCGCTGCCGGGCTATTACACGACACCCTGGAAGATACCCTGGCGACTCCCGAGATGATCAAAGAACGGTTCGGCCCGGAGGTCCTCCGAATCGTCAACGGGGTGACCAAGATCAGCAGCTTTCACTTTCAGACCCTGGAAGAACGGCAGGCAGAAAATTTCCGGAAGATGATTTTAGCCATGTCGGACGATATCCGGGTTATCCTGGTGAAGCTGGCCGACAGATTGCACAATATGCGCACCTTGGGTTTTCACAGCCAGGAGAAGCAGCGGAAGATTGCCGGGGAAACCCTGGAAATCTATGCCCCGATTGCCGTCCGCTTGGGGATGCGCCGCATCCAAACGGAACTGGAGGACCTCTGTCTCTATTACCTGGAGCCTGAAAAATATCAGGAAATCAAACTGGGGGTGGCCAAGAAACGGGAGGAGCGGGAATCCTATATCCGGGAGGTCAAAACCGTCCTTCAAAACAAAATGGAGGCGGCCCACCTCGAGTGCCGGGTGGAGGGACGGCATAAACATTTTTACAGTATTTACCAGAAAATGGTCAATCAAAGCCTGGAAATCGACCAGCTTTACGACCTGATCGCCTTTCGGGTCATTGTCCAGAATGTACCCGAATGTTATGAGGCTTTGGGACTCATTCACGCGTTGTGGAAACCGATCCCCGGAAAATTCAGGGACTATATCAGCCTGCCCAAAGCCAATCACTACCAATCCCTCCACACCAAGGTCATTGGCCCCTATGGGGAACGCATTGAGGTTCAGATCCGGACTGCCGAGATGCACCGGGTGGCCGAGGAGGGCATTGCCTCCCACTGGCAGTATAAAGAAGGCCGCCTGAACGAGACCGACGCGAAAAAATTCACTTGGGTCCGTCAACTGCTGGAATCCCAGAAAGAATATCCGGATGCCAAAGAATTTTTGGAAACCCTGCGGGTAGACCTTTTCCCCGACGAAGTATACGTGTTTACCCCTCGGGGGGAGGTCAAGACCCTGCCCAAAGGGGCTACCCCCATTGACTTTGCTTACGCCATCCACACCGACGTGGGCCATCGCTGCACCGGGGCCCGGGTCAATAACAAAATGGTGCCCTTGCGGTTCACCCTCCGCCACGGCGATATCGTGGAAATTATCACCTCGGCCAAACGCAAACCAAGCAAGGACTGGCTTAAAATCGCCAAAACCTCCCGGGCCAGGTCAAAAATCCGGCAGTGGGTTAAAAACGAAGAACGGACCCGCAGCATCACTTTGGGAAAAGATTTGCTGGAAAAGGAATTGAGGCGGTTGCACCTGAATGTTTCCCAGCAGATGAAGCAGGAATCCTTGCTGCAAATTGCCCGTGAATTTTCTTTTCAACAGGGAGAGGACCTGCTGGCGGCCATCGGGTTTGGCAAGATTTCTATTAGGCAGATAATCAACCGGATTGCCCCACGACCGGAGGTTGAAAAGGATCAGGACCTGATCCCCTTGGAATTCCCCAAAAAACAGCAAAAAACCAAACCCGCCGGAGGGGTGGTAATTCAGGGTGTGGATGACGTGCTGATCCGGTTCGCCCGATGCTGTGCCCCCCTCCCCGGGGACCCGATCGTCGGCTTCATTACCCGGGGCCGGGGAATAACCGTTCATGGAAGGTCCTGCCCGCGGGTGGCTCATGAGGACCCGGAAAGGTTGGTCGAGGTACTGTGGGAAAAAGACCGGGGGGCCTACTACCCGGTAAAAGTGGAAATCTCTTCAACCGACGACAAAGGGATGCTGGCGCAGGTGAGCACGGCGATAACTTCCGCGGAATCAAACATCTTAAAAGCCGAGGCGTACACTACGTTGGATAAAAAAGCTTTTTACAATTTTACCATTGAAGTAGTCGATGCCCGGCACCTGCAAACGGTACTCTCCGGAATCAAGAAGATCAAAGGGGTCCTTCAGGTGACCCGGGTTTATCATTGAACCAGGTTGTCTAGGGGTTAAGAGGCCCGGATTACCCTGCCTGACCGGAGGCAGCGGGTACAAACCTGGATCCGCCTGACCGTACCCTGGTAGACGGTCTTAATCCGTTGCAGGTTCGGACTCCAGAGTTTAAACGTTTTATTATTGGCATGGCTGACATGATGCCCGATCTGTGATCCTTTACCGCATACCGCACAAACTTTAGCCATTATTCAACTCCTTTTTTATTTTGAATCCGGTTAACAATTGCTATTCAATAAGTACCGCCGGGCCTGATTCAGGTCGGGCGAAGACTTCACCGATCAGGAAAGCCCTTTCTCCCAGTCGGAACAATTCCTCTTGAATCGAAAGGGTCTGATCCTTGTCAACAACCAAGATCATTCCCAGTCCGTTGTTAAAAACCCGCCACATTTCTTCCTCCGAGACTCCTCCCAGTTCTTTCAGAACGGAAAAAATGGGGGGGATGTCCCAACTGTCACCCTGAATCCGGGCCTGGCAGCCGCCGGGTAAGATTCGGGGCAAATTTTCTACGATTCCGCCCCCGGTAATGTGGGCCAGACCGTTAAGGGGATATTTTTTTAGCAGTGAGACTATAGACTTAACGTAAATCCGGGTGGGCTTTAGCAGTTCATCGCCCAAGGGACCGCCTAATTCTGGCAGAATCTGTTGGGGATCGAACTGCCGATCCGTGAAAAAAACTTTCCGGACCAGCGAAAAGCCGTTGCTGTGAAGGCCGTTGGAAGCCAACCCGATCAGACGATCCCCAGGCTTTATTCGACTCCCGTCGATCAGTTGATCCTGGTCCACGATACCCACCACAAAGCCGGCTAAGTCGTATTCTCCCGCCGCGTAGAGTCCCGGCATCTCAGCCGTTTCACCACCGATTAAGGCGCATTCCGCTTGGCGGCAACCCTCGACGATGCCCTCGACGATGGCCGTCAGCGTATCCAAATCTATTTTTCCGGTGGCCAGGTAGTCCAGGAAAAAAAGAGGAGTCGCCCCTTGGACGATGATGTCGTTCACGCACATGGCCACCAGGTCAAGGCCCACAGTTTGATGCCGATTGAGCCCCTGGGCAATCTTTAATTTGGTGCCCACGCCGTCGGTGGATGATACCAGTACCGGTTTTTGAAAGGCCGAGGCCTCCAATCGAAACAGTCCCCCGAAACCGCCGATATCGGTAATCACCCCCGGAGTAAAGGTTTTACGGATCAGGGGCTTAATCCGGTCCACAAAGGCGTTCCCCAGGGTAATATCCACCCCGGCTTCCTGGTATCGATTGGTCATCTTCCGCTTCGCTTTTCTAATTAAGAAAGATACATAAACAGTTAAGTATATTCTATTTAGGAAATTTGTCAACAATAATTCTCAAATCCTTTTCGATGCGCGATTACCCCGGATCAATCCCACCCTTGGTACAAAAAGGGGACTATTGACAAATAAGGGAAAGGGGATTACCATCCCTAAATTATTTGGACAGTTCTGTTGGGACGGTCCTAACGGGTCTGTCCAAATAATTTAGAAAGGCAAGAAGGGAGACTGTATGGCCGATAAGAATATTACCGAAGTAACCGATGAAAATTTTAAAATCGAAATATTGGATTCCTCCGTCCCGGCCTTGGTGGACTTTTGGGCTGCCTGGTGCGGTCCCTGCCGCGCCATCGCCCCGGTGGTCGAGGAACTGGCCGGTCAATATGAAGGCCAGGTTAAGATCGGGAAATGCAACGTGGATGAAAATCCAAAAATCCCGGGTCAATACGGTATCCGGGCCATACCTACGCTGATCTTGTTCAAAAACGGTTCCGTGGCCGAACAGATTACCGGGGCGGTATCTAAAACGACCTTGGAAAATGCCATCAAGAAGGTTTTGTAGCCCTCGCCGGTATATGGGGGCTGCAACGAAAGCGGTCATCAAAATTTCAGGGAAGGCCGGGAGAGATGACCGCCGGCCTCCAGGCGGGAAAAGACCCTGACCAACCCCAAGATTGAACTTCTCTGGAAAATCGTGGCGGAATCAGTTGAGGGCAAGGATACGTAGAGGCCCAGGGCCTCAAAAAATGCGGGTGCTTCCGGCGGCCGGAACCTGTAAGCGAATACCCATTGGTTGGAGGGCGTTTTTGGATTCTACGGATTTTTTTCCCTGTGATCTGCCGAGGGCCAACTCCTTCTCCGGTTTACGGCCGGGGATAGGCGAGACGATGCGGTCGCTGCGGTTTGGGCGGTTGCAGGGTAACAAGGGCTCCTTTATGAAGAATAATTTATGTTGCATTGACGGAATGCGCCGATTTATTTTGCCGGTGGTTGTTTTTTTTCTTTTGTCGGCCGGAGGATGTGGATGGTTTTCCAGTTCCACGAAAGATGAACCCGAGCAGAGCGCGGATGCTTTGATCCAGGAGGGCCTGGATGCCTATCAGCTAAAAAAATACGAGCGGGCGGTTGAAGCTTTTCAGAAAATTAAAGATCGGTTTCCCTACAGTCAATACGCCGTTCTGGCTGAATTGAAATTAGCGGACAGCTACTATCTGAATAAGGACTATGAGTTGGCGGCCACCAGCTATAAGGAATTTGAAAAGATGCACCCCACCAACGAGGTGATCGCCTATGTGGTCTTTATGCAGGGCATGAGCTACTTTAAGCAGATGCCCACCATTGACCGGGACCAGTCAAAAGCCCTATTAGCCGTTCAGGAGTTTGACCGCTTCGTCAAGAGCCACCCGCAAAGTGAATATGTCACCCAAGCCAAGATTAACCGGGAAGATGCCCAAAAGAATATTGTGGCCCATGAATTCTATATAGGGGAATTTTACCTGAAGAAAAAAGATTATCAGGCCGCCTTGGGGCGTTTTGAAGGCATTGTCAAACAGTATCCCCAGACCCCCCACCCCCCTAAGCTGCAATCCTACCTGGAAATCTGCCGGGGGAAAGTAAGCGCCGCCAAATAAAAAAAGCGATCAACCTCCAGTCCTCAGCCAAAACCACCAGAAAGGGTTCTTGGTGTTTAGCTGGTTTCCGGGTGTTGACCGCAGGAAGTGGCGGATGGCGGAGAGAGAGGGATTCGAACCCTCGGTAGAGGTTTCCCCCTACACTCGCTTAGCAGGCGAGCACCTTAAGCCTACTCGGTCATCTCTCCGATGTGAATGGCGGAGGGAGAGGGATTCGAACCCCCGTTCCCCGGAAGGAAAGCGGTTTTCAAGACCGCCGCCTTAAACCCCTCGGCCATCCCTCCATTGTTACTGTCTACCATATTGTCGGCTGCTCTGTCAACCTCTCTCCCAGATCCTCATGCCGATAATCCCGATTTCAAAAAGGATATACAAGGGGACGGCCATCAGCATCATGTTGAAGGCATCCGGGGTGGGGGTCAAAACAGCCGAAATGATCGCAATAATCAGGACCGCGTAGCTTCGGTAGCGGGTAAAGAGCGACCGTTTGACTAGACCCACTCGGCCCAACAGGACCATGACCAAGGGCAACTCAAACATGATTCCAAAGCCGAAGATAAAGGCGAGACAGAAGGAGATAAATTTTCGAACCGAGATAATGGCTTCCAGGTTTTGGTTTTGGAAGCCTAAGAGAAACTTGGTTCCGTAGGGCAGGGTAATCCAAAGGCAAAAAGAGGCGCCCAGGTAAAATAAAAAAACCGAGCCCAACCAAAAGCTGAACATCATGGCCCTGGTGAAACTGTCAAAGGTGGCGTGCAGAGCGGACAACAGCTTAAAGAGAATAAAGGGGGTGCTGATCACCAGACTGACAGCCACGGCGATATTCAAAAGTGCGAAAAAAGTCTCGGACAGGGAATAGTAAGCCAGGGTAACCCCGGTGTGCCGCTGGAGAAATGACAGGATTTCCTTGGAGAGCACATAACCCAACAGAGAGAAGACCAGAACCACGGCCGCCATCTGAATGATGGATCTACGCAATTTTTCCAGAAAAGCGATGATCGCCTGGGGGTTCTCCACATATTCGGCAAGAGGTCGCATTTAGTTCAGGATAAAGGGAGAAATGGCTGCCCTGGAATTCTCAATGAAGAAGATACTTCTTGATCAACCGCTGGGTATCCTCGGGATTCAATTCAATTACCCGCCATGTCCCGGCTGTCTTACGCATGGCCATCCGAAGCTGATCACCATCTTTATACAAGGTCACCAGCGAAAAGTCATCTCGGGTATTAAATTGAGCCACGGAAAGCAATAAAAAAGCCGAGGGCAGCGTGGGATTACTCGGGTTTTTTAAATATTTTTCCAGTTCCTGCCGAGCGAGGCCGGCCAACCCGCTCTGAACCCCGGGAATCAGGGTGATTTTGACCTCCCCCAGAGGCCCTAATAATTTCCCCAGGGGGTTGTCCGCATTGGAGGTCTCGAACAGGGTGGAAAAGGATTCGGCCACCTGCTGTTTCAGAATGTTATCCAGATCGACATACGACAAAAAAGTTTCGCAGTCTCGATTTTTCAAACTGGACCCAATCCGATAGAGGGTGTATTGGGGGGTCCCTTCTATCCATCGCCAGGTTAGTCCCAGGGCGAAAGCAAGTCCGATCAGGATGAGGATGACAATCGAGCGCTTATATTTTTTAATGAATGTTTCCATTGAGAGCCTCGCAAAAAGTCAAAAAAAGACTTTCTGCTCGGCGGGGGAGGGGTCTCCCTCCCCCGCCATTTGAAGTGAATTCAAATGGTGCCACCCCTACGCCAGACCGGGGCTTAATCGCCCTCGGTCTGGTGACGGACTTCTGGCGAGTCCGTCATTACTCCTGTTCCAGTCCGTGTTTGATCATTCGATAGCGCAGCGAGCGAAGGTTGATTTTCAATAGGTTGGCCGTCCGCTGCTTATTGCCCAGCGCCCGCTTCAAGGCTTGAATGATGAGATTTTTTTCTATCTTATCCATGGTTTGATCGAGATCCAGACCCTCCCCCGGCAGGGTGATCTGTGGAAGTTCCCCGGTGGAAGCGATCACTCCTTTGAAGGCGGCCAAGGCCAGGCTTTCCGGAAGGACGATGGTGGAACGTTCCATGGCCACCGACCTCTCGATAATATTCTCCAGTTCCCGGACGTTTCCGGGGAAGGGATACTGGCTTAAGACCTTCAGGGCATACGATGAGATTTTATTGATCTTCTTATCCAAAGAACGGGAATAGTTTTCCAAGAAGTAGTGGGCCAGAAGTGGAATATCTTCCGGTCTTTCCCGAAGCGATGGGAGTTGGATGGAAACCACGTTGATTCGGTAAAAGAGATCTTCCCGGAAACGCCCCTCAATAACCTCCTTTTCCAGGTTTTTATTGGTGGCCAAGATAAAACGGATATCGACCGAACGCTCGTCGGTGCCGCCCAAGGGAGTGAAACTTTTTTCTTGGAGAAGCCGTAAAAGTTTCACTTGCATGGTGGGCGAAAGTTCGCCGATTTCATCCAAAAAAAGGGTCCCTCGGTGGGCGGTTTCAACCAATCCAATTTTATTGGTCTGGGCTCCGGTAAAGGCCCCTTTCCGATAACCGAACAATTCACTCTCAATCAGGGTTTCCGGGATGCCGGCGCAAGAAACGGTGACAAAAGGAAAATCGCGGCGCTGGCTGTTTTCATGGATCAAGTGGGCTACCAGTTCCTTGCCGGTACCGCTTTCCCCGGTGATCAGGACGTTGCTGACCACCTGCGACGATCGCTGAATCAATTCGGAAACGCGCTTCATCTGGGGGCTATGGCCGATCAGGGGTTTGGTCTGAAATTGAAGGGGAGTTCCTGCCGGGGTCGGCTGTTCGGGCTGCCCCTCATATTTGGAAAAGGCGCTTTGGATAACCGATTTCAATTCAACGATATCAAAGGGCTTCGGGAAGTAGTCGTAGGCCCCCTCGTTCATGGCCTCCACGGCGGTTTCGGTATCGGCGTAAGCGGAGATCATGATCACTTCCGTCCGGGGGTGGAGGTTCTTTATTTCTTTTAACAAGGCCAGGCCGTCAAGAGGCCTCATACGAATGTCCGTCAGCACCACGGCCGCCGGGTGTTTTTTGAAACTTTGAAGGGCTTCGGTCCCGTTGGCGGCCGTGGTAACCTGGTACCCTTCTTTGGCCAGCATGATCTCCAGCATTTCCCGGATGCTGGCTTCATCGTCGACAACCAATATGGATTTCATGAGCCCTCAATGGTTTGGAATAACAGATTGTGGACAATTCGACCGTCGACCATGGTCAATAGGGCCTTCCCTTTCAACGCAAAGCCGTTGAAGGGGGAGTTCCTGCTCTTGGAGCGAAATTGTTGGACATCGACCTGGAATTCAAAGGAGGGGTCCATAATCGTCAGGTGGGCGGGGCCATTCCGCCGAATTTGTCCCCAGCCCTCCAGGTTCAAAACCCGGGCCGGGCCAGTGGTGAACTTGGCAATGGCCTGGGGCAGAGTTAATAGTCCCTTGTGCACCAATTGCAGTGTGAGGGGCAAAGCGGTTTCCAGGCCGATGAGGCCGCTTAATGCCTGCTCAAATTCGACCTCCTTCTCCAGCGAACTGTGCGGGGCGTGATCGGAGGCGATGACGTCAAGGGTCCCATCCTTCAACCCTTTCTGGATAGCCTGAAGGTCCTCGCGGCTCCGCAAGGGGGGGTTGACCTTGGCCAGGGTGTCGAAACCGACTAAGGTCTCCTCCGTGAGAGTGAAGTAATGGGGGGCCGTTTCCGCGGATACAGGAAGCCCTTTTTTCTTGGCTTCTCGAACGAACTGAACGGATCCGGCCGTGCTGACGTGGGCAATATGCAGCGGATGGCCGGTAAGTTGGCAGAGGAGGATATCCCGCTGGACCATGGCTTCCTCGGCCGCTGCCGGGATACCCCTGAGCCCCAACCAGGTGGAGGTCGGGCCTTCGTTCATAACCCCGGATTGGCTTAAATGGAGGTCTTCGCAATGGGATATGATGGGTAAGCCGAAAGCTTTGGCGTATTCCATGGCCCGACGCATCAACTGCCCGTTCATAACCGGCCGGCCGTCATCGGAAAGGGCCACCGCTCCGCCTTCTTTAAGGTCACCGTACTCCGCCAGCGCCTCCCCCCGGAGCCCGATACTGATGGCCCCAACCGGGAAAACTTTAGCCAATCGGGCCTCTCTGGCCTTGCTGACCACAAATTCACAAACCGAGCGATGGTCATTGACCGGCTGGGTGTTCGGCATGCAGGCCACAGCGGCAAAGCCTCCAGCCACGGCGGCCTGGGCGCCGGTGTGTATGGTCTCTTTGTATTCCTGTCCAGGCTCCCGCAAATGAGTATGCATATCGATCAGCCCGGGGGTCACCACCAGGCCTTCGGCCGGGATGATCCTGTAATCCGTCAGTTCCTTCTCGGTCATTCGGGGGGCGGCGGGCAACAGGTCCTGGATTTTTCCGTTTTGAATATAGATATCCATGAGGTCATCCATCTGGTTGCCTGGATCGATAAGGCGCCCTCCCCTGATTACACATTTCACTTCCGCTCACCTCCCAAAAGCAGGTACAGCATGGCCATCCGAACGGCCACCCCATTCGTTACCTGGTCAAGTATCACCGAAAACGGTCCGTCGGCCAAATCGGGATGAAGTTCCACTCCCCGGTTGACCGGACCGGGGTGCATGATGATTACGTCCTTTTTCGCCTTTTTCATGTTTCCGGGATGAAGCCCGAAAAAACGGGAGTATTCCCTCAAAGTGGGAAACATCAGTTGTTGCTGCCTTTCCAACTGGACCCGCAGCATCATGATCACATCTGCTCGGGGAATGATGTCTTCGAGCTGATAGCTGACTTCCACTCCGAAGGCATCGAGTTGGGAGGGGATCATGGTCGGCGGTCCGGCGACCATCACCTTGGCCCCCATGGTTTTCAGGCCGATGATGTTGGACCGGGCGACCCGGCTGTGGGCGATATCGCCGATGATCGCCACCTGAAGATCCTGGAGCGTCCCCTTTCTTTCCCGGATGGTCATCAGATCCAGTAAGGCCTGGGTGGGGTGTTCGTGCATCCCGTCTCCGGCGTTAATAATGGAGGCTTTGATGGAGCGGGAGAGCAGGTGCGGTGCGCCGGCCATGGAGTGGCGGATCACGATGACATCGGGGGCCATAGCTTCCAGGTTTTTAGCGGTATCGATCAGCGTTTCACCCTTGACCAGGGAACTGGTTCCAGCGGACAAGCTGACCGTATCGGCGCTTAACCGTTTGGCGGCGATTTCAAAGGACGTGCGGGTGCGGGTGCTGGGTTCATGGAAGAAATTGACCACCGTCTTCCCTCTCAACGTTGGGACTTTTTTTATGTCCCGGAAGGAGATTTCTTTGAGAGACTCGGCGGTCGTCAGTATGGTTTCGATTTCTTCCCGGGTCAGCCCTTTCATCCCGGTCAGGTGGTGGCGATTAAAAGGCATGGCAAAACCCGGGGGGGTTAAAAAAAACCCCCTCAAGCCCGATGGGAGAGGGGGTGGAAGGTGTCGGGATAATGTCCCAGGTCATTTTGTTTCCTTTGCGTCGGAGGACCTCTAGGGGTTAGGTTTCAACTGCCGGATCAGATCAACCTACTAATAATCAACCAATTGTCAAAAATTGTCAAGCCGGTTTTGGCGCTGCTTGAAAAAAAGTTGAGATTTTGGGTCCGGATGGCCGCAGGAAAACCTTTACTTGATCAAACTGCCCAGTCGGTTCCAGCGGACGCCGAAATTCAGCCGGTCCCAGGACCAATAGATAATAAAGGCCTGCCCGATAATGGCTTTTTGATCCACGAAGCCCCAATAACGGCTGTCATAACTTTCGTCACGGTTGTCTCCCATGACAAATAGTTTGTCGGGGGGAACCTTGATGGGACCCAAGGAGTCTCGGGGTTGCTCGTAATACGGGATGACATTCTGGTCGCTGTGGAAACCATGAACATCCTCAAAGGGTTGATTGTTGATAAAAACCTTTTTATCCATCACCTGAACCGTATCCCCGGGAAGGCCGATAACCCGTTTGATGAAGTCCTTTTTAGGGTCAACCGGATAGATAAAAACGATAACGTCATCACGTCGGGGTTGGCGGATCGGGATCAGGGTGTAATTGAGGGAAGTGAAGGGAATGCGCAGCTTGACCCCGTAGATGAACTTATTCACCAAAATATGGTCGCCGATCTGAAGGGTAGGCTTCATGGAACCGGAGGGAATTTTAAAGGCCTGAACCACAAAGGCTCGAATCAGCAGGGCCAATAAAATAGCGATGGCAATGGATTCGGCATATTCCCGGATAGCGGATTTTTTCTTGTACGGGGCGTTCCCCGGAGTTTTCTCTTTTTCCAAAACTGCTCCTTCCCTAAGATACTTTACATAAACTTATATATTTAACGAGAATATCCCCAGGAATCAAGAAAAAAAGTCTTTATTTCCCCCAGGGTCTGTCTTAAAGTAATTAAATCATGACCGATTTAGAATCTCGTCTGGTACATCCCCATCAGGGACTGCCCCCTTATCGATTTTGTCCCCTATGCGGCGGCGATTTAGATCAACGGGTGATTAAACCCAAAGAACCGGAACGATTGGTCTGTCGTCGATGCGGGTTCGTCTATTATCTAGATCCTAAGATAGCTGCCTGCACCGTAACCACCTACGAAGATCGGCTTGTCCTGGCTAGACGCGCCATATCGCCCGGTTACGGCCAATGGGTCATCCCCGGCGGGTTCGTGGACCGGGGTGAAACCGTAGAATCGGCGGCCATCCGGGAGACTCTGGAAGAAACGGAGATGGAGGTCCGCCTCACTTCCCTGCTGAACATCTATTCTTATCCAGGCAGCCTGGTGGTTATTGTGGCCTATCTGGCGGAATGGTTGGCCGGCACTCCCCAAGCCGGGGACGAAACCTTGGAGATCGGGCTTTTCCATCCAACGGAAATTCCCTGGGAGAATTTGGCCTTTTCCAGCACCCGGGATGCCTTGCGTGATTACCTGGCCCGCTTTTCCACTTGACAACATCCCAGGGGTTCATTATATCCCAAACGACAAGAAAGCTAAGGAGATGAACCAGCAATGGATTTTATTCAACCGGAACGACTGAAAGATCTTGATCCCAAACGCCGGGCCGCTCTTATTACCAGGTCCATGGAGGATATCTCCAGCATCTACGAGCAGACTCGGGCCATTGTGCAATCCATTCAAAGAGATGGGGATGAGGTCACTCTAAAACATTATCAAAAAAACAAAGCGGATATCACCCTTCGAGACCTGCAGGTTCAACCGGAAGAGGTAAAAAGCGCCTATCAACAGGTGGAGAAAGATGTGATTCAGGCGTTGAAATCCGCCTCTAAAAATATCGAGAAGTTTCACCGGGCCCAACTGGAGCGGGATATGTGGACGGTCGAGATCCGAGAGGGTATTTTGGCCGGGAGGATTACTCGCCCTCTGGATTCGGTGGGGGCCTACGTGCCGGGAGGGCAGGCCAATTATCCGTCCAGTGTCCTGATGAATATCATTCCGGCGAAAGTGGCCGGGGTGAAGACTGTGGTGGCCTGCACTCCGCCCAAGAAGGGCCAGGTGGCCGATCCGGTGACCATCGTGGCCGCCGATATTGCCGGGGCCAATTATTTGTTTAAGATCGGCGGTCCCTGGGCCATTGCCGGGTTGGCCTACGGCACGGGAATCATGCCTAAGGTGGACAAGATCGTCGGTCCGGGAAATAAATACGTTACCGCGGCCAAAATGGCGGTTTTCGGGATCGTAGACATCGACTCCCCGGCCGGTCCCAGCGAAGCCCTGATCGTAGCCGACGAAACGGCCCGTCCCGATTGGGTAGTTTGGGACTTCCTTTCCCAGATCGAACATGATCCGGATGCCGGGGCGGTCCTGGTTACCCCCTCATTTCGACTGGCGGAGGAAATCTGTAAAATCATTAACCGGGAACTACCGAAGTTGGAAAGAAAAGAGATTATTGCGGCGGCCCTGGACCGCCATTCAGCGATCTTGGTCACTTCCCATTTGAAGGAAGCAGTGGATTTTGCCAATGAGTATGCCGCCGAACACCTCCAGATCATCACGGAGGATCCCTGGATTATCCTCCCCCAGATTAAACACGCCGGGTCTATCTTTATGGGGGCCTACGCCCCTGTCCCCGCCGGCGACTACGCTTCGGGAACCAACCATGTTTTGCCGACAGGCGGATGCGCGCGGATGTTTTCCGGGTTATCTGTGGATGACTTCATCAAGAAACCGACTTTCCAATACCTAAGTCGTAAGGGACTTAAAGGACTGAAGGACACGATTACCCTGCTGGCTCGAAAGGAAGGGCTTCCGCTGCACGCCAAAGCGATAGAAGTCCGTTTCGAGTAGAAAGACGCAGGGCCGAGTAGGGGCGAAACATTTTTCGCCCCTACAATCTGCGTTAGGCCATTTTACCCGCCGCCTCAAAGCCCAAATCAAAGGCCTTCAGGTTGACCTCCAGCAATTTCTTCTTAATGGTTTTCTTCAAAGCCGCCAGGAAGTGGTCCCGGGTCAGGGGCAGGATGCCGCTCTGCGCCAGGGCGCCCAGCATGACTATATTGACCGCCATGGCCGAACCGGCTTCTTCCGCCAAGGCGTTGGCGTTCAGGGCGATCAACCGTTTGACCTTTTTTCGGATTAACTCTAAGGAAGCCTTGATATCGGGGTAAACCCCTTTCCCTACAGCCACGGTAAACGGAACCAGAGGCACGATATTGGTGATCACCGTAGAATCAGGGGAACATTTGACCAGTGCCCGCAGGGTTTCCGAGGGTTCAAAACTCATGAGCACATCGGCTTCCCCATCGGAAACAATGGAACTTAAGGCCCCACCCATGACGACGGCCGACTCTACCACACCGCCCCGCTGGGCCATGCCGTGCACTTCACTCACATTGACCGGTATGCCGGCCAACATGGCGGCTTCTCCTAGGGCTTGGGAGGATAAGAGGTTCCCTTGCCCGCCAACACCTACGAAAACGATTCTTTTAGTTTCCATTACGGATATACCCTTTCCTCTTATTTACGGGGCAGGATTGCATTTTCCGGACAGACCTGGGCACAGACGGCACAGCCGATACACAGGTTCTCGTTGATTTTGACCCGATCCTTTTCGATATAAAAAGCCGGACAGGCAAAAAGATTGACGCAGTCCCGGTGATTCCGGCAGCGGTTTTCATCAACCGTAAAGGTCTTGGACTTAGAGGGCGGCAGCACCCGCCGGGCGTAAAGGGGGCAGATTTCTTGAGAAATAATAACGGATACCCCTTCGAAAGCCAGGGATTTCTTGACCGCCTCCATGGTCGCTTTCACCTTTTTGGGGTTTACCACGGTGACCATCTTTATCCCGATCCCCTTGACCAGGGCTTCTATGGAAACCTGGTTGTTCGGTCGGCCCAACAGGGAAGAGTCTACCCCTGGATGGGGTTGGTGACCGGTCATGGCCGTCGTCCCGTTGTCCAGGATAATCAGGGTAAACTTATGGTTGTTATGGAAGGCATTGATCAACCCGGTAATCCCGCTGTGGAAAAAAGTGGAGTCGCCGATGAAGGCGATGACCGGCTTGTCCGTGGCCCGGGAGAACCCGGCGGCCGAACTGACACTCGATCCCATACAGATTACGAAATCGGCCACACTCAAGGGGGGAAGAATCCCCAACGTATAGCAGCCGATGTCGGTGGGGTAGATGGCTTCTTCGCCGGCCACTTTTTTGACGGCATAAAAAGTGGAACGATGCGGGCAGCCCGGACAGAGATTGGGCGGCCGGCCGGGCAGGAGGGGAACATCCGCGACGTCCACCGGTTCATTTTTCTGGTAAGGCAGGTCAAAATATTGGGCTATGGATTTTTTGACCCGGACTGGTTCATATTCGTAGAGGCGGGTCAACAAGCCCTGTCCCTTCCCCTCGATAGGGATCTGCCGGCCGATTCTTTGGGCCGCGGCCCGAACGGCTTCCTCCATGATCGCTTCCAGTTCTTCCACTACCAGGACTTTGTCCACCCGGGCCAAAAATTTTTCAACCAGTCCCCGGGGAAAGGGATAAGAGAAGCCGACCTTCAAGACGGAGAAGGCCCCGGTGACCTTCATTTCCTCCAGGGCATCCAGGACATAACAGAAACTGACCCCCTGAGTAATGATCCCCAGTTTCCCCTGGCCGATAATGGCGTTGAAGGAGGAACGATTGGCCTCATCCAGGGCCTGATCGTATTTTTTGAGGAGTTTCACGTGCAGATTCCGGGAAACAGCCGGAACGGTGACGTAGCTGAAAGGATCCTTGACGAAATTTCCCTTCGTCTGTCGGGGTCTCATCTCCCCCAGGGTGACGACGCCCCGGGAGTGGTTGATCCGTGTGGTGGTCCGCAGTAATACCGGCAGGCTTAGCTGTTCGGAGAGGTCAAAGGCATAGATTGTCATGTCTTTGGCTTCCTGGGCTGTGGTAGGCTCCAGCATGGGCAAGCCGGAAAGGCGGGCGTAAAAACGGTTGTCCTGTTCGTTCTGACTGGAGAACAAGGAAGGGTCGTCGGCGGTTAGAATGACCATTCCCCCGTTTACCCCGGTATAGGCCAGGGTCATTAAGGGGTCGGCGGCCACATTTACGCCCACGTGTTTCATGGTCACCATGGTCCGAAGTCCGGAGACAGCGGCCCCGGCGGCCACTTCCAAAGCAACCTTCTCATTCGTTGAATATTCGAAATAGAGGTCTGTTTCCTGCCTGATCTGAAAAAAATTCAAGGGCACTTCCGAAGAAGGCGTCCCAGGATAAGCGGTGGCGAAAGCCACTCCGGCCTCTAACGCCCCGCGGACAATGGCTTCGTTGCCCAGCAATAGCATATGGTCTCCCGCTTTTCCCGACAATAGTGCGTGCATTTAACTTCCCCCTTTATAAATTTTTTTCGAAGGAAATAGATTTATAGTTATAATGTAGCTACGCTATATTTTTTGGATTGGCTTGTCAAGGGAAAATAAAAACTCTCGGCCTTTTGGGAGGGTGGCCACTAGTAGACCTTGAAAGGGTCAATGAAAAGGTGAATGTCGAACATTGAACGTTCGATGTTCAATGTTCAACGTTCATTTAATCTAAAAGAGGAAGACATTTCCAAGAGACCCCGGCGGCTACCGAGGCCTGGTTTCGGAGTGATCTACTGCATCTTAGCCAATCGGTCCCTGACTAAAGGGGCGTAAATAGAATTGGGAAAGGCTTTGAGGAGGTCCTGATAGGTGTTTTTAGCCTCTTTGGTCTGGCCCAGCTTAATATAAACCCTGGCCAGATTCAAATAAGCGTTTTCTTTGAGCAAGGGGTCGGATCCCTTCACTATTTGACCGAAAGTGTCGGCGGCCTCTTTAAGGTCTCCCTTTTCTTCCAGAACGTAGGCCAGGCTTTCATTGATCATGGATCGAAATTCCGGAGGGAGTTTCCCCCGGTCGAGGGCCGAGCGATAGGCCTTCAACGCCTGAGCGTAGTCTTTCTGCTGATAGTAGAGATGTCCCAGGGAGATCCAGGCCTTTTGGGCGCTCTGAGTGCGGGGGTAATCCGTAGTGACACTCGCCAATTTTTTTATTTTCTGTTTAATATCAGTTAGTTCCATGGCTAAAAAATAAGCCTCCCGGCCTTGTTTTTCTTGGTGAGCGGCGTAAGCCCGATAGCCAAAAAAGGCCAATGCCACCACTACGATAATCGCCCCCGCCCAGATTACCTTTTGGTAATGGGACGTCACCCAATTGGCGATTTTATTGGAAGTGGTAATAAACTCGTCGGGTTTCTTCAGAAGTTCTTTGCGGCTTATGGATTTTTTTTGAGCAGCCATTTAGTTATCCTTTATTTAATCGTTCTAAAGCCATTCCGGCGGTCCTCAGGATTCCGTTTTTTCCCTACAGAAGGAAAACGGGGATTTTATTTCGGAAGGGAACAGCGTTAACCGCTTTTTAAATTCTTTCTCCAGAGAAGGCAAGAAAATAG
>CAVVCH010000060.1:0-111497 GCA_963746605.1 uncultured delta proteobacterium
GCGCGTCCGAAACTCCACATCGAGGCGGCGGTGGCCAAGGTAGTGCGTTGGCTGTTCGTCATCGTCGGCGCGCTGCTTGGCGTGGTGGTAGTGCTGTCGCTGGTCCGCGCCGCTCCGCTCATCGAAATGGTCCCGCTCATGCTCGTCCTGCTAATGAGCGCTGTGCCGGTCGCCCTCCCCGTCATGTTCACGGTCAGCATGGCCGTCGGGTCGAAGGAGCTGGCCAAGCGCGGCGTGCTGGTCACCCGGCTTAGCGCCGCGGAAGATGCCGCGACGATAGATGTGCTCTGTGTGGACAAGACGGGCACAATCACGATGAACCAACTCGCTGTCAGCGGCGTGATCCCGCTGGAGCAGGCGACGGAAGCCGATGTGTTGTTTGCCGGCGCACTCGCCTCCCAGGAAGCCAACCA
This sequence comes from uncultured delta proteobacterium, assembly GCA_963746605.1. Lineage (GTDB taxonomy): Bacteria > Desulfobacterota > RBG-13-43-22 > RBG-13-43-22 > RBG-13-43-22 > CAVQSS01. The sequence goes on from CAVVCH010000060.1 coordinate 414, forward strand.
GGATCCGATTGACCTGGCGTTCCTGGCCGCGGCAAAGGAGCGGCATATCTTCGACAATCTTCCCAAGGTCGCGCCCGTCTCCTTCGCGCCGTTTGATGCAAAAAACCGGCGGACGGAAGCGGTGGTCGAACAGAATGGGCAGCGGCTGCGCGTGATGAAAGGCGCCGTGCGCACTATCGCCGACGCCTGCGGACTCCAACCCCAGGCAATCGAGGCGTTGGAGGCACGGGTCAAAGAATCGGCCTTAAAGGGGTATCGGACGCTGGCGGTGGCGCGGGGTTCCGAGACGGGCTCCCCCGCCTTGGTCGGACTAGTGTCGTTGGTTGATCCGCCGCGACCGGACGCCAAGCAACTCGTCGCCACACTCCACGACCTCGGCGTTCCGGTGAAGATGCTCACCGGTGACGCGCTGGCGGTAGCGAGTGAAATAGCGCGCGGAGTCGGGTTGCCCAACATCCGGCGCGTCGCGGATCTGAAGGCCGCCGGCGCTCTGGCCGGCAATGAGGCGGTGGATTTATTGGCGGGCGCTGATGGTTTCGCTGAGGTTTATCCTGAGGACAAATACATCGTGGTGCAGCACCTGCAGGCCGCTGGGCATGTGACCGGCATGACGGGCGACGGGGTCAACGATGCGCCCGCGTTGCGCCAGGCCGAAGTGGGCATCGCCGTCAGCACCGCGACCGATGTGGCCAAGGGGGCCGCCAGCGTCGTCTTGACCGAACCGGGGCTGACGAACATCGTGGCGCTGGTCGAACAGGGCCGGACGATTTACCAGCGCATACTGACCTGGATCATCAATAAAATCAGCCGGACGATCTTGAAGGCGGCCTTTGTGGCCATCGCCTTCGTGGTGACCGGCCAGTTCGTCGTTTCCGCCTTTGCGATGCTGCTACTCGTTTTTGTGCTGGACTTCGCTACGATCGCCCTGGCCACCGATCGCGTTCAACCGTCCAAAAAGCCGGAGACATGGTCCATCGGAGGCTTCATCACGGTATCCGTCGTGGTCGGCGTCGCGATGGTCGCAGAAACGCTCTTCTTCTTGTGGATCTGCTGGTCACGTTTCGGTCTGGCGACGGATATCAATATTCTTTGCACCTTCAGTTTCCTGACGCTGCTTTATTTTTGCGTTTTTTCAAGCGTGTCTCTAAGGGAACGCCGCTGGTTCTGGGCGACGCTGCCCGGCAAGTCCTTCACGGCGACTCTCATGGCGGGAGCGCTCACGGGCACTGTTCTGACGTTCGTGGGTCTCCCTGGATTCCAGCCATTGCCCTGGCGGCAGACCCTCACGATTTTCGCCTATGCGCTGGTCTCGTGTCTGGTCGTTAACGACGCCGTGAAGGTTGAGATGATCAAATGGCGCGTTCTTAACGCCGTGGCCAAGAAACCGGTTGATTTGACCCCGGAGATCGCCAATCGGGCCTAGGAACTGTGCGAGCAGCGAGGCTGCCAGGACGTTCGAGCAGTTAAGAACTGGGAGAAGGCGGAACGGGAGAAACGCGAAGATGAACCCCATAAATAAACGGACACGAACATCGCGGCTGACAGGTCCGAAAGAATCGACGATTTGCCAAAGGAACTCAACGGGGCATTTCATCGTTTGAGCCAGAGGGCGTCGACGAGGAATTATTCGACGTCATCTCCGGCTTCGAAGCGTTGAGCGTAGAGGAGCAACGATGCGCCTTGGCCTAGCGGCAGACCATGGTGGGTTTGAGTTGAAGGGGCAACTGACTGAGGCCCTGAAGGAGGCCGGTTATGAGGTGGCGGACTTCGGCGCCCATGAGTTGGATACCCGGAGAGGACTATCCGGATTTTGTGGCGCCCCTGGCCAGGGCGGTGGCGAGGGGTGATGTCACCCGAGGTTTGGCCATCTGCGGCAGCGGGGTAGGGGCTTGCGTGGCGGCCAACAAGGTGCCTGGTGTGCGGGCGGCGTTGATCACGGATTGCTTTTCCGCTCATCAAGGGGTAGAGGATGACGACATGAACGTCATGTGTCTGGGCGGGCGGGTCACCGGGCCGGCGCTATCCTGGGATTTGGTTCAGATGTTCCTGCGCGCCCATTTCAAGGGGGCCGAACGGTTCAGGCGCCGTCTGGCGAAAGTGGCGGCGTTGGAAAGAAAGAAACAGTCTTAATGGAAGTACCCAAGATGATTGCACAAAAGCTTATTGCCACTGCCCAGGTGATGGTCGCAGAGGACAAAGGTCTTCTGGCCATGGATGAGAGTAATTCCACCTGCAATGCAGGAAATGTCCTCTTTAGGTATTGACGTGGGACGTTTCCGCGATCGCATTTGCATGCCGGTAGCCTCTATCAGCATCGTGGAAATGGCGGTGAACGGCCCTTTATTGTGTATGATGGGCGATCGGTCTTATCTGCGGGAGTACCTGCGCGAACGAGTGGGTACCGAACCCGCTAGTAACCTTAGGAAAGGACAACTATGCCATTCAATGGAATAAAAGAGACAATGGATAACTTAAAAGATCGTTTTCATTCGCTCTTCAACCCCCAGGACCCCCAGAAAAAGAAGAATGCCTTGCCCCCGAGGGCGCATTTCAGCATCTGGTATTTCCTGATCGTCTTCCTGTTATTTACCTTAGGGCAACAATACTTTCTTTCTCGAAAAGTGGAGACCATCCCTTATAGCCAGTTTAAACAATATCTGGCCGAGGGAGCCGTAGTTAAATTGACCATCGGCCCGGAAGATATCAGCGGAACGCTAAAAGGAAAAGAAAAAAAGCCGGGGCAGGAGTTCACCACGATTCGGGTGATTGATCCCGACCTAGTGAAAGATCTGGACGAGCATAAGGTCAATTACTCCGGACACTATGAGAGCAAATTCTTGAGCGGCCTTCTCTCCTGGATCATTCCTATCGGCATTTTTTTTCTGATCTGGCGGTTCGCCATGAAAAAGATGGGGCCGGGGATGGGGGTCATGTCTTTCAGCAAGAGCAAAGCCAAGCTTTTTGCCCAGAACGAAACCAAGGTCACTTTCGCCGATGTGGCCGGCATCGATGAGGCCAAAGATGAGCTTCAGGAAGTCGTGGAGTTTTTGAGTACTCCGGATAAATTCCAGAAACTGGGAGGAAGGATTCCCAAAGGGGTGCTGCTGGTCGGCCCGCCGGGAACCGGCAAGACCCTTCTGGCCAGGGCGGTGGCCGGCGAGGCCAAAGTCCCTTTCTTCAGCATCAGTGGATCTGAGTTTGTCGAGATGTTCGTCGGCGTAGGGGCCGCACGTGTTCGCGATCTTTTTTCTCAGGCCACTACCCAAGCCCCTTGCATCATCTTCATCGATGAACTGGACGCCTTGGGAAAGGCCCGGGGAATCAATGTCATGGGTGGGCATGATGAACAGGAACAAACGCTCAACCAGCTCCTGGTGGAGATGGATGGATTTGAAACGAATAAAGGGGTTATCATCATGGCCGCCACCAATCGGCCGGAAATCCTGGATCCGGCCTTGTTGCGTCCGGGGCGGTTTGATCGGCAGGTCCTGGTGGACCGTCCGGATATCAACGGGCGGGAAGCCATCCTGAAAATCCATTCCAAAAATGTCCTGTTAGGTCCCGATGTGGACCTCCGCAATATCGCCGGCCGCACCCCGGGTTTTGTGGGTGCCGACTTGGCCAACCTGATCAATGAGGCCGCCCTGTTGGCCGCCCGGAAAAACAAAGAAATGGTCGAATTGGCGGATCTGGACGAGGCCATCGACCGGGTGGTGGGGGGGCTGCAGAAGAAAAACCGGGTCATGAATCCGCAGGAGAAAGAAATCGTTGCCTTTCATGAGTCCGGACACGCCATCGTGGCCGAATCGGTTGACCATGCCGACCCGGTGCACAAAATCTCCATTATCCCTCGCGGGATCGCGGCCCTCGGTTATACCCAACAACAACCCACGGAGGACCGCTACTTAATGACGCGCTCGGAGTTATTGGACCGGCTGGCCGTCCTATTAGGAGGCCGGGTGGCCGAAGAGCTGGTTTTCAAAGAAATCTCCACCGGGGCCCAAAACGACTTGCAGCGGGCCACGGACATTGCCCGGTCCATGGTCGCCGAATATGGCATGAGCGATCGCCTGGGGCTGGTGACCTACGAGCGGCCTCGCCAGCCTATGTTCCTCCCGGGAGGTTTTGCCCCCGGCAAAAACTACAGCGAAGAGAAAGCCGGGCAGATTGATGAAGAGGTCGCTCGGGTCGTCGAGGAGGCCCATCAAAGGGTGCAAGGAATCCTCTCGGGGCGGCGCCAGGTCCTTGATGATTTGGCCCATCTCCTTTCGCAGAAGGAAATTGTCCAGGGGGCGGAGCTCAGAGAGATGTTGTCCAAGACTCCGGCCAAACCCTTGGCTCTTCAGCCGGAGACCAAGGAGTCGAATTAAAAAGTTCGATCCTTCTCCGCGGTTCCCTCCATATCTGGAGGTTCCGCCAAATATGGAGGGAACGCCGGTAATTTCCAACACCCTCACTTTCCCCGCCTGTCAATTTAACTTTCTGTTATTAATTGATGTTTTCAGATCATGCGAATTCTCGATTATTGGCAACCTCTTTGCAATTGCTAATTCTCATGATCCTGGTCATCACCCGAATGAAGATTTCTGCTGCCAAGCGCCTGGAGCTGTCGCAGACCATTGCTTCACTAATCGGTTCCATGAGAACGGAGCCGGGGTGTCGGCGTTTCGACTTTTGTCAGAATGTGGAGAATGAAAATGAGCTCTATCTTCTCGAGGAATGGGAAAACCAGGAATATCTCAAAAACCACCTGAAGTCGGAACGTTTTAGGGTACTCCTCGGGGCCATGAACCTTCTCCAGGAACCCTATAAGATGCAGTTTCACACCCTTTTCCACCCATCGGGGAAGGAGGGGTTAAAAGAATTGATGAACCTACCGCTGAAGGGCTGAAACGAAGAGGATGTTTGGACGACGGGTCTTATCAAGTGATTAACCACTAACCAAAAGAAAGAGAGGCAGCTTATGCGTTTTACCAAGATCTTCTTATTCGTAACCTTGAGTCTGGCCGTTGGTTTTTTGGGTTGCACGACAGAGAAAAAGGCGGAGGCTCCTCAAAAGGAGCAGGTCACAAAAAATCTGGTTCCCCCGAAGGCCGAGGTTAAGGGCCAGAATTTTCTTTTGGAGCTTAGCGAACTTCAAGTCGTTATGCTGACGGACAAAGCTTCGAAGGAGATCACCGAGACACCGAGCCTTAAAGGTCGCATCAAAATAACCAATCAATCGAATGAAAATCTGGAAATCCAAGGCATCACCCTAGAATACCTGGACCAAGCGGGTAAGCCCATCCCTTTTACCTCCGGAGAGAAAATTTCGAAGGCTACTATCGTGTTGCAGGCGGTTAAGCCCGGAGAAGTTACCGAAGGTTCCCTTGATGCCACCATCCCCAGGATGGCGGTCAAGGAAAAGACCCTGGGAAAAATCGAAATCAACCTGGTCTACGTCCCGACGCTGCTTAAACGAGAGAAGTTGTCCCTCTCTCAAAAGGTTGAATAGCCTTACGGACTAAATGAAATAGGGTCGCTCACCCGTCGATCGGCTTGCTCAAAGAAAACAACCGTCAAAGACTGAAAGCACTGCAAAAAAGGAAAACTTAAAAATAATGTCTTTTATTTAAAAAAATACCGGCTTAGCCCTATTTAAAAAGTATTCTAAATGAATAAAAATAAATAAATCAACATTGATGAGTTCGCAAAAAGTCCGTCAGAGAGAGTTTGTCATTCTGAGTCCCGCGATTACGCGGGACGAAGAATCTCGTTTTTTCAACTAGTTTTGAGATCCTTCATGGAGTTTACCCTGAGCCGAAAACCGAGATCCTTCGCTTCGCTCAGGATGACAAGCAGGCGAAGGGCTCAGGATGACAGTTCGGGACTTTTTGCGGGTCCGTCAACATTGTCTTTACAACAAAAACGGTTTTCGCAGGAGGATGATCATGCCGGAAACGGAAACAATGGGTGATGTTGAGAAAATCACCAAGAAAAAACTAATGGAAGACCTTAAGACCGTCGTGAACGATGCGGAAGAACTGTTGAAAAAGGCAGCCTCCGCCCAGACCAGGGAATGGATTGCAACGGCGCAGGGCAAGGCGAAAAAATCGTTAAAGGCCGCCAATGACTGGCTCACAGCGGAAGAGGGCGCGATGGCGGCCAAGGCCAGGACGACGGCTAAAGCCACTGAGGACTACGTACGGAGCAACACTTGGATGGTCATGGGAATGGCGGCTTTGACCGGCTTAGTCGTCGGCATTTGGGCCGTGCTGCGTGGGTTACCCGCCATAGAGGAGGAGAAAAGACAGGTCACTCAAGGTGTGGGGGTCCAGGGAGATGGACAAGGGCCGAAGGATCAATAAAAAGACGAAACTCAAAAAGGGAGGATAAGGATGCCGCGTAAAACATTTTTTTCGATTTTTTTTATATGTTTTCTCATTATTACCTGGGTTTTTTCTTCAGGGCCAAAGGCCCAAACTTCGCAAGATTCATCCGTTAAGGCGGAAGAACCCCAATCTTCATTTCAAAAAGCCGATGAGTTCTTTCTGAAGAAAGACTTAAAAGCAGCCGCCTCTGAAATTCGAAAAGGTGCCGAATTTCTAAAAAAGGAAGCAAAAGAGGCCTCTAAGGATGGAAAAGCGGCTTTGAACGCGTCCGTTCAAGAATTAGAAAAATTAGCCGGAGACGTTGAAAAAGGGACGGTGACTTCCGAGGAGAAACTCAAAAACGCCTTTGCGAGATCGTCTGAGGCCTTAGCCCATCACCATTATCTGAAGGCATCTGAATCCTGGGCGAAGAAAAAGACCAAAGAGACCGGCGAGGCCCTTACTGCTGCGGCGCAGTACCTGGAGCAAACAGCCCGGTGGTCCGGCCGCAAACTGGAAACCGGTACGACTGAAGTCGTAAACTACGCGCGTATGGTCGGTGGTAAACTCATTAAAGGTGCAGGCTATGGTGCGGATGAGGTAAGCAAGGGGATCAAAGAAATCGGGCGTGAGCTTTCAAAGCTCGTTAAAAAAACCGAGCCTCAAAAATAACCTGTTGACTCTTTTTTTAGCCGTAAACAGCAGTCTAATTCAAAATAGGCACTTTGGTTGCCGGAAAGGAGGCCTCAATGCTTTGGACCATATGTGTAGTCCTCTTAATTCTGTGGCTGTTGGGATTCATTGGTCATGTAGGTGGTGGGCTCATTCATATCCTGCTGGTCATCGCCGTCGTCGTGGTCCTGATCCAAGTTATTCAGGGACGAAGGTGATGGGTGCAATTTGGACCCTTGCCGGGAACAAATTTTGGAACTAACTATTTTATCTTAACCAGTAAATTACAGATAGGAGTAACCGCTATGAAAAGGAGTAATATTGTTATCCGTTATTTTGTTCTTCTGGTGTTGATCGCCTTCATGACCGCCTGTGCCTCGACACCCAAACATGAAAGCACCGGTGAATATGTCGACGATTCGGTGATCACGACCAAGGTAAAAAGTCTGCTGGCAGCAGATGATTTTTTAAAGTCATTCCAGATTGGTGTCGAAAGTTTCAAGGGTGTTGTTCAATTGAGCGGTTTTGTTAATTCTCAAAAGGCCGTCGATAAAGCAATTGAAATCACCAGGAGCGTCCAAGGAGTCAAATCCATAAAGAATGACCTGATCGTGAAATAGGCGGCGTTGTTTTTGTCTTGAGGGTTCTCGGTCCTTTGGGTGGATATCTCCCTATATCCGGTGTGGCCGCAGGGGCTCCTGCGGCCACGAGGGCCCAATTTGAGAACGACCGAATAAAGGCGGTGTCTAAAATCCGGATTCGGAGTCCGGTCGCCCGTTCCCCTTCGAAGAGACCCAGGCGGTAGGCCGGATACTGGGGTGCCCGATAAAGAGGGCGAAGCGTCCTTTTGAAATCGTCTGGTCCATTACGAAAGGCAATACTTGGGGAAGTGGAAAGGGTTATGCCGCCCTTTATGCGCCCACTCTCTAAAGGATAAAGTATGGATCAGAAAGTAATTGAAATAGCAGAAAGTCAATCTGAAGGCGGAGCTTGGAATAATGGCGCTCCATGAGAAAGTGGACCTGCTTAGAGAGAAACAATGGTCCGAGCTTATTTCTATCCAACAGGAACAGTTAAGGCTGATAAAACGATTAGATGAAGACTCACGGAAAAATCAATGAACCGCGGCCTTACAAAATATCCCGGCGAACACCCGTTTGGCTATTCCGATGAATCGGGCCGGGAAGCGTTAAGGAAACTCTTTTTCATGCCTCGCAGCAGGCTTGAAACCATCCCTATCCCTCTGGTCATCCTCTGGTTGTTGGGCTACCTGGTGTGATCCCTCGCCGGGGCCAGGATCCCTTCTCCGTTTCTCCTGATCGTGATAGCCAGGCAGGCCTTCTCTTAGCGTATTTTGCTGAGCGCCACGAAGCCCGCAGCGCTATCCGCAAGCTGCGGAGCAAGGGCTTTCGCCGCGCCGCCCTCGTCCACAAGACCGTGGCCGGAGAGGTGCAGATTCAAGACCCTTTCCGTTGGCGCCGTGTTTTCGGGACGATCCTGACGGCGGTTCTTTTCGGTGGCCTCTCCGGCCTGGCCCTTTTGCTCCTCGAACGGCCGTTGCCGCTGCTGAACCAAAGTCTCGCCCTCCCGGTTTTCCTGTTGGCCGGGGGATTGCTTGGAACCTTCTGCGGCGCGCTGTGGTGGCGACGGGCCAAGTTTGGTGTCGAACAGGAGCTGTTGGCGAGTCAAAGACGCTGGTTAATGTCCGGGGAAACCGTTCTGATCCTTCAGTCGGCCATGGAAAGCCTGCGGGTACCGGTGGCGGAACTTCGGGAAAGCGGCGAGATCCCTCCCGCGGTTTTTATCCTGCATCCGCGGCGCTGGAACCCGACTCATGAAGTGCGAAGTTCCGTGGTGACGCTCTCCCCGTCACAGATTCGTGAACAGGGCCAACGCCTGGCCCGTGACCAGCAAGTGGACCCCCGGCCGCGGCGGAAGGCCGAACTGCTCCGAAGGCTCGAAAAGGCACGTCGCCGGATCCATCAGGCAGGTTCGGACCTTTCCGGGGCGGTTCGTCTGGAACAGGGACTGCCTCCCACCGCCGAGTGGATTCTCGACAACGAATACGTTATCGAAAGCCAGGCGCGGGACGTTCAACGAAACCTTCCGCGACGCTATTACCGGCAACTGCCGGCCTTGGCCAACGAGCCTTACCGGGGTCTGCCCCGCATCTACGGTCTGGCTAAGGCCCTCGTCTCCCATACGGAATTGCGCCTGGACCGGGAGAATATCCTGGCTTTTGGGGAGGCCTATCAATCCGTACAAACGCTCTCGATCGGAGAACTCTGGGCGATCCCGCAGATGCTGCGCATCGCCTTGATCGAGGCCATCCAGAATCTGGCCGCCGGGGCCCTGACCGAACTGCGGGAACGGGAGGTGGCCGACTTTTGGGCCAACCGGCTCATGACGGCCAACCGGCGCGACCCCACCCACCTTTTTTCGATCCTGGCCGACCTGGCCGAAACCCAGCCCGAGCCCAGCCCTTATTTCGCGGCGCAACTGGTCGATCACCTCTACGACGAAGAAGCGGCGCTGGCGCCTGTTCAGAGCTGGTTGGAGCGCCTGTACCGCAAGCCCTTGTGTGAACTCAACCTGCGCGAACAAAACCGGCAGACGAAGGATCAAATCGCTGTCGGAAATGCCTTTACCAGCCTGCGTCAGCTCAGGTTGCTGGATTGGAGGCAGATCTTCGAGGAACTCAGCCGGGTGGAGCGGTGTCTTCGCCGGGATCCCTCCGGGGTGTATTACCTGATGGATTTTGACACCCGCGATCGCTATCGACGGACGATCGAAGAGCTGGCCCGCGGGTCCGGTCAGGCGGAAGAGCAGGTCGCCCAACGGGCCATCGACCTGGCGAAGGCCGAGGTCCGTGAAGCGGCGGACGAGGAACAGCGGACCCACGTCGGAACCTATCTGGTTGGTGAAGGAAGGCGTAAGCTGGCCCGGGTTCTAGGCGGCCGGGAGGGGCTGGGGTTCCGCCTTCGACGATGGGTGGAAAGCCGTCATGCCGTCGTCTACTTTCTGGGAATGGGCTGCCTGACCGCTTTCCTAGTCACCTTGATCTTGCTGCTTGGTCTGAAGGGACTAACACCCGGTATCCGGGCGGTGATGGCCCTCCTCTTGTTGATTCCCGCCAGCCAACTCGCCGTCGAGGTTTTGAATTATCTGGTCACGCGGCTGCTTCCCCCCCGTACCCTGCCGAAGATGGACTTCGAAGCGGCGGGCATTCCCGATGCCTTTCGAACCCTGGTCGTGGTGCCCATGATGCTGACGGATGCGGAGAGCATTCGGGACGAGGTAGAGAAGTTGGAAATCCGGTACCTGGCCAATCCTGAAAACAATCTGCTCTTCAGCCTCTTCACGGATTACACCGATGCGGATCAGGTGCGGTGTGAGGACGACCCCCAACTCCTCCGGACGGTGACCGAAGGACTGGAGGCCCTCAATCAGCGTTATGGGGAAGGGCGCTTTTACCTTTTCCATCGAGAACGCACCTGGAGTGATTCCGAACGGAAATTCATCGGTTGGGAGCGCAAGCGCGGCAAGCTGGAAGAACTCAACCGCCTGATAGACGGCACGCGGCCGAAGGCGCCGGCCGCCTGGTATACGTGGGCAACCCGGAATCCTTGGCCGATGTCCGTTTCGTCATCACCCTGGACAGCGACACCCAACTGCCTCCGGACACGGCCCGCCGGATGATCGAGACCCTGGCCCATCCGCTCAACCGGCCGCGCTTTGATGCTGAAGGGAGAATCGTCGCCGGCTATACCATTATCCAGCCGCGGGTGAGCCCAACCCTTCTCAGTACGAGCGCCTCGCCCTTCAGCCGGCTCTTCGCCGACGCCGTTGGAATCGACCCCTACACCAAGGCCGTTTCCGACGTCCATCAGGATCTCACCGGGGAAGGTTCCTACCATGGCAAGGGGATCTATGATGTGCGGGCCTTCGGCCGGGTACTCACGGGCCGGTTTCCCGACGGCCGGGTGCTGAGTCACGACCTGGTCGAGGGGGCACATGTCCGGGTGGGGCTGGCCAGCGATATCGAACTCTATGACGAGTTCCCGCGAACGTACCGGAGCTACCTCAGCCGGCAGCATCGCTGGATTCGGGGAGACTGGCAGATCGCGGATTGGATTTTCCCGCGCGTTCCCCTGCCGGGAGGGGGGCGAGGGCCGAACCCGCTCTCCGGATTCGACCGGTGGAAAATTTTCGACAACTTGCGACGGAGTTTGCTGCCCGTGACCATTTTGGGCCTGCTGATCACCTCCTGGCTGATTGGTCCTCAAATCGGATGGATCGCCGCGTTCTTGATCGCCACGCAATTGCTCATCCAGCCCTTGGCGCAGCCCTTCACCATGGCGACCACCCGGCGGGGTTGGAAGGGCTTCTCCTTCTCGAAGGTGGGCCACGATCTACGGCGGGCAGCCGTGGATGCGGCCCTGCTTCCGCACCAGGCCGGGCTGACTCTGGACGCCATGCTACGGGTCGGGTATCGCCTCCTCCTCTCTCACCGGGGCTTGCTCCAGTGGACTTCGGGCCAGGCCGGGCCGGGGCAGGAACGAGAGCTACGGGCCCGGTTCGTATTAGCTATGGGCCTGGCGAGTTTATTCAGCGGGATAGTGGGTTGGACACTGCTCTACCGGATGCCCACGAGTCTCGCCCCGGCGGCCCTCTGGCTCTTTTTGTGGTTTTTATCCCCTCTGATCGGCTGGCTCCTGAACCTTCGGCCGCCGGTACCGACACAGTCGGGTTTGCTGCCTGAAAAGGATCGTCGGTTCCTGAGGCAGGTGGCGCGACGAACCTGGCGTTATTTTTCGGATCTGGTCAGTGAAGAGACATCCTGGCTTCCTCCCGACAACTACCAGGTCTCTCCCCGGAATCATCTGGCCATGCGGACCAGTCCAACCAACATCGGTCTCTGGATGGTCAGCACGCTGGGCGCCTGCGATTTCGGGTACCTGACGGTGGATGAGGTCATCGAAAAGCTGACCCGGACCATGAAAACGATCGATAGGCTGGAGCGCTATGAGGGCCATCTATTGAATTGGTACGATATTCAGACCTTGGCCCCGCTCGAACCCCGATACGTCTCCGCCGTGGACAGCGGAAACCTGCTGGGCGCCCTCTGGTCGCTGGAGCAGGGACTGCCTGAACTCGTTCGGGGACCTGTCCTGGGTGGGAAAGCCTTTGAGGGGCTGCGGGACACCGGGGAAATAATGAGCCGGGTTGGCGCGGCGGAAGGCCTTTCGCGTCCGGAGGCCCAAACCTTCGAAGCTCTGAGGCGGGTTTGGGAAGATCCGCCGGCTCGTCTCGCCGACGCGCTCCACCTGCTGAGGCGGTTAGGGAGTAGCGTCAAGGCCCAGTCCTTGGAGACGCCTGAGTCCGCCGCCATGGAAGGCGAAGCGGTTTATTGGGCCGGGCAGTTGGAACGGCAGGTCCTGGCCTGGCGAAGCATCATGGATCGGTATCTCATCTGGATCGAAATCCTCGCTGAAAAAGGGGAGGAGGAACTCGCTCCGCTGGGCCCGGAGGCCCTGCTCGCCATCCGCCAGGCTCTGTCTGAGGCGCCTTCACTCCTTGAACTGGCCCAGGGGCGCATCGACTGCATTCCGATCCTTCAATCGATCCGAGCCCAGGCTCCCCAGGCCGTCGGCGCCCTCGTTGAATGGCTTGACCGATTGATGGAGGCTTTCGCCAACTCGAGATGGATGGCCGGTGAAATCCTGGGTTTGATCGAAGGGCTCATCCAGGACGTACGGCGGTTGTCCGAAGCGATCACCATGCGCTTCTTATACGATCCCGAACGGCGGTTGTTCTCCATCGGCTTCAACGTTTCCGAAGGCCGCCTAGATAACTCCTACTATGACCTCCTGGCGAGTGAGGCGCGGCTGGGGAGTTTTGTCGCCATTGCCCGGGGGGATGTGCCCGTGGAGCACTGGTTTTCCCTGAGTCGACCCTACGGCTCAGTCGGGCGGCGCCGGGTGCTGCTGAGCTGGACCGGGACGATGTTCGAATACCTGATGCCGCTGATTTTTCAAAACTCCCTGGGAAACACCCTCCTGGACGAAGCGACCCGGGAAGCGGTGGCGATTCAAATAGCCTACGGTCGACGGCGACAGGTGCCCTGGGGGATCTCGGAGTCGGCCTACAGTGATCTGGACCTTAACCAGACCTACCAATACAAGGCTTTTGGCGTCCCGGAGCTGGGATTGAAACGGGGCGTGGAGGAACAAGTCGTGGTAGCACCCTATGCCTCCCTGCTGGCATTGCCCGTGGCGCCGCGAGAAACGGTGCGGAATCTTAGACGGCTGGCAGGCCTGGGGCTGCTTCAGGATTACGGCTTCTACGAAGCGATAGACTTCAGTCGGTCACCGGGTCGTGAGCGCGAACGGGGGGTGGTCGTCCAGGCCTACATGGCCCACCATCAAGGCATGGGATTCCTGGCGCTGGCCAATTTCCTCCAAGGCGATTCGATTCGGCGCCGATTTCACGGCGACCCCCGGGTGCGGGCCGTCGAGGCCCTGCTCCAGGAACGGGTTCCGTCCTCGCCTCCCCTCCACCAGATCTCCACCCGCGAAGGAGCGACTTCGGCCAAGAGCGTCGGGGAAGTCGCGCCCTCGGCGAGCAAGTTTGATACCCCACATACCGGCACGCCCAAAACCCAACTCCTCTGCAACGGTCGTTATAGTTTGATGATCACGAACGCCGGTGGTGGATACAGCCGCTGGGGCAATATTGAGATTACCCGTTGGAGGTCGGATCGAACCCGTGACCCCTGGGGAACCTTTTGCTACCTCCACGACACCGACTCGGATCGGGTCTGGTCCAACACCTATGGCCCGGTGGGCGGGAAGGTCGAGGCTTATTCGGTCAACTTCGCGCTGGATCGGGCTGTTTTCCAGCGCGCGGATCACGGAATTCAAACTAAAACGGAGGTGGTCATCTCTCCGGAAGATGACGTTGAGATCCGGCGGGTCACCCTGGTCAACCGGACCCTTCGCACCCGCCGCCTCAATCTCACCAGTTATATTGAACTCTCGATGGCACCGCACAACGCCGACCGGCAGCATCCGGCCTTCAACAAACTCTTTATCCAGACCGAGGCGGTACCGGAGCGGCAGGCGCTCCTGGCGTACCGTCGACCTCGCGGGCTGGACGATCCTCCCCTCTATCTAGCGCATCGCCTGACGCTCAACCGGGTCGAGGACCAGCCTTTGCAGTTCGAGACCGACCGACGCCGATTCATCGGCCGGGGGCGGACGCTCGCCAATCCGATGGGTGTCTTCCAGGGGCTTAGCAACAGCCAGGGTTTTGTCCTGGACCCGATACTCAGCCTGCGCCGGAACCTGACGCTGAAGCCGGGTGAGGCGATCGAGATTTCCCTGATTCTCGCCGCCGGCGATACCCGCCAACAGGTCTTGCGATTGATGGGCAAATACAGCGAATCCCATGCCATCGATCGGGCCCTGGACTTTGCCTGGGCCGCGGCCCAATTGGAGTTGCGGGTTATGCGCCTCCAGCCTGATGAAGCCCGCCGCTTTCAACAACTGGCCAGCCACTTGTTGTTTCCCAACCCCCTCTTACGCCCTCCGGCCGAGCGCCTTCAAGAGAACCGCAAGGGCCAGGCCGGATTATGGCCCTATGGAATCTCGGGTGACTGGCCGATGGCCCTGGTGACCATTGGCGAGGCGCGTGAGATCAACCTGGTCCGTCAGATGCTTCAGGCCCATACCTATTGGAGACGACACGGGCTGATGGCCGACCTGGTGATCCTCAACGAGGAAGCCGGCGGCTATGAACAGCCGCTACGGGAACGCCTCGAGGGTTTGATCCAAGCCCATGCAACGGTTACCGGCAGGGATCAGCCGGGGGGGATCTTCCTGCGCAGCACGAATCAAATCCCGACCGAAGACCTGACGCTCCTCAAGGCGGCGGCCAGTGTGGTGCTGGTGGCGGCCCGGGGGGCATTACCGCAACAGTTGGGTATACCGGGCGAGGTCCCTGAAGTGACCGAACCCCTACCCAAGAAACGCGCCCCCCGGGAGCCTTCGGCCGCGCTGCCCTTCCTGGAGCTGCCCTACTTCAACAGTCTGGGAGGTTTTACCCCGGATGGTCGGGAATATGCCATCTATCTCGGTCCCGATACGCATACCCCGGCGCCCTGGGTCAACGTCATCGCCAACCCGAGCTTCGGGACTCTGGTCAGCGAGACGGGGTCCGGCTTTACCTGGTTTGGCAACAGCCAGCGCAATCGCCTGACGCCCTGGTCGAACGATCCAGTGACGGATCCCCCGGCCGAGGCCATCTACCTTCGGGACGAAGAGACGGGTGTCACCTGGTCGCCGACCGCTTCACCGATCCGCGAGGAGACCGCCTACCGGGTACGGCATGGGGCGGGGTACACGGTCTTCGAGCACAACAGCCAGGGGATCGAACAGGAGCTGACGGTCTTTGTTCCAGTGGATGAGAACGGTGGAGACCCGGTCAAACTGCAACGGCTGCGATTGCGGAACGATTCCTCCAGACGACGCCGGTTGTCGGTTACGTATTACCTGGAGTGGACGCTGGGGGAGGACCGCGAATTCACCCAGACGCAGGTCGTGACTGCCTGGGATGACGAGATCCAGGGCTTGATCGCCCGGAATCGCTATCACCCCGAGTACGGGGATCGCGTGGCCTTCGCCGCCATCAACCCGCCGGCGGACTCGTATAGCGGCGACCGCACCTCCTTCATCGGGCGCAACCGATCGCTGGGAAACCCGGCAGCGATGGAACGGACCCGTCTCTCCCTTCGGACGGGGGCGGGGCTTGACCCCTGTGCCGGGTTGCGGGTCGCCTTGGAACTATCTCCCGGCGGGACAACGGAGATTACCTGCCTGCTCGGCCAGGCCGAGTCCCTGGAGGAGGCCCAAAAACTGGTTTTAACCTACCGGGAGGGCGTGGCGCTGGAGGCCGCCTTTAGCCGGACAAAAGCCTGGTGGGATGATCTGTTGGGGACGATCGAAGTACACACCCCCGAACGCGCTGCCGACTTCCTGATCAACCGCTGGCTCCTGTACCAAAGCCTCAGTTGTCGCATCTGGGGACGGTCCGCCTTTTACCAGTCCGGGGGGGCTTTCGGCTTTCGCGACCAACTGCAGGACGTTATGGCTCTGATCTATGCCGCCCCCCAGTTGGCGCGCCGGCACATCCTGCTCGCGGCGAGCCGTCAGTTCAAAGAAGGAGATGTCCAGCATTGGTGGCATCCACCGAGTGGTTCGGGTACCCGGTCGCGGATCTCCGATGACCCCCTGTGGCTGCCCTACGTGGTCGCGCACTACCTCCGGATCAGCGGGGATATGGGCATCCTGCACCAGGAGGTCCCCTTCCTCGAGGGGCCGCTGCTGAAAGGCGGCCAACCCGAGAGCTTCGGCACACCGGAAATCGCCTTAGAAAGTGCCACCTTGTTTGAGCACTGCCGACGTGCCGTCCAATGCCGCCTGAACTTTGGACCCCACGGGCTGCCCCTCATGGGCTCCGGGGATTGGAACGACGGGATGAATCGGGTAGGCGCCGGGGGCAAGGGGGAGAGTGTTTGGCTGGCTTGGTTCCTGGTGGAGGTGCTGCAGGGTATGGTTGAGTTGTCCGGGTTGATGAATCAGGCCGAATTGAGCCGGACCTATCAGCAGGAGAGGAAGTCCCTGGTCCGGCAGGTGGAACGGGTAGCCTGGGATGGGGAATGGTATCTTCGGGCGATCTTCGATAACGGCACACACCTCGGGTCTTCGGCCAGTCAGGAGGCGAGAATCGATTCCCTGCCTCAATCCTGGGCCTGGCTGTGCGGCGCCGCCGACCCCGATCGCGCGGACCGGGCTTTGGAATCCGGGTGGAAACATCTGGTTAGGGAAGAGGAAGGCCTGGTCCTGCTATTCGACCCACCTTTTGACAAGTCGGAGCCCTCGCCCGGTTACATCCAGGCCTATCCGCCGGGGGTTCGGGAGAACGGGGGCCAGTACACCCAGGCCGCTTTATGGTTCGCCATGGCCCTGGCACGTCGAGGAGATGGCAGCCGGGCGGTAAAACTGTTGCGCCTGATTAATCCGATCGAGCGGGCCCGTGATCCGGAAACCCTTTGGCGCTACGGGCTTGAACCCTACGTGGTGGCGGCGGATATTTACCGATTGCCGGGACGGGTCGGTCAGGGTGGCTGGTCCTGGTATACGGGTTCGGCAGCCTGGATGTACCGGGCCTGGATAGAAGAGGTCCTGGGTTTGAAGGTGCGCGGGGATCATTTGCAGTTGAACCCGGTCATCCCCGAGAATTGGGAGGGTTTCCATTTGCGCTATCGCCATGGTGAAGCGATCTATGAGATCCAGGTCGAGAATCCGGAGGGCTGTGAGCAGGGGATACTATGGGCGGAGATAGATGGCCAGCGCCTAAAGGATAGTCTGATCCCGCTGGAACGGGGCCTGGTCAAGCACCGGGTTGTCGTTCGTATGGGGAAGCCTAAAGATGGTGAACTAATGGTCTTATAATTGGAGCGAACAATTTTCTTGTTCTTAAATTATTAACGGTCTCTAAAGTAATATTGACAGGATTCCTTTATGAGACTGTTAATAATTTCCGGACCCTGGGTCTCACCAAGCTCGTCCACCACCGCTTTGCTTCAAAATACCTCCCTTTTTCTTGTAAAATACAGCGTTCGCTCTATTTTCTCCTTCCACCTCCCTCGATACCATTTAAAAATGGTGGAGATGGGTCTGAGTATCGGGCTGAGGAAGAAAACAGCAGAAGATCCGGTGACCAATAGAGGGAGGGGCCGATGATTTCACTCAAAGTAAACGGCAAGCGTTATCAGGTCGAGGTCGACCCGGACACCCCGCTTTTGTGGGTGATCCGGGAAAGCCTCGGCCTGACCGGTACGAAGTTTGGCTGCGGTATATCCGTCTGCGGGGCCTGCACCGTCCATGTCGACGGAGAGGCGGTCCGATCCTGCGTCACACCCGTCTCAGCCGTCCTGGGTAAGGAGATCGTCACCATCGAGGGTCTTTCCGCCCGCGGCCGTCATCCGCTGCAGCAGGCCTGGATTGAGGACGATGTGCCCCAATGCGGCTACTGCCATTCGGGACAGATCATGTCGGCAGCCGCCCTTCTGGCCAGGAATCCGAAACCGAGTGATGCCGACATCGATGATGCCATGTCGGGAAACCTCTGTCGCTGCGGAACCTATCAGCGTATCCGCCGGGCCGTCCACCGCGCCTCCGGGATGATGGCCCAAGGAGGGCCGAAATGAACGAAATAGTCAATCTCCAACGCCGTGACTTTTTAAAGACCGGAGCCTTGCTTGGAGGAGGGCTGGTCCTCGGTTGTTATATCCCTCTACAAGGATCAAAAGGACAGGCCCAGGCGGAATCCAAAGGTCCCATCGCGCTCAACGCCTTCATTCGTATCGGTCGGGACAATGGGGTCACCATCCTGGTCAACAAATCCGAGATGGGACAGGGGGTCTACACGTCCCTGCCCATGCTCGTGGCCGAGGAGCTGGAATGTGACTGGTCCAAGGTGCGCGTGGAGGCGGCGCCCGTGGCTGCCGTTTACAATCATACCGCTTTCGGGATTCAGATGACCGGGGGCAGCAGCAGTGTGATCAGTGAATGGGAACGGATGCGCCGGGTCGGCGCGGCCGCCCGGGAAATGTTGATAGCCGCCGCCGCCGAGCTCTGGAAGGTGGAAAGGAAAGGCTGCCGGGCCGAGAAGGGAATGGTGATTCATCCCCGGGGGAAAAAACTTTCTTACGGGCAATTGGTCCAAAAGGCGGCTACCCTGCCGGTGCCGAAAGACGTCCGGCTCAAGGATCCGTCGGAGTTCAAAATCATCGGCAAGTCTACCAAGCGTCTGGATACCCCGGCCAAAACAGACGGGTCGGCGGTCTTCGGACTTGATGTTAAGGTCCCGGGCATGCTTACCGCGGTGATCGCCCGTCCCCCGGTTTTTGGCGGAAAGGTGCAGCGTGTCAACAGCGAAAAGGCCAAGGCGCTTCCTGGGGTTAAAGCGGTGGTGAAAATCGAGGCCGGGGTGGCCGTTGTGGCTGCTGATTTCTGGTCGGCCAGGCTCGGGAGGGAGGCCCTGGTGATCTCCTGGGATGAGGGACCCCACGCCGGACTATCGACCGAGGGAATGCGAAAACAATACGCCGCCTTGGCTCAAACCCCGGGCGCGAAGGCCCGAAAGGAAGGAGACCCGGAAAAGACCCTGGCCGGGGCTGCGAAGAAGATAGAGGCCGAATATGAAGTTCCCTATCTGGCCCATGCCACTATGGAGCCTTTGAACTGCCTGGTTGATTTACGTCCCCGGAGCATGGAAATTTGGACCGGCACCCAGTTTCAGACCGTCGATCGGAACGCCGCCGCCCGGGTGGCCGGACTCAAGCCGGAGGCGGTTACCATTCATACCACCCTTTTGGGCGGCGGGTTCGGCAGGCGGGCCAATCCCCAATCGGATTTTGTGGTGGAGGCCGTGCAGGTCGCCAAGGCGGTAAAAAAACCGGTCAAAGTGGTCTGGACCCGGGAAGACGATATTAAGGGAGGGTATTATCGCCCCATGTGGTCGGACCGGATTGCCGCCGGCCTCGATCCCCAGGGTAACCTGATCGCCTGGCAACACACGATCGTCGGACAGTCTATCTTAAAAGGCACCCCTTTTGAAAAAGCTTTATTCAGAGAAGGGATCGATGTCACCTCTGTGGAAGGGGCCGAAGATATTCCCTACGAGATCCCCAACTTCCTCGTCGGTCTCCACAGTCCGGTGCTCAATGTCCCGGTCCAATGGTGGCGCTCGGTCGGCCATTCGCACACGGCTTTTGTCGTCGAGAGTTTTATGGACGAGGTCGCCTCCGCCAGCGGAACGGACCCTTATGAATTGCGTCGCCGCCTCCTGAACCGGCATCCGCGCCACCTGGGTGTGCTGGAACTGGCCGCTCAAAAAGCAAACTGGGGGACATCGCCGGCCCCCGGACGGGCCCGGGGGATCGCCGTTCACAAGTCCTTCGGCACCTTCGTCGCCCAGGTGGCCGAAGTCTCCGTAACCCCGGCCGGGGCGGTTCGGGTGCATAAGGTGGTCTGTGCCGTTGACTGCGGCCGGGTGGTCAACCCCAATACCGTCGAGGCCCAGATGGAAGGCGGTATTGTCTACGGTCTTTCCGCTGCCCTGCACGGGGCCATCACCTTCAAAAACGGCCGGGTGGAGCAGAGCAACTTCAGTGATTATCCGATCCTGGCCATGGATGAAATGCCGGTCATAGAAGTTCATATCGTCCCCAGCCAGGAAAGTCCGAGCGGCATCGGCGAGCCGGGGGTACCCCCTATCGCCCCGGCCGTTACCAACGCCATCTATGCGGCCACCGGGATACGGATCAGACGATTACCCATACGCTCCGAGGAATTGAAAAAGGAGAAGCCATCATGATCCGAATCAACCTTCGATGGTTTTCATTAATCTGTCCGCCGGAGAATTGTGCAGCAATGTAAAGGATCCCTCCAAGAATGGGGGAAGAACGCCCGGGCAGTTGATGGAGCATATTTCCAAGGACCGGTTGGTACTCTGGGGTTGGGACCCAGGACCGGATCGGACGAAACCGCCGGTTTCCCACGAGGAATTCGTGGCCGGCTTTTCCAAATGGGTGGCCGCCGGCCTGCCCTGTCCTTGATACCGGTAAGAGACGGAGGAATTGACCAGTAACAGGTGCGGAAAAACTCCTTTATAAATAAATGACCGGCCCCGTTCGGGTGGACGGTGCCGGCGCCAGGGCAACTCTTGTCCAGATAGGGTCCTTCACCTAAGAAAATACCATTTATTTTCGTAAAAAATCACCTACACACCTTATTTATTTCTTATCTCATTGTATTTACTCTATCAGTTACGGAAGGAACAACATTGAAAATTCATCAAAGTTTTAGGCGCCATCGAAGATGAGGCCTCCCTTTTTTCGGGGTCTATTCCCAATTCATTATTTATTGGGACAAGGAGGTTGTTTATGGAAACAATTACCATTCCAATGGAGAAGGAGAACGTAAGCCTTGAGTTGGCCTGGGGAATTTCCTGGTTTCTGGCCAAGATCTATAATCCGGAAACCTCCCTGGCGGCCTGGTATGATAAGAAAAGAGGCAAATCTTCGCCTTCCCAATTCGAATGCGCCGCCGAGGGGATTTCAGATTGGGAAGAATATTGTCAACGCCATGGGGGACGGAAAAAGTTTATCGTTGGAAGCGACGACTATGTGTTTATTTATACCTGACCGGAATTGTAGCGCTTGGCCGTCATTACTATTTATAAAGGAGGAGGAAAATGGTTAAAGTAGCTTTATTGGTTCGTTTGGAGGCCAAACCCGGAAAAGAATCGGCCGTCGAGGAATTTATACGCTCCGGTCTGCCGATCGTCGAGGATGAACCGGCCACGATTGCCTGGTTCGGGATCCGCCTGGGACCCGCCACCTTCGGCATTTTCGATGCCTTTCCGGACGAAGCCGGTCGACAAGCCCATCTGGCCGGCCGAGTGGCGGCCGCCCTGATGGCCAACGCTTCCGAACTCCTGGCCCAGCCGCCGACCATTGAGAAGGTCGACATCCTGGCGGCCAAGCTTCCTTAGAGCGCGTCCGGGTTATTTGTTACCTGAATTCCTGATCGTCGCTTAGACGATCAGGATCTTATTCTCCCCGGGCAAGAATTGCGGGCTGTCCAAAGGACAGGTGGGTTCCATCGGAACCTTCTCGATTTGGATGGTGGCCGGGCCGATGTTTTGACGTCATGCTCCATTCCTCTCGGCAATTTGGAAAGGGGCCTTCAACCTAGACAGGCCCTCACCACCCGTTCAAAATTTCCGCCGAGGTAGGCCTGAATGTCGGTCCGACTCAACCCCTCTTCGGCCATCGCCTGGACCAATTTGGGCAGGTCACGGATATTCCGGTATCCTTCGATCGTTTTGGGTAATCGCCCACCGCCATCGGTGCCCAATCCCACATGGGCCATTCCCAGGCGTTTTTTCATCGCCACGATTTCTTTGGCCCAGTCGCCCAGAGTCCGGCGTTCGCTGTAGGCCAGGGGCCAGGTGCAGACCAGCCCGCCTGTCTTGACCACCAGTTCCATCTCCGGCCAGGAGCGAAAGCGGCCCAGCGGTTCCTCTCGGGGGGAGGGACTGGTATGGGAGTCCACCACCGGTTTAGCTGTCAGGGCCGAAATATCCGTTAACGTGTTACTGCCGGCATGGGCGACATCGATTATGATTCCCCGTTGATTCATCCGATCCACCAGCTTCCGACCGAAGGGCGTAAGACCCGGATCATTCGGCGTGGCCCTTTGATGCCCTCCGATCTCGTTGGTCCGGTCATGTATCAGCGTGATCATTCGGACCGAATATTCCTCATAGAAATAGTCCAGGTTCTCCTGTTTTCCCTCCAAGGCGTCGCCGCCTTCGATGCCGACAATCGCTCCGAGTTGGCCGCTCTTAAGGAGATCCAAATCGGCAACATTCTTGACCAGCGTGATTTCGCCGTCTCGCGCCCATCTTTTGACACGGTCGAGTTGGCCGGCCGTATCGAATTTGGGCTTACCTCCCTTGGCGCCTCCCTCTCAGGTTATAGATCCGGTCTCCCACCGCGGCGAACACACAGACTGCCAGGCCCAATTCCTTCATCATGGCCAGGGTCGGGGTGGTGGCATCCGGACGGTCGCTGAAAAAGCTGTGGGGATGGGCATGAGCGTCCCAGGGGCGCAGCCCGTTCATGGCTTCCGGGTCAGCCTGGGAAAGGGGATCAGACCGCAACCGAATTTCGCCGGTCAAAACCCAAAACCAGCAGCCCGGCCAAAGAACCCAGGATAAAATCGCGTCTTCTCATTGGTCTACCTGCCTATTTCCGGTGGTCCTGACTGCCGGGGTTTATTTCCCCGCATGCCTAACCCCAGAAACAGTTGTTCTCATCCTTATCAACCAGGGAAAAGAATTCCTCGAACGAAATGTTTTCCGGCAAAAGGGCCCTGGTCAGCGGAGGGACGAAATCCATTGACTGTGGCCCCTGGAGGGAGCGATCATAAGAGAAAGTAAAGTTTGCCGCTTAGCGCCGGCGGGACCGGGAGGTGCGTTTTTCGAGTTTTTCGATGATCTCTTCAACCTCTTCATAGCCGATTTGATAAAATTTTTCTTCTTCCGGTTCCAATTCCCTCAACAGGCGAAGAAATTCTCCGGCGTGCTCTTTTTCCTCGTTGGCGATGTCGAGGAGAACGTCCCGGGCCAAGGGATTATCCGTGCTTTCCGCCGTTTGTTGATAAAGCTGGATGGCTTCGTATTCGGCGGCAATCATAAACCGGACGGCTCGGACCAGTTCTTCCCGGGTGAGCTTTCGTCCGTTTTTCAGGACCGCAAAAGGATTAGCAAATTCGGGCATGGTTTTCTCCTTTCGAGTGGGGTGAGTATCAACCTTTGTGGTTTTCCCTGTTGTTCTAAATCTACCAGCCGCCTCACCGGCTGTCAATACCCGGCAAAATCTCCGGCCGATCATAGGGGCGTCCCGGGCTTGAGTTAATAGAGTTGGGGCGTCACGTTAGAAGCCAAAATACAGCATGTTGCCACTTTTCTAAAGCTCAGCAATAAGTAAGCGGGATGGCGTCATTGGCAACGGAATTAGTTCACGGCATTGGATCCAAACCCGATCTTGCCAAGTAAGACTATCAAAATAATCGCTCATCCTATCCGGGTTCAAATCCAAGCCCCCGGAAGGGGTCCAGCCGAGCGCTGGCGACGATCCATCCCCCGTTGACTTTCTTAAATTCCAGCTTCAAACGATACAGGTCCGCATTTTCGCCTACTCGGGCTAGCCAGGCCGTCGGGTCCGAATAGAGTGCTTCGAGGCTGGGGTAAGAGAGGTCTTTTTTGACGATCATGAAATAAACCGTGCCCAAGGCGGATTGTTGGGCCGGGCCCAGGTCGATGCCCAGCCGGGGATACAGCACCCGGAGCGGGCCGTAATGCCGGAAAGCCATCCAGAGTATTCCCTTCACTTCCTGGCGGTCGTGACCTCCCGGAAAGGCCACAAAATCTCCGGAGGTCAAGGCCAGGAGACCCTGGACATCATGCTTCTCCGCCAGGGCTCCCCCCTTTTTTATCAAGGCCTGGATCGCTACGACATCATCTCCCCGCGAACAGGCGAAAGAGAATAGCACCAGGATAATAAGAAGGGCTTTCGATCCGGTACTCAGGCAGCTCTGCCTGATCTCAATCCGCCGATTCTCAAATTCAATGAATCGCATCCGCTAAGGCCATTTTGGCGACTAAGACATTTTGGTTTCTTGCCCTTGAATTCGCTCCAGCTCCGAAGCTGTCTGAAGCATGTTGCCGATCATCGTGCCGCGGTCATTCACCGGCCGCCTTATTGTCCTGGAGTGATGATAACTCAGCCCCAGGGGCAGGGCAACTCGGTCAGATGCGGAAGTCGCCGATTATCACGGACCGGTCATTCATCGGCCTATCACAGGTCCCGGCGGGAACTGGCCGGCGCCTTGTATGGTGACGTTCTCGAGGTGAGGGATGCCGCTGTCGATGAGCCTGTTCCCGTAACTGTCCGTGACTCGAAAACTATAGGGGCCTGTTCCCATGCCGGGGTTGGTCTGGACGAAGTAGTTGTAGTCCGTCCGCGGAACAACCGCCCACGGACCGTCACCCAGACGGTATTCCAGCTTGGCAACCGGGTTGCGATGGTTGCGTATCTGCACGGCCGTCCACCAGGGATTGCTGCCGTCTTTGAAGTGATAGGCGATGGGGCCGGACAGCGCCGGGCTGACCACCTGCCAGGTAATCGCTACTACGCCCTCCGTCAGATCGCCGATCCGGCTGAAGGCCTCCCGGCTCAGGTCGAGGTGCCCGGCTTGACACTCCGGACACAGGTCGACGATGCGGACGGTGACGGCGCCCTGGGGGCCGTTGACAGCCACATAAGCTCCGCAGACCGCCGCGTGGTCATATTCCTCGGCGTTCATGGCGGCAACCATCAGGTCATCCGGAGACGGATCAAACATACAGGCGCCCTCTCCGGTGGCCTGGTAATACGTAGCGATACCCTGATGAATCGGATTGGACGTGGTCCAGATGGAAAGCACCATCGGCAACCAGACACGGTTCCCATGTTCCGCTTGCCCGTAAGCTGGACGGATCCCGGGTCCTATCGCCAAAACCAGCAGCAGACCAATTCCGGAAGCTATCCACCATGGCGAGGAGGGTTTTAACTTATGGGACAGGAGAGCGTTTTTCACCTATTTCTCCGGTTTGTTTTAGGACGTATGAATACTCCATGGTCGAATCCGTTACCCGGGGCTCCCTTTGCCGGCAAATATTATAAATACCCCGATACTCCGCGTTTCACTCTCTTGCTGGGTTGACGAGTGCCGGATCGTGCTGCGGGCACGCTTGCCGGAACACACATTCAGTATCCCTTCCAACCTGGAGGCTGGGTTTATGGGACTATATCAGGACTAAGAACCCGTCAAGAAATAAGCTGTACATTGCCGCTGATATCTCCGTTCATGCTGAGCCTGTCGAAGCATGGATGTATCGTTTACCTCTTCGACAAGCTCAGGGCGAACGGTTGTAGGGCCGCTTTGTCAAGGTTATTTGTTTACAGATCCTAACCCCGAAAGCAGCCCTTTTCATCCCGGTCTACCAGGGCCAGGAATTCCTCTACGGTTTTGACCTCCGGACAGGGCTGGTAGCCATGCCATTTACCATCGGCCCGCTGCCAGAAAACCCGCCAGACTTTCCGGGCCTGAACAAAGGTGGCTTTGGCCGTCGGGCATTCCATAGATCGGCTCGGATCCTTCCAGACCGGGCGTATCTCAAAAAGCAGCAGGCTCTGCCCCTCGAGACGGAAGCCCAGGTCCAGTTTTTGACGCAGGTCCGGCGGCGGCCGGCGTTTCTCCAGGAAGGCGTCGACTAATTTTTCAATGCGCCGTTTCTCGAATTCACTGAATTCCATCCGTTAAGCCTTTCATCCTCTGCAGAGAATATCTTATTTTCGATTACCGCTGAGAGGCCGTCAATCAAAAAAAATCTCCCGCTCCGCGAATAAGACCCCGCCGGAGGCGTGAGTTCTTTTAAAAAATCGGCGTCTCAGCGATTTTTCAAAACTTGGGCAAATTTCCCAATATTGACACTAAAGTGGTTTAGTGCTATTATCAATTACCAGGAGGTGAACCATGCGAAAGGAAATTTCCCCGATACGCTTGAACATCTATCTTCCAGATCAGGTCACCCGCCGGCGGATCAAGTTGATGGCCGCCGAACGGAACCTCACCCTCTCTCAGTTCTGTCTTCAGGCCGTTCAGGCTCAGCTTTCTACGGGGGATAATGCCCCTGACCTGGAGTCCCGATTGAGCCAGGCCGTGAAACGAGCCCGGAACTTTCAGCGGAAGACCTTCGGTGGAAAGGTTTTCCGGGTCAATTCGGCCGATTTGATCCGCCAGGCCCGAAGGTAGGGAAGCTTCATGGAAAGGTACGTAGTTATCGATGCCAGCCTCGCCGTCATGTGGGCCGTTCCGGAAAGCTATTCCGAACAGGCCCTCGGCTTGGCTGAACTCTGGGGTAAGGAAGATACCGGTCTGCTGGCCCCCTGCCTGCTGTTAACCGAGGCTACCAACGCCCTGTACAAACGGGTCATTCGTAAGGAAATGGATTTGCCTCAAGCACAGGAAGCCTTGGAAGTGATCATGGCCTTTGGAATTGAAATCCAGGAGGAGGGCGGCCTTCACAGCCGGGCACTGGAACTGTCCCTGCAACTCGGTCAGCCGGCGACCTATGACGCCCACTACCTGGCTCTGGCCCTCTTGCATAACTGTCTTCTCTGGACCGGGGACCGACGCTTCTATTATTCGGCCAGGAAATCATTCCCCCAGGTTCATTGGGTAGGGGGGCAGGGGGTAGACGGATAGGGTGCCGGAATTTTCCCTAATCTTGAAAAGCCTGGCCGGCATGATTTGTTGTTGAATACAAATAAAAGGAATGAGAGCCATGCCAAAAGACATCCATATCTCCCGACGTACCTTCCTGGCAACAGCAGGCGGCACGATGGTCAGTATCGGCCTGCCGGGGACTTTTATGAAACTTCTTGATCTTGAACAACAGGCGCTGGCGACCCAAATCCGACCTGACGGCAAGCCGCGTATACCCCCCGGTCAGGAAGCGATAAAAAAGATTATGGATATGGGCGGTCAACCTGGGACTGCCACAGAAGACAACTTTACACTCCGCATCAAAGGCGAGGTTGAAAAACCACTCGTTCTTTCCTACAAGGAGCTGCTGGCATTGGAGCAGGTGCAATTGACCTGTGACGTTCATTGCGTTACGGGCTGGACGCTATTGGATTCCCGTTGGACCGGGGTCCGCCTGAGCACCGTCATGCGTCTGGCTAAACCGCGCAAAGAGGCCAATTTTGTTATCTTTGAGGCCGCCGCCGGTTATACCGCCAACATCCCCATAACGGAGGCCCGCAAGGAAAATGTTATCCTCGCCCATAGTTTCTTTGGCCAGAAGCTTCCGAAGGAGCACGGCGGCCCGGTACGGGCCCTGGTGCCCGACCGCTACTTTTACAAGAGCGCCAAGTGGCTGGAAGGAATTACATTTACAGCTAAAGATGAGCCGGGATATTGGGAGCGTAATGGTTACAGCAATTCCGCCGACCCCTGGAAGGAAGAGCGCTATCATTTATAGCCCGGCATAACCCATTCCGTAGGTGAGTCGGAAAGGGCGGGGGGGAGACACAAATAGAGTTATTGAGCGGATTGGAACCGACGGGATATAAATAATCTGCTACGGAACCGGGTCCGAATTTAAATTGATGGCGTAGCAATAAATGAGTATACTTAACATATATAAACAGTATACCCCAGGAGAAGAAAGCATATGACCAGGGTAACCGCAAAATACCAAATCACCATTCCGCCCCAGGTTCGTAAATCCCTAAAAATCATTCCTGGAACCAAGGTCGACCTGGTGCGCCAGAGGGATCAATTCGTTCTGGTGGCCGATCCCCTGGAACGTCTTAAAAAGAAATGGTGCGGAAAATATCGGGGAAATCAGACGACCGATCAGTATATCGAAGAAATGCGGGGGGCCGTTTGATGCGGGTCTGTGTGGATACTTCGATTTTCGAAAATATTTTCAGGAATTAAAAAGCTACACGCCCAACCTTCCCAAATAGGGCTATCACAATAGCCGTTCATCTTATCCGGGTTAGCTTAAAGCTTCCTCCAACCACAGCCTCCCTTTAACGGCTTGAGAAAAACCGGCTTCAAAATACGGTATTTGTAATGAATTGTTGGAGAATGAAAGCGTAAGGGCTCCGAAGAAGATTAAAATAGACAGAGGCATCCCATCTTTGCGGTCTTTCTAATTTTGTAGCCAGGTGCGAAACAGGATCTGAACATGATTCTTGAAATGCATTGTCATACAGCAGAGCATTCCCACTGCAGCCACGTGGCAGCGGTCGATCTCGTTCAAAATAATTTCGAGAAGGGCTTGGAAGGCACCGTGCTGACCGATCACCAGTACCTCTGGCCCCCGGAGGAGATCCGGGAGCTCAGGCGTTTGCTCAAGGTGCCTGCCTATTATCTGATCCTGCCCGGTCAGGAGGTGGAGACTCCGGAAATTGGTGATGTCCTGGTTTACGGAGCCGATGAGTCCATCGAAAAGGGGACTTCTTTGGAATTCATTCGCAAACGATTTCCCAAAGCAGCCATTATCTGGGCGCACCCCTATCGCCATGAAAATATACCTTCCCGAGAAGACCTTTCCCATCCGCTCATCGATGGGATCGAGATATTCAACTCGAACCATACTGTGGTTGAAAGCCACCGGGGATTACAGGATTGGCACCGATATAAATTCACCGCCATAGCGGGGACCGACACCCACGCGCTCAGTTATGCGGGCCTTTATCCTACGATTTTTGACCATCCCGTCTCGAATATCTTTGAATTGGCTGACGAAATCAGGGCCGGCCGTTGCCGAGCCTTTTTTAAGGAAATTCCCCGGACGGGCACTTCCGCTACCCAGGTAACGGAAATCACAATCGGCACGAAAACCCATGGAGCAGTCCCTGAGAAATTTGTAGTGAAGGCTCACCCCAACGTCCAGGCCTGGGACGAAGCTGTCCGAACGATTCGAGTCATGGAAGAAATCGCCCGTCACGGCTTCGAGAAAGGGAAATACAGGGTGCCGAAACCGCTTGGTCATGACCGGCACAACCTTACACTCATTGAGCAGGGAATCCAGGGTAAGACCTTATTTGACAAAATGATTGAAGCTTCGCCTCAGGAAGCCGCTCATTTCCTCAGAATGGCCGCGGAATGGCTGGCGCGACTCCATAACCACAAGCTGCAAATCACCCCTCCCGATGAGTTTCTCACCAGCGAGACTAAGCGGCTGGAGTTCTACCTCTCCGCATTTTATGAAGTTAAGCATCCCCACGCCCGTCGCGCCCAGGAGATCATGGACACCGTGATCGAGACTGAATCCGCTCTATACCATGACCATCCCGACAGAATGGTCCAGGGACATGGGGATTTCCATCCCAAAAATATTTTTATAGGCCAAGACAATAGTGATGACCCATCCTCGTCTTTCGTCGCTGCCATCGACTTTGAAAGTTCCAATGTGATGCCCCCTTCTTTCGATGTCGGGACCTTTTTAACCCAGTTCAAAAACCAATTTTATGCCAACAAGCAGATTCTGGAGAAAGTCTCTGAAAAACCCTTTCTTGATACTTATTTGTACCATATTAGCGAAGTGGACAATGATTTTCTCTCGCAGGTCGAGATCTTCAAGGCGCGCACCAGCCTTAGTATCTGCTATTATCTCATCAAGATCGGCGAGGGCGAGAGCGAAAATCTATGGCGAGTGCTGGTTGAGGCGGAGCATAGTATTGCTCAGATCTCCGCGAAAGGCATGGGAAAGTGAGCAGCGTGAGAAGGACGAAAGCCTTTCCTCTGATTATTGCCTTGAATAGTTCGCCGACAGTCTGTGCTCAGAGATTGGGATCGGACCAGACCAACCCTATCCGGATTCGAATCCGGGCCCCCGGAAGGAGTCCAGCCGGGCGCTGGTGACGAACCATTCCCCGTTGGTTTTTTTAAATTCCAGCTTCAAACGATACAGGTCCGCATTTTCGCCGACCTTGGCCAGCCAGGCCGTCGGGTCCGAATAGAGTGCTTCGAGGCCGGGATAGGATAGTTCTTTTTTGACGATCATGAAATAAACGGTGCCCAAGGCGGATTGTTTCGCAGGGTCCAGGTCGATGCCCGGCCGGGGATACAGCACCCGGAGCGGGCCGTAATGCCGGAAAGCCATCGAAAGTATTCCCTTCGTCTCCTGGCGGTCGTGGGGTCCCGGGAAGGCCACAAAATCCCCGGAGGTCAGGGCCAGGAGTCCCTGGAGGTCATGTTTTTCGGCCAGGGCTCGCCCCTTTTTTGATCAAGGCCTGGATCTTTACCACGTCATCTTCGCGGGAACAGGCGGAAGAGAATAGCAGCAGGATAATAAGAAGGGCTTTCGTTCCGGTAATCAGGCATTTCAACATGATTTCAATCCGCCGATTCTCAAATTCACTGAATTCCATCCGCTACGGCCTTTTGGCGTCCATGGTCATTTTGATCTCTTTGTCCTTGGATCCACCCTATAGCCAAGGCTGCCCAAGCCTTTACCTTCTTACCATATTTCATTCATTCCGGGAATATGCTTTGAATGGCAGGGACCTTCTTTAAACGGCGCGGCCAAGGCGTTGGGTATTTCCCGCCGAACGATTCTCTACTATCATGGGGGACACAAACCAATTCCCACCTATATAAAACTCGCCTGCCTCGGCTGGAAAGTTCCCCATTTCCCAAAGGCCGCCTGATCCCACTTGATCTCTTCACCTTCGACTCCCTGAAACCGGAAACAGAACCTATTATTGACATAGAGAATATTATTCCCTATACTTCCCTCATGACCCGTATTCATCATAACCGCAATTGGAAAATTGAGGTATTTGGTCAGGAGCATGGCCTACCGCATTTCCATCTGCGGTGGCCTGAGGGGAGGGCATCAATATCCATTGAAACGCTCGAGGTCATCATTGGACGCCCGCCGGCCACCATCCTGACCGAGGTCCGCCAATGGGCGGAGGCCAACCGGGAGCGGTTGTGGACGGCCTGGTATGAATTGAACCGGAGGTGATCATGAATCAACAATTTATAGATTCTGTTACGGCTGAAGCGCCGGCCCTTCTGACCATTGTCTGGCGCAGCGGTAAACAGACCAAGGTCGACCTGTCCGACTATCTCCATTCCCCCGGATATGAACGGCTGAAAAAATCAAGCTTTTTTGCCGGGGTGGCCGTGGAGGAATGGGGACATGGTGTGGAGTGGGCCGATGGTGAGATCGGTATCGATGCGGATTCTTTGTATCGTTTGGGCAAAGAGCAAACCGGCGCCGCATACCCGGTGACCGAGTTCAATGCGTGGCTGGAGCGGAATGGACTATCTTTAAGCGCCGCGGCCAAGGCACTGGGCATTTCCCGCCGAACGATCCTCTACTATCACGGAGGGCACAAACCGATACCCTACTACATTAAACTCGCCTGCCTTGGCTGGGAAGTGCTCCATTCCCAAAAGGCCGCCTAAACAGATTAACCTGTGACGTGCATTGCGTTACGGGCTGGACTCTATTGGATTCCCGTTGGATGGGGGTCCGCCTGAACACCCTAATGCGTCTGGCTAGACTGCGAAAAGAGGCAAATTTTGTTATTTTTGAGGCCGCTGCCGGTTATACCGCCAACATCCCCATAACGGAGGCCCGCAAGGAAAATGTTATCCTCGCCCATAGTTTCTTTGGCCAGAAGCTTCCGAAGGAGCACGGCGGCCCGGTACGGGCCCTGGTGCCCGACCGTTACTTTTACAAAAGCGCCAAATGGCTGGAAGGAATTAAATTTTCAGCTAAAGATGAGCCGGGATATTGGGAGCGTAATGGTTACAGTAATTCTGCCAACCCCTGGAAGGAAGAGCGCTATAGGTAACGACGACGGCTCTATTGGATACGGTTCGGGGTCGGCCCACGGCCAATTTACGTTCTATTTTTAGTCCGGCACAACCCATTCCATAGGTGAGTCGGAGAGGGCCGGGGGGAGGGCACAAATAGAGTTATTGAATGGAGTGAACAACGGCTCGCTTTACATATAATGCAGTTAACTTAAGCCGGGATTGTTCATCTTATCCGGGTTCGAATCCGGGCCCCCGGAAGGAGTCCAGCCGGGCGCTGGTGACGGACCATTCCCCGTTGGTTTTTTTAAATTCCAGCTTCAAACGATACAGGTCCGCATTTTCGCCGACTTTGGCCAGCCAGGCCGTCGGGTCCGAATAGAGTGCTTCGAGACCGGGATAGGATAGTTCCTTTTTGACGATCATGAAATAAACGGTGCCCAAGGCGGATTGTTTCGCAGGATCCAGGTCGATGCCCGGCCGGGGATACAGCACCCGGAGCGGGCCGTAATGCCGGAAAGCCATCGAAAGTATTCCCTTCGTCTCCTGACGGTCGCGGCTTCCCGGGAAGGCAACAAAATCCCCGGAGGTCAGGGCCAGGAGTCCCTGGAGGTCATGTTTTTCAGCCAGGGCGCTCCCTTTTTTGATCAAGGCCTGGATCTTTACCACGTCATCTTCGGAGGAACAGGCGGAAGAGAATAGCAGCAGGATAATAAGAAAGGCTTTCGTTCCGGTAACCAGGCGTTTCAACATGATTTCAATCCGTCGATTCTCAAATTCGCTGAATTCCATCCGCTAAGGCCTTCTGGCGACTAAGGCCATTTTGGCTTCTTGTCCTTGGGTCCAATCCAGCGCCGAGTCTATTCGGGGCATGTACCTTTCTTCCCCTAGTTGCGATCTATCCAGAAATGGTCTTATTGAATGAAATGAACTACCCCCTTTATGGTTGGCCCCCCCCGGTTTAGAATCGTTATAATGAGATGTTAAAACAGACTCGGAAAAGAGCTAAAAAATATCCTAAAAAAATATGGGGCGCGCTAAGTTGGGGGATATTTTAACAGGGGTTGAAGGTAGCGTAACGGGTTGGAGAAACTGGATTCACACACCCCCTGACGTTCGGCTGGGCAGTTCAGCACTGAGCCTTTCGCCAGGCTCAAGGCACAGGCTCATTGCCGAAGGGCTCACGCCACCACCCCCCGGAGCCTGTCCCGCCGAAGGGCGGAATCGAGGGAGGGGGGATATGCTGGATCCGAATGCACAGCCGGGGCGGCTGTGCTACATGATCTACCCGCTTAATTTCGCGCTGGCAAGTCGATTCAGGCTGACTCCGGATTCGGCGGCTTCGATCGCCAGTTTCTTGTGAACCTGGGGAGGGACACGCACCATGAACTTCCCGCTAAAGTGTTTCAGGGCGATCGGCTCCGGGACAGCTTCGCCTTCCTTTCTCATATCCTCTATAACTTCCTGAACCAGCTTGCGGATTCCTCTCAGAGCTGCCTGAGGGTCTTTGGCCAGCCAACTCAAGCTTGGAAATTCAGTGCAAAGGCCCACATATTCATTGTCGTCGTCCGACCAGGTAACTCGATAAG
The DNA here is from genome assembly GCA_963746605.1 of uncultured delta proteobacterium. Classification (GTDB taxonomy): domain Bacteria; phylum Desulfobacterota; class RBG-13-43-22; order RBG-13-43-22; family RBG-13-43-22; genus CAVQSS01. Next base: position 34,053 of record CAVVCH010000060.1, read on the forward strand.
TGTACCGGTTATCTTTTAGAGTCATGATCCACCTCCAATCTCTCAATGGCCAGCAACACCTGTTTCACCTGATAAGCTTTGGCTCGGCCCTTATGGTTCTGAATATTCACTCGCGGATCCCCTTGCCAAGGTCTTCCCGGATTGGGTCCGGGATGACTACGAAAAGCTTTCTAGATCTTTCAGGCATTCCTCGATGCCGGCTACCCGGACGCCCGGGCGCAGGTTGTAGCCGGGATCGGTCATGGGGCAGACGACCCAGGTCTTTTCCGGTTGCAGCGCTTCCAGGGTCCCGGGAAACCCCCGGGAAAGATGGGGGAAAGGGAGGCATTGAATTCAAAGGCGAGGCGCCGACGCGTCTTGTCCAGGATCAGGTCGATTTCTTCGCCCGAAGAAGATCGGAAGAAGCCGGGCTGCCAGAGCGGCAGGGCGGTGACAATCTGCTCCAGACACCAGCCTTGCATTTTGGGATATCATCTTCCAATTTACAAAGACAATTTGTCTTAGGATACTTGGCTATGCCGGGGGCTCTCAAAGTTTGACAGTTCCGGGAATAGTGCTTGGTGTTGTTTGAGAATAATGCCCAGTGAAAATCAATGTTCCCGGTAAGCAGTCATTTCCGGACTTGATCCGGAATCCGTGCGCCTGGAGCAGGCGCGATTGGAGAGGTGAAAGTCCTTCTGGAGATGCCCGCTCCTGGTAGCCGAAGGTAACTGCGTCGCCGTGAGGCGGGGTGGGAAGCAACCGGAGGCGAACATGCAGTCCGTAGGATGGACGAACACGATTCGGCCGTGCGTAGCGACGAGCCTGCGGATTCAAGGTGAAGTCCAGACCCGGGAATCGACCGAAGCGGTCCGGGAAGCCGGTCACGCTGGGCGGGCAGCGAGAAAAGCGATGACAGGGCGCGTCAGGTGTTTGGTGACGGAATGCATGGAAGGTCGCGACGAGTGAACCAGGGAGACCTGTCCGGAACAGGTGGGCGTTCATTGGCCTGAAAGAGGCACGAAGAACCCGCCGGGCAGGAGTCAGAGCACCCATAGTAGCGAGGAAGCGGGGTAATGCCCGTGGAGCCAAGGGGTGCAGGAAGGTGGATGGCGTGAAGTCTCGAAGGGAGCGAAGAAGACCTGCGGGAGTGCCGGAGACGGCTAAGCAAGCGGGAGAAGCCCGGCCCCGGAACTGGGACTGGGTGGAACGCTCCGTATGGACGGAGCGCATGTTGGAGGCCCTCGAAAAGGGGGTGAAAGGAGGCGTATGGTTCAGCCTGATCGACAAGGTCTACCGACCTGAGCACGCTGCGAGCGGCCTGGCAAACGGGTCAAAGCGAATGGAGGCGGTGCGGGAACGGACCACCAAAGCATCGAGGAGTTTGAACGCCATCTGGAAGGGAACCTGGACAGAACTGAGAGAAGAGCTTTGCGCAACGGGAGCTACCGCCCCCGACCGATCCGGCGGGTTTACATCGACAAGCCGGGAAGCAGGACAAGAGGCCGTTGGGGATACCCGCGGTGCGAGACCGGGTGGTGCAGGCGGCGCTGCGGCTGGTGATGGAACCGATCTTCGAGCGGGAATTCATCGCCGGCAGCTACGGGTTTCGACCGGAAACGGGATGCAAGGACGCCCTGCGGGAAGTCGAGCAGACTTCTGAAGGCCGGATACGGCTATGTGGTGGATGCGGATCTGAAGAGCTACTTTGACAGCATCCCCCATGACCTGCTGCAGGAAGAACTGCGGAAGTACGATAGCGGATGGACGGGTGCTGGAGCTGCTGGAGGCGTTTCTCAAGCAGGACATCCTGGAGGAATTGGCCTGTGGACCCCGGAGGAAGGGACGCCGCAAGGGGCGGTGATCAGTCCGCTTGCTGGCCAACCTCTATCTGCATCCGGTGGATGTGGCCATGGCCGCGGCGGATATCGGATGATCCGCTATGCCGATGACTTCGTCATTCTGTGCCGTAGTAGGAAGGAAGCGGAAGAGGCGCTGGAACTGGTACGGGAACTGATCGAAGCCCGAGGACTGTCCCTGCACCCGGAAAAGACCCGCCTGGTGGACGGTGGCCGATCCCGGGGCCGGGTTTGACTTTCTGGGGTATCACTTCGAGGCGGGCACACGATGGCCGCGAAAGAAGAGTCTGGCGAAGCTGAAAGAGACGCTGCGCCAAAAGACCGGACGCAGCAACGGGCACAGCCTGGCAACTATTATCCAGGATGTGAATCAGACCCTGATCGGGATGGTTTGGATATTTCAAACACAGCCGGAAATGGGTCTTTCGCCGCCTGGATCAATGGATACGGCGACGCCTGCGCAGCATACTGCGGAAAGGAAGCACCGAAGGCGGTATCAGTCGGGGATATGATCATATACGCTGGCCAAACAAATTCTTTCAGGACCTTGGGTTGTTCAGCCTGGACATGGCCCATCGAGCCTTACTCCAGTCCTTGAAGAGGTAAAACCACCGACCGGAGAGCCGGATGCGGGAGATCCGCCAGTCCGGTTCGGAGGGAGGGGTGGCCAAATCAATGCCATCCCTACCCCTATAGGACCTTGGCCGAGCTTGGGAGATTCCTGGACCCCGGCTTTCGCCGGGGTGACGAGTGGAGAGATTTGTGGGGATGCGGACTATCCCCAAGGCTTCAGTACCATAAAGTGTAAGTATCCGATCAGGCCCCTTTGAGGGGCCGGTGAATTTCAAGCCTTCGGCTTTGCCGGAGGTAGATGACATAAAACAAGTCTTCCTTTTAAACCCACTATAAATTCGTTGCATTTCTACATTGACTTGACCTATTTTAGCGCATTTGTGTAGGCTGACCCCACTTTATTAATGTTCTCTTATAATAGAATCGACTATTCCTGGCCTTCCTATCGTCATTCCCGCAGCGATTTTGGGCGGGAATCCAGTCCCTGCTTTGTGCGATGCTGGATCCCCGATTAAAACACTCGGGGATGACGGTCGGTGTATGTACAGACTTATTGTGAGACCCGCAATAACTAAAGCATAGCACCATGTCCTTATCCATTTCAGCCAAGGGGATGCTGAACCTGATCGTGGTCTACCTGGTCTGGGGCAGCACCTATCTTTTCATCCGTTTGACCGTCCATGAAGGAAGCGGCTTTCCTCCCTTCGCCATGGCCGCCAGCCGAACCCTGTGTGCTTCAGCGATCCTTTTTGTCTTAGCCAAGAGTTTCGGCCATTGGTCTCGGCCTTCAGGCCCCGAACTGCGGGTTCTGATCGTTTCCGGCCTCCTGTTGTGGCTCGGAGGAAACGGCCTGGTCACCTACGCCGAGCACCACGCCAACTCCGGTTATGCCGCGCTGGTCGTCGGCACCACCCCTCTGTGGCCGGTTATTGTGGAATCCATCATGGAGCGGAGGGCGCCATCTTTTCTATTAGTGCTTTCCCTGTTGATCGGTTTTTCGGGTCTGGCCGTCCTGGTGACGCCGGTCCTGAAGCAGGGCCTTTGGGCCGATGCCTCCTCCACCGCGGCCCTCCTGGCAGCCTCCATGGCCTGGTCGGGGGGCTCTCTTCTCCTGCAGCGCCGGCCGCCAAAGGCCGCACCGATTTTAACCTCCGCCTATCAACAATTTTTCGGGAGCCTGGGCCTGATCGTCCTGATGCTGCTTTCCGGTGAACCCTGGCCGCACCCGGCGCCGATGGCCTGGATCGGTTGGACCTACCTCGTGATTGCCGGCTCGCTGATCAGCTTCACCGCCTACGTCACCGCCGTGCGCAGCCTTCCTCTCTCCGTGGTCATGACCTACGCCTATATCAATCCGGTCATCGCCGTCCTATTGGGATGGCTGGTGCTGGGAGAGCGCATTACCTTATCGACCGTCCTGGGGACGGCCCTTATCCTTACCGGTGTTTTCGGGGTTTTTTGGAAACGGCTGGGTCCGGGCAGTAGATGATCTTAAGCAGCGTGGCCAGGAAGGTTTAATTAATGACTTCCTCCCATGAGCCAAGGTTTTGATTAGCCTGCATTGGCATAAGTCCTGACTTCCCGGTCCAGCCGATCCCCCAGCGCTTCAGCGGTGACGTCGAGATCATATTGGGCCTGCAGTCCCAGCCAGAACTCGGCGGAGGTGCCGAAGAACTTCTCAAGCCTTAAGGCCGTATCGGCGGTAATCCCCCTTTTTTCAAGCACTATTTCATTGATTCTTCTGGCTGGAACGCCGATATTCAAAGCAAGTCTATTCTGGCTCAAATGCAATGGTTTCAGGAATTCCTCTAAAAGGACTTCGCCGGGATGAACGGAATGTAACTTTTTTTTCATGGTATCCTCCTGCTCAATGGTAATCCGTTATTTCAACTTCATAAACGTCGCCATTTCGCCAGGTAAAGCATATACGCCATTGATCGTTAATCCTTACACTTAGTTGTCCTTCGCGGTTGCCTTTCAATTTTTCCAGTCGATTGGCCGGAGGGGATCTCAAGTCATTGATGCTCTTGGCGTTGTTAATCATGCGCAATTTCCGCAGCGCCGTCTGCTGAATATCCCGAGGGAGCTTTCCGGATCCCTCCCGCGCGTACACCTTTTCCGTTTCCTTGTCTTTAAATGATTTGATCACCGTTTATAGAATATAACGGTAACCGTTAAACGTCAAGACGATATTGGTGAAGGGGGTTCTTGGTAGCCGGCATCGGTCATGGGGCAGACGACCCAGGTCTTTTCCGGACGCAACGCCTCCAGAGCCCCGGGGAAGCCCCGGGACAGATGGGGGGAAAGGGAGGCCTTGAATTCAAAGGCTAGGCGCCGCCGACCCTGGTCCAGGATCTGGCCGACTTCTTCGCCCTAGAAAATGCCCCGAATCTGACGATCAAGATGGATTGGCGTAAACTTCGGAATTGAAATAAGAGAACGGGTCACGGACCTGAATTTTCCCCTGGTCGTAGGGTCTTTTTAAACGGGCTACCACCTGGGTGGCTTTCCGCGGCTGAAGCTTTTCCGCGTAATACAGGAGAGACTTGGAAATGTTTTCGTCGGCCCATTTTACTTCGACCAGTTCGTCGATTTGGTTTTCTTTCAAAATGACAAAATCCACTTCCCGTCCTTCCTTGTCCCGGAGATAGCGCAATTCGTAGCGATATCCGTCCCGGTCCTCCAGGAATTGCAGTTTTTTCAGCAGGGAGGCCGCCACGAGATTTTCAAAGCGCTCCCCTTCCTCCACCAGCGGGTCGCCGGTATCGAAAAAATAAACCTTGGGGGGCTTCAGGACGGCCCGGGGCAAAGACCGGGTGAAGGGTCGGACGGCGAACACCAGGTACATCCGTTCCAGCACCTCCAACCAGGAAGCGGCGGTTTTGGGTGAAATCTGAACATCGGCCGCCAGGTTGGACAAGGTGACCAGGCCGCCCACCCGCTGGCGGAGCAGGTCGAGAAAAAGACTCAGCAACTGGATATTCCGGATGGAGGACAGGTCCCGGATATCCTCCCGCAGGACCCGGTCAAAACGCTCTCGCCGCCAGCGGCGGGCCGCACGTTCATCGTTATCGAGAAAAGGTTCGGGGAAACCGCCCACGGACATCAACCGCTGGAACGCTTCCCGGGCGGTCAGACCCTTGGGAATTTCATCGAGGCTGAAAGGGTGGAGACGCCAATAATGATAACGCCCTAAAAGGGAATCCCCTCCCCGGCGGTAGAGGTCGAGGCGGGCGGATCCGGTGACCAGGAAGGAATGTTCGGCCCGGGACACGTCATAAAGGCCCTTGATCCAGTTCTTCCAGCGGGGGAACTTGTGCAGTTCGTCAAAGACCAGCAGGTTATTCTCGGCCGTCCACCTTTTCTTCAAGATATCCTGACGGTCCTCATCGAAATCCCAGTTGAAATATCGTCCCTTGGGAAATCCGGTCAGAAGCTCCTTGGCCATGGTGGTCTTGCCCACCTGGCGGGGACCGCCGACAAAGACCATCTTGGACTGAAGATCCTTCAGCACATAGGGTGAGAGATAACGCATATGGCTATTTTAGACCTTAATCCAAAACAGTCAAGGCTATTTTTTAGTTTAGTAAAAATTAGCCATAATCTCACCTGCAATCTCCCGTATTAAGGAATACTCTTTAAAAAAATCGCCCGGCTTGCTATAAACGTTTCAACATATACCAGCTACAAAGGAGCACCTGATGAAAGACAACGGACGTTTGAAAGACAAGATAGCCGTCATCACCGGGGCGGCCAGCGGGATTGGTCGGGCCACGGCCATTTCGTTCGCCCGGGAAGGGGCCAGATTGGTCCTGGCCGATGTCCAGGAAAAAGGCCTCCAGGAAACCCTGGCCGCGGTGCAGGAGGCGGGCGGGGAAGCGGTGATTAAGCCGGTGGACGTATCGGTGGAGCAGGAGGTCAAGGGCCTTATCGCCCTGGGTCTCAACACCTACGGCCGGATCGATATCCTGATCAATAACGCCGGCATTACCGGGCGGATGGCCGGTCTGGAGGAACAGGACGGCGAGGACTGGAAAAAGGTCCTGGAGGTCAACCTCCTGGGCGCGGTCTATGGGATCAAACACGTGGCCCGGCACATGCAGGAGCGGGGATCCGGGGCGATTGTCAACACCGCCTCGGTGGCCGGGATCCGCTCCGGGGCCGGGGGGAACGCCTATAGCGCCAGCAAGGCGGCCCTGATCAATTTCACCCAGACGGCGGCCTGCGACCTGGGCGGTTCCAATGTGCGGGTGAACGCCGTCTGTCCGGGGCTGATCGAAACCGGCATGACCAAGCCGGTCTTCGACTATGCCCGCTCTTCGGGCAAGGGGGCCAAGCTGGGGAGCCGCTGTGAATTGCGGCGTTACGGGCGGCCGGAGGAAATCGCCGCCGCCATCCTGTTTCTGGCCAGCGATGAAGCCAGCTTTGTGACCGGTCAGGCCCTGGCCGTGGACGGGGGCAACACGGCCTCGCTCAACCTGCCGGGCATGAAATTCTAGTTAGCGGGTCATCCAGGATTTCGAACGGACGGTCAGCAGGGCATAGGGAAAGATCCAGAACAGGGTCAGGAAGGAAAAATAGGCGTAGACCACACCGTACCAAAAGTCCCCGCGCCGTTCACTGTAAAGATAATAAAGGGTGTTCAGCAGGGAAAAGATACCAATGGCCAAAAAAACGCGGAGGAGCGTGCCGGGGTTTTCCAGGGACCGGTAAACCAGCAGCCCCAGAACGGACCAGCCCACCGGATAACGGAGGTTGGTAATGAAGGTATCAAAAAGGGAAACCAGGCAGGGCCAGAACGGTCGCTTCCAGACGATTCGCAGGAAATGAAACGTTTCCCGGATATGGCTTCGATCCCAGCGTAAATACATGCGGGTCAGTTTTTCATAAGACCGGGGAACCACGGTAAGGACCTCGGCGGACCCCTGGTAAACGGAATCATACCCCAGGGAAAGAATATAGTTGGTCAAGGCCCGGTCCTCGCCATAGGTGCAGGGCACGCCCATAAAGGTTTGCGTCCGCCATTGTTCCAGCACCCTTCCGACCACTCCGACCCGGTAGGCGGCCAGGGCCCCCGGACAGCAATAGACGGTCCGGTAGGTGGACTGCACGGCCCGCAAATAATCAAAAGACAGGATAAAGCGGACATGCAGCATGCGGGGGATGATTCCCTGGTCCCGATTGTAGGCTTTCACTTTTCCGGCTACGGCCCCCACCTCCGGGTCGCGAAAGGGACCAACCATAGCCAGGAGGGTTCTTTTGGTGATGACGCTGTCCGAGTCGATGGTAATGACCACTTCACCTCGGGCCCGGCTGAAGCCTTCGGCTAAGGCCTCCCTTTTTCCTTTATTAACGGGAAAACGGACAGCCGTCACCAGTTGGGGATAAGCCTTGGCCACCCGTTTGATATAATACCAGGTATCGTCCCGGCTGCCGTCATCCACGACAAATACCTCCAAGCGGTCTCGGGGGTAATCCGCGGCCAAAACCGAATGAATGGCCTTTTCCACCATCTTCCCCTCGTTATAGGCCGGGATAATCACGGTGAGGGGCGGGGCGTCATCAAAAAGAGCCGGCGGAAAGGTCCGGTAATTGAACCAGAGTATGGTTCTGAAAACCACAAACAGACTTCCCATGGAGGCCCAGAGCAGGGTCGGCCGCACGATAAAGGCCATTTTACTGTCGGTTTGAACCGCCTGGATCAAAGGACTGAATAGCCCTCCGGTAACACTGGTATAAACCAGAAACACCAGGCTGCCCAGAATAAGAAACCCGAAAAGCCAATCTATAAAATCCTGTGAGCGCTCTTCGAACTTTCCTTGAGACAGTTCGGTTGGAAGGGGAATTACTTCCGCGATGGTTTTCGATACCGGTTCGGGGGCCATTTTTTTCTGCTTATTTCTGGAATTTGGGAGAATAGACTTTATCGAAATCGGAAATTAAGCATTTAAACGCCCTTTGTCAACAAACGGTATTTTTTCACAATGTCTTCTTTCCCGCTCCCGGTCAATCAATCTATCTGAATTTGATGAAAAAGTAATTCTATCTTAGATTGAATTTTCCCTCCCCCCAGACCCTTTATGGAATGGTTTAACTTGAAAAAAAATATTTATTATGGCAAATCCTTTATGGCACCAAATCAGGTGACTTTGGGACGAACCCAATTTTTAAGGAGTGATTCATGTCCTTCCAAAATATCCTTCTGGAGCAAATAGAACACGTCGCCCTCTTGACCATCGACCATCCTCCCGCCAACGCCTGGAACCTGGCCGCCATGGAGGAATTCGAACAACGCCTTGACCAACTGGAAAACGACCGGCAGACGCGGGTGGTGATCCTGACCGGGGCCGGCGAGAAGATCTTTTCTTCGGGATTCGATGTCTCGGATGCGGCCAACGCCCCGAAGTCCAGCCCCCTGGGTCGTGAACTCTGGAGGCGGCTGGATCGCTTTCCCAAGCCTACGATTGCCGCCTTGAACGGCCACGCCCTCGGCGGCGGACTGGAGCTGGCCCTGGCCTGCCATTTCCGAATCATGGTGGATGACCCCAAAGCCTCCGTTGGTCTAACCGAACTCAATCTGGGGATTATCCCCGGCTGGGGCGGGACCCAGCGGCTGCCCCGCCTGGTGGGGCGGGCCAGGGCCCTGGAGATGATCCTGTTCAGCCAACGGATCGGCCCCCAAGAGGCCCTGGAGATCGGGCTGGTCAACCGGCTCTCTTCGCCTGGAAAACTGAGGGAAGACGCCCTGGAACTGGCCCGGAAACTGGCGGAACGGCCGCCCATCGCCGTGAGCTGGGTGCTCAAGGCCCTGGCCGCCGGGGCTTATGAAGGGATCGATGCCGGCCTGCGGGCCGAGGCCGAGGGGTCCGCCGCCGTTCGGGAAACCAAAGACCGGGCGGAAGGATTCCAGGCCTTTCTGGAAAAACGAAAGCCTGTTTTCACCGGGGAGTAAACCTAGCGAAAATAAAGTCGAAGGCCAGCTGTTAGGCTTTTGTCTTTGGTCGTACATCCCGGACCTGATCCGGGATCCAGGGTAGTTGATGTTTGGTTGGCACATGGATTCCGGCTTATCGCCGGAATGACAACCTCTTGGCTAAGCAACATTTTCATGCTTCGCGGGTGCCGGCCTCAGGCCTAGAGAACTATAATAAGGAGAAACCAATGACTATCGATTGGAATACAGTGTCCAGAGAGCCGCAGGAATTTGAGTTCACTTATACCTGGAAGGATGTGGTCCTCTATGCCCTGGGCATCGGCGCCCAGGTGGAGGAGCTTCCGTTCCTCTACGAAAACACCCCGGGAGGCCTGCAGGTCTTTCCCAGCTTCGCGGCCAAGGCCTCCGGGAAGCTGATCATCGACTTGAGCCGGCAGGTGGAGGGCTTCCGATTTTTACACGGAGAGCAGGGGATCCGCCTGCATCGACCGATCCCCCCGAAGGGAAAATCATGGCCGCCAGTCGGGTGGCCGATGTCTATGACAAAGGCAAGGCCGCGGTCATTCGTTTTCTGACCGCAGGTCGTACCGAAGACGGAGAACCTCTCTTTGATGTGGAGCATATCGCCTTTCATGTGGGAGCAGGGGGCTTCGGAGGCGATCCCGGACCTAAAGCGGCATCCTGGAAACCTCCCGAGGGAGCCGCGCCCGATTTGCGCATGGCTTACCCCATTCCCAAGAACCAGGCCGCGCTCTACCGCCTCTGTGGGGACCTGAACCCCCTGCACCTGGACCCGGAGTTTGCCCGGCGCGGCGGCTTCGACCGGCCCATCCTCCACGGCCTCTGCACCTACGGCTATGCCACCCGGGCTATCCTCCACGGGCTTTGCGACGGGAAAGTGGCGCGCTTCAAGGAATTCAAGGCCCGCTTCTCCGACTCGGTCTATCCGGGCGAGACCCTCACCACCGAGGGCTGGCAAGAATCCGAAGGTCGTTATATTATCCAAGCCCGCACCGAGCGGGCGGTCGTGCTGAGCAATGCCTACGCGGTAGTCACTGCCTGAACAAATTGGAGATGATACAAATTACCGTAATTTGGATATTCGGCTCAAAGAAACAGAAAAAACCCTCAACTTAAATATCGGAAGAAACGGGTCTGCTCGGCTCAAAGAAATATAATTCTAGATGTCTTCCGACGGGACGCACCGCTGGGCCGCAGCGCAACTATCAATAGAAACACGGAGCTAAACGCCTCCAATCGTAATACCGGTCCCAACCGGCCCATCGGGTTCTCCACATCGGAAGGAGCCAATGCCATGCGCCAAGAAGCCTCCAATCGACGCCACCCTCTTTCAAATACGCAGTCGGCTGATTGAAGAGAGGAAATCTCCACTGCACCACTGAGGGTCTCAATTTCCGAATACCTAGGGACAGGCGAAACCATCCTCATTGTAGATGATGTCAAGGAGCAGCGTGGTCTGGCCGGAGAGATGCTCAAAAAATTGAATTACGTCGTTTTAAGCGCCTCCAGCGGTGAGGAGGCGGTGGCCTCCCTGAAGACGCAACCGGTTGATCTTCTGTTGCTGGACATGATCATGGATCCCGGCATGGACGGATTGGATACCTACAGGAGTATCCTGGAGATCCATCCCCGACAGAAAGCGATTATCGTGAGCGGTTTTTCGGAGTCGGATCGCGTCCAGGCCGCCCAGGCCCTTGGGGCGGGGGCCTATGTGAAAAAACCCTATGTCCTGGAGAAATTGGGGCTGGCAGTAAGAAAGGAACTGGACCGAACCCCATGAGCCGAGAATAGCAGCGCGTCTTTTTTGAAAAAGGTAATTGACGGATTTTCAAAAGCATGGCAGATTATATGTGGATAACGACGGGCTTGCTGTAGATACGGCGGGAAACCACAGCGGCGGAAAGATGTTTTGAACAACAGGAAAAGGAGCGATGCAATGGGCGACAAGGGCGGCAAGAAAAATAAGGAAAAGGGGCAGAAACAGAGCACCGAAAAACAGAGACAAAAAACAAAAGACAAGCTGGATAAGCAGCCCAAAAGAAAACCCTGATAGAGAGTCGATCCCTACGTTTGTTGAAATTCGGGCGATAATCGTTGACTACCTAAGCTATCTCTTTTAGTAGCATTGCCGGCGCTTATTAATCAATCCGCACCCTCGGGTCTAAGAAATAATTTGCTCCGCGATCAATCAGACCGATCCGGGCTTTTGATCGATTGGTCCTGACGCCCAAGAGGTTCTCCTTCATTAACCGCAGCCATCCGCGGACGAGATGGAATCCATCATGAATCATGCACATGTAGTAAAGATTGCCCAAGAACTGGGCCTGTCCCCCGAGCAGGTGCAGGCCACGGCCGGACTCCTGGACGAAGGGGCCACCGTTCCTTTTATCTCGCGCTACCGGAAGGAAGCCACCGGATCTCTGGATGAGGTGGCCGTGACCGCGGTCCGGGACCGGATGGGTCAGCTTCTGGAGTTGGACCAGCGCCGGGAGTCCATTCTCAAGGCCATGCAGGAGCGAGGGCAGCTCACGGAGGCCTTGAAGGAGAAAATCCAGGCCGCCGAGACCCTGGCCGTCCTGGAAGATATTTATCTGCCCTTTCGGCCCAAACGCCGGACCCGGGCCACCATTGCCAAGGAAAAAGGACTGGAACCGCTGGCCCGGAGCCTTTTTGATCAGGGAGAACTGGACCCCGACTCCGAGGCTTTGGCTTACATCGATCCGGAAAAGGGGGTGGCGTCGGCCGAAGAAGCCCTGGCCGGGGCCCGCGACATCATCGCCGAATGGATCAGCGAGGATGAAACCGCCCGGGCCCGGATGCGTGATTATTTTGCCTCGCAGGCGGTTTTCAGGTCGAAAATCATCGCGGGCAAGGAAGAGGAAGGGATCAAATACCGGGATTACTTCGACTGGGAAGAACCCGTGACCACCGCGCCCTCCCACCGCATCCTGGCCCTGCGCCGGGGGGAAAAGGAGGGCTTCCTTACCCTGCGGGTCATCCCTCCCGAAGAGGGGGCGTTGGAGATCCTGGAGCACCTTTTTATTAAAGGGGAGGGCCCGGCCTCCCGGCAGGTTCAACTGGCCGCGCAGGACGGGTACAAACGGCTCCTTTCTTCCTCCATGGAGACCGAGATCCGCCTGGAAACGAAAAAAAAGGCCGACGAAGAAGCCATCCGGGTCTTTGCCGAAAATCTCCGCCAGCTCCTGCTGGCCTCGCCTCTGGGCCGGAAAACGATCCTGGCCATCGATCCCGGTTTTCGGACCGGATGCAAGGTGGTCTGCCTCGACCCCCAGGGGAAACTGGTCCATCATGAAACCATTTTTCTATTGTCCGAGAAAGGCACCGTCCAGGCCGAGGCCCGCATTCGGGAGCTGTGCGATCGTTTCACCATTGAAACCATCGCCATCGGCAACGGTACGGCCGGCCGGGAGACCGAAACGTTCATCCGCGGCCTCGATCTGACGCGGAACATCCAGGTGATCATGGTCAATGAGAGCGGCGCCTCCATTTACTCGGCCTCGGAAGCGGCCCGGGAGGAATTTCCCGACCAGGATGTCACCGTCCGGGGAAGCGTTTCCATCGGGCGGAGGCTGATGGACCCCCTGGCCGAACTGGTCAAGATCGACCCCAAGTCAATCGGGGTCGGTCAGTACCAGCATGACGTGGATCCGGGGGCCTTGAAGCGCAGCCTGGATGATGTGGTGGTGAGCTGCGTCAACCGGGTGGGCGTGGAGGTCAACACGGCCAGCAAACAACTGTTGACCTACGTCTCGGGATTGGGACCCCAACTGGCCAAAGGGATCGTGGAATACCGGAACACCAACGGTCCCTTCCGTTCCCGGGAGGCATTGAAACAGGTACCTCGCCTGGGTCCCAAGGCCTTTGAGCAGGCCGCGGGTTTCCTGCGCATCCGCGACGGCGAAAATCCTCTGGACGCAAGCGCCGTCCATCCGGAGAGCTATCCCCTGGTCGATGCCATGGCCCGGGACCTGGGCAGTTCGGTGGCCGATCTGCTCGGCGACGAGCCCCTCCGGGGCCGGATTGACCTGACCCGCTACGTCTCGGAAAAAGCGGGCCTGCCCACACTTCAGGATATCCTGGCCGAACTCTCCAAGCCCGGCCGGGACCCCCGGGAGCAGTTCGAGGCCTTTCATTTTGCCGAGGGGGTGGAGAAGATCGAGGATGTCCGGCCCGGCATGAAGCTTCCCGGCGTCGTGACCAATCTGACCGCCTTCGGGGCCTTCGTGGATATCGGCGTCCACCAGGACGGCCTGGTCCATGTAAGCGAACTGTCCGACCGTTTCGTGAAAAATCCGGCCGAGGTGGTCAAAGTGCACCAGCCGGTGACGGTCAGGGTGTTGGCAGTTGACCTGGCTCGGAAACGGATTTCCCTTTCCCTGAAAAGCAGTCCCCCCCAACCGGGGGCGGGCCACAAAAAGGCGGATAAAAAGAAGGAAACGCGGCGGCCGGGCCAAGAAAAATCCTCCTCCCGCGGCACTTTTTCAAACAATCCCTTTGTCGCCGCTTTCGGGAAAAAGCAGCCTTAGTTGAGAGGAGGAAGAATGACCACTCCAAAACCGAACCCCAAGGTTTTAGCCGGCCTTCCCAAAGACCTGCTCCCTGAAAACGATGTGGCTTTTCTTCAAATGCGGCGGCGATTCCTGAGGTTTTGGAAGATAGCCGGGTTTTCGACGCTAGCCTTTTTATCGGCCCTCTTCTTTTGGTTGCTCTTCAAAGTACCGAACCTGGTTAATCCCTTTCATGTCCAGCGCCAGATTGAATCCAATGCCTTGACGCCCTCAGCGCTGAAAGTTATGGCCGTTCTCATGCCCCTGATGATGTCGTTGGCTTTCTTTCTGGCTGCCGCGATCATCCTTTTCGGGTTTTACGCTTATGCCAACGAACAACAATATCTGAGGATCATCGATTCGCTGTTGAACAGGAGGAAGTAGTAGTCACTAAGGATCTGTAAACAAATAACCTTGACAAACGGCCCTACAACCGTTCGCCCTGAGCTTGTCGAAGGGTGAACGATACGGCAATGCTTCGACAGGCTCAGCATGAACGGAGATAGTAGCGGTATTGTACAGCTTATTTCTTGACGGGTTCTAACCTTACCACCCTCGCGATTTCTGGAGACAGATCGGGTACCTGAATCGCTTGCTCATTCAATGACCGTCTGATCCACTGCGGGACCGGGCTGGAGAAGCCCGATGCGCCCCCATCCCGCCAGCTTCGTCAATTCCCCACAATTTTAACTGGTTTTTTTTGTTCCAATATGGAAAATGAAACCAGGTTCTTTTTCCCATTCAGCACCCGGTTGACCATGAATTTTCAGTTTACAGATCTGGCCCCTTTCCTCTCGTGGATCCGCCGCTACCGGCGGCCTCATTTTCAGGCGGACCTGTTCGCCGGCCTGACGGTGGCGGTCGTGGCCCTGCCGCAGTCCATGGCCTACGCCTTGATCGCCGGCCTGCCGGTGCAATACGGTCTCTATGCTGCGATCGTACCCACCCTGGCCGCCTGCCTGTGGGGGAGTTCGGCCCACCTGATCACCGGCCCGACCACGGCCGTTTCCCTGGTTGTCTTCAGCTCTTTGAGAAACCTGGCCCCTCCGGGAACCCCGGTCTTTATCGAGCTGGCCTTTTGGCTGGCGGGGTTCGTCGGGGTCATCCAGATCGGCATGGGGGTGGCCCGGTTGGGTAATTTACTGGATTTTGTCTCCCGGTCCGTCCTGCTCGGCTTTGCCGCGGGAGCCGCCGTGCTCATCGCCTTCAAACAACTACCCGGATTATTCGGCCTGACCATTCCCCCGGGAGGGCACTTTGTAACCACCCTCTTTTATCTGATCGGACACCTGCATCAGTCCCACCTGATCACCCTCGCTCTGGGAGTGCTTACCATGGCGGCCATCCTGATTCTAAAAAAAGTCCGGCCCGCCTGGCCCGGGACCCTGATCGCTCTGGTCCTGGTCGGATTTCTGGTTTATCTCTTCCGCTTGGACTCCAAAGGCGTTTCAGTGGTAGGCGCCGTTCCCCGGAGCCTGCCTCCTTTTCACCTGCCTTCCTGGGACGCGGTGGATCACCTCGGACAACTGGCTTCCGGCGCCTTGGCCATCGCCCTGCTCGGACTGGTGCAGTCCGTCTCCATAGCCAAATCCATCTCGGACCAGACCCGGCAGCGATTGAATATCAACCGGGAATTTTTCGGCCAGGGGCTGGCCAATCTATCGGCGGCTTTTTTTTCCGGGTATCCGGTCAGCGGTTCCTTCACCCAGTCCGCCGTGAATTTTCGCTCCGGGGGTCGAACCCCTTTCAGCGGTGTCCTGTCCGGGCTGACGGTGGCCGCCACGGTCATGGCCGCGGCTCCCCTGGCCGGCGGTCTGCCGTTGGCGGGACTGGCCGGCGTCCTGCTCGTAGTAGCCTATGACTTGATCCATTGGGAAGATATCAAACGAACCATCCGGGCGACCCGGGGCGACGCCGCCGTACTGATGGTGACCCTTTTATCCACGCTGCTGCTGAATATCGAATTCGCGATTTACGTGGGGGTCCTGCTGTCTATCGGGTTGCATCTGGCCAAAACCTCCCGCCCGCAGATTTACGAGGAAATACCGGACTTTTCGACCGGGAAGATGAAACCCGCCGCCTTCGGTGACAGTTGCCCACAGCTGGATATCGTCTTTATCGAGGGATCGATCTTTTTCGGTTCCGCGGCCTTCGTCCAGGAGGACCTGCTGCGGCGGCTGCGCAATCATCCCCAGACCGTCAACCTGTTGATCCGCATGCATCGGGTGAATACGCTGGACGCCAGCGGGGTCCATGTGCTGGAACTCCTGCTGTCAGAGGTCCGCCGCCGGGGGGGAGATCTGTATCTGGCCGGCGTCAATCACCGGGTTTTTGAAGTGTTCCGGGATTCCGGTTTTCTCAAAGAGCTTGGGGAAACGCATCTAAGGGATACCACCGGATCCGCCGTGCGGTCTGCCATGCGGGAAACCTTCTGCCCGGCGGTCTGCTTTCCCTGTGATCTGGTCATTTTTCAAGAATGCCCCGAACTCAAAAAAGGCCATTGGGAGATCCTGGGAAAAGGGGTCAAGGCCAGGGCCTGCACCCTCCCGTTAACCCCTCCCGCCGCGAGGATAGCGGAGCCGCCTTCCGAACCGAAAGTGAGCGTCTCATGAAAATACTGGCATATCTCGACGGCCAATCAGAGACTCAAAAAGTCCTGTCCTTTGCCGCGGCCTTAAAAACACGGCTGGGGGCCGAACTGGCGGTAATCACCGTTCAATCCGGAGCCCAGGTTATTGAGGAATTGCCTTCCCCAGGGGTCTCTCTCCCTTTGAAAGACAGGGAACGGCTGCCTGAAGGGATTCATCTGCTGGTCGAAGCCTTGCAAACGTTTATTGAAAAGGGCCTCCTGGTTCCCCAACCGTCTATTACCATCAAGGACATCCCCTTGGGCCACCTGTTTACCGGAACGACCCCCGCGGGAGAACGGCTCCCCTTTTACGAGTGTTTCGGCCATCTCGTGGAGACGCTCAACCGGTTCATAGAGGAACACCAGGTTCACCTGCTGATTCTATCGCCGTCGCGTCGCCCCGGCCTTTCCAGGCTGTTGGCCGGGGATGTCACTCGAAACCTGATCCTGGATCTGCACACGTCCATCCTGTTCGTCAAGGAAGGCGGCCCGGACGACCGTTATGTGGTCTGCACCGACGGATCGCCTTCCTCCCGCCGCCTGTTTCCTTTGTTAAAGCATCTGCTGCCGGCCGTGAAAGAACCCCTGGAAATCCTCTGGGTCAAAAACCCCGAGGCCGGGAATGAGGCTGTCCAGGCGGCCGAGGAATGCCTGGTTCATGCCGACGAATGGCTCAGGAACTGCGGGAAGACTTCGGTCTTTCACCAGCTCCAGGGCACCCGCCGGGCCGATCTGATCCTGCAAACCGCCGGCCGCCAGGCCGTTATTGTGATTGGGGCCAGTCTCCGCCATGACCTGATCCGCCGTCTGAAGGGCAGTCTGCCCCTGGAAATCATCGCCAAGACAAAGGCCAGCGTGCTCCTGGTCAAACTGCCCCATGAAGCCGATGAGGAATTTTTCAAAGCGCCCTTTACTTGTTAAATCCGAAGCACCAAAGGGAAATATTAATATCGAGGCTTCCTTGGTTAGACTATTCGAAATAAAACCAACCCGGGTTTGGGTGGATTCGAGTTCATCGCCATAGCCGTCAACCCAAAAAGAGATAGCAAAAACCTTTGAAATTATGATACAAGTCCGGATAAAATAATCCGGAGGGCTTTTATGTCTCGCAAGGCTTCATTTTTCTTTCTTTTGCCCGTTTTGTTTTTAATCGGTTCAGTTACTCCCGTGTGTTCGGATATCCTGCCGAAAAGTTATCTGGCCCTGAAAGGGGGGTATTTCAGCCCCACGGGAGATTTTAAGGGGGACAAATTGAGCGGGGCCCCCTATTGGGAATTGGCGGGGGGGGTTAACTGGGGGATCTTCGGGGCCGAGCTTGGAGTCGGCTATCTCAAAACGGAAAACGCCTTGATGGAGATGAAGACCGTTCCCGTCCTTCTTTCGGGAAAACTGCAGATCCCCGTTCTTTTCTTGGCCCCTTATGCCCGCGGAGGCGTCGGCGCCTATTATTCCGAATTGGATTTAAAATCGGGAGAAGGGAAGGGGGGAGCCTGGTCGGCGGGGGTTCACGGAGGACTGGGAGTCGATTTCCGGTTAGGACCCGTTTTTTTAGGGATTGAAGGGACCTACCTTTCGACCAAACCGAGCTTCAACACCGGGTGAGGTGACCCTCGAAGGGGTGGGCGGTAACCGGCAATCTGGGAATTCGGTTTTAACGGACATCCTGCCTGGATTACCCGGAATCCCCGATACCGAAGGCCGAAATTCGGTTATTATAATAGCAGGCTGAAGAAGATGGATTGGAAAAACGACCCGACCTATTACGGCAAAATTCTGACCGGCCGCTACAGTCAACCGCTCCAAGAGCGGGTGGCGAAATGGTTATCCGGTTATCGCGAATTCGAGGCTACCGGAAACCCTTCCATCTGCTACCTCGCGGCCTGGCAAGAAAAGGATCGCATCATCTGGTATGAATTCGTCAGTAGAAGATTGGCCGAGATACTGGGTTGTGAAGCTTCGCAAACAGCCGAAGTTTTCCGCCGCAGCTTAGTCGAGCGACGCGTCTACAAATACCGGGCGGAAGAGCCGGGGATCAAAAAAGAAATCCTCCACAAACCGGAACTGACCAGCTTCCGAAAAGAATTGCGCGAGGAGGTAAAAAGGACCGGCGTTATCGAGGCGGTTTATAAGCTGGCTTTATCCGACGGCCAAACTTTTTGGCTGAAGGACCAGGCCGAGATAGAAAGGTATCCCGAAGACCAGGTCAGTATCTCGCTGGGCTGCTTGACCGTGGTCTCCAAAGAGATGGAAGCCGCGGAAGAACGGGAGAAGCTGGTAGGTGCGCTTCAAGACGCTTTATCCAAAGTCAAACAGCTCAGCGGCTTGCTGCCCATTTGTGCCTCCTGTAAAAAAATACGAGACGACAAAGGCTATTGGAATCAGATCGAGGAATATATCCGGAATCACTCCGAAGCTGATTTCAGCCACGGTCTTTGCCCCCCCTGCCTCGAAAAACTCTATCCCGATTATATTGTCAAGAAAACCGGCGGGTCCGAAAAATCGAGCGATGGGGTTTGATTTGGATTCCCCGAAGCCATTCATCCCCTGAAGGGAACGCAACCGGTAATGGTATTTTTTCTGTCTTGTACCCGACCCCTAATTTAATTGACAATCGTTGATTCGCTTCAGCAAATTCCTTTAGGGATATCTACTGCCTGAGGCTGGTGTGGAATAATGGCCCAAAGAGTAATCAGCAGGAGACTAAGGATTGTTGTTTTTTTTGTTATCGGAATCTTGCCGATAGCAATTTTGGCCTATGGTGCTGAACCGGGGTCGATTCCCCAACCTAAATCAGGAAAGGGAAAGATTCTCAACTACCAGGCCACCAAGTTCGGTGTCCCCGTCCTCAAGGCGACTATTAAGATTATGGAGGAATGGTCCCAGGAAAAGGGCAGAGCCCTGTGTTTAAGATCCAGGCCGTCTTCCATTCGAACCCCTCTCTTGAATTCCTGTTTCGGATGAACAACCGTTTCACCTCAATCCTGGAATCCGGGACCTACACGCCGGTGACCAGTCTGAAAGAGATCGATCAGCAGGGGCTTTTGATGAAAAAGAAGAATTATCGCCAGATCCTCACTTTCGATCCCCTCCGCCAAAAGGTGGTGGTGGAAGGCAAAGAACCAAGCGAGAGAAAAGAAATAACCCTTCCGCCGGGCACCTACGATCCCCTGGCCATGTTCGCCCGTTTCTATCTGAAAGAAGAATTCCTTCCGGGGCAGGATATCCAGATGTCCATCTTTGACGGTTTGAGGTTAAGACAGATCATTTTCCACTCCAGAAAAGAGAAGGTTGTTTCGAAAATGTACGGAGAAATAGAGGCGGTGCGGCTGGATTCAAAAACCTTTTTCTCGACCTTTGGAGATCAGGAAGGGGCCATACACATCTGGTATACGACCGACGGCAGGAAAATCCCGGTTCTAATCGAAACGGATCTTCCGGTCGGCAAGATCCGATTTGATTTGGAGTCCATCGAGGCGAATTGAACCCGAAGGAGAATTAAGCGATGTATGAGCGGCATTCCCAACCCCTGTTGACAACCAGAGCCTACGTCCGGAGGCAGGTCATCCATATCCTGATTGCCCTGACGATGATCTTCGGTTCTCTTTTCCTGGGCGTTATCGGCTATCATGGGCTGGAAGGTCTTTCCTGGATTGATTCCCTGGTAAATGCTTCCATGATTCTGGGCGGCATGGGGCCGGTGAATGAACTGCACACCAAGGGGGGGAAAATATTTGCTTCATTCTACGCCCTGTATTCAGGAATTATTTTTCTAATCGCAACCGGGGTCATGGTCGTGCCATTGTTCCATCGATTCCTTCACCGATTTCATCTTGAGGAGGTCCATTAGAGGGGTTGAGATCCGGCTTGAATTAAAAGGTCTGGTCGATCCACCTGTGGATAGATATGCCTGGTCTTTATTATCCGTTAAATGGTATGCTAAAGCCGTTAAGAGGGTTTATTACGATTGGTGGGGATGGGAGGGTAGACTTCTCGCCAAGTGGTTGAAAGGGCAGGGTTAGAATCTGGTCTTCTTTCTCACTCGTTTCCAGGAATAAAATGAAACATTTCGATAATCCTTATTCACTCAGGGAGAATAATACATGTCAGTATCAGAATTCGATGAAGTCCGCAAGGCATCAGAACAACTATACGCTGCTTTGAACCATATGCTCAATGGGGATTCCTGCCTTATGGCAGACATCTGGTCGCACAGCGATGCCGTGACGACATGCATCCGAGTCGGCAGCCGGGAAGTCGGGTGGGATAAGGTACGAGAAACATGGAATCAATTGGCCAGGCTGACTTCGGGCGGAGAGGTTAAACTGAGAGAGCAACTTATTCAAATGGACGGGGATATGGCTTACGAAGTGGGCACGGAGCATGGGCAGGTTAAGCTTGGAGGACATGAGGTCTCCTTGGAACAACGCGTCACGAATATTTATCGCCGGGAAGCCAGTGCATGGAAGGTAGTCCACCACCATACAGATATTTCGGCGGCGATGCAGGATGTTCTCCGCCGTTTGGAAGCCAAAAAGTAGGAACTTATTTTCCCCTCCAAGTTATTGCCGGGCGACGATCCGGTATTCACCAAATCCGTCCATAATTTCTCCCTTAGTAGTGAAAGGGTCATTCAGGACTAGGGTTCCGGAATATGAGTTTATCGTCCACTTGCCATTCCACCAATTTACCGACAATGGAGCCCAGGACGACTCCCCCTGGAGCTTGATCGGGAGGCGCCGATGGTCGTCGGTGAACCAGGCATAAAATTCTCCCTTTAGGGATTATCCCAAACTGGGTGATAGCAGGACGGTCCAGGCCCGATCAGGGAAGTCCGTCCCCGGGGACCTCGACTTCGACGATTTCAATCCGTCCGCCGATCCCTCTTCGGCCCCGGCCCCGAACGGATGACTCCGCCGTGCAGACAAAGAGCGTGCGCCGCTCCGGACCGCCCAGCATGCAGGCATAGGGCCTGGTTGAAACTTTCACCCGGTCGGTGATGATCCCTCCTTCCCGGACGCGCCAGCACTTCCCCCGGCTCCGGGGCGGCTACCCAGACAGCACTTTCGGCATCCAGACAGATGCCGTCCGGGAAAGGCACCTTCCAGATCAGCCCATACCCGGCGGTTGGAAAGGGCGCCGTCGGGTTCAAGATCAAAGGCGGTCAGGCGATGGCCGAAGGTCTCGGCCACGATGAGGGTTCGGCCGTCCGGCGTGATGACGGCGCCGTTCGGAAAGAGCAGCCCATCGCTCACCACCCGGGCCCGGCCGTCCGGAGTCACCAGCACGATCTCCGCCGGGGAGACGGGCGCCCCCACCGCGAAATCAAAACCGAAGTTGCCGATATAGGCCCGGCCTTGTTGGTCGACCACCATATCGTTGCAGTGAAAAGAAGCCAGCCGGCTTAAATCGGCCGCCTCCGACAGTCCTTCCGGGTCGAGCCGCAGCAGGCGGCGATCGGTCATGGAGACCACCAGCAGCCGGCCGTCCGGAAGCCAGCCCAGGCCGGAGGGCGATCCCGGAACCTCGACTATTTTTTCCGTCTTCCCCTGAAGATCGATGGTCGTCACCCAGCGGCTCTGCATGTCGGACACCCAGAGCTTTTCTTCATGCCAGCGCGGGCTCTCCGCAAAGAGGAAGCCTTCGGCCAGGATAGTTGTTTTCAGGAACATGAACGCCTCCGGATTTTTTTGATGATCGGAAACAACCGGATTGGTCGTTTAATACTCCTTGATGGGTTTTAAATTGAGCACGCGCCTCAGGGTGACGATTTCCGCCGTATGGTAGGCGTTGTGGTCGGCCGCCAGAAGCACCTCCCGCACGACCGTGTAGTCTTTCGCATGGGGTATGGGGCTGAAGAACCTGGTTTTCGGATCGAGGACCAGTTCCTCCATGGCTTTCAGATCGGCCCGAAAGCCGGCAATCGTCTTTTTCCAGCGGCCGGGGGTGGCCATTTCGTTGACCGCAGGCCAGTAGCCCGCCGGAAAATCGGGCGAAACGTGGTTCGGGTCCCGGATGAATTCCAGGATATCCCACTGGGCGATCCGCAGGTGCTCCAGCAGGTGCCAGACCGTATACGTGGCGTTCGGCAGCCGGTGATTGATCTCTTCCATCGGAAAACCGGAAACGGCCCGGTCAAAGGGCATATGAGCGTTCTCGCCTTTCAGTAAAGCCACCAACTGGTCACGTAGGACTTGATCTGCCTTCATGGTTTGGGATCCTCCTTCAAGTAAAATGGAAAAGTGGGTTGATTATTCTGCCCATTTAGGATAAACCATTTGGTCAAATAAGAATAGTTGAAATTGTTTCTTGTCTTCTGCAAACGCTGAGGTGAAACGCCGGCCATGGTTAACATCACGTAGCTACCGAGGGAAGGCTTCCTTGACAAACCCGGACCGCCTGTCAACCGTTTTTTCCCAGTGCGACCTTGAACATCCGGTTTTCCGGGAGATGGTCCGGGTGATCGGATCATTGGAGGAAGCAACCGAAAGTCCCCCGTCAACCTTGCCTGGGGCCGGAGATCCGGGGGCGGACCTGTTCGAGGAATCGGGATTGGCTCCCGAAAGCGCGCCGTGGAGCAGGGACCCGCGAAGTCTTGTCCAATCGGACAGCGAGCTGATGTCCCTTCCGGATATCTATTTCCGGATTCAAAAGGTCATCAACGACCCCAATAGTTCCGCCAGGCATGTGGCCGCCATCATCAGCCAGGACCCGAATCTTTCCGCCAAACTCCTTAAAATCGTGAACAGCGCTTTTTACGGGTTCAGACAGAAAATCGACACCATCTCCCGGGCCGTGACCATCGTGGGGCATAACCAGATAAGCGATCTGGTCCTGGGAACGTCGGTGATGCATGTTTTCAGTGGAATCCCGGCCAGCCTGATGAACATGAATCTTTTCTGGCAGCACAGTGTGGCCTGCGGGACCTGCGCCCGCTGGATTGCCGGCTTCCGAAAATTCCCCAACACGGAATCATTTTTTGTGGCCGGACTGCTGCATGACCTGGGCAAACTCGTTTTTTTCAAGAACCTTCCCCGTCAGGCCAAAGCCGTTTTGAGTCAGGCCCGGCAGTCCGATAGGTTTTATTATCAGATCGAACGAGATCTGATCGGCTTTGACCATACCCAGGTGGGAAAGGCCCTGGCCGAACAGTGGAAACTTCCGGAAGGCCTGGAGCAGGCCATCGGCGGGCACCACCCCCCCTGGTCCCTCCCGCTCGACGCCGGGGCGGCCCTCATCTTTGTGGCGGACAATCTGGCCAATGCCTTAGGAATCGGAAGCAGCGGGGAACGTCTGGTTTCCCCTCAACTGACTTACGCCGTCGATCTGCTCAGTCTGCCCGACGGGATCTGGGACAATCTGGTTCCCTTAATCAGAAACCAGATTGACGCAACGGTGGGTGTTTTCTAGTTTCCTTCCTCCACGGGGGTAAAGTCAGACCGGATCGGACCGTTTTCCATAATTGCGATTCCCAGATTTTGTTGAAAGCCGACCCGGATGGCAGGTGATTTCTTTGCCTGCCGGATGGCCGCCTCTTCTTTCCCGGCGCTGACCAGCGGCTTTTCGAAAGGGCTGGACGGGAAAATCCTTCTGCGGTAAGATGACTCTATTTTTTTGAAGAGGCTGGAAGAATGTCTACTAAAGAAGAACTTATAGCCAGGGCTCACGAATGCGGTTTTGGAGCCCTCGGGGTGACCACGGCGGATCCTTTTTTGAGCCAGCAGGAAGTCCTCCGGGAGCGGGCCAGGGAATACCAATGGGCCTATCAGTCGGGCTTGGACTTGATGGCCGGGACCGACCCGAAAAATATCCTTCCCGATGCCCGGTCCATCCTGGTATTGATGGAGGTCTATTTTAAAGAAGCCTATCCTTCGGTCCTGGAACGCCATTTCGGCCGTTGCTACCTGGATGACGACCGGGTCACCAAGGACCGGCTGGCCACCAGGATCAAGGCCTTTCGTTCCTTTCTCCGGGACCAAGGCATCCAGGCTCAAGTTCCCTTTCACCTGCCCCACCGGTTGGCGGCGGCCCGGGCCGGCCTGGGGACGTTCGGCAAAAACTGTCTGTTTTATTCCAATCAATTGGTCGGTCGAGGTTCCTGGGTCCTGCCCATCGCGCTGGTGGTCAACCGGGAATTCGAACCCGATGAACCGACCATGACCGTCGGCTGTCCCGAGTGGTGCCGGAATACCTGCCTGGTGGCCTGTCCTACCGGGGCCTTGAAGGGACCCCGCCACATCGATCCCTATAGGTGCATCTCGTATTTGACGTATTTCGGGCAGGGGCTGACCCCGCGAGAACTGCGGGAGCCCATGGGCCTGTGGGTCTACGGCTGCGATCACTGCCAGAATGTCTGCCCCCGGAACCTCCCCTGGCTGGCTAAAGGGCTGCCGGTCAATCAAAAGGTGGCCGCCATGGTGGAGGACTTCGGGCTCGAATCATTGCTGCACATGGACACCCTCACCTTCAACACCCGCGTCTGGCCCCACATGTTCTATATGTCCGAAAAAGATATCTGGCGGTGGAAAATGAATGTGGCCCGGGCCATGGGCAACAGCCTGGACGACCGTTATGTCCCGGAGCTGGTCCGGGCCTGGGGAGAGAATCAAGACGAAAGGGTCTTGGGCATGATCGCCTGGTCCCTGGGCCGTATCGGCGGCCGGACAGCCCGGAAGGCATTAAACAATTTCCTGCCCGGAAGCGAAGGCCCGGTGCGGGAGGAAATATCGGCGGCTTTGTGCTGACGGTTATTTTTCAGAGAAAGGACCAGCTATGCCGGATGTATATGAACGATTGAGAGAACGGTTGGACGACCTGGCCACGGGCTTCCCCCTTTCGAACAGCCGGGTGGAAATGAAGATGCTGAAGCGGCTCTTCACCGAGGAAGAGGCCGAGTTGTTTCTGCACCTCTCCCCCCTGCTGGAAAAGGCGGAGGAGGTGGCCCAGAGGCTTAACCGCGATCCGGTCAAAACCGCGGAGCTGATGGAAGGAATGGCCGGGAAGGGCCTGCTTTTCCGGCAGCGAAAGCCCGACCGGGTGCGCTATGCCGCCGTCCCTTACGTGGTGGGCATCTTTGAGTTTCAATTGAAGCGGTTGGACGGCGACCTGGCTCGGGACATGGACGAATATTTTGAGGATTCCTTTGGCCGAACCATCCAGTCATTTAAAACCCCGGTTATGCGGACCATCCCGATTCAACGGGAGCTGGTTGCCGAATGGCCGGTGGCACCCTATGAGGATGTTCTGGCGATCGTGGACCGCCAGAAGGTCATCGCCGTGGCGCCCTGCATCTGCCGGACCATGGCCAAACTGAACGACCGGAGCTGTGGCAAGCCGCTGGAGGCCTGCTTCATGTTCGGTTCTCACGCCCACTACTATGTGGACAACGGGATGGGCCGCTATATCGATCCAGAGGAAGCCAAGGCGATTATCAGGCAAAACGAAAAGGCCGGATTGGTCATGCAGCCCTTCAATGCCCAAAATATGGGGGGCATGTGCAGTTGCTGCGGCGACTGCTGCGGCATACTCCGATCCTTGAAGAAACAGCCCCGACCGGCGGAGGCCGTCCGGAGCAACTACTTTGTCGCGGTGGACCGTGAGGCCTGCATCGGCTGCCAGACCTGCCTCGATCGGTGCCAGATGGAGGCCCTGGAAATGGTGGATGATCAAGCGGTGGTCGATCTGAACCGGTGCATCGGCTGCGGCCTGTGCGTTACCACCTGCCCCCAGGAAGCCTTGAAACTGGTCAGGAAGCCGGAGGAGCAACTCTACCTGCCCCCGGAAAGCGGGGCGGAAACCTATCTGCGCATTGCCCTGGAACGGGGAAAAAATCTGATGCCGAGCTAGGGTAAGGGAAGGACACTTAGGCTAAATTCCGGGCCAATCAAGCTTATAATGTGACCACTCAACCAAAAAGGGCGAACAACCAATCTGATCGCATCAAAGGAGGATAGTCGATGATCGCTGTAATTGCCAAAATCCCGATTAAAGAAGAGAAGTTTAACGAAGCGGTGGAAGCCTTCAAGGTGTTAGTCGCTGAAGTGGCCAAAGAGGAGGGCACCCTGTATTACACTTTGAATGTTTCCAAAGACGCCCCCCAGACGCTGGTGGTCATGGAACGCTACCGGGATAAAGAGGCCTTCAAGTTCCATTCTTCCACCCCCCATTTCAATGCCTTTTTCGCCAAGGCCGGCGAACTGTTGTCCGGCAAACCGGAAATAACCGTTTTGCAGGAACTGGCCGCCATCTAACTAGTTGTCATTCTGAGCGAATGCGAAGAATCTCGTTTTTTCGACAGATAAGACTTCGCGGAGTTTACCCTGAGCCGAAAGCCGAGATCCTTCGCGTTGCTCAGGATGACAGTTTGGGACTATTTGCGAAGCCACCAGCCTGTAACCCACCTAAAGATAAGGAGGAGATTATGATTGCGCTCAAGGTCAACGGCAAAAAGTACCAACTCGATGTCCCCCCGGAGACAACCCTGCTCTGGGCCCTGCGAGATCATCTGAAACTCACGGGGACCAAATACGGTTGCGGGATCGGGGAGTGCGGGGCCTGTACGGTTCAGGTTAACGGCAAGGCGGAACGGTCCTGCTCCCTCTCGGTGGGAGATGTCCGGGGGAAGGCCATCACCACCATTGAGGGCCTGCCGGCCGACCATCCGGTGAAGAAAGCCTGGCTCCAGGAACAGGTCGTGCAGTGCGGCTATTGCCAGCCCGGCATCATCATGCAGGTAGCCTCGCTCCTCAAGGAGGATAAGAACCCCACCGCGGACAAGATCATCAATAAGATGGACGATGTGATCTGCCGCTGCGGCTCCTATCCGCGCATCAAGAAGGGCATCCAAACCGCCATCCAAATCAGTAGAAAGGAGGGCCGGAAATCATGAGCACGTCCTTATCCCGTCGTGAATTTCTGAAAGGCTCTCTGGCGGCTGCCGGATTGACCATCGCGGTTTCGGTGGGCCCCCTGGGCACGCGATTACTCAATGCCTCCCAGAGTAAGGAAGCGCTGAAAGGCTTCCGGCCGAACATCTGGTATGAGATCACCCCGGACAATACAGTGACTGCCTTCATCGGCAACTCCGAGATGGGCCAAGGCGCCCACACGGCCCTTTCCATGATCCTGGCGGATGAACTGGAGGCCGACTGGAAACAGGTTCGGGTCAAGCAGGGCCCGGCCGCCAAGGAATACCACAGCCCCTTGTTGCATATTCAAATCACCGTGGCCAGCGCCAGCGTGCGCGGGTTTTATGAGCCGTTACGCAAGGCCGGCGCGGCCGGACGGGCCATGCTGCTCCAGGCCGCGGCCGCCCGGTGGAAGGTCCCGGAGGGGGAGTGTTCAGCCCTTAACGGCGCCGTCAAGCACCAAAAGAGCGGCCGCAGTCTTACCTACGGGCAGGTTTGCCTGGAGGCCGCGAAGCTCCAAGTGCCCCAGGATCCGGCGCTTAAGAAAGAGAGCGAGTTCCGCTACATCGGGAAATCCATGGCGCGCTTGGACGCCCCGGCCAAAGTGAGCGGCGCCGCTATTTTCGGCCTGGATGTGAACGTTCCCGACCTGCACTATGCCGTGCTGGCCCGCCCGCCGGCCTACGGGGCCAAGCCGCTTTCCTTTGATGAAAAAGCGGCCGGACAGGTCAAGGGGGTGGTCAAGGTCGTTCCCACCCCCATGGGGGTGGCCGTCTGCGCCAAGTCCCTCGATGCCGCCTGGAAAGGTCGGGACGCCCTTAAAGTGAAATGGGACCCGGGGACCCATCCCCAGATGGACAATGACTTCATCGAAAAGACCTTTATGGGCGACCTGGATAAACCGGGATCGAAGGTCAGTCGCCCAGGGGGATGTCCGCAAGGCCCTGGAGGGGGCGGCCAAAAAGATCCAGGCCACCTATTTTGTGCCCTTTGTCGCCCATACCACCATGGAACCGATGAACTGCACCGCCTTGGTGGGTAAGGAGCAGTGCGACGTCTGGGCCCCCACCCAGGGACAGACCGTGGCCCAGATGGTGGCTTCCCAGATTTCAGGGTTCCCTTCGGAAAAGGTCCACATTCATACCACCAATATGGGCTGCGGTCTGGGGAGACGGGCTGCTCCGGATTTCGTCGTGGAGGCGGTCATCGCTTCCAAGGCCATCGGGAAACCGGTGAAGGTGGTTTGGACCCGGGAAGAGGACGTCAAGTATGATATGTTCCGGGCGGCCACGTCCCACCGGATCGAGGCCGGCCTGGACGGGCAGGGCCAATTAATCGGGTGGTCCCACAAGGCCGTCTGCGGTTCGATCATGAAAGATATCGATCCCAAGGCCATCAAGGACGGGGTCGACATCATGAGTCTCTGGGGCCTGGCGGATTTCCCCGGTTCCCCCGACGGGAATAAAATTCTCTATGAGATCCCCCATTTCTATCTGGAATTCCTTCTCTCGGAGCTGCCCATCCCCGTCGCCCCCTGGCGTTCGGTCCAAAACGGCCCCAATGCCTTTGTGGTGGAGTGCTTTATCGACGAGCTGGCCCAGGCCGCCGGAAAAGATCCCCTGGCCTTTCGCCTGCAACTCCTCAAAGGGGAACCACGGGCCCAAAAGGTCCTCCAACTGGCGGCCGAAAAGGCCGGCTGGGGAAAGTCCCTGCCTGCGGGACGGGGCCTGGGCATTGCTCAGCACCACTGCTTTGGTACCTATGTGGCCCAGGTGGCCGATGTGTCGGTGAACGAAAAGACCGGGGCTTTAAAAGTCCATCGGGTGGTGGCCGCCGTGGACTGCGGGACGGCGGTGAATCCGGATACCACCATAGCCCAGATCGAAGGATGTATCGTGATCGCCCTGAGCACCGTGTTCAAGGAAGAGGTGCGCTTTGCCAACGGCGGGGTGAAATCCGCCAATTTCGACGACTACCCGGTCATCCGCCTGAGCCAGGTCCCCGAGATCGAGGTTCATATCGTCAACAGCCGGGAAAAACTCGGCGGAATCGGCGAGCCGGGAGTGCCTCCCACAGCCCCGGCCGTGGCTAATGCCGTCTTTAAAGCCTCGGGGGCGCGGCTCCGCCGTATCCCGTTGACTCCCGATCGTATCCTGGCGGCCCTCAAGGACAAATAATCTTAGCGGCCCCAATAGGGGTCTCGTTGTTGCTAAATACCGTTCTTATCCTTCGGGGATCAATTCGTTGGGGCCTGCAGCCCGACGGATTGATCCCCGAAAATGTTTCGTTCATTCGGCGCTCACATCTTACTTCTCCCGCAAGCCGGGCAGGGTCACAGCCTTCCGCTCTCGCATCTTACGCCTCACGATTCCGGCCCCTTCACCTGAAAAATGAATTGCCATGATCTCCATTTGTGATACATTGCCCCAAAAACTACCGGGAGGATCATGATGAAGGTGTTGGGTATTATGGGAAGTCCCCGAATCGGGGGAAACAGCGATCTGCTCTTGGACCGGGCCTTGGCCGGCGCCGGGGAGGCCGGCGCGGAGGTCGAAAAAATCATTCTCAATCGTAAGAAAATTTCCGGCTGCCAGGACTGCAAACAGTGCAACGAAACGGGCCTCTGCGCCCTGAAGGACGATATGCCGGAGATTCACCGGAAAATCCTGGAAGCCGACGCGGTCATTCACAGCGGGCCCATTTACTTCTGGTCCATGACTTCGCAAATGAAAGCCTACCTGGATCGGTGGTGCGCCTTTTTCGACGCGGACTGGAATTGGCACAAAGTTTACTATCCTCGAATGAAAGGCAAACGCATCGGGCTGATCACGGTCTGTGGGGACCCGAATGTCCACACGGCGGATCCCATGGTGCACAGTTTTAAGACCACAGCGGATTTCACCAAGCTTCGCTGGATCGGGGCGGTCATGGCTTCGGCCACGGAAAAGGGGGAGATCGCCTTAAATGATGCGGCCCAAAACGAGGCCTATGAACTGGGCCGCCGGGCCGCAACGCCCTTCGATGCGGCCATTGATTATTGATTATTAATCATTTGCCTTTTCGTACGAGGGGGAAAGCAAAACGAAACGGAGTTCGTACTTGGAGTCTCTTGACCTCGTTGGAATTTTTCCGCTATAAAGGCGTAGCTTTTTTTGAACCGAAACGAATCATTCTCATGTCCGATAATTTCTCCCGATCTTTTTTAGCCCGCTTTCGTCTCTACCCTGGAGACAATAAAGAGCAAATGGTGCGTATCCGCCGTTTTTTTATGGCCGTCGGAACGTACGCGCTGGCTTTTGTCTCGGTTTTATGCAAAGCGCGCTGGGCATTATGGAGGCGAGGCCGTTATATCTTCTTTTGATACTCGTAGCGGCCGTTCTGATCGGCTACTACATTCTCTTTCGTACCGGGTGGAATCTTCATTTCCGTGATCCCAGCCTGACCGCACCCCAGATGTATACGGCGACCCTGGTTTTGATGTACTGTATGTATTTTGCCGACCAGGGACGCAGCGTCTACCTGATTCTCTACTTGATTGTCTTTCTTGTTCGGTGTATTCCGATTTGACACACGGCAGTTTTTGAGGATAACGGTTTTTAGTCTGGTGACCTACGGACTGGTTATCTACCTGTTGGTAACCTTCAAGCCTTCCGCTATCAGTCTGAAGGTCGAATTGCTGCAATGGATAGCCCTGGCCGTATTGTTGCCCTGTTTCTCCTTCATCGGCGGGTACATCAGCTCGCTGAGGAATAATTTGCGAAAAAGCCACACCGAACTGAAAGAGGCCGTGACGAAGATCCAGGAAATGGCCATTCGTGACGATTTGACCGGCTTGTTTAATCGACGGCACCTGATGAATCTGCTGGACTATGAAAAGAAGCGGACCGACCGCGTCGGACGGTTGTTTTGCCTGGCCATGCTGGATATCGATCACTTTAAAAGGGTGAACGATACCCTGGGGCATCAGGCCGGAGATCAGGTTCTCAAGGTCGTGGCCCGGGTAATCGAAGGGGCCATGCGCACCACCGATTTTTGCGGGCGTTTCGGCGGGGAAGAGTTTATGCTGGTGCTGATCGAAACCACCGGGCCGGGGGCAATTGAACTGGCCGAGCGCCTGCGCCATCGGGTGGAAGGGACCACCTTTCCCGACCTGAGTCCGGACCTGAAGCTTACCGTTTCCATCGGGATAACCGTTTATCAATTGAACGAGGATTTATCCAGAACTATTTCCCGGGCCGATGAGGCTCTCTACCAAGCCAAAGCTGCCGGGCGCAATGATGTTCGGCTTGGTTAAAATGGCCTTAAAATGTATAAACTTTAAAGGGAGAACCGCCGAATGACCGCTAGCGCTAAACTGGAAACGCACTATCAAGAAAGGGGCCGGCGCGCCCGGGAATGGCACGATTCCGGCCAAAAAGTTATCGGCTATTTTTGTTGCTTCGTGCCGGAGGAGATCATCACCGCCTTTGATATGTTGCCCTTCCGCATCCAGGGCCGCCCCGGCGACCCCATCGATCAGGCCGATGCCTTTATCGAGCCCATGGCCTGCCCCTTTGCCCGAAGCTGCTTCAACCTGGCCCTGAAAGGGGAATATGACTTTCTGGACGGGTTCGTGGTCCCTCATAGCTGCGATACGGTGGAACGCCTGTTCCATATCTGGCGCCACAACAAGCCGTCCCCTTTCAACCATCTCCTCAATGTGCCCCACATGCGCGGACCCAGCTCCGAGGCCTTCTACCGCCGGGAACTGGAATATTTTATCCACAGCCTGGAAGCATGGTCCGGGCGGAAACTGGAACCGGAGCGGCTGCGGGAGGCCGTCCGATTGACCAACCGGCGACGGGCCGCCCTCCGGGAGTTGTATGAGCTGCGAAAATCCGATCCGCCCCTGGTGTCGGGCACCGAAGTCACCCGGATCCTGGTGGCCGGGATGGGGCTGCCGGCGGTGGAACACCTGGAGCTGGTCCGGGAGGCCATCGCCGAGATCCAGGCGCGCCCCCGTACCCCGGTCCCGAAACTCCCCCGTCTCTTCATCTGGGGCAGCGAGATAGACGACGCGGCCTTCATCCACCTGGTGGAGGAGAGCGGGGCCTCCGTGGTGATGGACGATCTCTGCACCGGCACCCGCTTCTTCTGGGACGACGTGCCGGAAACCGACGATCCCCTGGACGGCCTGGCCCGGCGGTATCTGCAGACCCGCTGCCCT
Organism: uncultured delta proteobacterium; assembly: GCA_963746605.1. Lineage (GTDB taxonomy): Bacteria > Desulfobacterota > RBG-13-43-22 > RBG-13-43-22 > RBG-13-43-22 > CAVQSS01. Next base: position 66,726 of record CAVVCH010000060.1, read on the forward strand.
CGCAGCTATGAGGCCCGGACCGGGACCCGGGAAGAGGACCTGGAAAACCGCTTCGGACACATCGGCCGGTTCGTCAGGGAATGGAAGGTCGACGGGGTCATCGGCTATATCGTGCGCTACTGCGATACCTGCGAACTGGAAGGGCCGGATCTGCGGGAATACCTGAACGGAAGGCAGCTTCCGGTGCTGATGATCGAGGACGATTACTCCACCTCCACCATCGGCCAGCTCCGCACCCGGGTCCAGGCCTTCCTGGAAATGCTGACTTGAGAGGATGACGGACTCCCCAGAAGTCCGTCAACAGCCCGAGCGCGATTAAGCGCCGGGCTGGGGTAGGGGTGGGTCCATTTGAATTCACTTCAAATGGCGGGGGAGGGGAAGCCCTCCCCCGCCGAGCAGAAAGTCGTTTTTTGACTTTTTGCGAGGTCATCAGGATTGAATATGGAAGAAAAGGAACGGATAAAAACCACGGCGGTCAAGGGCACGGATACGGCCCGGCAGGTGCGGGGTCTGGTGAAGAGCATCTACCGAAACGCCCACGAGGCCAAGGCCGAGGGCAGGAAGGTGGCCTATTTCATGGTGGCCTCCCAGTATGATGAAATCCTGCGGGCCATGGATATCGTGCCCCTGCCCACGGAAAACTATGCCGGGCTGTGCGCCGCCAAGCGCGACATGGACCGCTTTCTCCTTCAGGCGGAAGCGGACGGCTACTCCCAGGTGCTCTGCAGTTATGCCCGGATCGGCCTGGGCTTCGACAGCCTGCGAAAAGAGCTGGGCGGCCTGCCGGAAAACGCCCCCGACGGTGGAATGCCCGTGCCGGACATGATGCTGGGCAGCAGCGCCGTCTGCGACCCCCGCTTTAAGTGGTTCCAGGCGGCGGGGCGCTACCTGGACGTGCCCACCTACAACATCGACGTGGTCGGGCCGCCGGTCTATGCGGACCTGGACCGGGTGCGGGACTATTATATCCAATACCAAAAAGAGCAATTTCAGGGCCTGATCAAGTTTCTCGAGCAGCAGACCGGTCAAAAGCTGGACCGGGAACGGCTCTGGGAGACCATCCGCCTGGGTGACGAGGCCTGGCGGCTCTGGTATGAGATCGACCGGCTGCGTGTCGCCGTCCCCAGCCCCATGCCGACCCAGGACCACTTCAGCGTCATGGTGGCCGGCCATTATTTCTCCGGCACCCAAGTGGCGGTTGATTTCTACCAGGGGCTTTACGATGAAGTGAAGGCCAAGGTGGAAAACAAAATCGGCGTGATCCCCGAGGAAAAATACCGCCTGCTCTACGGCGGCGGACTGCCCCCCTGGCACACCCTCTGGATCTTCAATTACTTCGAAAGTTTCGGTGCCGTGTTCGTGATTGAAAACGTCTACCGGGGCTATGATCCCGTGGAAGTGCCGGCCCGGATCAAAGACCCGGTGGAATACCTGGCCTGGCGGACTTTCCTGCGCTTCACCCAGCGCCACGAGCAGGCCCGGGCCCACAGCGGCCATCCGATCGTGGAAAAGCTGCTGGGAATGATCGACGACTACCGGATCGACGGGGTGGTCTTCCACGCCTGCCGTTCCTGCCGGGCCACCACGGTCGGCCAGGTGCACATGAAAAACCTCCTGGGCCGGTTCACGGACATCCCCATGATGCAGTTGGTCTCCGACATGGTCGACCTCCGGGATTACTCGGAAGCCCAATGGAAGGCCCAGATCGGCGCCTTCATCGAGGCCTTGGCGGCCCGAGCGGTATAACCTGAAGGAGGCTATTAGAGAGGCGCAGAGATCGCAGAGTTTTCGATAGTTTCTTTGAGCGGGAGATACCCAAGAAATCCGAAATTCTGAAACACGACAATCCGAAACAAGCAGCGAGAGGTTTCAGAAATCGGCATCTCGATTTCTGAAAAAAATAGTCTCTGCGTTTCTGCGACTCTGCGGTGAACATGATGAATTTGTTTCGGATTTCGAAATTCGGATTTCGAATTTGAACCCAATGGTAAAGGATAGACCATGCCTTTTGCCGGCATCGACATCGGCTCCACCATGACCAAGGCGGTCATCACCGACGAGGAGAGGAAAGGTTCTGGGATCGGTCATCGGCCCCACCGGCGCCGAGCACCGCCATCAGGCCCTCCAGGTCCTGGCCGCGATCCTGGAACAAACGGGCCTGGTCCTGGAGGCGCTGGACTTTATCGTGGCCACCGGCTACGGGCGGATCAATGTCCCCTTTGCCGACAAGCAGATTACGGAGATCACCTGCCACGCCCGGGGCATCCGGGCCCTCTTCCCCTCGGTCCGGACCGTCATCGATATCGGCGGGCAGGACTCCAAGGGCATCAAGCTGGACGCCGGCGGCAAGGTCGTCAACTTTGTCATGAACGACAAGTGCGCCGCCGGGACCGGCCGTTTCCTGGAAGTGATCGCCGACACCCTGGGGATCACTCTGGCCGAGATGGGCGGCCTTTCGTTGACGGCCAAGGAAGCCGTCCCGATCTCCAATACCTGCACCGTCTTTGCCGAGCACGAGGTTACCTCCCGGCTGGCCGAGGGGGTGGGCATCCCGGAGATCGTCGCGGGCCTGCACGCGGCCATTGCCGGACGGGTGGTAAACCTGGTCCGCACCCTGGGAATCGAAAAGGACGTGGCGGTCACCGGCGGCGGGGCCAAGAATATCGGGTTGGTCCGGGCCGTGGAAGATCGGATAGGATTCCCGGTGTTGGTGCCCGAGGAACCCCTACTCACCGGCGCGCTGGGGGCGGCTCTGTTGGGTATGGATTTCACCGCCCGCGGGGTGGTCCCGAACCGGGTCCGAAAACTGGAGGGGGTGACCTTTTTCCAATGAGCGAAGCGCCCGCCTGTTTTGCCGGGGTGGATATCGGTTCGGCCTTTATCAAGGCCGTTCTGGTCAGCCGTCAAGAAATCCTGGCTTTTGAAATGCGCCCCTCCGGGGGACGCTACCAGGAAACGGCCGGCGGCGTATTGGAGACGGCGCTGGCCCGGGCCGGCCTGAGCCGGGAGCGGCTCGCCGGCATCGTGGTCACCGGCGTCGGGGCGGAAAGCGCCCCCTTCCCGGCCCGGTCGGTGTCCGACATTTCCTGCCAGGCCCGGGGCTGCCGCTTCCACTTCCCTGCCGCCCGCACCGTGATCGACATCGGCGGACAGTTCACCAAGGCCGTCAAGTTGACCCCCGAGGGTCGGGTGGCCGACTTCCTGATCAGTGAAAAATGCGCCGCCGGGTCCGGGCGTTTCCTGCAGATCATGGCCCGCATCTTGCGGATCGAATGGGAGGCGATCGGTCCGCTTTCGCTGAAATCAAAAACACCGGTGGAGTTTTCCACCAACTGCGCCGTCTTTGCCGAATCGGAGACCGTCTCCCGGCTGGCCGAAGGCGCTCGCCCGGAAGACCTGCTGGCCGGCGTGCATCGCGCCATGGCCTCCAAGGCGTCCCTGCTGGCCAAACGGGTGAAAATGGAGCCGGAGGTGGTCCTCACCGGCGGCGGGGCCGAGGACGCCGGCCTGGTCAAGGCCGTCAGTGAGGCCCTGGGGCTGGAGGTGCGGGTCCCGGAAAACCCCCGGCTCACCGCCGCCCTCGGCGCCGCCTGCCTGGCCGAGGAAAACCAACCCTGAACTTCCCGAATCAGTTGCTTACGTATTCTATATCTGAGGATTTATCTTTGCCGTCTAAACGAGAAACTATAAATCCGAAATTTGAAGCACGAAATCGACTCGACTGAGCTCGTCGCAGGCCGAAACAAGCACGAAGGTCCAAAATCCAAATGATCAAAACAAAAATATGAGGGGACCCGGTCGGCCGGGCTGGACCGGTAATTCTCACCCGATAATTCTTGCCAAGCTAAAAATACTTTAGTACCATAAACCTCGGACTTCGGCATCGACGTGATCCTTACAATTCGAAATTTGAAGCACGGAATCGACTCGGCTGAGCTCGTCGCAGGCCGAAACAAGCACGAAAGTCCAAAATCCAAATGATCAAAACAAAAACGTTTCGAATTTGAACCAAAAATTTAAATGTTTCTGGTTAGGATTTTGGTGATGAAACGGTTCAGCGGGTTTCTGGCGATACTCCTCATGCTCTCCTGCTTTTCCTCTTCGGGTTGTGATTGGATGGGGCCGGGAAGCGCCCCGACCGAAGCCGTCCCCGGCATCAGCGACCAAACCCTGCTCATCGGGTCTTCCATGGCCCTGGGTGGCCACGCCAGCTACCTGGGCAAGCAAACCCTGCACGGCGCCCTTTCCTTTATCAACCAAGTCAACACCGAGGGAGGCATCCACGGCCGGAAAATCAAGTTGATCGCCTATGACGACGGCTACGACCCGCAGGTCTGCGTCGCCAACACCCAGCGGTTGATCATCCATGACAAGGTCTTTGCCCTTTTTTGCTATGTAGGGACACCCACCACGGTAAAGATTTTGCCCATCCTGGAACAGGCGAAGATTCCCCTGGTAGGGGTCTTCTCGGGGGCCAATGCCTTGCGGGAACCGCTTAACCGGTACATCCTAAATATCCGCGCCTCGTATTACCAGGAAACGAAGAACGCCGTGAAACACCTGGTCGAGGATCTGGGCCTGAAAAAAGTAGCGGTTTTTTATCAGTACGACGCTTACGGGTTCGATGGTTTGAAAGGGACGGAACTGGCCCTCAAGGACTTCGGTTTGACGCCCGTAGCCCGCGGGACCTATACCCGGGGGACCCTGAATGTCGAAGACGGGCTGGGTAAGATCAAAAATTCCGACGCGGAAGCCGTGGTCATGATCGGGACCTACGAACCCTGCGCCAAGTTCATCCGGCTGGCCAAATCCCAGGGCTACCAGCCTATTTTTTATAATGTGTCCTTTGTGGGAGCCGATGAATTGGCCCGCCGCCTGGGTGAAGAAGGGGAAGGTGTGATCGTCAGTCAGGTCGTCCCTTCGCCGGAACCGCCTCAAAACCAGGCGCCGTTAAAAGGGGTCAAAGACTATGCGGAACTCCACAAAAAGTTTTTCCCCGAGGACAGCCCGAATGTGATCGGCCTGGAGGGGTATATCAATGCCCGGGTTTTGGTGGAAGGCTTACTCCGGGCGGGGAAGAATCTCGATCGGGAAAAATTTATTGACGCGCTGGAAACCGTCCGGAATTTCTCCGTGGGCATAGACCAGGAAATCAATTTCAGCCCGCAGGATCATCAAGGTCTGGAGGCGGTTTACTTTTCCCGGATCCACCGGTTTCGATTCGTCCCCCTTTCGGACTGGAAGGAAATAGGGCGGGTTCGGGGTGGTCGTCCTTAGCCGACGTTTAACTCTAATGCGGTTGTTCGCCTTTTTGGGTGGGCGGCCAGACTAAATAAGGGGAAGTACCCACCCAAATGGGCTAAGCGTCTACAATGTAACGGCCATCCCCTCCAACGACGGGCAAAGGACTCTCTTTGGAACGTTTCAGATCCCTCAGTTTTAAGAACAAGATACTCTTCTTGACCATCGCGGTCATTTTGCTGCTGAGTTTCAGCATCCTGGTGGCCACCCGTTTTATCCTGATCCCGGCGCTCACCGATGAATTAAAGCGGCGGGGAATCGCGATCGCCCAGAGCCTGGCCGACTTGGGCAAGAGCTATATCCTCCATGAGGACACCACCAACCTGACCGGGTTGGTCTTTGACACGGCGCTCCTGGGCGAGCGGCGGCAGTTGGTGGCCTATATTTTCATTTCGGATACCGCCAGCAAGGTGCTGGCCCACAGCTTCATCACCGATTTCCCCCCACAACTGAACGGGATCAATCCGGTTAAACCCAATCAGAGCCACGCCATCAGGCAAGTGGATATCCAGGGCTACACGTCGTATGATATCGCCGTCCCGATTATGGAGGGCATTTATCAAATCGGCACGGCCCATGTGGGTTTGAACAAGAAGCACATCGATCACCTGGTCGATCAGCTTCGGAATGCCTATCTGGGGATCACCTTCGCCATTATTCTGTTGTTTTTCCTGATCAGTCACTGGCTGTCCCGCTACATCACCCGGCCTATTTCCCAGTTGATCCAGGTCTCAGACGATATCAGCCGCGGCAATTTCGATATCGAGCCGGCCCTGGCCAAGGTGGTTTATAAAGAGGGGGGCCGTGATGAAATCGTTCAATTGGCCAGCTCCATCAACCACATGGCCGAAAACCTCCAGGTCTCGCAGAAACAGTTGCGGGAATCCGAGGGGAAATACCGGTCCCTGTTCGACAGCGGACCCAATCCGATTTTTGTCCTGGATGCCGAAACCCAGGAGATCCTGGACGCCAACCCCAGCGCGGTGGATACCTACGGGTATACCAAGGAAGAATTAAAACAACGTACGTTTACCGAATTGGGCGGGCTGGACAGCGGGGATACTTCGTCCTCGGTGCTCAATAATCAGTGCTCCGGGACCGATCATATCGTCATCTCCAACGTGAAGCATTTTAAAAAAGGGAACCGGGCCTTCCACGTGAACATCCACGGCTGTTCCACGAAATATAAAGAACGCGACGCCCTGATCGTGGCCACGACGGATATTACCGAAATCGTCGAGAAAGAGGCCCAGCTGATCCAGGCCAGCAAGCTGACCACGTTAGGGCAGATGTCGGCCGGCATCGCTCACGAACTCAATCAACCCCTGAATGCCATTAAGGTGGGCAACGAGTTCTTAAAGATGATGACCCAGGAGGGTCGAGCGATTCCCCAGGAGGACCTGCTTCAGGTGGTCAACGAGGTCAGCAACCAGGTGGACCGGGCCGCCGAGATCATCAATCATCTGCGGGACTTCAGCCGCAAGGCCGATCAGGTCAAGGAAAAGGTGGACGTCAACCGGTCCATCAAAACGGTCAACAGCCTGTTAAGCCAGCAACTCCATCTGGAAAACATCGGTCTGGACCTGGAGCTCGACAACCAGACCCCGGTGATCAGAGCCCAGGCCAACCGGTTCGAGCAGGTTCTTTTCAATTTGGTGACCAACGCCCGGGACGCCATCAGTCAAAAGAAGGAAGCGGGAGACGATCGATCCCGCGGAAACATCCGCATCCGTACCAGCCAGGAAAAGGACCGGGTGATCATCGAGGTTTCCGATGCCGGGATCGGGATGCCGTCCGCCGTGAGAGAACAGATCTTCGAGCCCTTTTTTACGACCAAGGAAACCGGGAAAGGTACCGGCCTGGGGTTGTCTATTGTCTATGGGATCGTCAAGGATTACAATGGCGAGATCGAAGTCGTCAGCCAGGAAGGGGCGGGCACCACCTTCCGATTGTCTTTTCCCGCGATAACCACCTGACCCGAAAAACGAGGATTCCGCCATGAAAAAGATCCTGGTCATCGACGATGAACAGCCCACCCTGGCCATGTTCCGGCTTTTTTTAAAGGCCTATGGATACGAAGTGCTGCTGGCGGAAAATGGGTTTCAGGGATTGGAAATCTTTCGGAAGGAAGGTCCTCCGATCGTCCTGACGGATATCAAGATGCCCGGGATGGACGGGTTGGAGGTTCTCCGGCAGGTGAAGGAAATCGAGCCGCGGACCGAAGTGATCGTGATTTCCGGCCATGGAGACATGGACCTGGCCATGCAGGCTTTGCAGTTGAACGCCTCCGATTTTCTCAGCAAACCGGTCCAGAAATCGGAACTGGACATCGCCCTCAAACGGGCGGAGGAACGAATTGAAAAGGAGTCGGACCAAGGCAACGAAATCCGGGTAAAACTGCGAGAGAACAACTTGGCGGTTCTGGAGGTGGAGGGCGACATCTCTTCCCGGTCGGAGCCCATTCTCAAAGATGCCTTCCAGCAGGCCTTGGCCAAGGGAGCCCATAAATTCCTGCTTCGGTTCACCGGAAAAACTTCCGTGAACAGCGCCGGGGTGGCCGTCATCATCCAGCTTTTGCTGGAAGCCCATCGCGGTTCGGTTCCGGTGGCGATCTGCGGTCTGTCACCGAACTTTAAAAAATTATTCGAAATGGTAGGAGTAAACAACTATGCCCGCTCTTTTGAACAGGAAGAGGAAGCCCTGCGGTATCTGGCCGGCGTCTCGGAGGCTTAGAGAACCGGCGGTCCGGTTCCCGGTCGCGGGGAAAACCGAAGGGACCGGGGGAGGCAAACACCTGGTCTGCCTGATCCTGTTAGCCGGCCTGCTCCTGGTTCTTCCCCGGCCCCTGGCGGCCGCGGACAAAAGCCTGCCCTACGTGGGGTCCGTGCTCCCCCGCTTTCAGATGGAAACCCCGTCCGATGAAACGGATAAGAAATACCTGGGATTAGGGAAAGGCGGGAAATTCACCCTTCAGCAGGTGCAGGGACAGATCCTCCTGGTGGAGATTATCGGGGTTTATTGCCCGCAATGCCACAAACAGGCCCCCGGGTTCAACCGCCTTTTTCAACAGATACAGAAAGACCCCCGGCTGGGTCCGAGGGTCAGGATGCTGGCCGTCGCCGCCGGCGGATCGGCCACGGAGCTCGGCTACGTGAAACAGGAATTCCCCATTCCCTTCCCGATCATTAAAGATACCCAATATGAAATCCATAAACTGCTGGGGGAACCCCGGACCCCTTTCACCATGCTGATCGACCGGAAAGGTAAAGTCCTGTTCACCCATCTCGGCATTATCGAGGATATGGAATCCTTCTTTAATAAAATCGCCGCTCTGGTGCCCTGATCGGAACAGAACGGAAAACCGTTTAATGGGGCTTTCGAAAATGTCAGGGGAAGCACCGTGGCAGGAGACGGCCGATCGGTATTTTCACCTCCTGACGGACCTGTTCCGGGAGGTAGAGAAGTTTCGGGAACCGGCCCAGAAGCTGGAGGCTCTGCTGTTGGTCTTGCTGGGTTCCCTCGGAGCTTCCTGCGGCTTCCTTTGGACTCGGGAGAGCTCATCCGGTCGGGAACATTGGATCGACCGGGGGATTCCTCCGGCGGAAGCTGAAAATTGGAAAACCCTTCTCCCCGGGTTCCTCCGGGATCTCCAGCCGCCGACGCAAACCGGCAGCTCCTCTCTTTTTTTCGTTCGAATGACCGACCCCCATTCCCGCCCCCGGACTGTCCCACAGAACGACAGTATAAGCCTGATACTCCATTGGGGATCGGGTCAACAGTTCCAGGGTTTTTTAGGACTGGGGAAGTTGCTCCGGGGCGGGGACTATACCGCCGAAGATCAAGAACTGTTGCTGGGGTTGGTTTATAATTTTTTGTCGCGGGAAGGGGGGCCATCGGTCGGGGCGGCCGAAAAGTCGCGCCGGATGGACCTGGACGAGGCCCGGGAGGAAATCCGGGAACTGCGCCGGCAAATGGAGAACCTGGACTCCGAACAGCAACGACGGATTTTCTATCTAAAAACCCTTTACGATATCTCTTCGGAACTGGCCGCCCAGCAAGATCCGGCCAAGATGCTGGAGGAGTTCCTGCTGATGGTCATGGGGGCCTTCGGGTATGAGCAAGGGTTTATCCAGGCCTTCGATCAGGCCTCCAATCGGACCTGGACCTCGCACCGGGGATTGGGTCCCAGGGGACCCGAACCCCTTTCTCCCGAGAACTTGATGGGCCTGGCCCGACCGGAGGATCTCTCCGGGAATAGCCCGTCGCTTAAGGCCCTTCTGTCTTCCGAGATCGACCGGACGGCCGGGTTTAGCTCCCCGTTTATCAAGGGACTGTTTTATTACTTCTCGCTCCCCGTCCCCGAGGGCGTCTGCGGGGTCCTGGGATTGGGAGGCAAGATTACCTCCCGGGAGATCACCCGGGCCGAACAGGAACTCCTCCAAACGCTGATTTCCCATCTTCTGGCGTCCCTTTCCAAAGTCAACTACTCGGAAAAAGTTCTGCGATTGAATCGGGACCTGGAGGAAAGGAATGCCCGGCTGGAAGATACCCTGAAGGAGTTGGTTCGCAGCCGGTCGCGGATCGAGGTTCTGGAAAAGGCCAAGGCTCAGATCCGCTCGGTTATTCGTAAGGAGCTGGAGAGAACGCGGCGCGTATCCCTGGCCGATGTGCTGTTCATCCTCGTTTTGGGTAGTCTGCTGGGTTTGATCTACAACCTGGCCAACCCCGGCGGAATATCGATTTTTTCCCAGTACTGGATACGGGATCCGATTCCCCGCCTGGCGCCGGCCCAGGCCAAAGCGGTCTACGACGCGGGAACGGCCCGATTCATCGATGCCCGGCCGGAACATTTATTCCGGCAGCGTCGCATCCAAGGGGCCCTTAATCTGCCCTTAACCCTGTTCGATTTCGTTTACCTGATGAAACTCTCTCAGACGCCGCCGGACCAAAATTTGGTCGTCTACGGCCGGAATGTCAGCCGGCGCTACGATCTGGAAGTCGGCTTGAAATTACGATCCAAGGGGCATACCCGGATCACCATCCTGAACGGAGACCTGGAGGCCTGGCGTCGATCCGGCCTTCCTTTGGAACCATGAAATCTTCCATCTGGATTCGTTTTTTCACCCATCCGTTGGTCGCCCTGGTCTTTCGGCTTTATCTGGGGGGTCTGTTCATCTATGCCAGTTTATATAAAATCAATTACACCTCCGAGTTCGCGGAAACGATCGCGAGTTATCAACTGGTGCCCTACTGGGGGGTGAACCTGCTGGCCGTCATCCTGCCCTGGATCGAGCTGATTTCCGGGATTCTGCTGATCATCGGTATCCGGACGCGCACGGTCTCCGCGGTCATCGGCTGCCTGCTGATCCTTTTCACCCTGGGCATCCTCTACAACTTGGCGCTGGGGTCCGAGATCAGCTGCGGGTGCTTCCAGTCGCTGGATGACCCCATCAGCGGCTGGACCGTGTTGCGGGACCTGGTTTGGCTGGCCATGGCCGTCCAGGTATTCTTTTTTGACCAGACCTTTCATCTGGAAAGACGGTATATCCCGTCGATCAAGGAAATCCAAGAATGAAAACGCTAAACCGTGTGCCCTTGGGTTTCCTGGCCTTGGTCCTGCTTTGCTTCGGGGGGTGCGGTGAAGCGGACGGCCTGGAAGGGCGCTATCGGGCTGAATTCCAGGATAAGACCCAGCTCCAGGTGATCACCCTGGAGTTGGGAAGGACCGGCCAGGGGACCTGGAAGACCGGAGGAGACCAGGTTTCTTTCAAATGGGAGGTCAGGGGGGCGGAGGTCCGCCTGCACACCCGGGAGGGAGGGGTGCTCGCCGGCAGGGTAGGAAACAACACCATTGATCTGCAGCTTCCGGGAATGCCTTCCCTGACTTTTAATAAAATGGCCCGCTGATCGGGCTGATCATTCCATCACCCCGGCGGGAAGGAGGAATTCGGGGTCTCGGACAGCGGTCCGTCGGAGAAGCCCAGAGGCCTTAAAACAGTTCTGAGTCCCCTGGAAAATCCCCGGTCGATGACCGGCGGCCTCGAATAAGGCCGGACCATGCTTATCTGCAGAGACGGAAAATTACCATCGAAAGGTCCATGGATCGAAAACTTGAAAACCGCCAGGTCCAAAAATTCTGGCCATTACCCTTCAATTGACCAGCAACCTCAAGGTATTGCCGAAAGGAGCCTCTCATGGAACTGAGTTCGGATCTGGTCGGAACGGCGCTGAAACCTTACCTTCGGGAAGTCACCTGGCGGGAGACCATGAATTATGCCGCCGCCGTGGGGGATGACAATCCCTGGTATTTTGACGACGAGCAGGGATCCGGGGATTGTCGCCCCACCCCTATTCAGCGTGGCCGTTACCTGGCCCATCCTGGAGCGGATCTGGGAGTTTATCGACACCGACCGGTTCCCGCCGGAGGTGCTTCTCACCCAGGTCCACTACACCGAACACCTGGTCTTTCATCGCCCTCTTAGACCCGGCGATCGCTTGACCGTACAGGGGAAGATCGCCGCCGTTCTGCCCCACCGGGCCGGGACCCGGGTGGTGATTCGCTTTGAGGCTTGGACCGGGAGGGGCAACGGGTTTTTACCGAGCATACCGGGGCCTTGATGCGGGGGGTAGCCTGCACCGGGGGCGGGCAGGGGGAGGAGGCCCTCCCGGTGGTCCCTTCCGGTCCGGAAGAGGACCGGCCCCTCTGGGAAACGACCCTGCCTATCGACCCCCTGCGGCCTTTCCTCTACGACGGCTGCGCCAACATCTTTTTCCCCATCCACACCTCGAGAGCTTCGCCCACCAGGTCGGGCTGCCCGGGATCATCCTCCAGGGAACCGCCACCCTGGCCCTGGCCGCCCGGGAGATCCTCAACCAAGAGGCCGGAATGGATCCTCGGAGGCTCCAGGCCTTCTCCGGCCGCTTTACCGGGATGGTCATGCCCGGAACCTCGATCCGGGTCCGACTGGTGGGGAAAACCCCCCGGCCCGAGGGGACCGATCTGCATTTTGTCGTCCACAACGCGGAAGGTCAGCAGGCGATCAGTAAAGGCTACGCCTTCATAAAAAAGGAGGAAATATGACCACCCCTTTCGTTAGACTCCCCTTGGTCAATTCCTATATCGAGCACTGGGCGAAAATTTTTCCGGATAAGCCGGCCATGATCCAGCACGAGGACGGCAAGACCGTATCCTATAAACGGTTTCTTTCCCTGATCGACTTCTTCGCCCTCCGCCTGCTGGATATGGGCGTCCGGGAAGGAGACCGCGTGGCCACCCAACTGGTGTTGATCCCGGAACACCTGATGCTCATGTATGCCTGTTTCAAGATCGGGGCCATTGTTTCCCCCCTGGATTTGCGCCTCAAGGAGGAAGAGGTCGTCCGGGACCTGAACAAGATCAACCCCAAGGTCTTTTTCTTCCTGGGACAGACCCCGGTCCGCGATTTCCGTCAGGTCGGCCAGGCGGTTAAGGCGCACTGTCCTTCCGTCGAATTTCTGATCCAATTTACGGCCGACCCGAAGCCCGGGGAACTCCTGGACGGGGCCTGGTCGATCACCGGGATGATGGACAAAAAGAAGCTCCTGGCCTTGAAAATCAAGAACCTCTTCACCCGGAGGCTGGAAAAGGCCTACGGACGGGTCCAACCCCGGACCCCGGCTTTGATCATCTATACCACCGGGACGACCGGCGATCCCAAGCCGGCCCTGCTCTGCCATGAGAACATCATCACCCAGAACGAAATCCTGGCCCGGGGATTGGACGTGGGCCTGGGCAGCGACCTGCGTATTCTGATCAACCTGCCTCCCAGCCATGTGGGCTGTCTGACCGAGTGCTTCATGACCACCATGGCCCTGGGGGGCACGACCATCCTGCTGCGGATCTTTGACGTCAAAATGACCCTGGAGGCTATCCAGAAACACCGGGTCAATGTCCTGGGGCAGATTCCCACCCAGTACCGGATGCTCTGGAACCATCCGGACTATCCGAGCATTGATCTGAGCAGCCTGCGCTTCGTGGCCTATGCCGGGTCGGCGGTGGATCTGGCCTTCCTGAAAAAACTCTCCGGCATGGCCCCCCATTTCGGCACCGGCATCGGCATGACCGAAAATGCCGGCTTCGCCACCTTTACCCCGAAGGGGATCCCGCCGGAGGAGATGGTCGGCCAGGTGGGGCGGGCCTTCCCTGACCTGGCCGCGGTGACCGTCCGCAAGCCCATGAATCCGGACGGGAGCGCCGGGGAAGAGGTCCCCGACGGGGAAATCGGGGAGATCTGCTATCATCCGCCCCTGGTTTTTTTGGGGTATTACCAATGCCTCAGGAGACGGCCAAGACCATTTCCAAAGAAGGCATCCTCTATACCGGGGATCTCGGCTCCTTCAAAAACCTGGGGACTTACCGGGCCCTCTTCCTGGCCGGGAGGCGAAAGTTCGTGATCAAGCAAAAGGGCTATAACGTTTTCCCGGATGAGGTCGAAGCCCATATCGGCCGAATGCCCGGGGTGGAAGTGGCCGAAGTGGTGGGGCTGGAACACCGGCTTTTCGACGAGGGGATCTTCGCCTTTGTGCGCCCCCTTCCGGGGGCGACGCTGACCGCCGAGGAAGTGCTGGCCCACTGCCGGGAAATCGCCTCCTACAAGCGGCCCCAGCATGTGGAGCTCTGGCCCGCCGGCCGGGAATTCCCGATCACCCGCAGCACCAAGGTGGACAAGCTGGCCCTGCAAAAGCTGGCCCAACCCATCGTGGAACAACTGCGCCGGGAAGGGAAGTGGGATGCCTCCCAGTGAGATAGCAGGGGATAAACAGCCTCGAAGGTTGCAAGTTGCTGGTTGCCGGTTTAAAAGCCTAAGCTGGTCAAATTTCTGTAGCATGCGCGTCCGGCCCGCCCGGATCAACGGCGCTGTGGGGACCGATACGTTTACCATTCCGGTAACCGTCCTGGGCCCCTCGGGATTCGGCGGTGGAAAAGTGAGTGGAAATTTGGGTCCGATCGGTGCATCCAGCGTCGTGAGCCTGGAGACCCCGGAACCTCGTTTTGTCGACCAGGCTATCGGGGCTTTCCCCCTGCATTCTTGTGTGTATCTGCCGGTGACAATTCAATAATCCTATTTCACTTTAAACCAGACGTAGGTGATGCCGGAGATAACCACCTGGTGAAAATCATGGACCACCTGGTGGAGCAAGGCCAGACCCAGGCTGTCCAGCTCCGGTTCCTTGGCGGCCAGGAGATTGGCCGGCATCCTGATATCGGCCAGGTCCCCCACGTTCTGCCCGTAGATAATTTCCACCACCAGATCCTCCTCCACGACCTTGATCCGGAGGGCCAGGGAGTTCTCCCCGCCGGTCCGGGCGATGTGGAGAAAGATTTCTTCGCAGGCCAGTTCCAGACGTAAAACCTGATCCGAAGAAAGATCCAGCGATTCCCCAGCCTTTTGGATGTGTTCGGCCAATTGGGGCAGGTGTTCCAGACCGGCCGGAACGCGGATCGCGTAGCCCCGGTTCTCGGTCAATCGAAACAGCAGGCTGAGGACGATCGCCGCCAGGCCTCCCGCGGCCACTCCGTTGTCCAGAAAAACCCCCAGGGAAATGGGAAAGAGGTCCGGGAAAAATTTTCCGGATTCGGCCACCAGTCCGATGCAGACCGACACGCCGACCAGCAGGCCGGTGCGATGGTTGATCCCGTGGGAGAAGACCAGCTCCAGGCCGGTCGGCAGCATCATGGCCGCCAGTCCCATGAGAAACCCGCCGAAGACCGGGGTGGGCAGGTTGACCAGGAACACGCTGATCTTGGGGGAGAAGGGGAGGGCGATCAGCAGCAGGGCGCCGCAGAAGCCGACGCTGCGGCTGGCCACGCCGGTCACCTTCTGGACGGAAATATTTTCCGAATAGGTTTCATTGGGCACGGTGCCCAGCAGTCCGCTGAAAATATTGCCCAGGGAGTCGGCGTACATGGTTCCCTGGACGACATCGTAATTGATCGGCCGCGGCCGGCGGTGGGCGATCTGCTGCACGGCCATGCTGTTCCCGATGGCCTGGACCCCGTTGATCATGGTCAACACGGCCATGGCCCCGAACACCGGGAGATGCTCCGTTCTCAGATCCAGGGTCAGCCCGGGCCAGGTCCCCTGGAAGGAACCCAGCCAGGGGAAAACCATTTCGGCTTTCACGGCGGCGAACAGCCCGAAGGCCCAGGCCGCCGCCAGCCCCGAGGTCAACCCCAGGATGGGGGACCAGACCCGCTGGTTTTTATTCCCAAACAGGGACAGACCCAACAAAACGAACAGGGTAATCAGGCCGGCCAGGAAATTTTTATAGGAGCCGTGAAAGACCTGTCCCGGCTCGCCCATCCACTCGTGCAGGCTCAAGGGAACCAGGCTCAGGACGACCAGTAGCAGGATTACGCCGCCCACCACCGGCGTGATAATATGCCGCAGGTGACGCAGGAAACGAGCCATCAGAAATTCGATGGGGGCCACCAGGATGCTCAAGGTGGCCAGGAGGGGAAATCCCCCGGCCTTCAGGGTCGCGATGCTCCCGGCCAGGTAGGCGGCCGAACTGCCCATGAATAAGGTATAACCCGTACCAATGGGGCCTATTTTCAGGACCTGGATCAGGGTGACCAGTCCGGAGGCCACGCCGGCGGCAAAGGAGGCAAAGAGGATATGGTCCAGCGGCGCACCGGCGGCCCGGCCGATGATCACCGGCAGGAACACGATCGAGCTGTAAATCAACAGGACATGTTGCAGGCCCATGACCAGGACCAGCCAGAGGGGAGGTTTCTCATTGACATCATACAGGATTTTATTGGACTTTTCGGCCATCGGGACCCCTTCTTCACTAAAGCATCAGGACTATCAATCTCTATCGACAGAGTTCCTCCGGGACTTAAGCCGGGAAGGAAAGAATAAGCTACCCGTGGTTCCATCCAGACGCGGCCCTCGTTTCGCCCCATTCGGTTTTTCCCGTTTGAGCGAGGAGTTACCCCCTTGCGCCCTCGCTCCTTACGCTTACGGTATTCAGACCCACCAGCTACGACCTACGATCCGCCTTCGCGACTGACGGCTTGCGTTCTCTTTCGGCTCACTGCTTTCCGCTTCCTATCCTCTTTCGCCCAATCTTTGATTCCTCTCTTCTTTCTTTCCCCCAATCTCTTCCTTCTTCCATCTGATCTTTTTTTCCCCTTGACTTCCTACAAAAGCTTTCTATATACCTATACCTTCCCGCCGATAAGCGGGCACCCTTTTCTGAAATTCCTACCTAAGTTGACACGATTATAAAAACGAATACGGAGTCTTTCGCAGGGTCGGCGCTTCCGCCGACGAGGCCCGGGTTCGCAGCGGGAAAGGAGGCGGCCTGTGTTCAAGGATTTGATCGGAGATCTTTCAGAGACAAGATTATTCAACCTGGTAAAATCCCTGGTGGACGGGAAGAAGTCCGGGCTGATGGCGGTCAAGGGTAAGGAGGCAGCGGAGTTATATATTGAGGGGGGCCAGATCGTCCACGCCCGGACCGACACCCTGAACGGAGAAGAAGCGATCCTGCCCATTATGGACCTGTACAACGGCCGGGTCACCTTCAATTGGCAAACGTCGCCGGAGGAACGCACGGTACGCCTGCCCACGGAGCAGGTCATGTCGAATTGGTCCCAACGGGAGGAGGAGTGGAAGAAGATCAGGCAAGCGGTGCCTTCCGCCGAGGCCGTCTTCTCCCTGGTGGTAGATAGCGGCGGCGAAGACCGGATGATTCCGGCCGGACAATGGGGCGTACTCGCCCTGTGCAACGGGAGGCGGAATGTCTCCGAAATGGCCGGTCGACTCGGGCGGACCCTTTTTGATGTTTCGGGCACCCTCTACGCCCTGGTTGAAAGAGGTCTGGTCGAAAAAACGGAGGCCGCCGATATTCCCGAAGCGGGGCTGAGGACCACGGTTGACGAGGCCTTTTTCGAAGCCGCCGAGACGGAACTCAAGAAGGTGGTGGGGCCGATCGCCCGGATTATCCTGAATGATACCCTGGATGCTTTTGAGGAATCCCGGGAGGCTTTCCCGAAGGACCGGGTGAAAAGTTTCATCTCGACGGTCTGTGACCAGATCACGGAGGAACCGAAACGGGAAAAGTTCGGCAAGGCCATGTATGTCGCCTGGCTTTCTTCCTTCGAAACCAGTTAAGCACTCGAAATCAGGAGGATCGATCATGACGGAAATATCGAAGCGCGAGGAAGGCATTCCAGACCGGAAATCGGGACCCTTCAGGCAGCGAATGAACCGGCTGGGATTAAAGGGAACGCTGCTGCTGGGGATCTTCGTTCCCATTCTGATCGCCTTCCTGGTCATCGCCGGCCTGCTTTTCGTCAATGTGGGCCCGTTGGTCAGCATCCGGGCCCTCGGGTCCGACAGCCTGAAGGAACTGGGCGCCGCCAGCGTCAAAGAATCCGTCGCTTCCCTCAACAAACTGGGAGAGAAGATCATCCAGGAAAAAGCCGAGGGAGTGGCCCGGCAGATTGAAATCTACCTCGAAGCACATCCGGGCCTGTCGGAGGCGGCCTTGGCCAACCAGCCGCGGCTCCAGGAGATCGCCATCCAACGGGTCGGGGAAACCGGCTATACGGCGGTTCACAACAATAAAGGGATCAACTATTTTCACGTCAATCCGAAGATCGTGGGGACCGACCTGCATCGGCTGGCCGGTAAACTGCCGGAATTCGTCAAGGTCATGGAAGCGGGACTGAAAGGGGCCTCGGGCGGCTATTACCAATGGACGGACATCGATGGAAAGGTGCGGCCCAAGTACATGTTCAGCGCCCCGGTGGAGGGCACGAACCTGATCGTGGCCGCCACGACTTATATAGACGAATTCGGAAAACCGGCGGGCGCCATCCAGGCCAAGGTGGACCGAATGCAAGCGGCCTACTCGGAGAAGTACAGAAGCCGGTTTCTGCTTTTCCTGGCCATCGTCCTGATCGACCTGGCCGTACTGCTGGCGGTTATCTACGCCTTTTCGTCTTCCCTGGTCCGGCCGATCCGCCGCCTGTCGGAAGCGGCCGACCGGATCAGCATGGGGGACCTGGAAGCGGCCGTCGACGTAGAGGGGGAAGGAGAGGTCGCCCGACTGGGCCAGTCGATCGAACGGATGCGGACCAGCGTCAAAACCGCCCTGGAGCGGCTGGAGAACCGACGACCGATAACCATTCGCAAATAAAAGGAGAAAGGGTATGAAACGGCGCAACGGGCCGAAGTGGGCCATCCCCGTACTCGGCCTGACGATCTTCCTGTTTTGTTTCGGTGACCGGGTTTCCGGTCAGGGAACCCCCAAAGCGGCGCCCGATGCCCGGCCGGACCTCCCGTCCGCCACGAATCAGCCGCCGGTCATACCGCAGCATACCTTGACGATTCTCCGGAACGGGAACGGGCAGGGCCATGTGAGAAGGAACCCCGCCGGGCCTTCCTTTAAAAAAGGAACGCCGGTGACCCTGGTCGCGATTCCCGACCCCCATTCCGTATTCGAGGGCTGGAGTGGAGCCTGTGGGGGATCCTCCCGGACTTGTTCGGTCATCGTGTCAACCGACCTGACGGCCACCGCCACCTTTTCCCTGAAAACGTACACGATTCACGTCCGCCCCCCGGTTAACGGGGTTATCCATCCTTACGGTACGGTAAAAGCGTTGCCTGGAGAGAAGCGGAGGTTCCAGATTATCCCGCTGCCCGGCTACCGGGTTTCCGAGGTCCTGGTGGACAAGGTTTCGCAGGGCGCCGTTAACACCTACACCTTCAAGGAAATTACCGGCGACCACGTACTGGAAGCGATTTTTGTAAAACAATAGGAGGGCGTTGCCGGCTAGGATGAGATTTCAGATGGGGATCTTTGAACGTTTTCGCAGACGGAGAACTGCGCACTCACTGCGCACTCCCTGAGCGAAGCGGGCGAGAGACAAGTAGTGCACCCGTGTCAATACAATTATGAGACTGTTAGTAACCGACCGTCGGCTTTAATCGGGAGGGTACTTCTTAGGCAGGGATATTTTTATTTCCAGCCCCTCTTCGACGTTGGAAGCCTCGATCCGGCCCCCATGTTTTTCGATGATCTTTTTGGCGATAGCCAATCCCAAGCCCGATCCGGCGGCCGGAGACTTGCGGTTTCGATGAAAGGGGTCAAAGATCTTCGTCAATTCCTCATCCGGCAGTTTTTCAAAGGTGTTGGTCAGGTCTATTTCCAGGGCATCCGCCGCCGGGCGCAGTCGCAGGGCGATCCGACCTTTTTCGGGGGTGAACTTGACGGCGTTGTCCAGGATGTTCAAGAAGGCCGTCGTCAGGGCCTCCTTATCCCCGGAAAAAGAGGACGGGCCGGACCAATCCGTAATAATCCGCAGCCCCTTATGCTCGATAACCGACTGAAAACGCTGCAGCAGGGTTTGCAGCAGCTCCGCCGGGTCAAAGGCCGTGAAGGTCAGCGGTGCATCCTGGAGGTCCATTTTGGACAATTCCAGGATGCGGCCGATGAGGCGATCCAGTTCCTCGACGTCCTCGCGGATGGCATCCAGGTGCCGCTCTGCTGGGGGGCCTCCGTCCCCGAGGCTTCCCGCAGCATTTCTTCCGCGATTCGGATCCTGGTTAAGGGGGTCCGCAGCTCGTGAGAGATGTTGGCCGTAAGCTCCTTGCCGTTGATGATCATGGTTTCCAGTTTGTCGGCCATGCGGTTGAAAGCCCGGGCCAGTTCGCCGATCTCATCCCGACCCCGGACGGCCGCCCGATGGGCCAGATTCCCCTCGGCCAGGGTTTGGGCCGATTGCCGGAGCTGCTCGAGGCGACTGGTAATGATCCGGGATACGGGAATGATCAGCAAGGCCGCCATCAGGCCGATCACCAGCAAGCCTAAGGCGAACCCCCGCCGGGGGTGCAGCGGTCCTTCCGGCCGGTCGAACAGGACATGGAGATGGCCCGGTTCGCCGGCCGGAAAGACCAGGGGAATGACCGCATGGAAACGAAGGTCCCGCTGGCGGTAAAGGAATATAGGCCCATGGGGTTACGGCGCCCTGGTTTTTAAGCCCGACCGTGAGTTCCGGAATTTTACCCGGGAAGGATTTCAAAAGAACGGTCCCGTCCTGTTTCGCCAGCCAAATCCTGGCCCCCATAATTTCCCCGAAATCCGAAATAAAGGTTTGCAGCGGCTCGTTCCGGGTCCAGTCCGTGTCCGGCGCCGCCCGCATCTTGGCGTCCAGCACCGCCTGGATCTTCAGGGCCTTGGTCTTGACGAATGCTTCCAAACGAGCGGAAAAAAATTTTTCGGGCTGGATCGTGAAGAACACAAAAACCACCAGCAGGGTGGTGATGAGAACGGCCAGGAAGGATAGCAGGATCTTGATATACAGTTTACCGGGTCGCATCAAATATCTACAAACATGTAGCCGCTGCCCCAGACGGTTTTTATGCGCCGCGGGGATCGGGGATCGGGCTCCAGTTTGGCCCGTAGTTTACTGATGTGCATATCGATGCTCCGGTCAAAGGCCATGAAATCCCGTCCTTGGGCCAGGGTCATCAACCGGTCGCGGCTCAAGACGGTGTTGGGGTGTTTCATCAACACTTCCAGAATTCGGTATTCGGTGGAGGACAGTTCCAACTCCGCCTCTCCCGTGGACACGGTCTGCCGGGCTTTGTTCAAGGTCAATCCGCCGGCCTTAATAGTTAAGGTCCCGGCGGCGGACTTCTCGCTGCCCGGGGAAGCCGCCCGGCGTAAAATCGCCTTCATCCGGGCCAGCAATTCCCGCGGGTTAAACGGCTTGGGGAGATAATCGTCCGCCCCCAGCTCCAGCCCGACGATCCGTTCCGTATCCTCGCCCTTGGCCGTCAGCATAATGACCGGCACGGCATGATCCCGGCGGATATCCTTCAACACTTCCAGGCCGTCTTTTCCGGGCAGCATGATGTCCAGAATGACGATATCCGGCGCTTCGGCGCGGATCGTCTCCAGGATCCGGGAACCGTCGGGAAGGGTCCGAACGGAAAATCCGTTGCCCCCCAGGTACTCCTTAAGGAGCCCCTGAAGTTTCAGGTCGTCATCGACGATTAGAACCCTATTCCCCATGTTTGTCACCTCTTTTTACCGAATTTTACCTTCGGCTGACAATATATTACAAGTTGAAAAAATGTTCTTTACATCTCAGGTGTAGACTGCCTTCCAAGCTTTTACAAAAATCTCTTAACACAGAAAGGAGCAGGACCATGAGGACCAGGAACAAGGTATTTATCGGCAGCGGGATTTTTCTTTTCGTGACGTTGATCTTCGGCTACGGTCTGGTAGTCGGCAGCCCCTGGGGAGATCCGGGCGGGAAATTTCCTTCCCGATTTCCGGGCCGGGGGTTCCATTCCGCTTCTCACCAGAAGGATATTGCCGAATTCATCCTCTGGCGGATGGATAAGCTGGCCCAGACGCTACATCTCAACGAGGCCCAAAAAACCAAATACGAGGAACTCAAAAACAACATTTCGTCCCGCCTGTCCACCGGATTTGAGGCACGGCGGCAATTAAGGGCCCGGTTCCTGGAGGAGATGAACAAGGAAAATCCGGATGTGCAGGGCCTGGTGGAATCCGCGAAGACCCGGATAAACGACTTCTCCGGTTTCCTGTCTAAAAACCTGGACCTGCTGGCGGATTTCTATGACTCCCTGGACGGCGACCAGAAACGGTTGATCAACACGGAAATCCGGGAAAGAATGGCCCAGCACCATTCCTGATAGGGAGGAAATCATGGACCAAATGACTCGAAGAACATTTATGATCAAAGGATCGACCACGGCCGGGGCCCTGGTTGGAGGCTTGACCCTGGGCGGGGGACTTTTGTCTCCTCCAAAGGCCCTGAGCGGAAAAGTCGAATTTCCCGAATCCCGGTGCGCACCTGAAAAAAAGCCCGTCAACAAGAAGATTCTGGTCGCTTATGCCAGTTATTGTGGTTCCACCGGTGGCGTGGCTGAAGCGGTAGGGCAGGAATTGTGCGCCGGAGGGGCCCAGGTGGATATACGTCTCATGAAAAATGTGACCGGGCCGGTATCCTATGATGCCGTTGTCCTGGGCAGTTCGGTTCGCAGCGCGTCCTGGCTGCCCGAAGCCATCGCCTTTGTCGAAAAGAA
The DNA here is from genome assembly GCA_963746605.1 of uncultured delta proteobacterium. GTDB lineage: Bacteria > Desulfobacterota > RBG-13-43-22 > RBG-13-43-22 > RBG-13-43-22 > CAVQSS01. The sequence goes on from CAVVCH010000060.1 coordinate 89,141, forward strand.
TCAGGGGAACTTAACCCGAATACCTGTGGCCTATTTTCTGACCTGTTTGGCCTTGGCGAAGGATACCGTTGAAAACCGTCGTCTGGCCGGGACTTATATGGATCCCGTGCTCCGGGCGGTACCGGCCGTACATCCCGTGGACCTGGGATTGTTTGCCGGCGCTTTGGACTACAGCAAAATGAACGTGTTCTACAGGATGATCATGCAATCGAAGATGCAGGCGAAGGGCGTCTCCGGAGGGGGATTTCCGGAACTGGAACGCGATCCGGGCCTGGGCCGCAGGCCTTTGCTCGCCTGACGCACTCTTTCCCTCTTCGTCGTCATAAGTTGGACGCAACGCTGTCGGGTACACCATTCACCCAAACAAAAATCGGAAGGCCGCGATGGCCTTCCGTTTGGCATCAGCCGGAATTTCGGGATCCATTACGGTAATCATCGCGGCCTTGCCGCTTATTTAAGCGGCCGCTGCCATGTTTATTCAGAAACTACGTCCCTGTTATGAAAATTATCCCCTTTGCCCCAATTATTTCTCGGTCAGCTTTTTCGTTGGCCGTTTTGATTTGAGACGATGGCGGAGGAGGACATACGTTGCCCCGGCGCCGCCGTCGTAGGACTGGGCGCTGGTGAAGGCGATGACCCATTTTCGCCAGTGACTGCGCGTCAGCCACTCGCTTACCTTGTTTTTCAAAACCGGTTCACCGGGTGAAGAGATACCGCGTCCGTGGATGATCAGAACAGCCCGTTTACCCGACCTAATTGTATCATTGAGGAAATTTTCGAAGGCATCCTTGGCCTGCGCCGCACCCAAACCATGAAGATCGATATGCGTTTGAATGGAAAAATCACCCCGGTGCAATCTCTCGGCAAACTCAGCGGGGATATCGCGGCCTGTGCCTTCCATGTATTCAGGCGTTTGGGAGATAATAAATCCCTCACCGTATTTTACCAGGTTATCCAGGCATTGCCGGATATCCTCTTCCGGTTCAGCGACGGAATAGTTCAGCGGCTTGGCCACATTTTTTTTCTCGGCATGATGTTTATCCCTGGCCATCGGCTTGACGCCTTCCATGGCCTCCCGAAAAGCGCTTTCTTCATGATCCGAGGTGGGACAGACATTAACCGGCTCTACCACTGTTTTTTTTATGGGCACCGGGCGCAGAACTGCCTTGACTTTAAGAAGTGTTCCTAATTTTTCGAAGGGATTGTGTTTTAGGGGACTATCAGAATCATTCATAAGACAGTGCCCGTCTGTATGTTGGTTAGAATTTTACCATAAATCTAACGAACAATATAGACCTGTCCCCAAGGCGAAGATCAAAGCCGAGTTGAAAACGTAGCGCTCCTCATGTCCCATCGGGGCGCTCTTATTTTTTCCTTTCAAATAGTCCTAAATGACCCCGATCGGCGTCCTTCTCAAACTCGGGATTATAAGTCCTTAAAGGGGGACGATATATAACGTTGTTCACGTGGTTCAGAAAAGGGATTTACAGCTCCGGTAGAAGGTTTCAAAGGAATTGAATAAGTCGAGGTGTTGTTCCAGAAGACGGCTCAGGACCGGGGGACCCGATAATGTTTCGGCACAGAGGAATTCCTCCAAAGAGACCCCATTATCCAAATAAAAGTCCGGGTTGTCTTTCCGGCTATCAGACTTTTCCGCTTTCGACCGGGGTCGAAAGACCCAGAAATTCCCTCCTGGAAAGGTTCAATTCCTCCGGTTTTCCATGGGGCGCTGTCACTATCAGCACCGGGATGGGCGCAAGCCGGACGACCTTTTCGGCAACCGAACCGAAGAGGAAATGCGGCAGTCCGGTACGGCCGTGCGTGGCGATCACGATAAGATCCATTTTTTGATCCTGGGCGAGTCGAAGGATTTCCTCGACGGGATGGCCGAGCACTACCAGGGGATGGACCGAAAGGCCTTTGGGTAACCTTTGCTCGATTACCTCCTGCAGGGTTTTTTCAGAGCCCTTTTTCAGTTCTTCCTGGTAGAGAGAAATGTCAAGGGACGGCGTCGTTTCCGGACTCAAAAAATTAGAGAGCGGGATCGGCGGGATGACGTGCACCAGATACAGGTCGGCCGAAAAGTGACCGGCCAACTCGGCTGCCGCTTTCAACGATTCGTAAGAAGGATCGCTGAAATCAGTCGGGCATAAGATCTTTTTAAAGGGCAGCATTTCTGTTCTTCCTCCTATTTGTAATAACAGATATAAGCCACGTCGGCCGGGGCGTCGATATCGAAAGAGGCCTGGGGCGGGACAACGAAGGAGTCGTTCCGGGTGACCAGCCGCCAGGAGCTGCCCGGCAGCTTCACCTTCATGGAACCGGCGATAATAGATAGATGCTCTTCGGAATCGGTTGAAAAGGTATATTGCCCGGGCTCGATGACCCCGACGGTGGCGTAGCCTTCCGGCGTAGTGATGCCCAGGCTTTGGACCTTTCCTTCAAAATAGGAATTATGCTTCATGAGGAACTTTTCTCCTTTCCACGCTTATTTTTAGGTAGCACTCTGGCAATCAAGATAGCAGAAGCGGCCGTTAAAGACAAGGGCCGGCCAGGGAGGAGGGAAAGACTCGGAGGGATCGAGCGAAAAAATATCATCCAGGATAAGTAAGACCGAAAGGCTGTTAAAATGGGACGCTATAGGAAGTTGCCCTTTTCCTTGTGGTAAGAAGGGCGCATTGTCAACCTGGATTTGTACAGGGCAAATGAATTACAACCTGGAAGAGAGCGGCCCCTAGATCGAACAGACTCAAGGGCAGCAGGGGGGGCGCCTGCCCTGGGAAATGATCTCTCTCCGGACAGGGGGAATTTCAGGTGCTGCTGATCGGGGGTCAGAGCTGTTCCGCCAGGGTATTGTTCACCGGAACGGGACTTTTAATCAACTCGATCTTCCGAGGTAAAAAGGACCTGATATCCTCCATGGTCTTCTCATAACAGGGGCGGCAGATCCCATGGGAGATCCCATCCTCTCCGGGAAACCGGCTGATCTCCCGATTGCACCAGGAACATATTACGATAAACATGATTATTGCTCTTTCCTTCCGGGCCGCTGTTTCATTGTAACAGCATATAGGGGTGATTAAATAAATTGATACAACATATAGCGTTTTTTTACCAGAAAATAAAGCAAGATCGATGCCAGCAAAATAATTTGCTTTAAATAAGAGTTAACTGCCTGATCCGCCTACAGTAAAAACATTATCCGGTTCACCTGGCCCTGGTTTTCCCCGGATGGGAATGTATGGTTGACCCTTCATGGGGTGATGTCAAAATTTTACTTCTTGGAAAGAAGTCGGGGTGATCTATTATAGAGCAGGAAGGAAGGTACTATGCCACGACAGGCACGTTTAGATGTCCCAGGGACCCTGCATCATGTCATGGTCCGGGGGATCGAGGGGAGGAATAGCTTCGAGGATGAGGAAGCCCGGCAAGCCTTTGTCGAGCGAATAAGGTCCCTGGTTAAGGTGACCCGGCCGTGAGGCCGGGCCGGAAGGATTGAAGATTTTGCACCCTAGGAAGGAAATTTGACTTTTCCTTCGCCCGGGACACTTTTGGGGTTCTTGAGTTGGGAGGCATCATCCACACAATTCTTTTTTTCCTCTTCACTCAATGAATTTGGATCCCTCAATGCATCCAAGGGGCATAAAAATCTGTTTCCCGCGTTGTCCTTTACCCATACCAAGGGTTCCGTCTTTAATACCATGGATCCTCCTTTCTGTTGAATACAACGAGTTGTTGATGGCCCTATCAGCCCTCTTTTTACATATTTTCGTTCGAAGTAGCGTCAAATGCAATAATGGGAACCCTGTATTTTTCATCTAATGCCCTACCTAGGTGTGTATAACCTTCGAATGGGATTTGGGCTGGTGGAATTGGAAAATTATGCCTGGTGCGGTCATGGGATCATAACCGGGGGTGGAAAAATGATTGGCAGAAAAGCGATTTTGTGCTCCGTTTTTTCGGGTCAAAAAAAAAGAATTCATAGGCATATCCCTTGAAATTCGTTCATATGGCTGATACCCATCTCGGGTTTGAAATAACCCGAATAAACCAGTCCGATCCCCAGGGCCGGTGCAAGCGGGCCGATCATATTTGTTAGGAATTTTCTGGCTGTCCTGGACCATGCCCGAGACGTAGAGGCCGATCTGCTGATCCACAGTGGGGACCTCTTCAATAAATACTACCTTTCGAGGGAGGTCCTCGATGAACTGGTCCAGCCGATTTTTGAGTTGGCTAAGTCAGGGACCCGAATCCTGATCATCCCCGGCAATCATGAACGGTCTGAGTTTCCCTTTGATCTCTTCCAGGGATCATCCGGGATCATTGTCTTTGACCGGCCTAAATCAATATCTTTTAACCTCAACGGATATTCCGTCGGCTTGGCGGGATTTCCCTTTATCCGGAAAGACTCCAAACGAACCTTTCTGAGGGCACTGGAGGAGACCGAATACCAGCACCTAAGATCCGATTTTAATATCCTGGTCACCCACCAGGCCTTTGATCAGGCCAGTGTCGGCCCGGGTGACTTTGTCTTCAGGTCCGGGCGCCAGGATACGGTTTCCCGAGACACCATCCCCCTGGATTTCGAATATATCGCTGCCGGGCATATTCACCGCTATCAGGTCCTTGATCATCCCTTAAAGCCGGGAATAAAATTCGTCTATCCGGGGTCTACGCAGCGGATCAGCTTTGCCGAAATGGTTGAGAACAAGGGGTTTGTCGAAGCCGAGGTCCTCAATAATCGAATTGAAACTCGGTTTGTACCGTTACCGGTTTATGAGATGGAGATGGTCGAAATCGAGACCGGTGGTCTCTCTTCAGCGGACTGCCTGGCAGCGATTAGAAGTCAGTTTTGGCGGTTTGATGAAGATCGGGTTATCCGGTTTAATTTGACCGGGGGGGATAAGATCAGAGACTATCCCGCTGTGGACTTTCAGAAGCTTAGGGCTGAAATGCCCTCAATCCTTGAATGCCAGTTCGCTATTAAAACAGGTCAAAAGTGGATCATGCGGTAAGGGATAATGTTCCCTGGTAAAATCGAATTTCACTCGGAGCATTGCACAATTGCCTAAAACCTTCGCCCGGTCGGCGCCATCGAGGTCTATTTCCCGTGAGTCAGGGCGATCTTCTCGAACATAGTCACCAGACCCACGCAGAGCGCGTAGATCGATTCGATTTTGATGTTCTCCTCCGCGGTAACGTCAAAGAACAAGTGCAGTGAAGAATCCATGCCGTCCTCGCTTTTCCAGTAACACAACAAAATGGGCAGTCGGGGAAGTGGATGGATGATCACGGCTATATCCGAATTGAAGCGGTCGGGCGCTGGTTCACCGGCGAAAATTTCGACAAGCAGTTCCAAGAGTTCGGTATATTCGTCGATGACTTTTTTCAAGGGTTTCTCGCACCGCTGTCCGAAAAGACGCCACCAGTCCGCTCCGCCCTTGGTGTCCCTGAGCGGAATCGATTCCCCTCGGGGCTCTCGACCTTCGCATTCCAGGATATAGTTCAAAATGGGGACGGAAACCCACCGGTTTACATGGCAATCGGAACGGATGGCGCCGGCGGCGTTCACATTGAAAGACTTGCCTAAACAGGCGAGGGTCAACACCCCTTGGCGGTAAACGGCGCCGCACCGTTCCGCAGCTCCGGCCAGGTCGATTTCCTGGATTCGTTGCCGCAGGTTCTCCAGCGCTTTCTGCGCGTCCCTTTCCAGCAAACTTCCTTCGCCTGCACCCCTCCGTGCCTCCGCCGCGTCTTCCTCCACAAGATAGGGACAGTCGGCAGGTGTTTTTTTGCCCTGGAACACCGCCACCGAAAAGGCCAGACAACTGGCCTGGCGGCACTCCCGGCAGTTGGTTTTGGGAAGCCGGTTCAATACATCCAGGTGACTGTTTAAGCGGGTCATGGTTTTTCCTCCGTATTCCCGATTTGTTCTCAGAAAGAATAACCGAAACACAAGGGTCTGTCATCACCCTATTTATTATATTGTGGAAATAGGCCCTTAATTGGATTAGCATTATCACACACTGACCGTGATCTAGGAGGAACTATGAAGGCATTGACCTATTCCATCTCCGATAAAATTTTTCGACGATTTCCCGGCTATGTGCGCGGCGTAGTGGTGGCCCAAGGGGTCCGCAATCACCCATCCCCGGAGGCCCTGGTCCAGATGCTGCGGGAGGTGGAAGAATCCACGCGCAACAACTTGAAAATCGAGCAAGTGGCGGAAACCCCACGCATCAAAGCCTGGCGGGAGGCCTACCGGTCCTTCGGGGCCAAACCCAGCGAGTTCCGCTCCTCCATCGAAGCCCTGGTCCGCCGGGTCCTGCGCCACGAGCCCCTACCCTCCATCAATGCCCTGGTCGATATCGGGAATATCGTTTCGCTGCGGCATCTGGTCCCGGCCGGGGGGCACGCCATCGATGTGTTGACCGGCGATATCGTTTTGCGGCCGGCGACGGGCCGGGAGGAGTTTACGCCATTCGGTTCGGACAAGATGGAGCACCCGCTTCCCGGGGAGGTCATTTTTGCCGAAGGCGACACCGTTTTGACCCGCCGCTGGACCTGGCGCCAGGCCAATCACACGCTGACCCAATTGGAAACCCGAGGCCATCGAGTTCAATGTGGACGGTCTACCTCCGGTGCCCCCGGAGGAGGTGGAACAGGCCTGTGGCGAGATCATTGAGCTGGTGAGGCATTTCTGCGGCGGCGAGACCCGGTGGGAAATCCTTTCGGCAAGCCATCCAAGTCTTGAATTATCCTAGCCTTTGCAGCGGACGGTACCTTTCCTATCCTGATCGTTCCGGCCAGATAGAGCTACGACCCGCCCGCCGATAGAGACCCGATCTCCCCGGTCCTAGCAGACAATTCACCGCCCTGTTGAGAGAGCTGCCGGGCATGCGATTCCTTCCGAGCAATGGTGCCGTCTATGAGTGTAACCTTTTCTCCACCATAAGCGCTGCTATTTCGTTGACAATTTCCTGCCCAGTAGGTATTTTGTTCTGCATAAAATAAATAATTCTGTATACAGAACTACTTATCGACCTAACGAAGCACCCGTGAAAAAACCCGATCCGGTCCCGAAAACCGAATACAGCCGGGTGGTCCCGGCCGTTGAGCAGGCGGCCTGTTTGCTGCTGGCCCTGGCCGGCCAGGCCCCGTCCCGAATGAACCTGACCGACCTCTGCCGGAGGGTGGACATCCACAAGAGCAAAGGCTTTGCCATCCTGAACACCCTTCAAACTTTCGGTTTTGTTCAGCGGGACGAGAGAGAGGGGAAGCGTTACGGGCTTGGGCCGGGTCTAATCTCCCTGGGACGCGCGGTGCTGGATAACCTGAATTTCAAGGAAGTGGCCGATCCCGTTCTGGCCACACTGGCCCGGGAAACGGGCAGTCCGGCTCTTTTCGGACTGATTACCGGCCAGAATGTTTTCGTCATTGCCAAAAACGAAGGACGGCGGTTTCGGCCTGACCATCCGTCTGGGACAGCGCTATCCCCTCAGCCACGGATCTCATGGAAAAGCGATCGCGGCCTTTCTCCCGGCAAAACTCGAACGGCAGCGGCTCTTCAGCCAGGAAAAGCTCTTCTTCCACGGCGCTCCCTCGCGCCTGGACCGCCCTCGTCTGAGCGGGAACTGGCCCGCTGCCGGCGGAAGGGGTATGCCGAAGACCCGGGGGAGATGACTCCTCAGATCCAGGCCCTGGCCGCGCCCGTCTTCGGGGCGGCCGGGCGATTGGTCGGGGTCTTGTTTGTGACCGGTCTGATTTCTAAAAACCGCATGAAGCCCTACGGCCGGAAAGTGGCGGAAAGGGCCCGGCAGATGAGCCGGCTGCTGGGGGCGGAGGTCGAGGGGGCGTATGGGGAGAGGTCGGGATAGGGTGAACGATTGATAAGGCAGAATTGATTACCAGTTACTGGTATCAATCGTTAAGCTGTCTCATCGGCCCTTTTATTTTTGAGGGTCATGCCGGACTTGATCCGGCATCCAGAACATCAGAGCTTCCCTGCCCTGGACCCCGGCTTTCGCCGGGGTGACAACTGGGATAAAAGAAAGGGTACGGAATGGAATACAGCTTTTCCAACGTGGCTCGGGAAATGGAGGTCTACGGTTATGACCGGGTCGTCAAGAGCCATTGCCGGAATTGTCACGGCGGGTGCGGGGTTCTGGTCTACGTTAAGGACGGGCGCGTCGCCAAAATAGCCGGGGGATCCGGACTGCCCCATCAACCACGGCACGCTCTGGCAGCGGAGGACTGGCCTCGACGCAACTGGTTTACCATCCCGACCGGCTCACCTATCCGGTAAAAAGGATGGGTCCCCGGGGCGGCGGGCGCTGGGAGCGCATCTCCTGGGATGAGGCCCTGGATACTATCGCCGAACGGATCCTGGATTATAAGGACCGGTTCGGCGCCGAATCGGTCGTCTTCGGGTACGGGACAGGGCGGGAAAACGAGGCGGTCATCTACCGGATCGCCAACCTGCCGGGCTCTCCCAACGTGCTGACGGCCGGTCATTTTTGCTACGGGTCGCGGATTGCCACCAGCATCCTGACCTGCGGGACGTAACGCCATCGTGGACTATTGAAAACCGTCCCCAATGCCTGATGATGTGGGGCAACAACGTGGTCATCAGCAATCCGGATTGTTACAAGGGGGAGCCTTTTTCCGTGGCCCTCGATGCCGGCGCCAAGCTGATCGTGGTCGATCCCCGGCTGACCCGGGCCGCCGCCCGGGCCGATGTCTGGCTGCCGCCCGCCCGGGGACGGATACGGCCCTGGCCCTGGGAATGGCCTGGGTGATCATCCATGAAGGGTTATACGACCGAGAATTTGTGGAGCGGTACACCCACGGCTGGGAGGAATTCGTGCAGCGGGTCAATGAATATCCGCTGGACAAAGTGGAAACGATCACCTGGGTCCCCCAGGAAAAGATCCGGAGGCCGCCCGCCTGTTCGCCCGGACCAAGCCGGCGGCGATTCAGTGGGGGGTGGCCATCGAGCAGCAGAATACCTGCGCCGACAACGACCGGGTCCTGTTGTGCCTCATGGGAATTACCGGGAACATCGACGTCCCCGGAGGCCAGGTGCTTTTCCGAACGCCGCCTGTCCACAATGTCGGGAAATTCGGGGCCCACGGAATGCTCCCCCCGGAGCAGGCGGCCAAGCGCCTGGGCGGGGAACGTTTCCCTCTGGCCGGCCGGTTTGCCATCATCCAGCCCAAGGCGGTCTGGGACGCTGTCCTGGAAGAGAAGCCGTATCCGGTGAAAATGCTTTTTTTCATCAGTTCCAATCCCCTCATTACCCGCGCCAACTCCCGGGAAGTTTATCGGGCACTGGAAAAAGTCGATTTCCTGGCCGTGTCCGATTTCTTCCTGACCCCCACGGCCGAACTGGCCGATATCGTGCTGCCCGCCGCTACCTGGCTGGAGATGGATTATATCGGCGACTTTTGGAAGCGCCACGGACGGCTGCTCCCCCGGCGCAAGGTGGTCCAGATCGGCGAGTGCCGGTCCGATCACGAGATGCTCAACGACCTGGCTCGTCGCATCGGTCAGGGCGAGTACTGGTGGGACACCTTCGAAGGCGGCTTGGACTACATTCTGAAGCCGATGGGCATCACCTGGCAGGAATTCAACAAAATGGATTGTATCCGCGGGGAAGTGCGCTACCGGAAATATGAGCAGGGCGGGTTTTCAACGCCCACGGGCAAGTTTGAACTCTACTGTACCTCCCTGGAGCGGATGGGTTGCGATCCTCTGCCCCAATTTCGGGAACCGCCCGAGAGCCCGGTCAGTACGCCGGAACTCTACCGGGACTACCCGTACCGTGCTGATTACCGGGGCCAGGCAGCCGGGGTTCTTCCATACCGAAAACCGCCAGGTCCCCTGGCTCCGGGAGCTTCACCGGGACCCCCAGGTGGAAATCCACCCGGAGACCGCCGCCCGGGAGGGCATCCGGGAGGGGGACTGGGTGGTCATCGAATCCCCTCGGGGGAAAGTCCGCCAGCGGGCCAAACTCTTTGCCGGGATGGACCCCCGGATCGTGGCCGCCCAGCACGGCTGGTGGTTCCCCGAAAAGAAAGACCCCGGCCACGGCTGGGACGAATCCAACATTAACATCCTGCACCGACAACTCTATGAAACCATGGACCCGGCCATGGGGTCCACCAGCATCCCGGACGCTGCTCTGCAAAATCTATCCGGAAGACAAAAGTTTAGTCTATAGAGACGATTGAAAACTTATTTAAATAATGAGGAGGTGAAGTATCATGACCGATTACCGACTGGCCGTCGATCCTCTTGCCTGCTGGGGCTGCCGGACCTGTGAAGTGGCTTGCAAGCAGGAAAACCGGACTCCCGAAGGCCTGCGCCTGATCTCGGTGACCGAAGACGGACCTCGGCTGTCGGAGGGAAAGCTCGATTTCAGCTACCGGGTCACCCTCTGCCGGCACTGTGATGATCCACCCTGTGTGGAAGCCTGTCCGGTGGAGGCCATCACCCGGCGGGAAGACGGGCTGGTCATCCTGGAAACGGCGGCCTGCAACGGCTGCACCCTCTGCCTGGAGGCCTGTCCTTACCAGGCTATTGCCTTTGACGAACGTGAAGGAAAGGCCTTCAAATGCAACCTGTGCGTCCAGCGGCTGGATCGGGGGCTGATCCCCGCCTGCGCGGATAACGTCTGCGAAGGCACGGTATTTATTTTGGGCCGTCGATCGGCTGGGAGAGGGTGGCGGAAAAGACGGTGCATCGGGAGGCGGCGACCGCCGATCCCCGGCGTTAGATCAATGGTTCGGGGACCAGGTTTCTTCGGCCGGTAGCTGACCGGGACGACAAAAAAATCAGGGAGGGTTGATGAATCCATTTTTCATTCACGTCGGTGAAATGCTGGCCCGGAACGGGTGGATGTTCCCGGAAGAGATCGCCCTGGTGGAACGATCCCCGCCCAAACAAGCGATCGTGATCACCTGGCGGGAATTCGACGGGGCAAGTTTTGCGATTTTTTGAGACAGAGGGGATCGAAAAGATGATCGTGTCGTCCATCATGGTTAACGCATTGACTGGCGATCGCCTATTTCGGCATCCTTCGTACCGGGGCCTGGGTGGTCCCTCTCAACTTCCGGTTTTCCGAGGAGATCCGCTATTGCGCCGCGTGGCGGAACCTAAGGCCGTCGTCTTTGGCAGGAATTCATCGATCGAATGATCCCCTTTGGCAGTCCACAAAAAGCGCGAAAACTTTTATTGCCGTGGGTGACGCCACACCGTCCTACGCCGTTTCCTTCGCGGAGGCCCTGCAGAACGGCTCGCCGCAACCCTGTCCGGCGGCTATCGGGCCGGAAGACCCTTGCGGGCTGTACTTTACCTCCGGCACAACGGGGCGGCCGAAGCCGATCCTGCTGACCCATCAGAACCTGGCCTGCGCCGCTATCACGGAAAAGGTTCATCACGGCCAAAGGAAAGAGGACAATTTCATTATCCTTCCACCGCTCTACCATACGGGGGCCATGATGCACTGGCTCGGCAGTCTGATCGTCGGGGGCGGGCCGTGATCCTGAATGGGGTAAACCCCCGATGGATCCTGGAGGCCATGAGTGGGGAGAAAGGGACTATCCTCTGGCTGCTCGTGCCCTGGGCTCAGGATATCCTGTTGGGATTGGAAAACGGGGATCTGAACCTGGATGAGTATGACCTTTCCTCCTGGCGTCTGATGCACATGGGCGCCATGCCCATCCCGCCTGACCTGATCCGGCGCTGGAGAAACTATTTTCCGGCAATGCAGTACAACACCACTTACGGATTAAGCGAGGCCACGGGCCCGAACTGCCTTCACCTGGGGATTGAAAACACCCATAAGGTCGGGGCAACGGGTCGCCCGGGGTTCAACTGGGAAATCCGCATCGTCGATGATCTCGGGCGAGGCGGTGGCCCCCGGCGAGGTGGGGGAATTAACCGTCCGGGGCGGAGGGGTCATGAAGGAATATTTTCGGAATCCCGAGGCCACGGCCCAGGCCTTGAAAGACGGCTGGCTGTACACCGGCGACCTGGCCCGGCAGGATGAAGAGGGGTTCGTCTACCTGGTGGACCGTAAAAAGGACGTCATCATCTGCGGAGGCGAAAATGTGTTCCCCGTGGAAGTGGAAAACCATATCCACGCGCACCCGCAGGTGAAGGACGCGGCTGCCATTGGGGTTCCCGATGAGCGGCTGGGCGAAATCGTGGCGGTGGTCATTGAGGCCATCCCGGGCGGCCAGTTGAGCGAGGAGGAGGTCCTGGCCTTTTGCGAGGCGCTGTCGAGGTACAAACGCCCGCGAAAGGTTTTCTTTGGCGAGATTCCCCGCAACCCCACCGGAAAAATCCTAAAAACCATCCTCCGGGATCGGTATCATTGATAATCTCATTTCAGAGATTGGCCGAGACCGCTTTCTACGATCAACCGGTCACAGAGGTATCCAGGACCTTTGTCTTCCCCTTGGCACCTGCGCATTGGCTTCGCACCAGGTCCATAGCGGGCTTCATAGCGCCGAGGGCCTTACCGGCTTTTCCCCGCCGATGGCGAGGCGGACTTTCTTAACCCGGGGGAATGAGGCGCTCCGGTTGTAAGGGTCTGCCCTGGACCTTTCAACGATAGCGGCGTCTGGGGCCCCAGGATGGACACATCATCCAACAAAAAGCTGCTGATAAGTACTCCGGTAGGATCCGGAGCGGTCTCCGCCTTAAAAATTAAATCCATCGCTTTCCCGCGAAAATTGGCCGGAATATCTAGTCTTTTCATTCGTCCAGCCCGTAGTCACCTGGCACAAATCGTAGGTCTTTAAAGGGGTAGTGTCCAAGGTAACCGTCCCCGTACTCTTCCCGCAACTGTCGTTGGAGTCGATCCAATACCAATAACTGAGCTGCGTGGCGTCCCCGGGAACCGTGATGTGTTGCGTGATCGTGGTGACTTCGGCGGGATCTCCACCCAACCAGGCGGAAAAGTTACCGCTATGATTCGAAATACCAAAATCGGATAAGTTCACAATGACAAAGTCCCCTAAGGAATTGCTCGAAGCGACCAACCAGGAACCATCCGGCCCGTTTTCAAAATCCCCGTTACAAAGGGTCTGGGGGCAGGAGCCCTTATCTTTCATAATCACCGGCAAGAATTGGGAGGGCGTGACCTGCGCTAGAATGAGTGGAGGAGTCGGGGATGATGGAGGAGGACCGGAGCCGGCGTGAAGCAATGCGCTTATCAGGGTCGCGCACACCCCCATAGTGCCAATTAAGATTATTCTCTGTAATATCTGTTTCATACGTTCTCCCCCTTTTTTGATAATACCATTAGTATAGCTAAAACACGCGAGATTTTTATAATCAAAAATCACTATTTCTCCTTCTCCGAAGAAAAAACCGTATTTCACTTACCACACTTCAAGATAATAATGATCGTCGGGAAGGTCAAGACAGGCGTTGTCGGCCCCGATTCGTTCCCTGCCGGCCGGGAGGGATGGTGGCAGACGGACTGGCCGTCGTCAGTTTGGGAGTGGCCCTTCGAGGATCAAAGATCGGTGGATTTCCGCTCTGACGTTTCAAATTCCAGCAAGGGATTGATTTCCCCGTCAACCCAACGCTCGTTGCTTAGCCAGTATTCGGAAAGCTTTTTCAGTTCACCCGTCCCCTGAAGGATTTTAAGGAAATTATCCATCCAATTGATCAGCAGCGGGTCCGTGCCCGGAAGGGCTATTCCCAAGGGTTCGAAGGAAAAGGCTTTTTGCGAAGTCAGCAATCCCCGGTTGGGATGGCGGAGCACGGCCAGAACACAGGTCAAAAAATCGGCGATCATGGCGTCCGCTCTGTCTTCCAGTACCAGGCGAATGGCCTCGTCGTAATCCCTGGCCGGGATCGTCCGGGCCTTGGGAATCATTTTTTCGGTAAAGGACTGGCTGGTGGATCCTTTGAGGAAGGTCAGGGTGGTTTGCGGGCTGTCGATATCGCAGAGTTCCTGGCACTTGACGATGTGATCGGCCTTGGTCAGAAAGGCCTTGCCGGTAAGGAAGTAGGGGCCGACAAAGGCCATTTTCAGATTGCGCTGCGGCGTCATGGTCAGGCCGGAGACGATGAGGTCTAGTCGGCCGGATTCCAGGGCCGGAAACAGCTCGAAGAAATCCATTAACTCGAATCTGATTTTGACCCCCATGGCCTCCGCTATTTTCCGCGCCAGGTCGGGTTCAAGACCGATGAGTTGCCCCTCCTGGTCTTTGGAATTGAGGGGAGGCTGCTTGCCGGTCATCCCCACGATCAGTTCGTTCTTCTGCAGGATCTCCTGGAATTTGGATAAAGGGGCCCCGGTGCCCGTGCTTCCCGGGTCATGGGCGCAACCCGCCGCCAGGACCAGCGTAACAACCAGCAACGGGAGCCACCAAAAATTTCGCATTTTCAAATCTCCATTTCAAAATTTAAAACTCTTTTGTTGTGCAAGAATCAATTGTTCCCCTAGCTCTTCGGTGGCCCTTCCGCGGGATCGTTCTTGGATCAAAGGGTCTTCACTTTTTGAGCGCTTTTTCCCGCAAAGACTTGGCGATTTCGCGGGCGTCATAGGTTGGGTAGAATTCCGTGCGAAAGCCCTTCCAGGCGGTCTGCTCCACGGCCCGGTTCACTTCCCGGAGCCGGGCCGGGGGAACCCTCAGCGTCACGATGTAGCCGAGGCCCATCGCGATATACCAGGATTCCACGATGATTCCCTCGGGAGGAAATTTCGCCCAGAAGCCGGATTCATCCTGAAGCCTGTTGATCTCGTCCAAGTTCTTCGACTGATCGTGCTTCAGGATCACGGTCAGGAGGACATAATCGGCAGGCGTGGCCGCCGGACCGGGTGGCTGCTGGGCCACGGCCGGCGTGGAAAGAACAACAATAAGAAACAGTACGGCAGGAATGAAACGGACCGGGTTCAGGGGGTTTTTGCGCATTTCCATTGGTGAAAAGGCCTCATTCCCGGTTTAACTTTCGGGTGGACTTTTTTACGGGATACGTACCCAGGACATAGGCCGCGTATTCGGTCGGATCGTCCAGGTATCGCTCAAAGATGGTCTCGTTCGCCTTGCGTTCCCGGTTCTCTTTCCATTTGAACCAGTTTTCGGGACTCTGCCACAGGGATATAACCAGAATTTCCCGAGGGTCGTCGTGATTGATCAAGGTTTCCCCGCTGATGTAACCCGGCTGCTCCATGGCATCGGCCCGCATTTTATTCAACAGAGCGAAGGCTAAGCGGGTTTTCCCCTCCTTGATCCGGCGCTTGATCAACACTTTGATGGCCATACGCGTTCCTCCTTTTTCTGAAAAAGATTTAAAGAAAAAGTTGCCTGCGCAAAAACCCCCACAAAACTCAGCCCTTGTCGGGCAGAGACCGGCGGCTCGAGGTATTCGACCAAGGATCACTCGGGAGGAAAAAAAGTGGAAACGAGGCTGCGATTGGCCGCTCATCGCCCCGGTCTTGTTGGAAAGTATAACACGGCGAGGAGTAGACAATCACATATTTTTTTCCTTGGATAGAAGGAGCTCGCGGGCGTCAGGTTTCGCTTCAATGCGCGCTTACCCAAACTACGGGCTCCTGATTTATATCCGCTGCCGGTCAGGAAAGGGTGAAATATCCGTCGGGAGCCAGGCTGGTGGCCAGCATGACCATGTTGATTTCCCGATGGTCTGTCCAGCTTTGTACCGCGCGGTTGCGGCGGTCGAGCCAGAAGGACTCGATCTGTTCCCGAAAAGACCCATAGGCGGCGAGCCGTTCGATCCGGGGACGCAGGGCCGATTCGGTTTCCAACGGTCCGCGACGATCATTGATGAATTCGGCCAGTTTTTCGACGGCCCGGAACCCGATGGACAAGCCCAGCTCCCGGAAAGCCAACCGGTAGGCGGCGGGGTAATCGCAGGAATTTTTTCGGGACCAAGCGGCCAATCCGGAGAGGGCAGCCTCCAGCAGGATGATCGGCAGATCGGGAGGGAGATCCCGTCCCGTCGCGGACAGTTGGGCGGCCCGGTAGGCGTCACTCATCAGGCCACCGAGTCCCAGGGGATCATCCGTTTCCCAATCCTGCTGCCGGCACATCCGGGCCATCTCGGCCAACTCCGCCGTAAGGTCCAGGTCCGGGTTATTCTCGGGATCTTTTTCCCCGGTTTCCCTGAGCTGCGCGTAGGTTATGAAGCCGTCCAGCGGGTCATGCTGCCCCATGGAGGGGACCTGGGGAAAAGAAAGGTCGATGCTCATCTTCCAATACATCCGGTTCCGGATCCCGGACGGGGAAAGGGTGACGAACCGGGCCTGGGCCGTTCGAGCCAACTCCAGTGCCCAGCGGTTATATTGCCAGTCTCCGGTGGCCCGGCTGACCTGGTTGAGGGCCTGCATCCATTTGGTCAAATAATGGAAGTATTGTCCATCCCTGTCCCATTCCAGTTCCGCGTCGTACGGTTCGACGATCCGGCGTTCGGGTAGCGGCTTGCCGATCCGCAATCCCCCGAGGGTGGGGTGTTTGGCACCCTCCTCTTCCCCCAGGCCGCTGAGCCATCCGGTCCGGGAGTCATCCGGCCGATGCCGGCCGAGGAGCTGATGAACCTGGGCCACCAACCGCAGGGCCAGATCCCGGAAGTGCTCTTCCCGGGTTTGGCGGTATAGTTCCAGAAAGTTGCAGACCGCAAAGGCGTCTGTCCACAAATAACGCTTGGGGGGCTTCCCGGATCCCGAGAGCCCGGTCAGATCGGAAAACTCCAGCATGATTTCACGAACCTTATCCAAGAGAACGCTTTTTACCATCGGGCCCTCCTCCGGCCTTTCAGTCCACTGCGGTGAAAAAAGAATAGATTTGAATTTTTCAATTTTTATCAGGGCTGCTCATACGGGGACCCGGAGGCCGATTCCACCGCGTATTGGATATAGGGGATAATCACGTCGTTCCTGGGGCTGCCCGTCCCGTCATAGGTGATGGAAACCACCGGGATGCCGGTCTGGCGCTCGATGTCCCGGCCCATGGCTTCGGTCACCAGCGACGGACAGCAGAAGGCCGGGCTGGCCTGGACGAAAAGAGAGATCCCCGGGTGAAGCCGCAGCAGGGAAAAAATCTTGACCAGGTTTTCCATGGACTCCCCGGCGTGCTGCACCCGCAGGTTGAAGCGCGAGAGGATTTCCAGGGCCCCGCGCGGGTAAAGGGGATAGGGCTCGCCCAGCAGCGGTTCGAAGATCCGGTAATACTTTCGATCCAGGAAGTTGACCAGCCCGAGCAGGGTTTTGTTCACCAGCACTTCCCAGTAGTGTCTTTCCAGCAGCCAGCGTCGGAAATAAGGCTCGGCGACCATCTTGAGGTAGTCGCTGTAGGGCGTGGTAACCGCCTCTCCTCCGGCCTGCTCGATGGCCGCGATCAGGTCCTGATTCATCACCTCGTTGTCGCGGGTATAGAGATCGCCGAAGACGGCAACCTGGGGACGCAGTCGGGTGCGGTCCACTTGGATTTCCTGGAACATTCGGGAAATCTCCCGGGCGGCCGCCTCGCGGTCCTGGTTTCCCAGAAAGGAATCGACGGCGACCTGAACGGCCCGGGAAACCGCCCGGTCGGTTTCTCCCCGCGTCAACTCATAGGGCCGGAGCCGGCAGGCAATTTTTCGAATGAAGCCCCCGAATAAATAGGCAAAGTACGTATCCACCCCGATGCGCGGCGACAGATCGGTGAAGGTAATGTTCCCCACATAGACCCCGGCTTTCTCCAGTCCTCCCCCGCGGGCGTCGAGGATGCTCCGGATGTAATAGGGAAAGAGCCGCACGTTGCAGGCGATCTCCGAGCCTCCCAGCCAGAGCAGGGTTTTTTCGGGATCCAGTCGATGGGTTTCGACATAATCCATGAATTCCTGGGCAATGGTATTGAGCGGCAGGCATTGCCCGGTGTTGTGGCGCAGGCTCTTCTGGATCAGGGTCCGGTTCTCCTCCAACACCCGGGCATCGAACCCGTGCCGGATCAGATTGGCCGCGATCAGCCGGCAGCAGATCGGGTCCCAGTTCGGGAGCAGGAGGGTCTTGCCGTCGATCTTGTTTTCGGTGCGGGGATTGACTTCCCCGACCCGGCGTCCGACAATCCGGGTTTTCCCCCGGAAGTGATTGCCGAAGGCCCGCACGGCCGCTTCGATCCGCGTTTCGTAGCCCACGCTGGAATCGTGCTCGTCCAGTTGCAGGATCAGGTAAGGCTTGCCGGCCCCCTCCAGGATCCGCTTGAAGTAGTCGGCCACGAAGGAATCCGGAGAGCATTTAAAAGAGGTGACCAGCACGGGGTAGATTCCCTGCCGGGAGGCGACCGCTTCGGAGGCCTCCAGAATGGCGGCCGCGTAATTCCAGTGAAAGGCCTTCAGCAGCCCGCCGATTTTCCCGGCCCTTTCCGGATCGCCGTCCAGCATATCCTGGGAGAAGGTGCGGATCCCCAGGGACCCGAAGATATCGGGGATCCTCTTGTTCATGGCCTCGGAGAAGAGGGTATAGGGACGGCCCAATAAGACCACATCGATTTCACCGCTTTTGGAAGCGCGACCTTCGAAAAGACGTTGCAGACGCTTACGGCCTCCGGCCTGAAAGGCCCGGGCCCGGTGAAAGGCCGAAAGGACCTCGAAGAAGGAGAGGTCCGGTTTGACCGGCTTCAGGGCCCGGTACAATTCCCGCAGTCCGGCGAAAATCCCGGCCTGGGGTTCCAGGAGCGGCACCAGACACTTCCGACGGACGGACTCGTCCATCCGGGAGACGAGGGCCGGCGCGTATTGGGTGTAATAGCAGTATTTCCGTATCAGTCCCGGCGGCTTATCCCGCGCTTCCAGGTAGATCGGCAGGAAAATACGATCGCACCGCTGGGCCAGGTGGGAAACGTGGCCGTGGAGGGCCGCGATGGGGCCGCAGAACTCGGCGCCGGCCAGGAACTTTCCCCTGGACAAGGCATCCCGGCAGTCCGCGCTCGTCAGGGTTTTCAACTCCAGCAGGTCAAAGAACTTTTCCCAGAAGGGCAGGTCCTCGAAAAGATGCAGGGCCGCAGGAAGCCCGATGGTCGGCCCAGTGCCGCCGGTTTCCGGTTTAAACCGGAAGGCCTTGGCCCGTTCCTGGAGGAGATCGAAGCCGGAGCGGTTCTTCCGGACGAATTGCCGGGTGTCGTAATCCCGACCGCAGAGAAAGCCGTAGGCCACTGTTTCGCCGTCCAGGCGGGCGAGTTTGATCTTGCAGTGGTTGGTACAGTAGTCGCAAACCTCGGTTTCGATCGGGACCGATTGTTTATACAAGGTGATGCCCCGGAAGGTCGAGCGGGTCAGGCCGCTTTCCTCCAGGGTGTACGCTGTTCCCAGGGCCCCGGTCAGGTGACAGTAAGGAGAAACGAAAATCGGTTGCCCCAGCTTCTGCTCAAAAGCCGCCACCAGTGCCCGGTTCCGTCCGGTCGCCCCCTGGAAGGAAAGGCAGGTTCCGATGCGGGAGGTCCCGACCACCTTGGATAGGTAGTTGTCCCGCACGGCGTGGAGCACCGCGGCCAGGATTTCATCGACCGCATAGCCTTGGCTGAGGTAATGATTCAAGTCCCGTTCCATGAAGACGGTGCAGCGGTCGCTGGCCAGCGGGGCCTGAATCCCCTCGGCCCGTCGGGAATAGTCCGTCAGCGGGCAGCCGAGCCGGGAGGCCTGCTCCTCGATGAAGCTGCCCGTCCCGGCGGCGCAGACGGTATTCATGGTCGAAAAGGTGACCATCCCCTGGTTCAGGGTGGTGAATTTCGAGTCCTGTCCGCCGATCTCGATGATGGTATCGACGGCCGGGTTCAACTCCACCGCGGCCCGGGCATGGGCCGTTATTTCGTCGATGATGAGGTCGGCTCCGATAATCCGGCCGATGAAGGTCCGCCCCGATCCGGTCGTGCCGGCCCCCAGGATCTGGAAGGCCGTTCCCCGATTTCGGGCCAGGTCGTCCATGGCCTCCAGGAGGGCCTGGACGGCCTGCAAGGGGCGTCCGGCCGTGCGGGTGTAGAACCCGGCGATCGCCTTCCGGCCCGGCCCGGTCAGGACGGCTTTGGTGCTGGTGGAGCCGATGTCCAGACCGAGAAATACTTGGTTGTTTTCCACCGCCGAAAGGGGCTCGAATCGTTCCACCTCCACCTCGGGCTGAAAATCGGACCGGATCGAGCGGTAGCGGTAGTTCTCGGGAGGCTGACAGTCAGGGACCGGGGAACCGGTTCTCTCCAGCGGCGGATAATAGTAGGTCCGGTTTTCCGTCGAAGGCCGGAACAACTCGGAGGGCCGGCGGACCGAGAGCGGGTTTTCCAAACGGTTTTCCCGCAGCAGGCAGACGGCGGCACCGATAGCCCCGTGCAGGGGGGCATAGGCGTCCACCCCGATCGGCATTCCGATCAGGTTGGAAAGATGCCGGACCACGGCCCGGTTCAGCGACACCCCGCCGCTCATAATCAACGGCGCCGCCGCTCCGCTTCCGCTAAAGAGGGTATCCACAATATTGCGGGCCAGTCCGAAGCAGAGGCCGTCGCAGATCTCCGCCAGGGAGAACCCTTCCTGTTGGGCATGGCTGAGGTCGGTTTTGGCGAATACGGCGCACCGCGAGGCGATCTTGGGGATCTCGCCCCGGTTGTCGGAGGCCAGTTCAGCCAACGCCGCCACCCCGTTCAGGTTTAAACGAAAGGCCTGTTGGTCGAGAAAACTGCCGGTCCCCGCGGCGCAGGAGGTGTTGGTCCTGGACCGCCGGTACCGGCCTTGGGAGTCGAACTGGAGCAGACTGAATTTTTCGCCGCCCACCAGGAGGATGCTTCCGATTTTTTCCTGGAGCCGGGAGGCGCCGTTGATGACCGCCAACTGGTTGTCGTAACGGACCGCGGGGCCGATGGCTTCGGGGGTCGAAGAGGTGCAGGCCAGATAACGGACGGGTTCGAGCGGATATTCGGAAAGCAGGGAAACCAGTGTTTCGGCTATCTTTCCCTGATGGAAGGCGTAGAAGGTCTTCAGGATAGTGGTGTCGGGGGCCAGGCAGGCGATGGCCAGGGAAACGGAACCGATGTCTATACCGAGCACCTGACCGAAGGGGGCCAATCTTGGTCTCCAGAGAGCGCCACGTTTTTTGTCCCGTTTGTCAAAAACGGGTTAACCGGTCGGGAAAACTTGCTGGCTTTTAAAGACTATGATAACGCTTTCGGAGCGTCTGTCAAGACTCTAAAAAAGCATCGATGCTACGCCGACGATATGGTCATAGAAAAAACCATTCAGGAAGAGGCCATGGATTTGATCGCAGAACCATTATCCGTCTAGGATCTTCTGCTTAAAATTGGATACGGTGTCATTTGGAACTCAGCTCATCCAGTACGCACGGGCAGGCACAACGGATGGGCGGTGGAGGTAAAAACCGCTTGAAAATTCCGATGTCCCCGCGGACGTCCGTGGCAGTCACAGATCAGAATAGGGGTGGGCAAAACCCGTCGCTACAGAAACGTCCATTCCCCCACACCATACAGCCACGGGTAGGCCAGTGATTTTTCCAGGTCTCCACTCGAGGGACCCGGCTGTTGGAGATCTGGACCCGCGCACCAGAAGCAGGCCTTTCCGGAAATACGGTCGAACCAGAGGTGGTGCTGTAGATGAGCCCAGACAGAGACGGAGCTGTTGGCCCCATTTGGACAATTTGATACCTTGGCCACCCGTGGCGAAGATGCGATTGGGTCATCAGGTTACCGGTGGCGGTATGGGATGTCCACCTGCACGCCGTCTCCGCCGTCGAGGCGATGATGTTGTGGGGACGACGAAATTCAATTCAGCAAGTGGGCCAACATCAACTGCATCGTCCGGTTCCCAGATAGGCCAGGATGATCCCGTCCCCGATAAAATTTCCTTCATACCGTCTTTCCGGAAGAGATCATATTTATACCTACACTGGCTGCTGTAGGACGCCCGCTGATCAAGATGCGCAACGCAGCCGGGGAATCGGCCATCACCAGGAAGTAGCCCCGCCTGAGTGTATCCGTCTATGGTTATGTCGTAGGGTGGACAATAAATAGGAGGGTAGTACGGAGGGAGTTATGATTTTGACACCGGAACACAGGAATCAAACGTAATCGTATCGGGTACCGAGTTGGTGTTGGCGTTTGAGATGATGGCTTCCACAGGGAACCTGCTGCCAAATCACTCAGGGTCTCTCCCACATGACCTAGTGAGACTAAGACATATCAGGCAAAAGAACAGGAAAGAGGATGATTTAACCGGGACACAGGAAAGAAAACCCAGAGGAAACAAATGGTTCTACCGCAGCATTAGGAAACGAAGCATAGGCAGCCTCCAGAAGGAAGTAGGCTGTTCATTTACAGAAAAATATCTCGATGTAAAGCTTTTC
>CAVVCH010000061.1:0-331705 GCA_963746605.1 uncultured delta proteobacterium
CTCAACTGCGGTCAAGCAGTTCTTCGACGGCAAACAAAAAATCGGAAAAAAGCACCGAGCGAATACTTCAATCAGTTCTATATCGCCGCCGTCTCTTGGGAAACCTACTTGCCCGAAACGATCAAGGGCTGGCCGAATCACAACATCATTATCGGTAGCGATTTTGATCACGGCGACGCAGTGGCAACCTGGCCCAAAACGATCCAGACCATCAAGTCTATGCCTGGATTGTTGGAAGAGGACAGAAAAAGTGTTGGGCGGTAATGCCATGCGGTTGTTTGGCTTGAACGGTAACGGGACAGCCGGGCACTGAGAAAATTTTCGAGGTCGTGGACTGGCAGTTCTACATCTGCACGCTCGGCGGCAGTCTGACCTAGGTCCCGGCCGCCTTCGCGCGATCGCCCGCGGATGCGAAACTAGAGGCGCAACCGGATTCCTTGATCCGGGCGCAAATGCGGGATTGTCGATCACGACTTTCATATTCAGCCAACTCTGTGGACGGAATCGTAGGACCTCGCAAGCATGACTGAGAGAAGCGCTGGCAAGGAAGAAGAAGGGGTTTTCCTTTTCCTGACCTCAAATATTTCCGCGAAAACCATCCCGTATTTTACTATCCGCCTTTGAGTTCGTGGTTCATCCGACGAGGGCGGATCCTTACAATCAAGCATCGCATCGGCCAATCGGGCCCTGCTTACTTTCCCGACGGCGAACGCTTCGACATTTTGCGAAAACCGGGTAAGCACTTGAGCTTTGGCCACGGCCCGCATGGTTGTCTTGGGGCTTTGTTGGCTCGGGAGGAAGCGCAAATCGCCCTCGAAACACTATTCCGACCGATGCCTCGGCTGGCACTGGATGAAAGCAGAGAGATTCAGTGGTACCGGAATGCCGGCAATCGCGGGCCCATTACGTTGCCTTTGACCTTTTGATGCCCGCGAACTGAACGGCCAACGACAGGCGTGAGTTGACGGCCGCGTCAAATCGCCTCGGCCCTTAAGGAGAACTCCATGGAACCAAAAAGAAATCTTTGAACTCTACACAGCGGCCCTCGACCGGAGTGATCTCAAGGCCATGGCCGCTCTCATCCACGACCGGCACGACCTTTACCGTCATCCTGCCCGTAACCACCTTTCCGGCCCCGGAATTAAACCCCAAAACGGAAAAGACGGGAGGGACCGCCGTTCCATGAAGATTATGCCCTCGACCATCCGGGGACAGGTTACCATGGCGTTTTCGGCCTGCTTCCTGTTCATGGCCCTGATGATCGGCATTAATTACAGTAATTTTTACCGGCTAAGCGGCTCGATGCAGTTCTTTGAAATCGCCGAGGACCTGAACAGCAGCCTGCTGGAAATGCGGCGTTACGAAAAAAATTTCTTTCTTTATCAAAAAGAAAATGACTTTGAAGAAAACCTGACCTACACCAACCGGCTGGCCTTGATCCTGCAAAGGGAAAAGGAAAACCTGGTTGGTTCCATAGGGAAAGAAAATTACGATCGCTTTCTGAAATATACGGGCGAATATTCTACTCTGATGGAGAAATTGAGAAAAAATCCCCGGAATCAAGAGGAAAGCCTGAGCCTTCAGGAAAGGATTCGGGGGACTGGGCAAAATCTCCTGGTTCTTGCTGATCAACTCATCAATAACGAACGCCGTGAAATCCACCAGCGTCTGCAACGCATGATCTCCTTCCCCATGGTCAACCTGGTGCTTCTGGTCCTGCTGCTCGGCTTTGTGGTTTTTTTTATCGGGGAAAAGATCATCCGCCCCCTGGCCCGGATTACCCGGGAATCCGAGGCCATCGCCCAGGGTATTTTTCAAGGAAAGATTTCACCCCTTCGGGGGAATTCCGATAACGAAATTTGCCACCTGACCGACGCCCTGAACCGAATGATGACCGAATTGGAAAGCCGCCAAGAGCAACTGGTGCAATCCCGCAAGATCGCCGCCGTCGGTTCGCTCACTTCGGGGATCGCCCACGAAATCAATAATCCGATCAACAACATCGTCCTGACCTTGGAAACCCTGGCCGAAGACAATCAGACCCTGAAACCGGAAGAGCGGCTGCAACTCTACCAGGAGGCCCTCGATCAGGCCGACCGGGCCAGTGACATCGTAAAAAATCTCCTGGAATTCTCCCGGGCCAATCATCCCCGGGTGGAAGAAGTATCGTTGGAAGAACTCATCGATAAAACCATCCGCCTGCTGAACAATGAATTCAAAGTGCATCACATAAAAATATCCAAAGATATAAAATGGTCGTTCCCCCGGCTGCTCCTCGATAAAAGCGGCTTGCAGCAGGTGTTGGTCAATCTGATCATGAACAGCATTCAGGCCATGCCCAAGGGAGGGAAGTTGAGCCTGATCCTGGATCGGGTCAATCAGGAAGCCCGAATCGACATTAACGATACCGGTCCGGGCATCCCTGCGGAGAACCTGAGTCGTATTTTTGATCCCTTTTTCACTACGAAGAAAGAGGGGACCGGTCTGGGCCTTTCGGTAAGTTATAATATCCTCCAAAAACAGGGAGGACGGATAGAAGTGCGGAGTACGGAAGGCCAGGGGACCACCTTTTCCCTGTATCTCCCTTTTTCCGAGAAGTCCTTCGGCATCTGAAACAGGCCCTTTTGTCAGTTTCACTTTGAAACAGAATCTCTGATTTTTGGAGATCTTATTTTATAACATTTTGAGATGACTTCATTTTTACTGTTTGGCATTCAATTTGTAGTAAGGGTTCATAACTAATCCAGCATTTTTCACCCAAAGGAGAAACGATGGGGAAGCCGATAGAATTGTTGATTTTAGATGACGAACCGATGGTCGGTCAGCGTCTCAAGCCGGCCCTGGTGAAAGAGGGCTACCGGGTGGAGGTCTACACGGTCCCAAAAGAGGCTGTCGCCCGACTGGAAGAGAAAAATTTTGATATTGTCGTGACGGATATCCGGATGGAAGAATTGGATGGCCTGCAGGTATTGGAGCGCGTCCTTAAGCGGTCGCCCCAGACCAAGGTCATCATGATCACCGGATACGCCACCCTGGAAATGGCCCACGAATCATTGAATAAAGGGGCCTTTGATTTTATTGCCAAGCCGTTTCGAATCGGAAAAATCCGGGACACGATCCAGAGGGCTGCCAAGGCCTTGAACGTAATCCGGGATGAATCTTGACAACGTTTCGGAAAAAATAACTTTTACCTGAAACCGCGGAACCTTCCAAGGAAAACCGCCTTTTCCCGGGGAAAGGGGAGGAAATGAAAATCCACCGCAGCAGCATGGAAAAGATACTTGATCAACAAGAGGATGACACTATCATTACCAACCCCAAGCAACCCATCAGGACCTTTTTCCGAAAGATTCGATATCTGTTCTCTCTGGGAAAGGAAAAAATAAGAAAAGGTTCTAAGTCCTAAACCTGTTTTTAGAGGCATGCCCGTTGGGCATAGCCCGATTTCCATCCGCCCGCCTTTTCCTTGCCTAGAGGGTCATCTCCTGATTTTTTAGACGCTTCGCCCTTTTGGATGGGCACCCATCTCTATCTGAGAGGGGCATTGGGTCTCGGCGAAAGGGTTTACCAAAGGTACTCCGGACTTCGAATCCGGGCCTAAGTTTCTAACTTTATTTAAAGAAGGCCCATACTCCAAGTCTCTTGACGCCTCTCAGGCTGGCCCTTCCTCCTGGAAGATTTGAAAACACAGGGGCCGGGTTAGAACGTAAAAAAGCAATGTGGAAAACCCTTTCGCCGAGACCCAATGCCCCTCGGAGGCCGATTTCAGACCGAGTGCTATATAAAATGGCCACCTACCCAAAAGGGCTAATAACCATAGCGCCGGAACCCAGAGGCCGTTGTCACTGACGTGCAGTAATAACTTCATGCATGCTCCTTCCTTAAGCGGCTAAGATTTCAGGGCGACTACCATTTATTATTCGTTTGCTCCTTAAAAATAGCCGAAGTGAATCAGAGATATCAATTCGTGGTTACTTTTTTTGCTTGACAATTATATATCGTATCGATATATAATTTGTTTAACATATATCGAGGTAATAAACATGGAAATCAGGTCCATCTTACTGGGATTTCTCACCCGCCAGTCGTTGACCGGGTATGAGTTGAAAAAACGATTTTCCATCTCCTTCTCTTTTTTTTCCGGCGTAAGCTACGGGTCCATCTATCCGGCCCTGAAGAAAATGGAAAGAGAGGGACTGGTGACGCAACAGTTGGAAATTCAGGATGGTCCGCCCAACCGGAAAGTCTACTCCATCACCGCTGCCGGTCGAAAGGTATTTATTGAGGCGCTTACGGCCCCTTTTCACTGGGAAATGCCGAAGAATACCTTTTTGACTCGCCTTTTTTTCTTCGCCCAGCTCTCCCCGAAAGAACGGAAAGCGGCCGTCCGCAGTCATCTGGAATCTCTGAAAGAGACGCAGCGACAGCTCCAATCGACCCGATCGGAAATCGAGGACCGGGCCGACTTCTACCAGCTTCAGTGTTACCATTTTGGGCTACGGTTTTACCAGGACACGATCCGAAATGTATCTCAAGTGCTTCAGGCCTTGGAAAAGACGCCGGAAAAGGAGGATTAATCCATGGAATCGTTGAGCCGGTCTCGCCAGCTTTTTTTGATGATCGCCCCGTTTCCGGCCCTGGCCTTTTTTAAAATTTGGGCCTCTCTTGAACCCTCGCCCACCAGCCTGACCCTGGTCAGTCTGCTACTCTTAATCTACTGCCTGGCCGTATTGGGAATAGCCCGCCGCTGGGACAAACCAACCTATTTTGACTGGGTCATCGCTGTGTATTTTGCGGTTGTTTTCTCGTCCTTATTGATTTGGCCGGTTTCCGCCGGGCCATTCCTTTCCCGGTATGCCGTTACCGGCATTTATGCCTGTCTCTTTACGGCGGCTTTTTTTCCTCCTCTCCTGGGGTTGGACCCCTTCACCTATCATTATGCCAAGAAATCCACCCCCCGGGATTTTTGGGAAAACCCGTTTTTTATTCAAATCAACCTGCTGATGACCTGGGCCTGGTCAGGGATATTCGCGGTCTGTCTGCTCTCCAGCCTCTATCCTTCCGTTTTCACCAGGGCGTTGATACCCTTGGCCCTGATCCTGGGAATAGGGCTGCCCTTCAATTTGCGATTTCCTGATTTCTATCTAAAGAGGAAGGGACTGCCCTCCCTGGCCGAGCAAAAGCGACTGTCGGCCGAAGGGGCGACCGGCCAAGAACAAGGCCCTTCATCGAGGCCTCTTGCCGGAAAGCGCCTGGGAGGCCGTTTCCCGCATGCCGGATTTTTTCAACCCGCGAGACGGCCGGGAACCTTGACGCGGTAATCGGTTTCACCGTTTCGGGTGCCGAGAACTTCGAGGCCTACCTGGTTATTCAGGCCGGGACCTGCCGTCTGGAAAAGAGTCCTTCCCGAAAACCCGATCTGATGATCCGTACTCCAGCCGAAGTCTGGCTGGGCGTTACCCGTGGGGAGCGGGACGGCCAACAGGCCTTTTTTCAAAAGGCCTATCAGGCGGAAGGGGACCTGGGGCTCCTGATCCGAATGAAAAATATCTTCAGCGGCGCTACCGCCTCATCCTATCGGCTGGAACCAAAAGAAAAAACCACCGTTCACGAGGAAAGTTCCCCAGACCCCTGATCCGGGGGTTCAAATCCATAACCAGCACTTCAAGAAAGGAGTCTTCCATGAAAGTATTAGCCCTAAACTCCAGCCCTCGAGGCGAAGGCCAAAGCCAGACGGAATTTCTGTTAACGCACCTGGTCCAGGGCATGCAGGATGCCGGCGCCGAGGTGGAGGTGGTCGCCCTGCGCAAGAAAACTATTAAAAACTGCATCGGCTGTTTCACCTGCTGGACCAAAACGCCCGGTATCTGCATCCATCAAGATGATATGACCAAGGAACTTTTTCCCAAGTGGCTGGCTGCTGATCTTGTTGTTTACGCCACTCCTCTTTATCACTATACGGTCAATGCCGCCATGAAAGCCTTTATCGAAAGGACCCTGCCGGTCCTTCAACCCTTTTTCGAACTGCGCGACGGCGAAACCCGGCATCCCTTCCGAAGCCAACCTCCCAAGGCGGTCGTGCTCTCGGTGGCCGGTTTCCCCGAACGATCCGTATTTGATCAGCTCTCCTCCTGGGTTCAGTTCATTTTCGGCCGGAACGGTTTTCTGGTGGCTGAACTGTATCGCCCGGCTGCCCAGTCTCTTTCATTTCCTCCGTTCAAGGACAAGGCCCGGGAGATCCTGGAGGCCTTTCGGATGGCCGGCCGGGAAATTGTGGAACAAAAAGCCGTTTCAACCGAAACCCTGGCCAAGGCCAATCAGGAGATCATAGAGGACAAAGAGGCCTTGGCCCAAATGACCAATCTTTTCTGGAAGACCTGCATCGCGGAAAAGGTGAGTCCGAGGGAATTCGATGAAAAAGGGCTTATGCCTCGACCGGATTCCGTGGACTCCTTTATGATGATCATGCCCATGGGTTTCAACCCCGAAGGGGCCGGGGACACCAAGGCGGTCATTCAATTTGACTTTTCAGGGGAAGTGGAAGGATCCTGCTATTTCCGCATTGAAAAGGGCCGTCTTGAAGCGCAAAAGGGAAAGGCCGAGAAGCCGGACCTGACCATCGAAGCCCCCTTCGAGATCTGGATGGACATCGTGACCGGCAAGGCCGACGGCCAGCAGATGTTCATGGAACAAAAATACCGGGTGAACGGCGACCTGTCTCTATTGATGCGGATGAATCAGCTTTTTGGAAGATAAAACCCAATGGTTAAGACCGACTCATTCTGGCCGACGGAGTTGGTCTGGGCACCGGCGGGCTTAGCAGTTATTTTAATATTGATTAGTATTCATGCGGTTTCAAAATGAAATTTGGAACAAGCACTGGAGTTCACTTCAGGGGCGATCCTGTTGAGATTAAGAACCACCCTGTTTTTTACCCGAAGGGAAAGCCGTATGAGGCCGCATCTCCTTCGTTCTCAAGGGCTCGCGGTATAGGAATACAGCTTCGCCCTTGACGCCTCGGATCTGCGGCCCCCTCGGCTTTTGCAACATCCGGGTTTACGACCCGACAGGCGGTTCGTCCTTTAAAGCATCCGCAAACTTCCGCATGAGTCGCACCAGCTCATCGATGTCGTGTGCGTCCCACGTCTGGAAAATGCCGCGGCCAATCCTCTCGCGCGCGGCGTCGATGAGGTTGGTCATCGCCTTACCTTTCGGGGTGATGTTTGCCTCGCGCACGCGGTGGTCGGTGGCTCTTCCCTGGCGCTCCACCAGACCCAGGCTTTCGAGCTTGGCGACCTGACGGCTGACGGTGGTGTAGTTGCGCCCCACGCGGTCGGCCAACTCCACCACGCCGATCGGTCCTAACCGCTCGATGCCTACCAGCAGCGGAAACAGGGCGCGATCGAGCGCTATGCCGGCTTCCCGAACAATCCTCTCGTCACCTTGCGGGCGGTTCATGACGCTGACGATGTCGATCAGCGCCCCGTGCAACGTCCTGATCTGTTCGGAAATATGTGCATAATGCACTTTTTTTCTTGACGGCATCGTGGCCTCCTAGTATATGTGCATTATACACATATAATTGGGAAATGAAAGAAAATTGGCATGAAAGCTGCCATCGTTCAAGGAACCGGGCAAACACTTGTCTGTGGGGATTTCGCAGAGCCGGTGCCGTCCTTCCGGCGAGAACCGCCCGCCTGATCGAGAGGATGGGCCAAAAATTTGGCATTGGGATTAAGGGCTGGATTTATGCCTAAGATGATTCCTTTACGTACTTGGGCGACACCGATGACCATCGGCGTCTTCTTCCTGATGTCAGCGACCGGTGTTCTGATGTTCTTCGAATGGGAACGGGGGCTGACGACAGTGGTGCATCAATGGTTCTCGTGGCTCTTTCTCGCAGGTGCCGGCGGTCACATCGCAGCCAATGTCCGCCCGTTCAAAAATCATCTCAAATCCCGCTGGGGTAAAGCCAGTGTCGCCGCATTCATGGTTGTCCTGGTCGCCTCCTTCTTCTCCTGGGGGCTCATAACCGGCCCCCAGTTGGCGAGACCCATTGAACGAGCCTTGGTCGATGCCCCGCTGTCGGCTCTGGCGGCTGTGACCCGCACCGCGCCGGAGGCCCTAATGCGGAGGCTGAAGGCGCACGGGATTGTCGCGACCAGCCAGCAATCCATTCGCGACCTCTCCGGCGAGCACGGCGTAAGCGAGGACCGTTTGCTCGCGATCGTATTCCTGCCCGAATGAGGACATCCTGCCCCACCGAGCCCCGCCACGTTTCCCTGGAAGCGCTTTGACGCAGCCGTACGAAAGGCGATCACCTGAGGAGGATTCATGCTGATCAATAACGAGATTTACCAGACCTACGGCCATGATTGGTGGTCTGAGGAGGCCTCATTTGATATTTTCAGCCTCCGACATTGCATGAACCCTGTGAGGTACGGGTATTTCAAGCGCAGGCTTCAGCAGCTGCACCTGCCGGGTAAGACCGTATTGGACATCGGCTGTGGAGGCGGTTTTCTGGCGGAGGAATTCGCACGGGAAGGGTTCACCGTCACGGGTATCGATCCGGCGGCTCGTTCCCTCGAGGCGGCGCGGAAACATGCCGCCGACAACAACCTGGAGATTGACTATCGGGAAGGAAAAGGAGAAGCCTTGCCGTTTCCCGATGCCTCCTTCGATATCGTGGCTTGCTGCGATGTACTCGAGCATGTCGATGACCTCACTCTGGTAATCGGCGAAGTCGCTCGTACACTGAAGCCGGGGGGAGTATTCTGCTATGACACGGTCAATCGAA
This sequence comes from uncultured delta proteobacterium, assembly GCA_963746605.1. Taxonomy (GTDB): domain Bacteria; phylum Desulfobacterota; class RBG-13-43-22; order RBG-13-43-22; family RBG-13-43-22; genus CAVQSS01. The sequence continues at coordinate 8,798 of CAVVCH010000061.1, forward strand.
CCTGGTTGAGCAAAGTTGCTTTGATCAAAATCAGCCAGGACTGGAGCTTCACCAGTTGGAGCCAACCCAATGTCCATGTCTGGGAGAAGTTCATCAAACCGGCGGAACTTATTGCCGTAATGAACCGCTACCGGTTCACGAATCAGGAACTGAGAGGCATTTCTTCGAAAAAGAATCCTCTGGTACTGCTCAGGAGTCTACGCGCGTTAAAAAAAGGAAGAATAAGCAACCGGGAGATAGCCGCCGCCTTGGCATTATGCGAAACGGAAGATCTCAGAATATCCTACATGGGCTATGCTATCAGGAGTTCTCAGGTTTGACTCAAGTTACATTGATAATTATTTTAAGAGCACCCCGGGGAGTTGGGGGTGTTGAAATCAGGAAATTCTGAATCGATCGGCTCCTGCCCCTCCCCGGATTTCAATTCCGGTTTTTCTTCCCTTTCCGCCAGGTCGGGTTTGCGCGCGGCCAGGACCTCGTCCAGCCGCCCCACCGGCGTGGTATGCGGCGCGGTCCGCAGCGTCTCCGGATCGGTGTCGGCGGTGCGGGCGATGCGTTCCATGGCGGCCACGAAGGCGTCCAGGTTTTCCCGGTTCTCGGTTTCGGTGGGCTCGATCATCAGGGCCTCCTTGACCACCAGGGGGAAATAGACCGTGGGGGGATGGAAGCCCTCGTCGATCAAGGCCTTGGCAATATCCATCGCCCGGACCCCGTACCGCTCGGCCTGCTCCGCCGCCGAAAAGACCACCTCGTGCATGCAGGGACCTTCCACGGCCGGCTGCCAGTTTTCAGACAGTTTTACCCGCAGGTAATTGGCCGCCAAGACTGCGTCCTCGGCCACTTTTTTGAGACCCGGCCCCCCCAGGGCTAAGATGTAGGCGTAGGCCTTGAGGATGACACCGAAATTGCCATAAAAGGGGGCGATGTAGCCGATGGATTTCGGGCGCTCGTAGTCCAGAAAAAAAGTCCCGTCGGCCCGCTGCACCACCCGGGAAACGGGCAGATACTCGGCCAGCTTCTCCACCACGCCCACCGGCCCGGCTCCCGGCCCGCCGCCTCCATGGGGTGTCCCGAACGTCTTGTGCAGGTTCAGGTGAACGATATCAAAGCCCAGATCCGCCGGCTTGGCCCGGCCCAGGATGGCGTTCAGATTCGCTCCGTCATAATACATCAGGGCATCGAATCGGTGGGCCGCATCCGCTATTTTCTTTACATGCGGATTAAACAGGCCGAGGGTATTGGGATTGGTCATCATGACGCCGGCCACTTTGGGATTGAGTCGGGCTTCGAACGCTTCGAGCGTCATGAGTCCCTTGACCGTCGGCACGGTGATCACCTCATAACCGGCGATGGCCGCACTGGCCGGATTGGTGCCGTGGGATTCATCGGGGGCCAGAATGACGGATTTATCGTTTCCCCGGTCACGATGGTAGGCGGCCATCAACATCAGGCCGGTGAGTTCCCCGTGGGCCCCGGCCAGAGGCTGCAGGGTAAAGGCGTCCATGCCGGTAATCCGGCCCAGGAGCTGCTCGGTGTCGTAAAGGACCTGCAGTGCCCCCTGGGCCAGTAGACCGCCTCTTCGCAGTTGGGGCAGCAGGGGGTGGAGCTGGGCGAAGCCGGGAAGTCGGGCCAATTCTTCGGTGAATTTCGGGTTGTATTTCATGGTGCAGGAACCCAGGGGGTAGGTCCCTACGTCGACCCCGAAATTGAGCCGGGAAAGATTGGTGAAGTGGCGCACCACGTCCACCTCGGCCATTTCCGGCAGCTCCGCCGGTCTGCTTCGGCACAGCTCCGGAGGAAGCCGGCTTTCGGTAATGACCTCCGCCGGGATCCGTGGCCGGGGGAACATGACGGCCTGGCGGCCGGGACGGCTCTTCTGGAAAATGGTTTTCATAATACCGCCTCCAGGGCTTCGGCGAAACAGCCGATCTCTTCCTTGGTCCTTTTTTCCGTGACCGTTACCAGTAAATAATCAGCTTGATCCGGATAATAGCGCCCCAGGGGAAAGCCGGCGGCAAACCCCTTATCGATCAGCCGACTAACCGCCAAGCGGGCATCCAGGGGAAGCCGGAGTCGAAACTCGTTGAACCAGGGGCCCCGGTCCACTAGCGCTACTCCCGGGATGGCGGTCAAACGGGAACGGGCATAGGCCGCCAGAGCCATGTTGAGCCGGGCCAGTTCCACCAGTCCGTTCTTACCCAGCAGACACAGGTGGATCAGAGCGGCCACGGCGCACAGGGCTTGATTGGTGCAGATGTTGCTGGTGGCCTTTTCTCGGCGGATGTGCTGTTCCCGGGTTTGGAGGGTCAGGCAATAGCCGGTGCGTCCCTGCCCGTCCTTGGTGCGACCCACCACCCTTCCGGGCATGGACCGGGTCAGTTCCTGGCGGACGGCCATGATTCCCAGGTAAGGACCTCCGAATGAAAGGGGCAATCCCAGGGACTGGCCCTCCCCTACGGCGATGTCCGCACCCATCTCCCCCGGCGTTTTACAAAGACCCAGGGCCACCGGATAGCAATGGAGGATGGCCAGGGCCCCCAGTTCATGTGCCCTGGAAAAGTGAGCGGAAAAATCATGGAGGCGGCCGAAAAAGTCGGGGTTCTGCAGGATGACGGCGGCGGTGGCCTCGTTGATAAAAGATTCCAGTGCGGCCGGATCTTCGAGGTCTTCCTCCACCAGGTCGATTTTCAGGTTGGCGGTATAAGATCGGAGCATGACCCGGTAGATGGGGTTGACCGAGGTGCAGACCAGCAGCCGCCGCCGTCCGGTCCGGCGGACGGCGATCATGGCGGCTTCGAACAGGGCCGTCCCCCCGTCATAGAGAGAGGCGTTGGCGGCGTCAAGGCCGGTCAGGCGGCAGACGGCCGTCTGGTACTCGTAAATCGCCTGCAGGGTCCCCTGGGATATTTCAGCCTGATAGGGGGTGTAGACCGTGTAAAATTCACCGCGGCGGATCAGGGCATCCACCGCAGCCGGAATGAAGTGGTCGTAAAAACCTGCGCCCAGGAAACCAATTAGACAATCGACGTTTCTGTCGGCGAGACGTTTCAGGTGGTCCGCGACCTCCAGTTCACTTAAGGGCGGGGGGAGATCCCACGGTTCTCGCCCGCAGTTCCTCGGGGATCACCGCAAACAGGTCATCGACAGAACGAAGTCCCAGGGCCTCCAGCATGCCGGCCCGGTCCGAATCGGTGTGAGGCGTGAAATCCATGGGTCAGACCCCTTTCTCCAGAAAATCCGTATAGCCCCGGGCGTCCATCAATCCCGACAATTCATTCGGGTTGAATTCCATGAGCTTGACCAGCCAGCCCCGGCCGTAACAGTCCTGGTTGATCCATTCGGGGTGCTCTCCCAGGTCTGCGTTTACCGCCGCCACCTCTCCCGACAGAGGAGAGTAAAAATCGGCTGCCGTCTTCACGGATTCGATCGTGCCCAATTCCCCCAGTTGTTTGACCCGACGGCCTACTTCCGGGAGATCCACGTAGGTAATATCGCCCAACTGTTGCTGGGCATGATCCGTTATGCCGACAATAGCCAGGGAGCCTTCGATTTTTACCCACTCATGCTCGGGCGTGTATTTCAGTTCTTCAGGAATCAACGTGGGGGGCATCTTTCTTCCTCCTGGACCAACTTTTTTACAAGGTCACTCGACTGCGAAAACAACCGGCCCTCCAGTCTAAAAATCATTCCTTCAGAAAGGTATCGACGATCCTAGCCGGTATTTCCCGCCCCCGGTACTCAACAGTGACCGAATCACCGGGATTCATTCCCCGGTCCAGGTAGGCCAGGCCGATGCCCCGGGTGAAATAGGAGCCGTCGGACCGGGCATCTTCACCTTTCCAGGCAGGAACCATGGTACCGCTGGTCAGCTCTCCCACTTCCCGACCGTTAAACCTGACCGGCGATCCCTCACGGATCATGCCTTTTTCCAGGGCTTCCACTTTCCTGATAACCCGCGGGACCAGAATAGACCGGGAAGAGTGCAGTTCCTCCAGTTGGGCCGCCAGGGCCTCCCGTCCCGGAAAATAACCCCGCTCCGGGGCCAGGTTTACTCCCTTCCGGGCCAGTGGGAGAGACAACAGAGGCCGTTCGGCGGTGAGCTCGTGCCCGTAAAGCGGCAACCCGGCTTCCAGGCGCAGGGTGTCTCGGGCGCCCAGTCCTGCGGGAAGGAACCCCATGGGCTCCCCGGTCCGGACCATGGCCTCCCAGAAATCGACCAACTCCCTGGCGGGGAGCATAACTTCGAAGCCCAGCGGTTCACCGGTATAGCCGGTTCGGGCTGTCAGCAATTCTATCTTCCGCCATCGAGCCGTAGCCGTTCGTCCTCTCCCGGTCGGCGGAAACCCTTGCACCCCTACCGCGGCTAAAAGGGACTCGCTCTTCGGCCCCTGAACGGACACCATGGCTAGTTCATCGGTAACATCGTCGAGTCCGCCCACGGACCCAGCCTGTCGGGTAAGAATGTTCCAATCCCTCTCCCGGTTGGACGCATTGACCACTAGTACGTATTCATCCGATTTGAATTGATAGAGATAGGCATCGTCCAGCGGCCGCCCCTGCTCGTCGGAAAACAGGGTGTACTGAGAAAAGCCCGGCCGGAGACGAAAGGCATCGTTGGTCAAGGTCCGGGCGAGGAGACCCAACCCCGCCGGCCCTTTGAATAAGAAACGACCCATGTGGCTGATATCAAACAGGGCGCCGAATTTCCGGCAGGCCAGGTGTTCGGCAATGATGCCGGGAGGGTAATGGACCGGCAGGCTCCATCCGGCGAATTCGGCCATGCGCCCCTTATGGGCCTCATGCCAGGCGTGCAGTGGGGTTCGGTGAAGCAAAAAACCTCCGTACGGATGACGCGGGGGCTCTAAAATTCTTTGGCCGCCTTGGCGATGGAGTCGGAAATGGCCCGGTAGCTGTCGACGAAACCTCTTTTGATTTCTTCCCAGGCCTGGCCGGAACTGTATTTCAATTCATAATAGTGCTCGGCGACCTGGGCGCGTTGCTTGCGCAGAGATTTAAGAGTATCCTTTGCTTGTTGCCGGGCCTTCTGGTCCATCCGGTCCCATTTTTTATCCAGGCGCCCCTCCATGGTTTCCAGACGGGTATCCAGGTCGTCCAGGAGATCTTTGGATTTCTTGACGGCTTCGTTTTTTTGTTTCAGGGAGAAATTTTTCACCGACTGAAAGGCTTCCGAAATCTCCTGTTTTACATCCGGCAAAGCCGATTTTTCAGTGGCCGTTTCCGCTGATAATCGACCGGCCCCCGGGACAAAAATAAGGGTCAAAACCAGAATGAAAATCCTCGTCGAACCTCCCGATGTTTTCATCGATACGCTCCTCTCCGGAAAAAATTTAATAACCTTGCAAAAAGTAAGAAACGACTTTCCGCTCAGTGGGGGATCCCGCCTTAGGCAGGACTCCCCCGCCATTTGAAGTGAATTCAAATGGCTCCTCCCCCACCCCAGCCCGGCGCTTAATCGCGCTCAGGCTGTTGACGGACATTTGCGAGCCCGTCATTTGTCCGTCGTACCAATTCCAGTTTCCGGCACTGCTATCGGGCGATGACCTTTTTGGGCTTATAGTTAAAGAATACCACTTCTATTCATTCATTTCAAATGCTCTTCTCTTTCCATAGCTGAAAAGTGTCTCTTGCTCTTGTTCTGCAACCATGATAATTTTCCAGTGGGATTGAGAGGGAAAACGGTATGATGATCGCAGCCGATAATTTGAACGTCCTACACCCGAGGATCAGCGAAGCTCTGAAAACGCTTGATCCCGATCCCCTTCAGGAAATGGCCCGGTTGTCCGAGAAGGCCGGGGCGCAGTTTCTGGATATCAATCCGGGATATCTGTCACCGCGGGAGGAGGATCGCATGATCTTTCTGGTGGAAGCAGTCCAGGAGGTCACCTCCCTACCATTGATCCTGGACAGCCCCAAGGCCGGGATTCTGGCCAAGGGCTTGAAGGCGTGTCGCTCGAAACCGATCTTAAACGCGTTGACCCTGGAGGAGCATCGACTGCAGGAAATCCTGCCTCTGGCCGTGGAACACCAAACACCCTTGGTATTGTTGCTGGTGACCCGGCAATCCCTGGTTCCGTCTACCCTGGAAGAAAAGACTGCTCTCGCCCTGGAACTGGCCGAGAGGGCCTTGAGTGCCGGGCTTCGACCGGATCAACTCATTTTTGACCCGGTGCTGCCCCATTTAAGCTGGCCGGACGCCTATTCCCAGATCAGCCGAGGCATCCAGTTGGTCCGGCTCCTTTCCAGCGGGGTGCTGTTTAAGGAACCGGTGAGGACCATGGCCGGGTTGTCCAACCTGCGCAGCGGGCAAAGGAATCGTTACCCCCGCCGGGTCGAGGAAGTCTGCCTGGCGATGCTGGCCGGGGCGGGGTTGGACCTGGCCTTAATCGATGTGCTGAATCCGGAGGTCCAACCGCTGGCTCGAACGATCAACTCGATGGCTGAAGTCCTTTGAAACCCAACTTTCGAAAAAACAACAAGGAAAAGATAGAAAAAGAAATCATAGACGTTATTAAAGTATTTTAAGAAAAATTTTACACAACAAGCTAAATTTAATCGCTTTTATAGGCCATGGTGGTCTTACTGACCCCAGGGATTAGCCAGCGTCCTTGGCTGATCCGTGAGAGCCACTCCCCAGCCCCCCCGAAAATCAAAGAAGAAACCTTTCCCATTGAAGAAGGCGGCTTTGTTTTTCCGGATATCGTTGTTTTTATGTCAATAAATCCAGTAGTTAACAGTTTTTTCTCAATAAAATCTTTAGAAAAATCAAAAAGATGGTATGGGGTGTGGTAAAGATCCAAAAACCGGCTGAAAGGGCCTAAAAGGCGGACAATCGGGGTGGTATGGGGCCAACGCAGCAGCAGGATCCCCCCCGGCTTTAAGATCCGAAAGGCCTCCCGGAGTGCCATCAGGGGATCCGGGAGGTGCTCAATAACGTAAAAGAGCGTCACCGCATCATAGCTATTGTCCGGGATCGAAGGGTCAGGGAGAGGGTTTGATCTAACTGGTAGGCCGGGGAAATGGGTCCGGCAATAATCTCGGCCGGGTTGAGATATTTCAATGCCATCGACCTCCCAGCCTCTTTTGGCCATATATTGAAGAAAAAATCCGTACCCGCTGCCCACGTCTAAAACCCTTCCGGGCTTTCTCCGTTCTTCTATAAGTTTGGCCGATTTTTGAATCACCTCTTCCAAGGACCGAGACCAGGCCTGGATTTGATCCGGATCCCCGGGCAGGTAGTGCTGGTAGGCGGCGGTCAGTTCCGGAAAAGATGGCTGGGGGTGAATGAAGACTAAGGGGCAGAAACCGCACCGATAATAGGACCAGGAATCCTTTTTGGCCACCAGTCGATCGGATCGGGTTTGACAAACCGGGCAGAGGGAAGAGGCTTTTCTATTAGTTGTCAGATGCATATCAATGGAATATTTATATTTTCTTGACCGGACGGAGTCAATCATTTATATCCTAAATCACCTAAAGATGGGAATCGGGTTTCTTAATGAGAATCATTTTTTACTACGTCATCTTTCCCCTCTACCGACCTTTTTACTTAATTTCGGTGATCATCAACACTTTTCTTCTCGGCTCCCTGATTATTATTCTTTCACCTTTGGACCGCTCGGGGAATTTCGTCCACTATATTGGAAAGTTTTGGTCCAGACTGAATATTTATCTGGGATTCTGCCGGGTGAAGGTCAGGGGAAAGGAGCATCTAGATCCTGAAAGGGCGTATATCGTCATGCCCAACCACCAGAGCTTCTTTGATGTTTTGGCCTTGATCGCTTATCTCCCCCTGCAGTTGCGATGGGTAGTCAAAGCTGAAATTCGAAAAACGCCGCTGTTTGGTTATGCCTTGCAGCGCATGGGGCACATTTATGTCGACCGGGTTCGGGGGGACAGCATCCGTCGGAGTATCGAAAAGGCGGCCCATAAAGTTAAGGGAAATACCTCGGTGGTCTTTTTCCCGGAAGGGGCGCGCAGCGAGGACGGGCGGCTTTTAAAATTCAGGAAGGGTGGCTTTATCCTGGCCCAGAAATCCGGTTGTCCGATTTTACCCATCACCCTCAATGGTTCCCGTTTCGTGCTGCCGAAAAACACACTGGATTTGATGCCCGGAAAAATTGAGATCCGTATTCATCGGCCCATTGAGTCTCCCAATGCACTGGCCTTGGACGATACCCTTCTGGCGGTGGAGAAGGCCATCCGGGAGGGGCTGGATTTGGATTACGGCCGGCGGAGCTGAAACGGACCGGCTTCTTTTACCGGATGATCGCTGCTGATCGCCGGAATCTGATGGTCAATCTGGCAGTGGTTTTTTTGGGGGGCGCCGTCAAAACCAAAAATAAAGCCTCAAGCTTTTTCAGAACTATTGCCCGCATGAATGGCTCACGGATTATTATTTTCCCCTAATTGGAGATGCCAATTTTAGACTTTTTGCGAGGTTGGGATGGGTAGGAAAGTTCTAATTATTATGCCCCGCTGGTCGGAAAAAAGCCTTTGGGGCGTCATGGGCATCAAATTTCCCTACTTGTCGTTGACTACCTTAGCCGCCCTGACTCCCTCTGATCTTGAGGTCCGGATCGTGGACGAAAACGTGGAACCGATTGATTTCGATTCCCGCCCTGATTTGGTGGCCGTTTCTCTGATGACACCCCTGGCCCCCCGGGGGTATGAAATCGCCGATCAATTCCGTTCGCGGGGGATCCCGGTGGTGGTAGGAGGCGTGCACGCCACTATGGTGCCTGAGGAGGCGGCGGAGCATGCCGATGCCGTGGTTATCGGTGAAGGGGAAATCCTTTGGCCTGAAGTGGTAGTTGATTTTATTAAAGGGAAACTCAAAAAGTATTACCTGACGGATCTACGGCCCCCTTTGGATTCTCTGTCCTTGCCGCGCCGGGATTTGCTGAGGCGGGGGGCCTACCTCTTCCAGAACACCCTGCAGACCACCAGGGGCTGTCCCAATGACTGTGATTTTTGCTCGGTAACCACCTTTTACGGCAACACCTACCGTTTTCGGCCGGTGGCTGAGGTGCTTCAGGAGATCGGGGCGTTAAAGGGCAACTTGATTTTTTTTGTCGATGACAATATCATCGGAAGCAAGACGTACGCCGAGGAACTTTTTGAAGGGCTTAAACCGTTAAAAAAACGTTGGGTCAGCCAGGCCACTTTGAACATTTCCCGGGAAGAAAAATTGCTGACCCTGGCCCGGGACAGCGGCTGTCTGGGATTATTCGTGGGTTTTGAATCCTTGTCCCAGGAGATATTGAATGACCTGGGTAAGCCCTTCTACCGGGTAGCGCAGTTTGAAACGGCCATCCGCCGTCTCCATGATTACGGCATCGGGATCCAGGGGTCTTTTATTTTCGGGAACGACAACGACCCTCCGGACGTCTTCTCCCGGGTTGTTCGGTTTTGCAACCGGAACCGGCTGGAGGCCGTCCTGTTTTCATTATTGACGCCCTTCCCGGGGACCCGGATTTTTCACCAGTTGCTCAAAGAGAATCGGATCCTCCATTTCGATTGGGAAAAGTACGATATGAACCACGTTGTCTTTCGGCCCCTGGGGATGGAACCGGAAGCCCTGGAAAAAGGATTTTTCGAGGCTTATCAAAGCGTATATTCGAGTAGCTCTCTAATGAAACGTTTGTTCAAGCCCAGTAGGAGTCTCTTCCTGTTCGGACCCATGAACTTATCCATGCGGCGGGCCTGGAACAAGCTACGCCGCCGGGAAGGAATGGATAGGTCTTGAATCCCTTTCGTCTTCTTAGAAAGAAAGCCGCTTTCCCGGTCCTTCGTCCGGGACAAAGTTTGGGCATCCCCCGGGGGATGATGTTTTATCATTTTTTCCCTCTCTGGAAGGCTTTTTGGGAGAATTTGGGTTTCCCGGTTCTGGTCTCCCCGGTTTCCACTCCCGCCATGGTGGAAGCCGGCCAGGGATTGACCCGGAGCGACCTCTGTCTGCCGATTAAAACCTATTTGGGGCACGTGCTCTGGCTGCGGGGAAAAGTGGACGTCCTCTTTCTTCCTCGAATGGTCAGCATCGAATCCGGGGCCTATCTATGCCCCAAGATTCTGGGCCTGAACGACGTGATCCGCAATGTGATCCGCGACCTGCCGCCTATCCTGGGGCCGATGATCAATTACAAAGGTCCCCGGCGGGTCACCTTGGAGGAATCCTTTCTCTCTTTGTCGACGAATCTTGGGCTGCCGGTCCGGCAAACAAGGCAAGCCTTTCAGGGGGCCGTTGAATGCTGGCATCGGCATCAGGAAGAAGTGGGCGAGAATCAGGGGCTTCCCCGGGATCTCCTTCCCGAGGACCTGATGGGGGATCCGCATCGGTCCCCGGCGGGAGCGCCCCGGTTTCGGCTGGGCGTAATCGGTCGGCCTTATCTGCTTTTTGACCCCGTACTCAGCCATCGGTTGATAAAAAAATTGGTCTCCTGTTCCAGCGCGATTACTTTTTACCAGGGAATTCCGGAGGCCGAGCGGGAGGCCCAGGGAGAACGGCTGCCCAAGCCGGTATATTGGAGCCTGGGCCGGGACCTGGTGGCGGCCTCCTTGGCCTTCAACCGCTGGGAAACGATCGACGGGTTGATCAATGTTTCTTCTTTTGCCTGCGGCCAGGATGCCTTTACTTCTTTTCTTATCGACCACTACGCCCGCCTGGGTTCCGACAAGCCGGTCTTGTCCCTGGTTCTGGACGAGCACACCTCCCCCGTGGGCCTTCAGACGCGGTTGGAGGCCTTTTTTGATCTACTGGAAAATCGCGCCCGGAAAGGGGAGGGGGTTCCATGCAATTAACCATACCGCACATGGGGCTCCTTTACGTGGGCTATGCCAAGGTCCTGGAAAGTTACGGGGTGCAACTGATCGTTCCGCCCCGGCCCAACCAGGAAGCGTTGCAGTTGGGGACCAAGTATTCCCCGGAGTGCGCCTGTCTGCCCTTTAAGCAAAACCTGGGGAATATGATTCAGGCCCTGGAACGGGGGGCCACCGATATCCTCATGCCCGGCGGTTTCGGGCCCTGCCGTTTCGGCTATTACGCGGTAATCCAGGAAATGATCCTGCGCCAGTTGGGGTTTTCCTTTCGCATGGCCCGGGCCGACGACCCGGACAGCCTGGAGGACATGGTGGCCACGATCAAGACCATCAGCGGCATCCGTTCCAAGCGGGAGGCCTACCGCCTGTTTTTTTTCATCCTGGAGAAGCTGGCCGCTATCGATCATGCGCAGAAAAAATACCTGGAGATCAAACCCCTGGAAAAAGTCCGCGGGGCGGCCGATCGGGTTCTGGAAGAATCCGTACAACGGATCGACGGCTGCCTGACCTATCCCCAGCTCCTGGGGGCCTGGTTGAAAATCCGCCGCCGATTTGCCGCGGTTCCCCGGATCCGTCGAAGATTGCTGAAGGTCGGCTTGGTGGGGGAGATCTTCATGCTCCTGGACCCTTTCAGCAACATGAATATCGAGGAGAAATTATCCGGGATGGGGGTCCGGCTCTCTAAGTCGGTCTGGCTCAGCGACTGGTTGAATGACCGGTTCCGCTTCCGGCCCTTCCGCCGCAACCAGTTTCAACTGGCCTGGAAAAAGGCTTTGCACTACATGGAGTTTCCGGCCGGCGGGGAGAGCATCAAATCCGTGGGCAAGACCCTGCACTATGCCCGGAAAGGCTATGATGGGATTATCCACCTCATGCCCTTTACCTGCATGCCGGAACTGGTGGCCCAAACTGTCATCGCCCGCATCAGCCAAGATTATCACCTTCCGGTCCTGACCCTGATCTACGATGAGCATACTTCCTCTACCGGGCTTCAGACCAGGCTGGAAGCCTTCATCGATCTCCTCGCGCATCACCGCTACGGTTCGCCTTCCGCGAATATTTTCTGAGCTTCGCTCTTTTGGGTGGGTACCCGCATGGGGGATAAGGCCGCCGGGTCTCGGCGAAAGAACTTTCCAAAGGTATTCCGGTCCTTCATTCTTCGGCCGGCCACACCTCCAGTTCATGGATAGACCAGTAGTAATTTCGATCGAGGCCCTCCTGCCGCAAGCTAATATAGCGAAGGTCGACCGGAGGAAAGGAGTAGCGATCTTCCGCTCCCCTGGTCCGGATCAAATGGGTCCCTGACCAATAGGTATCCGCTGCCCACCGGGGGTGAGCCTCCTGCCAGGTGCGACCATCCAAGGAAGTCCAGATAGTCAATTTCCGGGGATAATCATTCATGGAAGTGCCCAGCCGCAAAGAAATTCCTTTGACCTTCCAGACCTTCCCGAGATCGAGCTGATAGGTTAGCCCTGGTTCCTGGGGTTGCTTGGAGGTCCAGCGTGTCTGGATATTCCCATCAATCGCCAGGGCTGCTTCCGATTGATTCCGATTGGCCGATACCTGCCAGCCGGTGGTGGGAATGGTTTTCGGCCGTTTGACCTGGAAATTATAGTAAATCAAATAAGGGCCAATCTCTTTCTTGGAGAAAGATATCGGCTGCGCGCTTATTTTTTCTTCCAGGTCGTCACGGCCCTGATCTCGGATAATAAAAGCCGTTTCCGGAGTAAAGCGGGTGGCGGGGAAAACAGTCGGCTCAGGGTTTCGTTCTCCGTATTCGTCCAGATAATGATTGGAGGGAATCGTGGCTATGGGCCGATCAACCTTTAATTGGATTACGGCGCTCAGCCAATGATCGGTATAAGCCCACTTGATTTTGTTTTCTCTTAAAAAATGGATCACCTCGGCTATTTCCTTCGCCGTTGGCAGGCCGACCGGACCGGGTTCCGGGCGGTAGACAAAAAGTTCGTTGATCGACCATTCCCTTTCCTCTCTTGGACCCAGAAGCGTAATCTTAAGGTAGCGGGCCCAAAGGGGATCAAAGACCATTTCCACCCTTCCCCGGCGAAGCTTGATCATGGGGTGAGCCTCAGACCAAAAAAAAGGGCCCTGGTAATGGTTCACCTGCTGGATGACCCGCCAGGACCGACCGTCGGTGGAGCCTTCCAACCGATAGCCCGAAGGGACATCGCGATAGGAGGTGGGGAGATATTCGACCTTGCCGACCCGTTCTAATTTGCCCAAATCCAGCAGATAGTAACTGCCCGGTGTTAGGGGGGCTCTCCATTCGGTGGCAATGTCGTTGTCAAAGGCCCCAGGAGCCTGGGAGGCATTTTCACTGGCTGACCCTTTCCATTGATCCCGGGAAATCTCCATCCAGCGGTTGGGAGGAGGGTGAAACCCGGAAAAAAGCTGATACCCGCCCGGAAGGGTCGATTTTCGATAACCGCCCCCAATGGCTTTTAGATTTTCTTCGAAAAGGGTATTATTGCCCGCGACTAAATAAGCGGCTTGGCTGGAGCCGTCTACCATCTGCGCATATTTTAGAAAATCCTCCTGAAAGGGCTGAGAAAAAATGAGGGCTTCCCCGCTCTTTATCATCAAAAGCTTTCCCAGACTGTCATCGGCGTACAGCCGTTGGAGGCCCAGCCGTTTCAGAGAGTCGATAAGTTGGGCCTCGCGAAGTTCATTTTGTTTATAACCTTGGTAAGCGGCGGGATTTGAGAAAATCCACCCGTTGGAATAAAGGTAGACGGTATGCTTCAGATTGCCAAAAATATTAAAAAAAAGTAAAGGCACCCCTATTAAAATGGCTAGGATTTGGCGGGAGCGATAGATTTTCGAAAGAAAAAATCCGAGCAACAGGAAGATCCCGGAATAAAGCGGCAAAAGAAACCGCTGGTCAGGACTGGGCAGGCACAATTGACCGTAGCGGGTAAAGACGTTTAAGAGAATGCCCGTCCCGAAGACAAAAAGGATTAATTCCCCTCCTTCCCGATCGGGCAACCGCAGTTTGAGAATTGAAAACAGCCCCGATCGATGCGTCCAGATAAAAGTTAAAAGCGAGGCCCCCAACAAGGCGCCGACATAAATCGCTCCCGAAAGTTCCCATCGATCGGATGAGAAAAGGGTCGGATCGAAACCCAAGAGGATCGGGAAGGCGTTAAGGAGTAAGGCTTTTCCCTTAAGGATCAAATCTGTCGAGTCAAAATTGCCGATCCCAAAAATGGAATGATGCCTTTTTAGGCAAAACATCCAGAGCGGCAGGCTGCCCAGGAAAAAGGAACCCATCGCCAGGGGAAATTTTGCCTTGATCACCACGGTTTTATCCTTCAAAAAGATAAACAAGGCCACCGGCAGTATATAGGCCACGGAGAGATAGTTGATCCACCAGGCCAGTCCGGCCATCAGGCCCAGGGCGATGAACAGAAAGTTGTGGTCCTTTGGGTAGGGGCGGGGATACAGAATTTTATGGGCCAGCAGCAGCAGAACATTCCCGAATACCAGCAGGTAGGGATAATGGGGCCTGGCTTCGTGGGTCCAACTCAGGTAATAAAAATTTGGGACAGCCAAAAGGAAAGAAGTCCATAAGGCGATTTTAATCCCGAAAATTCTTCTAGCCAAAAGATAATTTAGAATAAAGAAGACCAGAGAAAGAACGACGGGGAAAAGCTCCATCACCAGGGGGGAAGAATGGAACAGGAGAAACAGCGGGCCAACCATATATCCTTCGAGCGCCCCCATGAACGACTGTCCATAGAAGAAGATCGGAAAATCGCCCTGTAAGACACGGAGTCCTGAAATGCCGACGGTCCCCTCATCCCGCCAGAGGACAGGGGTCAGCAAGGCCAGGCCGCGGTAGAGGCTGGCGATGAAAAAAAAAGCCGTCAGGAGAAGAAGCGATTTCCGCCTGTTCAACGTCATCGGGTACTCGTAGGCTTCAATGACCTTTCAACCAACTTCACCAAAACCCGCTCTCAACGGCGTTTAGGAGAGGTTCGGATGATCAGCACCGGCAGCGAGGTCAGCTTTAGGACTCTTTCGGCGACTGAACCGAACAACAATCGCTTCAAGCCGGTCTGTCCCAGGGTGGCGATGACGATCAGGTCGACCTTTTTCTTGTCCGCCAGATCCACAATCTGCTGGGCCGCCTGCCCGGTCAGGATTATAGGACGGACCTTGATTTTGGCGGGTACGACCTTGGCGACCAGTTCCTTCAGCCGCTTCTGGGAATCGCTTTCCGCCTCGCTCAGATATTGCTGGAGATGGTTCAACGGGAAGCGGCCGGCCGCGGAGACCGTCGGGATGGGCTCCAGCACGTTGACCACCAATAATTCGGAAGAATAATCCCCGGCCATACCGGCGGCTACTTCCAGGGCCTTTGCGGCCGGTTCGCTGAAATCCGTGGGGCAAAGGATTTTTTTGAATTTCATGGTCCCTCCCTTTCTTACCGGTTTTTCCGATCGTCGAATGAGGTGAATGGTTGGTTGTCAAATTCTTATGGAAATAGTAGATTATAGCACACTGAACCAAAAGGCCCAAAAAAAGGAGGGGAACATGCAAAAGATTAATTTGTACCAGGCCAATGACTTCGGCGAGCTGTCCCTAAAACGGCTGCTGGTCCACGAGTCGCCGTATTTCAAAATTTTGAACTTCAATTTCAGGGCCGGTCAATTTTTGCCGGTCCATTCCCATGACATCGAAGGGCAGGTCAGTCTGGTAATTCTGGAGGGGTCGGGGAAGTTCTTGGGCAAAGACCATAGCGAAATTCCAGCCGAAAAAGGGGATGTGCTGGTTTGCGATATCAGCGAGCCCCATGGCTTGGCCGCCGATACGGACTTGAGGCTGCTGGTCACCATCGCTCCTCCGATTTGAAGAATCCTATTCCTCATCAACAGGACCCTGCCTGACGATGATCTCCCCCCTCTCACTCACCGTGGGTGGGAGGGAAATTACGGGAGCCCTGTTTTTTCACCCGGGAGGAGGAAGGTTTACCCGTGGGCCCAAGAGGCCACAGGTCTAATTGCAGGCCCCCTCGTAGTTGGCCGAAAGCTGATCATGGGTCAGTTGCCAGCAACCGCCCACTTTTTCAAATTTCAAGGTAACCTGGGCCCTGATGCATTGATTAAAACCGGTTCCGCAATTCCAGATGCAGGTCCTGGCCCGATGGTCACCGGAGTGTAAAGTCAACGATGTTGCTGGTATCCAGGCAGACCAGGTTTTCGCAGTCGAAACTGTAGCGGACGATCTTTTCGCTGTTTCTGGTGTCATGGTAGCCGCCGGTGGAGCTGGTGGAACAACCGTAGATGAAAACCAGGCAGATGCAGGGCCACGGCTAAACCTACACATTTTAAGGGAACGGACACTTTTTTACTCCTTTCAAAGGGATTGAAAAACCAGCAAAGGTGACGGATTTCTTCTGAGTCCGTCACTAACGTAACTTTCGGCAATTATATCATAAACTTTAAAAATCGTGCACGATAATTTTCCTGATCCTTGAAGAAAAATTTGCCGGTTTCTGATCATCCCACTCCACCTTCCCTCTCGGCTTTAAAAAAATAGTAAAATCAGAATAGTTATGTGATTCGAGGATCCTGGCATGGTTTTTGGAAAAGTATAATTCGCCGGTCAAGGAGTTATGTCCGGACGGCCTGTTTCGGAGCCGGAAATTCCGGGAAAAGACCAGGGCAGGAAAGGAGAAAAGGAACGATGTACAATGTGCAGAGCATCGGCAAGACCCTCATGAACGTTTTCATGCCCGATCAGGCGCAAGGCCTGCGGGCCGGGGAGACGCAGGAAGGTGGTCGAAGGGATCCCGGCGGTTAAAACCGGCAGTTCCTTTCAAGACATTTTTCAATTGATCGACGCCAATTCGGATCTCAAGCTGGGGACAGACGAATTAAACATCATGTCCCATCTGTTTGTGGAAGGGATGGTGCTGGCGAAGGATGGGGATGGCGATGGGGCTTTGAGTGCCGAGGAAGCGGGCGTCCCGGCCAACCTGGTGACCGAGGTGGATACGAACCAGGATAATAAAATTGACCGCAGCGAATTGGGTTCCATGACCGATGATATGCTGGGGAGCATTATTCAAGCTTTGGATAAGGATCAGGATAAGGCCTTGAGTGTCAAGGAACTGGCCTTGCTGTTCTTTATTTTCAGCTCCCCGAACGCTTCCCCGCCGGTTCAACCGGTGGAAGGCGAGGGAGAAGGCGCCGTGGAAGGCCCCGTGGAAGTCGAGGCGCAGGCCGCTGAACGCCAACCCCTGAGGAAGGTGCCTTTATAATTTTATGACCGGTATCTTCCGCGCCTGCTGATCCGAAAGGTGGAAAATATTTTTCAACAGCCATTCCGGCCGGGCTTCAGGGCCCGGCCCGTCGGCTAAAACCCAACGAATTTCAGTTTGATCGTCGGCTAACGGGGTGAGGAAGATTTCTTTAATCAGCGGCCTGAGGTCGATGGTCGCTTCCCTTTTCCCGAGGCGTTGGATCGGCCAGGATTCGGCCGCCAGGAAAGATTGCCAGGAACCTTCCTGCAAATCCCGGTTGTCTATCCGGGCTTGGTAGGCACGGTTTTCCTCTCTTGGAAAAGGACTGTTCAAGGCCACTTCCTGGACTTCGACCAGATCGGTCCCGGGGAAAAAATTTCCGAGCAATCGCCGCGCCATTTCTTCCACCGCCGTCGTCCCCTGACACTGGACATCCACCCACTCTCCCCGGCTGCTCAATCCCACCGGCAGGGCCGGTCCAAAAGAGATCTTGGGCAGGGGATGGAAGCCCTGAGAAAAAACCAGGGGCAGGCCGGCCCGTCGAAAAGCACGGATGATGGCCTCTTTCCATTCCAGGTGGCCCTAAAAGACGGGCCGGTCCGGTTTTGGAAAGACGGAGGCGAAATTTTTTGATATCCGGCGGGGCGAAAGTCACCGGCGGCTTCCCCTTCGGAGGAGTGAAACGTTCAAAAAGAATAGGTTCTACCTCCCGGTCGGGGCAGATGCCGCACTGCCGGCAATCTCCCTGGCGACAGTCGGGAGTGGAAGCCCCGGTCAACCCGCGTTGATATTCCTCCCAGAGGTATCTTCGATGCACACCGGACTCGATAAATTCCCAGGGGAACCTAGTCTCCTGACCGCGGACTTCATATAAAAATCGGACATCGGTGCCGGTTTCCTCCAGGGCCTTTTCCCAGGCCGGCCAATTAAAATAATCACTCCAGGCATCCAAACGGGCTCCGTTTTGATAGGCCCGCTCGATCGTCCGTCCCAGGCGTCGATCTCCACGGGAACACAATCCCTCCAAAAGGCTTTGACGGGGATCGTTCCATTTCACCTGGATGGTCTTGCCCCGCAGGGCCTTTTGAATAAAGGCAATTCGTTCCCGGCTCTCTTCCAGGGTCAATTGCGCCGTCCATTGAAAGGGGGTATGCGGTTTGGGGATAAAGGTGGAAATCCCCACGTTAATTTGCAGGCGGGGATTGACCGATCGGGCGGCTTTCTGAATTTTTTTCACCAGGTCGACCAAACCCTGGAGGTCCTCCCAGGTCTCGGTGGGCAGGCCGATCATAAAATAAAGCTTCAATACCCGCCAGCCGGCCTTAAACACCGCTTGAACCGTATTCAGTATATCCCCTTCGCTGATATTTTTGTTAATCACGTCCCGCAACCGCTGGGTCCCGGCCTCCGGGGCCAGGGTGAAGCCGGTTTTTCGAACGCGCTTGATTTGATCGATCATTTTCGGGCTTAGGGTGTCCACTCGCAGGGAGGGAAGGGAAAAGGCCACCCGTTCGGCTTCCCAGCGCTCCATCAAGGCCGGGAGGAGTTGATCCAGGCAGCCATAGTCGCCGCTGCTCAGGGAGAGGAGCGTGGCTTCATCATATCCGCTTTGGGATAAGCCCTTTTCAAAAAGCTGCCAGACTTTTTCCGGCGACCGTTCCCGTACCGGGCGGTAGATGATCCCGGCCTGGCAGAAGCGGCAGCCCCGGGTGCAGCCCCGGGTGATCTCAACGCTCAAACGGTCGTGAATGATACGGTGGTAGGGCAGGGGGCTGACTTCCGGATAGCCCACCCGGTTGATGTCGGCCACCAGACGTTTGCGGATTTTGATCTCGGCCTTCGGCGGTTGATCCGGGTCCGGGGCCTGGACCGCGGGAATATAGACCCCTTCCAGTCCGGCCAGGGCGTCCAATAAATCCGGACGTCCGGATCCTCCGGCCTTCCAGTTTAACCAGGTTTCACAGATTTCTTCGATAACCTCCTCCCCGTCGCCGATGACCAGGAGGTCGAAAAAATCGGCCAGGGGTTCAGGGTTAAAAACACAAGGTCCCCCGGCGATGACGAGGGGATGTTCAGCGGAACGATCCCGGGATCTGAGCGGGAGACCTCCCAACGACAGCATCTCCAGGACATTGGTATAGCCCAGCTCGTAGGGAAGGCTGAAACCGATCAGGTCAAAATCCTTTAGGGGGGTGCCTGATTCCAGGGAAGTCAGGGGCAGGGACCGCTCCCGTAGGATCCGGGACAGATCCGGCGCCGGGGCAAAAAAACGCTCCGCCCAGACCTCCGGTCGGGCGTTGAGGAGATAGTAGAGGATTTTTATTCCCAGGTGAGACATGCCCACTTCATACAAGTCGGGAAAGGCCAAAGCAAAGCGCAGCCTCACGTCTTGAAGATCCTTGTGGGTCGAGAAAAGTTCCTGTCCCAAATAGCGGCTGGGTTTTTGGACTTCCGGGAGAAGGTCCTCCAGCGGACAATGGTCCATCAATCAGACTTCCTTCAGAAAGCCTTCAAGGCCCTTTTCGGTCTTCTTCAGGAAGGTCTTGAGTTCACGGATTTTTCCCTTTTTCAGGGTCGGGATTTTCCCGAGGAGGCCGTGCAATCCCTCCAGGCGGGTTTCCAGCAGGGCATACAGGGCCATCAGTTCCTCGGTTTCCTTGGTCAATTCGACGGGTCTTTCCGGGGGGACCGCCAGAGAGAGCGTCTCCAGCCAATGGGGGACCTGGGCGGTGAAGGGAAAGTTCTTTTGAATGGCGGCGGCCAAGGCCAGGCTGGCCGATTCTTCGCCGTGGATGACGTAGACCTGGAGCCCGGGATTCTTGAAATGGCCCAGCCAGGCCAGCAATTCCTTCTGGTCGGCGTGGGCCGAGAAACCGCCGATGGTGTGGATTTTGGCCCGGACGGCCACCTCTTCCTGGAAGATGCGTACTTTTTTGGCGCCATCGACGATGGCCCGCCCTAAGGTTCCCTCGGCCTGGAAGCCAATGATGACGATTTGGACCCCGGGTTTCCAGAGATTGTGTTTCAGATGGTGCTTAATCCGGCCGGCATTGCACATGCCGCTGCCCGCGATGATGATCCCCGGCCCTTCATGGCGGTTGATGGCCATGGATTCTTCCGGGGTACGGGTATATACCAAGGTGGGTATTTCAAAAGGGTTTTTGCCGCCGCTGATCATCCGGGCCGTAGACGGGTTGAAATAGTCCGGGTGCTGTTTAAAGATTTCGGTGGCTGAAATGGCCAGGGGGCTGTCCAAATAAACCGGGAGGGAGGGGATCTGTCCTTTTTCCAGGAACTCGTTTAAGGTCAAAAGAATCTCCTGGGTGCGTTCCACGGCAAAGGCCGGGATGATGACCTTTTCACCGTACTTGATGCCCTCCCGGATGGCTTCCAATAATTCTGCTTTACTGGCCTCCTGGGTCTTGTGCAGGCGGTTTCCATAGGTGGATTCGACAAAGCAATAATCGGCTTCCTCCACGGTTTCTTTTTCGCTGACGATCAGGGCATTCTCCCGGCCGATATCGCCGGAAAAAACGATTTTCCCCTCCGATCCCTGTTCCCGGTAAAAAATTTCCAGAAAGGAAGCGCCCAGGATATGCCCGGCGTTCCGAAAACGGAAGCGGATATCCGGGCTGAGGGAAATATCGGTATTCCGCTCAACGGGCTCGAAATATTTGATGCAGGCCTCGGCGTCCTCCAGGGTATACAAGGGCTCCACCGGGTTCTGGCCGGACCGGAGTTTTTTTCGTGACTGCCATTCCGCGTCCATTTCCTGGATGTGGGCGCTGTCTTTGAGCATGATCCGGCAAAGGTCAAAGGTGGCCTCGGTGCAGAGGATCTTCCCCCGGAAGCCTTCTTTAACCAGACGGGGCAGCAGACCGCAGTGGTCGATATGGGCGTGGGTCAACAACACATAGTGCAGTTGCTGCGGTCGGTAGCGGTTTAGGGAATAGTTGCGCCGTTCGATCTCCCGGCCGCCCTGAAACATGCCGCAGTCGACTAAAAAGCGGAGACGTTCGTTTTCCACTAAAAAACAGGAGCCGGTCACCGTTCGGGTGGCCCCCAGACAAGTCACTTGCATGCGGTGTATTCCTTTCTTAGCAAACTCTTGACATAGAAAAACAAATCATATAAGCAGATAGACGAGATTTCAACGAAAAATTGCGTTCTTAAGGCGCCTGAAGATCATGATCCCGGAGCGCCGCCCTTAAAAGGAACTAGTTATGCTGGAGCAAAAATCAGACCGACAATACGTGATCGACGACCTGACCATCAAGGATTCCTGGCGGATGTTTCGTATCCTGGCCGAGTTTGTGGACGGCTTTGAAACCCTGCCCCAGATTCACCCGGCCGTCTCCATTTTTGGTTCGGCCCGGTCCAAGCCGGGGGATCGTTATTACGAACAGACCGTTGAGATCGCGCGCCTGCTGGTTCGGAACGGGTTCAACGTGATCTCCGGCGGCGGACCGGGGATCATGGAGGCGGCCAACAAAGGGGCGGCGGAGGCCGGCGGCAAATCGGCGGGGCTGAACATCGAGCTGCCCTACGAACAAAAACCCAACCCTTACGCCAATATCCGCTTAAACTTTCGTTATTTCTTCATTCGCAAGGTCATGTTCATCAAGTATGCCGTGGCCTATGTGATTTTGCCCGGCGGATTCGGCACCTTGGACGAATTTTCCGAGGCCATTACGCTGATTCAGACCAAACGGATCAAGCCGTTCCCGGTGATCCTGGTGGACAAGAGTTACTGGAAGGGGCTGTTGGACTGGCTGCGCAAGACGGCCTGTCCGGAGTGCATGATTGACGCCGACGACCTGGATATCATCAGCGTGATCGACGAACCGGAGGAGGTCGTTCGGACCATCAAAAAGGTCATCATCCTCTAATAACAAGATTGGAAGTTCATTTTCATGCTTCGGGGTGCCCGCTCCGGGCAGTTGGCTCTATTATGGAAAACAAGGAAGTCGCCCGGGTCCTGGCTGAAATCGCCGAGCTGCTGGAACTGGCCGGAGAGAACCCTTTCAAGATCAGGGCCTATGCCCAGGGGGCCCGGATCATCGAGGCCGAGGATCGACCCGTTTCGGAATTGATCGCCGGCGGCGAACTGGGCCGGATCAGGGGTATCGGGTCCACCCTCTCCCAGCAGATCACCCAACTGGTTCAGGAGGGGGCCATTCCTTTGCATCAGGAATTGAAAAATACCTTCCCCCAGGGTATCCGGGATATGCTCCGCGTCCCGGGCCTCGGCCCCAAAAAAGTAAAGGAATTGATCGATCAACTGGGCATCCGTTCCTTAGGAGAACTGGAATACGCCGGTCACGAAAACCGGCTGCTCACCCTGCCCGGGTTCGGAAAAAAATCCCAGGAGAATATCCTCAGAGGGATCGAACACCTGAAAAAATTCCAGGGTCGATTCCTTTTCGGGGAGGCCTATCCGCAGGCCCGGGCCCTGCTCGAAAAAATCCAAAAACACCCCCAAACCCTCCGGGCGGACATTGCCGGGAGCCTTCGGCGGCGCAAAGAAATCGTCAAGGACATTGACCTGGTGGCGGAAAGCCGAAATCCGGAGGCCCTGATGGACCTTTTTACCTCCCTCCCCCTGGTGGAGCAAGTAACGGCAAAAGGCCCAACCAAAGCGGCGGTCCTGCTCAAGACCGGCATCCAGGCGGATCTGCGGGTAGTGGGTCCCGGGGGCTTCCCTTTTGCCCTGCACCACTTTACGGGCAGCAAGGAACACCATATCGCTTTGCGGGGCCTGGCCAACGAATCGGGCTTTAAGATCAATGAGTATGGCTTGTTCAAAAACGAAAAGCTGATCGCCTGCGGCGATGAAGCCGACCTTTACGCCCATCTGGGACTGGCCTACATCCCGCCCGAGCTGCGTGAGGATTGGGGAGAAATTGAAGCTGCCCGGGAAAAAAAGCTCCCGCGGCTGGTGGAGGAGAAAGACCTCCGGGGGGCCTTTCACTTTCACACCCACCTGAGCGACGGCACTCCCACCTTGAACCAATGGATCCTGGCGGCCCAAACGAATGGCTACCGCTATCTGGGCATTTCCGACCACAGTCAATCGGCGTTTTATGCCGGCGGCTTGAAATCGGAACAACTGAAAGAGCAGGAAAAGGAAATACGGCGTATCAATGAAAGTCAAAAGCAGGTACGTCTTTTTTGGGGGATCGAATCGGACATCCAGCCCGACGGGTCATTGGATTACCCGGATCAGGAACTAGCCCGCTTCGATTTCATCATCGCCTCCGTCCATTCCAGGTTCAATATGACCGAAGCGGAGATGACCCGCCGGATCATCCGGGCGATTGAGAATCCCTTCACCACCATGGTGGGTCATCCCACCGGCCGGCTGCTCCTGGCCCGGGATCCGTATCCGTTGGATATGGACGCGGTCCTTCAGGCCGCCGCCCGCCGGGGGGTGCTGATCGAGCTCAACGCCAATCCCCATCGGCTGGATCTGGACTGGCGGCTCATGAAGAAGGCCAAGGAATTAGGGCTTAAAGTGGTAATCAATCCCGATGCCCACCACCTCGAAGGGCTGGAAGACGTGGCCTACGGAGTCGGGATCGCCCGCAAGGGCTGGCTGACCCGAGAGGATATTTTCAATACCGGGGAGGCCAAGGAGGTAGCGGATTATCTGGAGAAACGGAGGAGGAAAATAAACGGGATGGCTTGAACGAGCCGGAATAACCACGAACCCTTTGTACTATAGGGAACGTCGAACATCGAACATCGAACATCGAATGTTCAATGGCGGTTAGTTTTTCATTCGATGTTGGACGTTCGATGTTCAATGTTCGACGTTCATCTTTTTAACGCCCCACACAGTCCATCCCGAGCCATAATAATATACCACACTTTTAACTTTCGTATTTAGGCGTCAACTATGAAACTTGAAGAAAGAATAAAGATCATTCTCCCCGCCCTGGATCGGCTTTACCCCCGATCCCATACGGCCCTCTCCTATAGAAACCCCCTGGAGATGCTGGTGGCCACTATCCTCTCGGCCCAATGCACGGATAAAAAAGTGAACGAGGTGACCCAGACCCTTTTTAAAAAATACCGGAGCGCCCGGGATTATGCCGAGGTCGAACTAACCGAATTGGAGGCGGATATCCGGCCTACCGGCTTTTTCCACAACAAGGCCAAGAGCCTCAAGAACTGTTGCACGGAGTTGATCAGGAGGCATCAGGGAGAGGTGCCCCGGACCATGGAGGAGCTGACCGCCCTCCCGGGGATTGGGCGGAAAACCGCCAATGTGATTCTAGGCAGTGCTTTTGGGATTCCCGGTATCGTGGTGGACACCCATGTGGGCCGGATCGTTCAACGTCTGGGGCTGACCAAGGAAAAGGACCCGGTTAAAATCGAATGGGCTTTAATGCCCTTGATCCCCAAAGAACGCTGGATCCTTTTCTCCCATCAACTCATCGCGCACGGGCGGTCCTTGTGCCCGGCCCGGTCCCCCAAGTGTCCGGAGTGTCCCTTGCGGCCGGCCTGTGATTATGGGACGTCTTATGGCCGGTAAGAAGATGGAAGAGGGAAGATGGAAGAAGGAGAAAAATAAGAAGAATGTGAGCACAGCTTGCCCAACGGTTGTGATCGCCTGGATCCACCGACACTGATGATAACTTCAATAATGATCCGTGAAAATGAATAGCCCGATGACCGATATTCCGGTGGTGGAGATCGCCAACCTGTACAAGTCCTACTGGCGGGGGAACCAGCGGATAGCGGTTCTCGAGGACCTCAGCCTCACCATTTCTGAAGGGGAATTTATAGCCCTCATGGGTCCTTCGGGTTCCGGCAAAACCACCCTGCTCAATTTAATCGCCGGGATCGATCAGGCCGATCAGGGCCTGATCAAAGTGGCCGGGATTGACATCACCCGATTGGGGGAAACTGATTTGGCGGCCTGGCGTTCCCGCCACATCGGTTTTGTTTTCCAGTTTTACAATCTACTGCCGGTGCTGACTGCCTATGAGAATGTGGAACTACCCCTGCTGTTGAGCGAGCTGTCCAGAAGAGCGCGCCGGCAGCATGTGGAAACGGCCTTGCGGGTGGTCGGCCTGACGGATCGCCGGGATCATTATCCGCAGCAGTTATCGGGGGGCCAGCAGCAGCGGGTGGCCATTGCCCGGGCCATCATCACCGACCCGACCATTATCGTGGCCGACGAGCCCACCGGAGACTTGGACAAGGTCTCAGCCCAGGAGATTTTGAAATTGATGGAGGGACTTAATCGGGAGTTCGGGAAGACCATCATCATGGTCACCCACGACCCCCGGGCCGCCAAGGCGGCGCGGCTCCAATTTTTTTTGGATAAGGGCATGTTAAATCCCCAGTCCAAGGGGGACCTGTTTCCCGGATGATCTTAAGTCTGGCATATTTATGGCATTTAATTTTATGATTTGACATAAAGACGGGGATAGCGGCATAATGTCTCCATGCGGACTACGATTGAAATAGACGGCGACCTGATAAAGGAACTTAAGGAACGAGGACATCGGGAGGGTAAATCCCTGCGAAAAATGTTGAATGCCGCCCTGAGAAGGGGTCTGACCAAACCTACGGCTTCACGGTCTCCCCGGCGATATAAATGTCCGGCTGTGCCTATGGGGATCCCCCCAAGCGCTTCTCTGGATTTGGATAAGGCACTCGCCCTATCCGGAGCGATGGAGGATGCCGAGATAATCAGAAAACTGGAGCTGCGGAAATGAAAGCCTGATGAAGCTGGTCGACTTAAATTTGCTCCTTTATGCCGTCAATAGCGATAGCCATCCCCATCAGAAGGCCAAAGCGTGGCTGGAAGAGGTGTTGGCCGGGGAGGAACCCGTCGCCATTCCATGGGTGGTTTTACTCGGGTTTTTGAGGATTTCGACCAATCCCCGTATATTCCCCCAATGCCTTACGGTTGAGATGTCCTTGAATATTGTCGACGGCTGGCTGGCCCAACCCAACGTGCAACTTTTATCGCCCCAAAGCAGTCACTGGAAAATACTCCGGTCTTTGCTGGTCGAATCGGGGACTGCGGGAAACCTCGTCACAGATACCTATTTGGCTGCCTTGGCTATCGAAAATGGAGCCGAACTTTGTTCGACGGACAGCGATTTCTCCCGCTTTCCAAGATTGCGCTGGACCAATCCACTCTGTTAATAATCGGGTCTTAACGGAAGCGGATTGCATATTCTCGTTTCTGTGCTATAATAGTAATATATCGATCTATATTAGAACCTGAGTTTTTGAAATAGAGATTCCCTATGCGGTTCCGGGAATCTTTGTTTTTAAGAGGAGGATCCCATGCCTATCTTTGAATTTGTTTGTGAACATTGCCGCCGGAATTTTGAGCTGTTGGCTACCCGGAGTGAAGACCAGGTAGCCCCGGTGTGCCCTCATTGCCAGTCCCCGGAGATTACCCGGGTGCTCTCCAGGGTCAATGCCCGGGTAGCATCCCCTTCCTCGCCGACGTCTTCCCTGCCCCAGGTCCACTCCCGGAATTGCGCCTCCGGTAATTGCAGCACCATTGAAATACCCGGGCCGACCAAATAGTTAATTTTTTATTAAAATTCAAAAGGTTAATAAAATTTACTTAAAGCGTTTTCTATATGCAACTCCATTGTGGAAAACTTGACAATACGTTGGAAGTGTATTAAAGGCATATACCCAAACCCATATGAGCGAACTACTTACGGTCATAGGTCTGATACTGGTTTTGGAAGGGATTGCCCTATTTTGCCTTTCCGGAAAAATTCAAGACCTGGATCCTTAAGCTGGTGGAGATGCCGGAAGGGCAACTCAGAATCTACGGCCTGGTTTCCATGCTGATCGGCTTGCTGCTGGTCTTCGTGGCCCGGCGTTCTTCCTGGCTGAGCGGATGAGGGAGGTTGTCTAAGGATGGGAGCCAGCCTCGCCGACTATGATTTTGAACTCCCTTCCCGGTTGGTCGCCCAGGAACCCAGCCCCATCCGGGATCAGTCGCGACTGTTCGTATTAGGACGGGGTTCCGGTGAAACGGCCCACCGTTCATTTTACACCATCGTCGAATACCTGCATAGCGGAGACGTCCTGGTTATCAATGATACCCGGGTGATCCCGGCCAAGTTGACCGGGCACAAAGCCTCCGGAGGGCGGGTTGAATGTTTGGTGCTGAATTATCCGGATATAACGGTTGAGAAAAGCTATACCAGCCCCTGTCTGTTGAAGGGTTCAAGAAAACCGAGGGTCGGGGATCGGATCACCTTCGGCGAATGGGGGTCGGGTGAAATCCTGCCCCCCTCGCCTAACGGGACAGCCCAAATGCTGTTTCGATTTCCCGGATCATTCGAAGCCTTCCTCCACCGGGCCGGTCAGCCTCCCCTGCCGCCTTACATTCGTCGAAAGGAGGAGGCGGCAGAAAGCCGGAACTGGGACCGGGAACGCTATCAGACGGTCTACGCGGAAAGACCGGGGGCGGTGGCGGCCCCCACCGCCGGGTTACATTTTTCCACGGAGCTGCTGACCCGGATCGAAGCCAAAGGCGTCATTATTACTCCCGTCACCCTGCACGTCGGTTATGGGACCTTTGCCTCCATCAAGACCGATGACCCGACGCAGCACCGGATGCACGCCGAATTTTATCATGTTCCCCCGGAGACTGCCCGGGTTATTCAGGAACAAAAGCGAAAAGGGAAACGCGTCTTCGCCACGGGGACTACCAGTCTGCGGGTTCTGGAATACGTGGCCTCCAGCCAGGGAAATCTGGTGGCCGCCCAGGGGGAATGCGATCTGTTCATCACCCCCGGCTATGACTTCAAGATCGTGGATGCCTTGATTACGAATTTTCACTTACCGCGGACTACCTTGATTTTACTGGTGGCGGCCTTTGCCGGGCGCGAGAATATCCTTAGGGCCTACCGGGAGGCCATTGAGCAGCAGTATCGTTTTTACAGCTATGGCGATGCCATGCTGATCGTCTAACCGGCAGCCTTCGGCGAAATGTTTTCTTTTACCCTGGAACACACGGACGGCGCGGGGCGGGCCCGCCTGGGGCGGATAAAGACCGCCCACGGAGAGATCCGCACGCCGATCTTTATGCCGGTGGGCACCCAGGGAACGGTAAAGTCCCTGACCCCGGAAGACCTCCGGGAAATTGGGGCGGAAGTGATCCTGGCCAATACCTATCATTTGTACCTGCGGCCCGGACACGAACGGATTCGCCGGCTGGGGGGACTGCACCGGTTCATGCACTGGGATTACCCGATCCTGACTGACAGCGGCGGCTACCAGGTATTCAGCCTGGGGGCCTTAAGGAAGATCTCGGCTGAAGGGGTCTCCTTCCGATCTCATATAGACGGCTCCAGCCATTTTTTAACGCCCGAGTCGACCATGGAAATCCAGGAGGCCCTGGGTTCGGATATCGCCATGTGCCTGGATGAATGCACGCCTTATCCGGTAACCCCTGAAGTCGCCCGCCGTTCGCTGGAATTGACCCGTGACTGGGCCCGGCGGTGCCGCCGGGCGCACCAGGCGGAGTCGCAGGCCTTGTTCGGGATCGTGCAGGGCAGTGTTTTTCCGAACCTGCGGCGGGAGAGCGCCGAAGCCATCAGGGAAATCGGCTTCGAGGGATACGCTTTGGGCGGGTTAAGCGTCGGGGAGCCGTCGAATGAAAGGCTGGAGGTGATCGAAACCACCCTCCCGCTCCTGCCCGCCGATCGGCCTCGTTACCTGATGGGCCTGGGGACCCCGGAGGACCTGGTCGAAGGGGTGGCCCGAGGTGCGGACCTGTTTGACTGCGTCTTGCCTACCCGCAACGCCCGCAACGGGATGTTGTTTACCCGGCGGGGAAGGATGATTATAAAAAATGCCGTCTACGCGGACGATCCGCAACCGCCGGATCCGGAATGCACCTGCTATACCTGCCGGAACTATTCCCGGGCCTATTTACGGCATTTGTATATGGCCAAGGAACTCCTGAGCTACCGTTTAAACACCTGGCATAACCTGCATTATTTTATGGAACTGATGCGGGATATCCGGCAGGCTGTGGCCGAAGATCGGTTTGGGGAATTCAAAAATAGCTTTTATCAACGAAGAAAGGAGTCGTAATTATGAATTGGTTTATTTCAGCGGCAGAAGCCATGGGTCTTCCCGGAACGGGAACCGGAGGATCCGGGGGAGGCGGAGGATTGATGGGCTTGCTCCCCTTGGTCCTTATGTTTGCCATTTTTTATTTTTTGTTGATCCGACCCCAGCAGAAGAAGGCCCGCCAGCATAAGGATATGTTGAGCAACCTGAAACGGGGAGACTCCATCATTACCACCGGGGGGATTTACGGGCGCATCGTCGAAGTCAATGACAATAGCATGACCATCGAGGTAGCCGATAAGGTTCGGGTCAAGGTTGGCAAGGGCTTTGTCCACGGCCTCGCCGGCAGCGGTCAGGAAGCCCCGCCTCCGCCACCGAAATAGCGGGATCCGCTGAGGCTTGAACGGCCGCCGCTGAGGAATAGACGACTATGACGAGGGATCCACGGTATGCCTGGCTGGCCTTAAGCCGCATCCCCGGTATCGGCCGGGTCCTCTATCGGCGTCTGATCGAACGCTTCGGCTCCCCTGCCGGTGTGTTTCAGGCCCGGCACCGGGAACTTCTGGGAGTGGAAGGGCTGGGGGAGCAGACCGTCCGGAACATCCTGAATTTCAAGGGAGAGGACGCGGTGAAGCGGGAGATCGAGGCCTTGGACAGGCTCAAGATCCACCTGCTGACGCTGAGGGATCCCCATTATCCGCCCCTGTTGGCCGAAATTCACGATCCGCCACCGTTTCTCTATTATCAAGGACGTGCTTCAGAACAAGATCGCCGGGTCATGGCCGTGGTCGGCTCCCGGAATGGCAGTCCTTACGGGATCAAGGTGACCGAGCGACTGGCCTACGGTCTGGCGCAGCAGGGCCTGGCCATTGCCAGCGGCTTGGCCCGGGGCATCGATACGGCCGCCCACGAGGGGGCCTTGCAGGCCAAGGGCCGCACCGTGGCGGTGCTGGGTTCCGGCCTGGATGTGATTTATCCGCCGGAGAATAGAAAGCTGGCGGAACGAATCATGGAGTCCGGAATGATCTGCTCCGAATTCCCGCCGGGGACCCTTCCGGAGCGGCAGAATTTTCCGGTGCGCAACCGGATCATCAGCGGGATATCTTTGGGAGTGGTGATCGTGGAAGCCGGTATGCGCAGCGGTTCCCTGATTACGGCCCGCCTGGCCTTGGAGCAGGGACGGGAGGTCTTTGCCGTGCCCGGAAGCATTGAATCGTTTAAGAGTTCCGGGACGCATCATCTGATCAAACAGGGGGCCAAGCTGGTGGAGCATGCCCAGGACATCCTGGATGAAATTCCAGGACCGTCTTCCGGTCGGCCGGCCACCCCAACCGATCCGGAATTTTTCACGCCCTTACCTCCTTTCACTCCGGAACAGGAGAGGATTTGGAAGGCGCTGGCCGACGGCCCGGTACAGGTGGATCCCCTGGCCCGCCAAACCGGATTGGGGATGGGAATCCTGTTGTCTCAGTTGCTGGAAATGGAAATCAAAGGCTGGGTCAGACAATTGCCCGGCAAATTTTTTGAAAAAGGATAGGAACGAGGGAATGGAAAAATCTTTACTAATCGTGGAATCCCCGACCAAGGTTCGGACCATAAAGAAATATTTAGGCGCGGATTTCGATGTCCGGGCCTCCCTGGGACACGTGAAGGACCTGCCCCCCAATCTGCTGGGAGTGGACGTGGAACACGATTTCAAACCGGAATTCCAAATCATCTCCGGGAAAAATAAGGTCCTGAAAGACCTGAGACAAGCCGCCCAGAAAGCGAAGCGCATTTATTTGGCCCCCGACCCGGACCGGGAAGGCGAAGCGATTGCCTGGCATATCGCCGAGGAGCTGGCCGATCCCCAAAAAGAGTTCCATCGGGTCTTATTTCATGAACTGTCCGAGCGAGCCATCCTGGAGGCCTTGCAGCATCCGGAACCGCTGAATGAGAACCGGTTCCAATCCCAGTTGGCCCGCAGGATCCTGGACCGTTTGGTGGGGTATCAGATTTCTCCCCTGCTCTGGCAGAAAGTCAAACGGGGGCTCAGTGCCGGCCGGGTCCAATCGGTGGCCGTGCGTCTGATCTGTGACCGGGAGAAGGAAATCCAGGCCTTCGTCTCCAGGGAATACTGGTCGATAACAGCGCTGCTGAGCCCGGAAGAGGAAGCCCGGACGCCGGTGGAAAGCCCGCCCTCCACTTTTGAGGCCAAGCTGGTCAAGGTCCAGGGAAAGGCGGCCAAGATCGCCAACCAGGAGCAGGCCGACCGGATCGTTGCCCAGCTTTCAGGGGAATCGTTCCGGGTGACCCGGATCGATCGAAAGGAACGGTTGCGGAACCCCTCCGCCCCCTTCACCACCAGCCAGTTGCAGCAGGAGGCCTTTCGGAAGCTTCGGTTTCCGGCTAAAAAGACCATGTTTTTGGCGCAGCGGCTTTACGAGGGGTAGAGGTGGGCGACCAGGGCCTGGTGGGCCTGATTACCTATATGCGCACCGATTCCACCCGGGTCTCCAAAGAGGCGCTGGAGGCCGTTCGAGACCATATCATGAAACAATACGGCCCGGAGTACCTGCCGGGCCGCCCCTTAAGCTACCCCAATAAAAAGGGTGCCCAGGACGCGCACGAGGCCATCCGTCCCACTTCCCTGGATCTGACGCCGGATCGGATCGCCGCCTATCTGGAAAAGGACCTGCTGGCCCTGTATCGGTTGATCTGGAACCGTTTTGTCGCCAGCCAGATGAAGCCGGCCAAAATCGACCAGACCTCCGTGGATATTGGCGCCGGAGAGGCGCTCTTCAGGGCCACCGGCTCGATCCTGAAATTCCCCGGGTTTACCAAGGTCTATGTGGCCGGGAAAGACCTGACTGAAGGAGAGGCCGCGGAAGAGGACAAGGCCGCTCAGCTTCCCGACCTGCGGATGGAGCAACTGCTGACGCTGTGGTCGCTGAATCCCAAACAGCATTTTACGCAGCCGCCCTCTCGTTATACCGAGGCCACGCTGGTCAAGGAGTTGGAAGAAAAAGGGATCGGCCGGCCCAGCACCTACGCCGCCATCATCTCCACCATCCAGGACAAGGAGTATGCCAACAAGGAGAAACAATTTTTCCGTCCCACGGAGCTCGGTTTTCTAGTGACCGACCTGCTGGTAAAAAATTTCCCGGAAATTCTGGACGTCCAGTTTACCTCCCAAATGGAGAACAACCTGGATCAGATCGAGGAAGGGAAAATGAACTGGATTCGGGTGCTGGAGAATTTTTACCAGCCCTTCGCGGAGACGCTGATCAAGGCCAAGGCCGAGATGAAGCAGGTCAAGGGCCTGGGATTAAAAACCGACATTACCTGTCCCCAATGCCGCCAGCCGATGACCATTCGCTTGGGTAAGAATGGGCCTTTTTTGGCCTGTTCCGGCTACCCCCAATGCAAGCAGACCATGAATTTCACCCGTGATGAGCGGGGTAAGATCCAACCTCAGGAAGAGGCCCCTGAGGCGGCCTCGGAAAAAGAATGCCCCCAGTGCGGGAAGCCGATGGTGGTGCGGAAAGGCAGGTTCGGCGCCTTCTGGGCCTGTTCCGGGTACCCGCAGTGCCGGGAAACCCAACCCTTGATCCAGGGCGGACAGGAGGCGTCTCGCGGCGACAACCCCCGTGCCCACCGGCCAGGTTTGCCCGCAATGCGGCAGCCCCATGCTCCTGAAAAAAAATCGGTTTGGGGGGGAATTCCTGGCCTGCGAGAAATATCCTAAATGCAAGACGGCCCGGTCGCTGGAAACGGACATCCCCTGCGCCAATTCGAACTGCACGGGGAAACTGGTGCCGCGGATGACGAAAAGAGGGTTGCGTTTTTACGGCTGCAGCCGTTACCCGGAATGCAATTTTCTTCTCTGGGGAAAACCGGTGCAGCAGCCCTGCCCGGAGTGCCAGTCGCCGCTGCTGATGGAGAAGACCAGCAAACGGGAGGGTACGTACCTGGCCTGCCCCAGGAAAGAATGCGGGTACAAGGAAAGCAAGACCCGGGAGGATTCAGGGCAGGAGAAAAATGTTTATAAGGAATCGGATTTCGTTTCTTCGTTAAACAAAAAAAATAGCTCATTAATGCCTGCAAACCAAGCAACCAAATAAACGGATTTGATCTAGATTTCGACCTTTTGCCATCCAGTAGACTGTTGATCATCGGCGCCGGTTTGGCGGGCTGTGAGGCGGCCTGGCAGGCCGCCCGTCGAGGGATCGACCTGGAATTATGGGAGATGAAACCCCGGCGCTTCACCCCGGCCCATCATTCACCCGATTTGGCTGAATTGGTCTGCAGCAATTCCCTCCGTTCCTCCGACCTTCAAAACGCCGTGGGTCTACTCAAGGAGGAGATGCGTCTCCTGGGGTCCTTGGTAATGGAGTCGGCCCTGGTCAACCGGGTTCCGGCCGGCAAAGCCCTGGCCGTGGACCGGGAGGGGTTTGCCCGGTTCATCACCCGGAAGATTCAGGAACATGCGAAAGTGCGGCTGGTCTCCCGGGAAGCGTCGGACCTCCCGCCCGGGCGGCCCCTGATTCTGGCCAGCGGTCCTTTGACCACCGAAGATTTGGCCGGCGCACTGGGCCTTTTTCTGGGAAGGGAGCATTTGCATTTCTATGATGCCATTGCCCCGATTGTCTACGCCGAATCGGTCGACGGGACCAAAGCCTATCGCGGATCCCGTTACGGCCACGGTGGGGATGATTATCTTAATTGCCCCCTGACCGAAGACGAGTACCGTCATTTTGTCCGCCAACTGCTTGCAGGCCGAACAAGTACCCCTCCATCCTTTTGAAGCCATACACTATTTCGAAGGCTGCCTCCCGATCGAGGTGATGGCCCAACGCGGTGAGGAAACCCTGCGGTACGGTCCGATGAAGCCCGTGGGACTGCCGGATCCCCGTACCGGCAGGATCCCCCAGGCCGTGGTCCAGTTGCGCCAGGACAACGCCGACGGGTCCCTTTATAATCTGGTAGGTTTTCAAACCAAACTGAAGTGGAAGGACCAGGAGCGGGTTTTCCGTCTGATCCCCGGCCTGGAGCGGGCCGAATTTGCCCGGTTGGGAAGCGTCCACCGGAACACCTTTGTGGACGGACCCCGGGTATTGCTGCCCACCCTGCAGCTGAAGAAAGACTTGGAACTATTGTTAGCCGGCCAGATTACCGGGGTGGAAGGGTACGTGGAATCGGCGGCCATGGGAATTCTGGCCGGGATCAATGCCGTCCGGCTGATGGAAGGCCGGTCCCTGGTGGTTCCGCCTCCCACGACCGCCCTGGGGGCCCTGGTCGGGCATATCAGCCGGGAAGGCCAATCGGATTTTCAGCCCATGAATATCAATTTCGGTCTTTTTCCAGCCCTGCCGGGAAGGATTCACCGCCGGGAGCGAGGCGCTCATTACGCCCGGAGGGCGTTGGATGATTTTCAAGCCTGGATGGCCGCCGAGGGGCTGGACCCGGAGTAGAGTGGATTTTGATCGGTTTCATGAACGTCGAACATCAAACTTTCAACATCGAATGTTTAATGGAGGTTTGTTTTTCATTCAAGTTGGGCGTTCGATGTTCAATGTTCGATGTTCAGTTTCCTATTCAATCAGCGGCGTAGCCAGGGTCTCCGGTTCGTCCGAGCCGTCGGCCTGGTTTCGAAAGGCCACCAGATAGAGCAAGGCAGTTCCGGTGTTTTTGACCGCGTGTTTGACCCGGGGCGGGATGACCAGAAAGGTATGATGGTCGGCTATCTGTCTTTGTTGAATGGCTCGCCGAGCCTTCATCCTGCCAGACGATCCGGAGGGGGCCGCCGCAAAAGAATAGCCATTCCGTGACCCGTGGATGGACATGGTTTCCCCGAATGGAGCCCGGTTCCAGGGAGACGGTGTGGAAGGAGGCCCAGTCGAGGGGCGGCCCGGCATCCAAAGGACTTTCGCTAAAAGGAGCAAAAGACCAACCCCGCGGTTCCAGGCGAAAACGGTCCGGCAGGGAAACAATCTGCAATGCATTCATCAGAAGCTCCGATCTTATTCATTCATCAGGGGGCCTTGGGGGACCTGCTGCTGTCCCTTCCGGCCCTTTATTCCCTGAGGGTCTACCATGAAAACCATCCCTGGATCCTGGTAGGTAATACGGCCAATCTGGCTTTGCTTCATCACCGTTTCTACGGCCAGGCCGTCCGTTCTCACCATGAAAAGGAATGGGCCTATTTGTATCAAGAGAGCCCCCTGCTGCCGGAACGGTTCCGTCGATTTCTGGAACATTCCGAACGGGTCTATATTTTTGCGCCCCAACCCCCGGAGTTGTTGATTCGAAATGTAAAAGCCATCGGCACTTTCCCGGTTGACTGGATCCCCTCTTTCCCCGGGAGAGCGCGAAAAAAATCCGTACCGGACGTGCAGCAGGAGGTTTTATCCGCCTGGGGTGTCCCCTGGGTTTCACCCGAAAGAACCCTGTTCCCCAGCGACCAGGATCGGCAGACGGGTCTTCAGGTCCTGGAGCGAATTGGAATGGGGTGCAGGTCGGGAGTTTCCCCCTGGGCCATTCATCCCGGCAGCGGCGGGCGGTCCAAAAATTGGCCCTTGGAAAATTTTTTAAACCTGGCCGATCAACTCCAAGCCCAACAGAAACGGCAACCCTTTTTTATCCTCGGCCCGGTGGAGGAAGAAGTCTCCCCCCAAATCGCCGAAACCATTGAAGCCCGGGGATTCCCTCTGGTTCGCCGCCTCTCCCTAAACGGGCTGGCAGGAGTCCTGGATCTTTCGGCCGGCTACCTGGGCAACGATTCCGGTGTCACCCACCTGGCGGCCGCCCTGAACCTTCCCACCATCGCCTTGTTCGGCCCGACCGATCCCGATCTTTGGGGACCGGTCGGGAAAAAGGTCATCATCCTCCGATCCGGGGAATCCGACGCGCCCGGCCGAACCAAGGCGCCTCTACCGGAGACTGCCGGAGGGAAATGGGAAGGTCTAACTGGGCTAGCGGCGCGTGCTGGCCCTGGGCTAACTCCCCCGGCAAAGGCGATTACCGGGTCTTGATCGGAAACCTCTGTCGATTCAAGGATAGAAAGAAACCGCCGGTTTCGTCTTCTTCAATATAGCGGGCGATCTGATAATAGGCCGCCCGAAGAAATCGTGCCGGCATCGATCCCGTCCTTCACCAATCCGTACAAGACGTTCTCCCGGTTCAGCCATAACGTTTGGGGGTCCAGCACTTCCTGCCGTTCGTCGTTCAAGGTCAAAAGAATCTCTTCGGTTTCCTCCGGGCCGGATTGGGTTCGTTCCACCCCCAGGATGACCAGCGGGGTATCCTCTACTTCAAGGACACATTTCTGATCGTTTAGATGAACCAGGTAGCGGCCCGTTTCGTCCTTTTCCAGGTTCTGAATCAGCCAGAGAAAAATGGGGCGATGGATGATCTCGGCGCCTTCATGAAACCACTGGCCTTCTTTCCCGACAAAGATCATGCAGGGCGGAAGGGGTTCCGGGGTATTCATAAGGACGGAGCCTCGTTGGAGATCAGCATCTTACCTTCCCCCTGGGCCACGGCCTCTCCCCTTTGATTTTGGCAGGTTCCGGAGAAGGAAAGGATTCCTCCTGAATACTTCTTGGAGGGTTTCTTCTCCAGGACCTCCCATTCAGTCTTCAGCGTGTCCCCGGGGCGCACCGGCGCGATGAAGCGGATGGTTTCCTCCAGGAAGGCGATAGTCGTTCCGCTGAAATAGTTTCCCAGCACCCCCACCATGACGGCGGCGGTCAGGGGACCGTGGACGATTCGTCCCTGGAGGGGCAACGACTCGGCCAAAGGCGCGTTAGCGTGCAGCGCGTTAAAATCCTTGAACAGACCGCAGGCCAAAATCATGTGGGTCTCGGTGATCGTTAAGGCATCCCTGATTTTTTCTCCCAGGTCGACCTGGTCGAACGTTTTTCCGACGAACATGAGCGGTACCCCCTAAAAAGATTTTTGGCTGTCCAGCAGCAGCGTGACCGGTCCGTCATTGATGGAATGGACCTCCATCATCTCCTGAAAGCGGCCGCTGGCCACGGTCAGACCGGCTTCCTTCGCCTTTTGGATAAATAGGTTGTAAAGCGGCTCGGCGATTCCGGGTGGGGCCGAATGAGAAAAAGAAGGCCGCCGTCCTTTCCGGCAATCGCCCCAGAGTGTGAATTGAGAAACGATAAGTAAAGAACCATGAACGTCCGTCAACGAAAGGTTGAACCGGCTCTGACCATCGGCAAAGATCCGCAGGTGCAGGATTTTCTCCACCAGATAGCGCACATCTTCCTCGGTGTCGTTCTGACCGACCCCCAGGAAGATCAACAGGCCGGGGCCGATCTCCCCCACGGTTTCCTGTTGAATTCGAACCGAGGCCTGTTTGACACGCTGAACGACTAAGCGCAACGGAGAACCTCCCTGTCCGTTTTATTTACACACTAATGTACCCGGTGTCAAGAGGCCAACCAGGCGGGTCCGCCGCCCAGCGTCAAACCTTCGACGGTCTTGGGGTGTCACTATTCGGGGTTCAACCCCTCCCGGGCGATTTCAACGATTTCGGGGTTCGGGTGGTTCAAAAGGCCTCTTAAAACCTCTCCCTTTCGAGGGTCCCTTATTCGGCCGATCAGGAAGGCCGTGTCTCCGATAATCGGATCGGCCGATTCTTTCAGCAGGGGGGCCAGGGCATCCAGTATGCTACCCTGCAAGGGAGTGCTCGGCATCGATAAGTTCCTCGAAAAGGGCCATGGCTCCCAACCTGATTCCGAATTCTTCGGCTTGGCCAATTTTTACTTGGCATTCGAATTAGATAACCTTATAGTATCGCCCGGTGGATTATGATTTTGGCAAGAAAGGAACATCCGTGAAAAAGCTGTTCTTCTTCCTGTTAGGATTGTCTTTGTTAGGTTTTATCGGGTTTTCTCTGGCGGCCAACCCCTCCGGAAAGACGAATGCAGTCGAAAAGGCGGTCCCGGATAAGAAAGTGGCCCCCACCGGGAAGAGTCGCCCCGCTGAAAAAAACACTCCAGAAGGACAGCCCGCCCCGGCGGAAGGTGCGATCGCTCCTGCGAAAAGCCAGCCCGGTGACAGTCAACGTCAGGAAGCCTTTAAGTCCAGCTTGCACCATACCGGGCGGGGCATGGCTTTCTGGTATGGGAAAGAAAATAACGGGTTGGAGCTGCTGACCGGCCAGACCTACCCGCAACTGGCCTGTAAAAAGTGCCATGTGGCCTCTTGCGAGGGTTGCCATCCTCCCGCGGCAGGATCCAAGGCGCCGGCGGCCACACCGGCCCCGGTTCCAGCGGAGACCTGTTTGAAATGCCATGATCGGCTGGCCGCCCATTTGAAGTTAAACCGGGGAACTCTGCGGGAAGACGTCCATTTGGCTAAAGGGATGAAGTGCCAGGAATGCCACACTTCCCGAGAAATGCATGGGGACGGCCAAGAATACACATCCCAGAAACAGTCCGGGGCCTTGGACGCCCGCTGCGAAAAGTGCCATGAAGATATAAGCGACAGCATTGCCCATCGCAAACACTGGAAAAAAGTAGAATGCCAGGCCTGCCACGCCGGGTCCATGATGAACCAGACCAGCACCCAATTCGACCTCTTAGCCAAGGAAGGGAAGCGGGTGTCGCACCCGGTGACCGATTGGGTGTTTCTGATGAACCGCAATCAAAGGCTGGCCGCCGCCGGCTTGGAGGCTTTCGTTTTACCGGAAGGAAAAATATTCCTGATATTCACTCCCGGCTCTAGTCATGCCATTATGAAATCCGGCCGAAAATGCCAGGACTGCCACGGGAGCGCGGCGATGGTTCAGGCCCAGCAAGGAAAGGTGAAACTCTCTCGACTGGAGGCGGGTAAAATCAAAATCTCCGGGGGCGTTATTCCGGTCGTGGCCGGGACCGGTTACGATCTGGTCTATCAAACCTTTCAAAACGGGAAATGGATTCCCCTGGAAAACACTTCGGCTCCTCAGATTCAGTACGCGGGCTACGGCGGACCGGTAACCGACAAAGAACTGCGCAAGATGCTGAAGGCCAAGAGCGAGGAGCCGGAAGATAAAAAAAAGAAAAAGAAGAAGTGACGTGAACGAATCTCCTCCGATCAGCAGCCTGAACCAGATCGTGCCCGGTCGAATCCGGCATATTCACCTCATGGGGATTTGCGGTACCGGTATGGGGTCCTTAGCCGGGATGCTGCGGGAAAAAGGGTTTCGGATCACCGGTTCGGATCAGGCCGTCTACCCGCCCATGAGCACTTTTCTCGAGGGATTGGGCATCGCGGTGCGATTGGGCTATGGCCCGGGTAATCTCGATCCCACACCTGACTTGGTGATCGTCGGCAATGTGATCACCCGCGCCAATCCGGAAGCCCAGGAGTTGATTCGGCTGAATTTACCCTGTTTGTCCATGCCCCAGGCCCTGGCCCACTTTTTCTTGGAGGAAAAAATTCCTCTGGTCATAACCGGCACCCACGGGAAGACCACAACCTCGGCCCTCCTGGCCTCCCTGTTGGATCAGGCCGGTCTGTCTCCGGGGTTCATGGTGGGGGGCATTCTGAAAGGTTACGAACGCAACTACCAACTCGGCTCCGGACCCTATTTTGTCATCGAGGGGGATGAATACGACACCGCTTTTTTTGATAAAGGGCCCAAGTTTCTTCACTACCGGCCCTATTACGCCGTCCTGACCGGCATTGAATTCGATCACGCCGATATCTATCCGGACCTGAAGTCCATCCAGAAGGCCTTTGCCCGGTTTATCGCCCTTCTGCCCGAAGAGGGGCTGTTGATGATTCACGGTCCGGATCCTCGGATTCGGGAGATCATTGACCGGGTCTCCTGCCCGGTGGAGACCTATGGCCTGGAGGGGGATTGGGACTGGCAGGCGAGGAACGTTCGAACCCATCTTCTGGGAAGCACCTTTGAAGTGTTTCGGCGCGGGGTTTTTTTTCGAAAATTTGACTCTCCTTTGGTGGGGGAGCACAATGCCCTGAACACCCTGTCTTTGATTCCCATCTTGTTGCATCTGGGGTTGAGCCCGGAGGTCATCGCCGCCGGGATAACCGGATTTCAGGGGGTGCATCGTCGGCAGGAGTTGCGGGGGGTGAAAGGGGGGGTCACGGTCATCGACGATTTTGCCCACCACCCGACGGCGGTCCGCCTGACCCTCCAGGCCCTTCGGGACCAGTACCGGGGGAGACGATTGATTGCCGTCTTTGAACCCCGAACCAACACCAGCCGGCGGTCGGTCTTCCAATCGGAATACCCTCGGGCCTTTGAGGGGGCCGACCGGATCATCATTCGCGAACCGCCGGATTTGGCCAGGATCCCGGAAGGGGAAAGATTCTCCTCCCAAAAACTGGTTGAGGACCTGAGGAGCCTGGATCGGCAAGCCGATTATTTTCCGGATACAGATTCCATTCTGGAGTTTCTCTCGGGGGAACTTCGCCGTGGAGACGTGGTCCTGATCATGTCCAACGGCGGTTTTGACAACCTGCACCAGCGTCTCCTGGACAATCTGGGGGAGGTCTGAGTCGTCAGCAGCCGAGCGCGATAAGCGCCGGGCTGGGGTGGCACCATTTGAATTCACTTCAATGAAGAGAAAGATCCTCGGTTCTTCGGGTTCGGTGGCCCCGGGACAAAACACGGCCGCTTTTTTGATCGATGACTTCCTGCTGCTGGATGCCGGTACGATCTCCCTCTCCCTCGACCGGGAAGCCCAGTACAAGATTTCCCATATCTTCCTGACCCATGCCCACTTGGATCATGTCAAGGGCATCCCCTTCCTGGTCGACAACCTGGGCATGGCCCGCCACAAGGCCCAGGTGACCGTCCTGAGCGGTCGAGAGGTTATCCGGACCTTAAAAACCCATATATTTAACAACCGCATCTGGCCGGACTTTACCCGCATTCCGAGCGTCGAACACCCGGTGCTGCGTTTTCAGGAAATTTCCACCCGCGCCCCATTCATCATCGGGGATTACAAAATCTACGCGGCCAAGGTCAACCACGTGGTCCCGGCTTACGGTTATCTGGTGGAGGATAAGGACGGTCATTCGGTGGTCTACACCGGGGACTCCGGCCCGACGGAAGCCATTTGGAAACGCATGAAAGGCCATCAGGTTAAAGTCCTGATCGTGGAAGTCTCTTTCCCCAATTCGCAGGTGAAGCTGGCCCGGATCTCGGGTCACTTGACCCCCGGGCTCCTCAAGAAAGAGATCCAAAAAATGCCCGGCCGGCCTGAAAAAATTTACATCTGTCACCCGAAGCCCGTCTATCGACGGATCATCGAAAAAGAATTGGCCGGGATTAAAGGAGTATCCCTGGAGATTCTGGAGGATGGGATGGAGATTCAAACGTAAATAACGAATTTCGGTCAGAAATTCGAAATTCGAATATCCGAAACTGAACAAATTCAAATGATCAAATTTCAAAACTCGAAAAGATCTTGTTTTGGTCATTTGGATTTTGGACCTCGTGCTTGTTTCGAATTTCGTGCTTCGCATTTCGAATTTGTTTTCTACCCTCCTGGTCAAACGCCGGTACTTGATCCGGTGCGGCTGGTCGGCCGCGGCCCCCAATCGGGCTTTGCGGTCCGCCTCGTATTCCGTATAGTTGCCGTCGAACCAGAGTACCTTGCTTTCCCCTTCAAAAGCCAGAATATGGGTGACGATCCGATCCAGGAACCAGCGGTCGTGGCTGATCACCAGGGCGCAGCCGCCGAAATTCTCCAAGGCCTCTTCCAAAGCCCGCATGGTGTTCACGTCCAAATCATTGGTCGGTTCGTCCAGCAGGAGCACATTGGCGCCTTCCTTCAACATCCGCGCCAGATGGACCCGGTTCCGCTCCCCGCCGGAAATCTGGCTCACTTTTTTTTGCTGATCGCTGCCGGAAAAATTAAAGCGGGCCACATAAGCCCGGGAGTTGACCTCCCGGACGCCCAGTTTAATAGTATCCTGGCCGCCGGAAATCATTTCCCAGATCGTTTTTTCCGGGTCGAGCACCTCCCGGCTCTGATCCACGTAAGCGAGGGTCACCGTTTCCCCGATCCGCAGGGTCCCGGAGTCCGGTGTTTCCTGCCCGGTAATCAGGCGAAAGAGAGTGGTTTTACCGGCGCCGTTGGGACCGATGACGCCCACGATCGCCCCAGGCGGGACGCTGAAACTGACTTGGTCCAGGAGCAGGTTGTCACCATAGGCCTTGTCGACGTTTTCCGCCTGGATGACCAGGTTGCCCAGGCGCGGGCCCGGCGGGATATAGATCTCCAGTTCCTTTTCTCTTTTTTCGCTCTCCTGACCCACCAGGCTTTCATAAGAGGTGATGCGGGCCTTGGCCTTGGTATGCCGTCCTTTGGGGGACATGCGGATCCATTCCAGTTCCCGCTGTAGTGTCCGTTGCCGCTGGCTTTCGCTTTTTTCCTCCAGGCGCAGGCGGTTCTGTTTTTGTTCCAGCCAGGAAGAATAGTTGCCCTTCCAGGGGATGCCCTCGCCCCGGTCCAACTCCAGGATCCAGCCGGCTACATTGTCCAGGAAGTAGCGGTCGTGGGTGACGGCAATAACGGTGCCGGCGTACCGCTGCAGATGGCTTTCCAGCCAGGCCACGGATTCGGCATCGAGATGGTTGGTGGGTTCGTCCAGGAGGAGGATGTCGGGTTTCTGCAACAGGAGACGGCAGAGGGCCACCCGCCGCCTTTCGCCGCCGGATAGCACCTTGACCGGCGTCTCCCCGGGAGGGCAGCGCAGGGCCTCCATGGCCAGATCCAGGCGGGAATCCAGATCCCAGGCGTCCAGGGCGTCCAGCTTCTCCTGGACCTGCCCCTGGCGTTCGATGAGCTTGTCCATTTCCTCGTCGGACATGGGTTCGGCAAATTGCTCGTTGATCCGGTTGAACTCGTTGAGCAGGTCGACGGTGGCCTGCGCTCCCTCTTCCACTATTTCCTTCACGGTCCGGGCATCATCCAAGAGGGGTTCCTGTTCCAGAAGACCCACGGTATACCCGGGGGAGAGGATGGTCTGGCCGTTGAAATCCGGATCGACCCCGGCCAGGATCCGCAGCAGGGAACTCTTGCCCGACCCGTTTAAGCCCAGCACCCCGATCTTGGCGCCGTAAAAATAGGATAGGGAGATGTCCTTCAGGATCGGTTTCTTGTCATAGTATTTGCTCACTTTGATCATCGTATAGATGACTTTGTTGGGTTCGGTGGCCATGGGGCGGATTTTCTCCTTAATTGGTTATTTTTACGTTCGATTATTGACCACCAGGCAGTTAATAATCAAATGAAAATAAAAAAGGAGTTGCCCTGAAGGGGCAAACTCCTTTGAATTTATGGTGGGCCGTCGGGGGCTCGAACCCCAAACCTACTGATTAAGAGTCAGTTGCTCTACCAGTTGAGCTAACGGCCCGAAAAATAATTTTTTTACCATAATCCCAATAATATGACAAGAAAAAATATTTAGGGGTGACAATCGGCGAGAAGGAGGGAGAGAAGAGAAGAGGGGAGCAAAAGATGGAAGCGGGAAGATGGGAGATGGAAGAAAAGAGAAAAAATAAGAGGGTGGATTAGGGGAGTTTATCCTTTTGAATTCCGTCTATACAGGCGAAGATCCTTTCCATTCGGTTTTTGGGAAGCCCGCCAAAGGCTTCCTGTAGGGCCTCGCGGGGAAAGTGTTCGCTCAAATAAGTCCCCACCTCCATCCGGGTTTCCCAGCAATGGATGAAATTGCGGCAGGGAAGGTCGGACTGGACCCGGCGGCAGTAATTAAACGTCAACATGGTCCCCATCTGGGGGCAATAGATCTCCAGGAGGTCGTGTTCGTCAATCATGAAAACCTTTCAACAGATTTAAAGATAACGTCTCTTAATTTAGATTCTTACGTCCATTGTTAGAGACAAATTCTCAGAACAATGGACGTAAGAATCTAAGACGAGATCCTTCGCTTCGCTCAGGATGACGAGCGAAGCGAAGGATTACAGTTTGAGATTATGGCGAAACCCAAAGGTTATCTTGGAGGGCATTTGGGGAAATTTTCCAAAGCCAGCAAGGATTGGGTGATCTCGTCGTCCGGCATTTCATAATCGGAAAGTTTTCCTTCAAAATAGGCATTGTAGGCCATCAGATCCACCAGACCGTGGCCGCTCCAGTTGACCAGGATGGTCTTGGCCTTGCCTTCTTCCTTGCACTTCTTGGCTTCCTGAATCACCGCGGCCAGGGCGTGGTTGGTTTCCGGGGCCGGGATAAAGCCTTCGGTCCGGGCCCAGGTAACCCCGGCGGCAAAGGTTTCCAGTTGGAATACCGCCCGCGGTTCGATCATTTTATCCATGATTAACTGGGAAACAATGGGGGCCATGCCGTGGTAACGAAGTCCGCCGGCATGGATGGGGGCCGGTATAAAGGCATGTCCCAGGCTGTGCATGGGCAGCAGGGGAGTCGTCTGAACGGTATCGCCGAAATCATAGACAAAGGGCCCTTTGG
Source organism: uncultured delta proteobacterium (assembly GCA_963746605.1). Classification (GTDB taxonomy): domain Bacteria; phylum Desulfobacterota; class RBG-13-43-22; order RBG-13-43-22; family RBG-13-43-22; genus CAVQSS01. Next base: position 53,417 of record CAVVCH010000061.1, read on the forward strand.
TCATGGTCGGGCAGGAGGCCGGTTCCACGGCGATCACCTGCACCTGTTTGCCGTGGATTTTGTCCAGGATATAAGGCAGGGCCAGGCCGGCGAAATTGCTTCCCCCGCCGGCGCAGCCGATGACGATGTCGGGATATTCCCCGATTTTTTCCATCTGCTTCTGGGCCTCCAGGCCGATGATGGTCTGATGCAGCATCACGTGGTTCAAGACGCTTCCCAGGGCATACTTGCTATCCGGGGTGGTCACGGCGTCTTCCACGGCTTCGCTGATGGCGATGCCCAGGCTGCCCGGTGAATCGGGATTCTGCTCCAGGATTTTCCGTCCGGCATTGGTGTCCGGGCTGGGGCTGGGCACACAAGTGGCACCCCAGGTGTTCATCATCAGACGGCGGTAGGGTTTCTGGTCGAAGCTGATCCGCACCATGTAGACCTTGACTTCCAGGTCGAAGAGTGCCCCGGCAAAGCTCATGGCGCTGCCCCACTGTCCGGCGCCGGTTTCGGTGGAGATCCGCTTGGTGCCGAAAATTTTGTTGTAATAGGCCTGGGGAATGGCCGTATTGGGCTTGTGGCTGCCCGCCGGGCTGACCCCCTCATTTTTGAAATAAATCTTGGCCGGGGTCTGGAGAAATTGTTCCAGGCTGTAGGCCCGGCCCAGGGGGCTGGGGCGATAGTAGGCATATTTTTCCAGAACCGGCTCCGGGATGTCGATCCAGCGCTGGGGACTGACTTCCTGCTCGATCAGATTCATGGGGAATATGGGGGCCAGGTCATCGGGGCCCACGGGTTGTCCCGTCCCGGGATGCAGGGGAGGAAGCATTCCGTTGGGCATGTCGGGCAGGATGTTGTACCACTGCCTGGGCATTTCATCTTCGGTCAAAAGCACTTTTTTTTGCAACATGGTTCCTCCTTGAAGTATGTAATAATATTACTAAACCTCTGAGATGGTGTTTATGCTGCCCATTCACCTCCTTTTCATGAATTGAACCAAGCTAAAAATAATGCCCTAAAAAAGAGAGCGCCTCAGTTCCTAAAAACCCGAGACCTTAGGATCCGATGGTATTGCGCAGAAAAATGCTCCTTGATTAACTATATACAAGGTTCAAAAGACCTGTCAATTTATTTTGAACCTTGTATTATAGTTAATCTCTCGGGCATTGCTTTTTCTGAACGTAGGGGCTATAAAAAAAATACCAACTGACTATGCTCCCTTTCTCACTTATTCTAGCCTCGGAGTCCCCTAGGCGGCAGGCCTTGCTTGCCGACCTGGGAATACCTTTTCGGGTTGTTGCCGCCCACGTTGAGGAGATTCCCCGGGAGGCCGAACCCCCGGCCGTTTTTTCGAAGCGCATGGCCCAGGAGAAGACCCGAGTGGTTTCAGAACAATTTCCCGAAGATTGGGTTCTGGGAGCCGATACGGTGGTCAGTCTGGGAAAACGCATTTTGGGAAAACCGGATTCGCTCCGAGAGGCCAAGAAATTCTTAGAGGCCTTAAACAACCGGACCCACGAAGTGATCACCAGTTTTTGTCTGATCAACCAATCGCAAAAAAAAGCCCTGGCCCGGAGCGTTTATACCCGAGTTACCTTCAAACATTTTTCACGTCGGGAAATCGACTGGTACCTGCAGACCGGGGAACCCCTGGACAAGGCCGGGGCCTATGCCATCCAGGGACGGGGATCGTTTTTGATCCGGGAGATCAAGGGGTCTTATACCAACGTGGTTGGACTGCCTTTGACGGAAGTCCTGGAGACGCTGGAGAAGAATGCCGGGTTTCGGTTGGGGGAAGGGACGTAGGGGATAAATCCCTCAAATTCGAAGAAATTCGAAACAAAACGAAATGACCAAATTTAAAAAGACCAAAATGGTGAAATAGGTGAGCGGGATCCATGAAAATATCCAGCGGGTTCGGGAGCGAATCGAAAGGGCCTGTTCCCGTTCAGGACGCCGGCTGGACGAGGTTTTATTGGTGGCTGTGTCAAAGACTGTCCCGGCCGCTCGAATCCAGGAAGCACTGGAAGCCGGGCTGAGTCATTTCGGGGAAAATTATATTCAGGAAGCCCAGAAAAAAATTGAAGAACTCCGACAGGGCTCCTGGCACTTTATCGGTCACCTGCAGCGGAATAAGGCCCGGACCGCAGTGAAACTGTTTTCCATGATCCAGACCGTGGATCGTCTTTCCCTGGCCCAGGAATTGAACCGTCAGGCCCGAGAAGCAGGGAAAGTCCTGGAGGTTTTGATTCAAGTTAACGAAGCGGAAGAAGAAAGCAAATCCGGGCTTGCTCCCGAGCAGGTCCCGGCCTTACTGGAGGCCGTCCTTTCGTTACCCCAACTGCGGATCCGGGGCTTGATGGCCATCCCCCCCTATGATCCGGACCCGGAAAGTGCGCGTCCCTGGTTTCGCTCTCTCTATCAATGGCGGGAAAAGTGGCAAAAACAGTTTCCTTCTCTGGACCTTTCCCAGCTTTCCATGGGCATGTCCCATGATTTGGAAACGGCCATTGAAGAAGGGGCCACCCTGATCCGGGTGGGAACGGCCCTTTTCGGTGCCCGGGGGTGATTTCACCGCAAAGCCGCAAAGCGCGCAAAGGAAATTGTTATTATCATCGCCGGGAGGTCCCGGCTATGATAAACCATCTGTCGTCGACGCGAGGACAAAGGTGTTTACAAGGCCGACGGATTATGTCATAAAAATTTAACCAAGAATAATCGTTTTTGTTTTGATCATTTGGGTTTTGAACCTTCGTGCTTGTTTCGGATTTCGAATTTATAGATATTCTTTTGAGGAGTTGAAAGCCTATGGCCATCCTTGCCCCCTTTCGCGGGTTGATTTATAATCCCGATAAGATCGCCGACCTTTCCAAGGTCATCACCCCACCCTACGATGTCATTTCTCCTCAACAGCAGGAGGCCCTCTATGCCCGACATCCCCACAATATGATTCAATTGGACCTGGGGAAGAACCTTCCCGGAGACAGTCCTACCTATAATCGCTACACCCGGGCCGCCCGACTTTTGAAAAGCTGGCAAAAGGAAAAAGTGCTGGTTCGTGAACCGAAGCCGGCCATTTATCTGTACCGGATCCATTATTCGTTCCCGAGCCAGGGCCGGCGTCAGCGCACCGGGTTCATTGCCCTGCTGGGGTTGGAACCCTTCGACTCCGGCATGGTCCGTCCTCATGAAAAGACCTTTTCGGGAATCAAGGTCGATCGTTTCCATTTGCTGGACCATTGTCAGGCCCAGTTCTGCCCGATTTTTTCTTTTTACTCGGACCCGGAAAACCAGGTGGTGGAGCTGCTTTCTTCCCGCGCCCATCCTGAACCGTTCATTGATTATCAGGATGATGACGGAATCCGTCACCAACTATGGCGGGTGACCGATAAGGCGGTTCTGAAAAAGGTTCAAAAAGATTTTGAGGAAAAATTCGTCTACATCGCCGATGGGCACCATCGCTATGAAACCGGCCTGGCCTACCGGCAGGCCATGCAGGATCGATATCCCGATAGCCCCCCCGGTTCACCCTTCAATTTCACCCTCATGTTCCTCTGTAATATGCACGATCCCGGTCTGGCCATTCTCCCCACTCACCGCGTTCTCTGCCAGTCCCCTGAGGACCAGTTGGCTTTTTTCGAAAAGGGCATCAGGGAAGACTTCCAGGTGGAACGGTTTCCCATCCAGCCGGCGAACAAGAAAAAAGTGAAGCAGGCGTTTTTAAACCGAATGGAGGAGAAAGCCCGGGAAGGGCATGTGTTGGGAGTTTATTCCGCCGCTCCCCCGACCCTCTATCTGTTGACCCTCAAGGCGGCCTGCCTGGAAGGAGCCTGGGCGGAAGACCTCCATCCGATTCTCCGGAAATTGGATGTGATGATTCTGAGTCGCCTGGTTTTGCAGAAGGTCCTCGGGATCAAACCCGAGGAGCTGGATCGGGAAAACTTGATCGAATACCGCCATGACGCTCGGGAGGCCATGGCTTTAGTGGATTCAGGGAGCTGTCGGATGGCCTTTTTGTTGAACCCCCCGCCCATCCGGCAGATCCAGGAAGTGGCTGAAGCCGGCTTGATCATGCCCCGCAAATCCACCTTTTTTTACCCCAAGACTCCCACCGGGTTGGTGATCAATATCATGAAACCCAATGAAACCATCATGGTCTGAGACAGCCGGTGGTTCGGGGGATGACGAGACACTTGATGTCTGGGCCCGTGCGGATCTTCGCCTTATCCAGAAAAAAAACGGCTACCGTTTCGCCCTCGATTCCCTGCTTCTTTCCGATTTTATCCGTTTAAAATCCAGGGATCGCGTTCTGGAATGTGGCGCCGGCTGCGGGATTATCTCCTTAGGGCTTTTTCGAAAATTTCCCGATATTCAAATGGTAGCTCTGGAACTCCAGGCCGGGTTTGTTGACCTGGCTCGCCGTAACCTGGGTTTGAATCAGGCCGAAGGGCGCATTTCCCTGGTCCGGGGTGACATTCGTACCCTGACCCGGCTCTTCCGGCCGGGCTCTTTTGACGCCGTGGTGACCAATCCTCCCTACCGGCCGCTTCACACCGGTCGAATCAATCCCCAGCCTGAAAAGGCCTTGGCTCGACACGAGCTGACGGTCAACCTGGAGCACCTCCTGGTCGCCAGCCGACAGGTTCTGAAAAAAGGGGGAAGGCTATTTCTGATTTACCCGGTCCGGAGGTTGCCCGCCCTTTTAGCGCTGTCCCGGCAGAACCACCTGGAACCCAAGCGCCTGCGCCTGGTCCAGCCCATGGCCGACCGGGAAGCCGACTGGGTGCTGCTGGAAGCGGTTAAGGAAGGCGGCGAAGAGCTTAAGGTCCTGCCTGTTTTGGTGGTTTACGAGAAGCCCGGGGTTTACTCGCCCGAGGTCCGGGATCTGTTGGGGCGTTGAAGCGAAGGCTTTTTTCCATCAAGGCTTGAACCCTTTCCCTCAGTTCCGGGTTTTTAATCTCCTGGGACATCTGTTGGATGGATTTTTTCTCTTTGCGGGAAAGGGATCGAGGGTCTCCGGGCGGGGTTTTTCCTGTTTCTCTTCGGCCCAGGTCCCGTGGAGGGAGATGTCCGGTTTTGAGGCGGACCTCCTTAACCATGGTTTGATTCAGACGCCGATTTATTCCCAGGCGCAGGGATTCCTTCAAAAACTGAAATTGCTGGGCGGCGGCCGGGTTGGACACCACGACTTGGAGGATTCCGTCCTTGAGCCCTTCCAGACAGACATAGGGCCGCAACGCCTCCGGGATCATTTCCGACCAAAGTTCGATCACCTGGGGGACTAAGGGATCAATCGAAAGCCCCCCGCCGTTGATGAGCCCCTGCAGAATCGTTCCCAGAGACTGCATTTTTTTGTCCGGATTTTTGGTTGGCATTTTTCTCTCTTATCCGGTATCGATCTTTTCAACCAGCAACCTGTAACCGGCAGCCTGCAACAACGTTCTATTTTCGTATTAAATCCCCATGCCCGGGGCGGGCACCCGCAAAGCACGAAAATAAAAAAGAGACAGAAGGCAGCTTAACTATATGATTTTAATAATTAATAATCAATAATTAATTGTTAATTATTAACCGATTCATTTATCTTCCTGTTTACGGCTTCTCACCAGTCTATCCTCCTGAAGGCCCGGCAGGTATTCTGGTAGAGGATCGGACCCAGTTCCGCCAAGGGAATTCCCCTGATTTCCGCCATCCGAGCGGCGGTCTGCACCAGGTGGGCCGGCTCGTTTCGTTTTCCTCGGAACGGGTGCGGCGCCAGAAAGGGCGCGTCGGTTTCCAGAAGGAGGGACTCAATGGGGGCCCGGCGGACCACCTCTTCCAGTAACGCGCCTTTCTTATAGGTCAAGGCGCCGGTCACGGAAAGAAAAAAATTCCAATCCAGGCAGCGCCGGGCCATAGCCCAATCCCCGGAGAAACAGTGAAAGAGACCGCCGATCTCCCAGGCCTTCTCCTCGGCCAAGATTTGCAGGGTCTCCTCGTGGGCCTCCCGGTCATGAATCACAACAGGCAGGGAAACTTCCCGCGCCAATTGCAGGCATCGCCGGAAGCAGTCTTTCTGGTGTTCCCGGGGGGAATAATTTCGAAAAAAGTCCAACCCGATCTCGCCGACAGCCACTACCTTGGGATCTCCGGCCAGAATCCGTATTTTCGAAAGGGCCGGTTCATCAGCGGTTGAGGCTTCATGGGGGTGAAGCCCGACGGTAGCCCAGATATGGGAATTGGCCTCGGCCAGGGCCAGGGCCTGCCGGCTGCTTTCCAGATCGATCCCAATGGTGATGATGGCCGCCAACCCCTGCTCCCAGGCCCTTTCCAAGACTTCCCCGCGATCGTTATTAAAGTCCCCCATATCCAAATGGGCATGGGAATCGATCCAGATGGGAGGATCGGGCACTGTCGGAGAATTGGTTTTTTCAGTCATTTGTACAATAAACCCACTTTCGTACTAAACTAAATGAACGTCGAACATCGAACATCGAACGCCCAACGTCGAATAAAAACAAAGCGCTATTACCGAACAGGGAACACCTATTTCTGTTTCTTCATTTTTTCCCATTCGATGTTCGATGTTGGACGTTCGATGTTCGATGTTCATTGCTATTTTTCTCTTCTCTCTTCTCCTCTTCCGTCTTCCCTCTCCCATCTTTCTTCTTCGACTCCTCTACCTGCCCGGTTTCTGCCGATACATATTGAGGTCCGCCCGGCGAAGGATCTGATCGTATTCCCGGCAGTCCGAATAATCTCCCAGAGAAACCGTCAAATACCGGGTTTGGTTGTCCTGGTCCAGGACGCTCAAGTTTCTCAAGGTGACCACCAGCCGTTCCCGCACAAAGGCCAGTTGCTCCATGTCGGTCCGGGGCAGGATCACCACGAATTCGTCCCCTCCGAAACGGGCCACAACATCCGTGGTCCGCAGGCAGCTCTTGATGATCTCGGCGGTTTTTTTCAAGACCTGATCCCCCACCAGATGCCCGTAGCGATCATTGACTTCCTTGAACTGATCAATGTCCAGTAGAATCATGCTGAGATGATCTCTATAGCGGCGGGCCTTGGCGATCTCTTCTTGCAGTCTCTTTTCCAGGAATTGGCGGTTATAGACTCCGGTGAGACCATCCATGGTGGCCAGTTCGGATAACTTGGCCTCCAGCGCTTTATGCTCGCTTAAATCCTGAAGGGACTCGATGGCCCCCCAGAGTTCACCCGCCTGATCATAGATGGGGGCGGACATGAAATGCAGATAACGGTCCTTTCCCCCCAAGGATTCAAAAAAACCCTCGGCTTCAAAGGCCCCCGGCAAGAGGGAATGAGCCCGCAGTTTTCTCTCCCCGTAAAGGCGGCTTAAGAGGGCCAGGTTCTGGGCGAGGATGAGGTTGGCCAAGACCGGACGCTCAACCGGGTAGAAGGGTTTCCAGATATCCCGGCTGCCGGTCATTTCTTCTGCAGCCACCCCGGTCAATTCTGCGCATGCCCGGTTCCAGAAAACCACCCGGTGGTCACGGTCCAGGACAAAGGTGGGGATGGGACTGCCGTTGACCAGCTCCTCCATGATGGCCTTTTCCCGGGTTAAGACGGCCTCCATGGTCTTTTGATGGGTCAGGTCGTGGAAAAAGCCGACGCTGCCGATTTCTCGGTCCCCTTCATACAGGAGGCTTCCGGAGAGGCGCATGGGCAGTACCCTGCCGTCCTTGGTCAGCAATTTGGTTTGATAGTCCTGTAGCTTGCCGACTCCCCCGAAATCAGGGCCGCGCAGGGCCTCCTTAACCTCATGGGCCTTGCCGGGAGGATACAGCTCGGTGACATGGATCCGACCGATAACTTCTTCCGGGGTATAACCGATGATCTTGCCCGCTCCCTCATTGAAAGTCATGACCCGGCCCTCCGGATCCACAGAAATGATTCCGTCCATAGAGCTTTGAATCAGTGATTGTGAAAAGTCCAGGCTGCGGCGTAGTTCCCTTTCCAGGCGCCTCTTGCCCGTCACATCCCGGAGTATCACTGTGATTCCGGCCTGGGTGCCCCCCTCGTCCAGGTAACGAAAGGAAGTCAGGCTGATGTCCAAAAGGGTCCCCCCTTTGGTCAACCGGATGGTTTCAAAATCCTTGAGCATCTCGCCCGCCAGGACTTTCCGGATGCCCTCCCGGGTGGGCGCTATTTCGGATTCAGGGACAAAGGGGATTTTTTGGCCGGAGAGTTCCTGTAGAGTCCAGCCAAAGGTTTTTTCGAAAGAGGGATTGAGATAATGAACCGTTCCTTCAAAACTGTAAATTACCAGTGGGATAGGGCAAGTCCTTAGAAAGGATTGGAAGGTTTCCTCCAGTTTCAGCAGTTTTATTTCCTTGGTGATATCACGGGCGATTCCCACCAGACCGGCCACGCGGCCACCTTGAACAAACGGCGCTTCGTTAACCTCCAACAGCAGGCGCCGGCCGTTCTTATGACGAATTTCAACCGGGTAGGGCGGACATTTTTTCCCTTTTACCAGGGCCTCACGGGTAAAGACATGAACCCGCTCATTCAAGGGATTGTCGGTCATGAAGGTCCCGTAATGGACTTTCCATTCCTCCTGAGTGTAACCGGTGATCTTGCTGACTCCCGGGGACACGTGCAAAAAATGCCCCTCGGGATCATGAAGGTACACAAAGGTTTCAGAGGCCTCGTTCAGGAGCTGCAGGACTTCCAGAAAAGGGAACCCATTTTCATCCAACAGGGGGGAGGCGGTATGCTGATCCACTGGATATTCCTTTTTAGATTCTTCAGCGCTTACACGTTAATACGAAAATAGAATTGATCACCGCTTTTTAGGCCTTTTCCCTGGGTCGTCATACCGGACTTGATCCGGTATCCAGGACCTCCAGAGCTTATCCAAGGCTGGATTCCGGATCGCGCTTCGCTTGTCCGGAATGACGAATCTTGGCCAATTTATGGGGTTCTAATCTAAAATGTAAAACGGGGCCTTCCGGTTTAATACCCGGCTTTTAAGCTCTCCAATGACCACCATGTTCTCCAGACGGACGCCGCCCCAACCCGGCAGATAGATCCCCGGTTCAATGGTCACCACCATGTCCGATTCCAGGAGGGCCGGTTTAACCGGACTCAGACTGGGGAGTTCATGGGTGGCCAAGCCCACTCCGTGGCCCAGGGAATGGTTGAAGTGCCGGCCGTAGCCGCCCTGATCAATGACCGACCGGGCCAGGGAGTCAACCTCCAGGGTACTTAGGCCGGCCCGTATTCCTTTTTCAGCTTTTTCCTGGGCCAGACGGACCAGCCCGTATACCTCCAGGAAACGGTCGTTGGGCCGGCCCAGAAAAACCGTTCGGGAGAGATCCGAACAATACCCATCGACCTTGGAGCCAAAATCAAAAATGATGGGCTCGCCTTTTTGAATCGGCCGGTCGGTGGGCTCGGCATGAGGTTGGCTGGAATGGGGTCCGGAGGCCACAATCGGCTCAAAGGCGATCGCCTCCCCCCCCCCTTGATGGATCAAGGTCTTGATTTTCCAGGCGATGGCTCTTTCAGTCTGTCCGGGACGGAGGGTGGCGGCCATTTCCAGAAAAACCGCTTCGGTTACGGCCAGGGACTTCCGAATAGCCTTGATTTCACCGGGATCCTTTCGGGCCCGTAATCCTTCGACCAGATTTTGTGTGGGGGTCAATTGAATGGAGGCCTTTGATTTCCGGATTATTTTCTTAAGTCGTTGATAAAATTGAAATGTAAGCCCACCAGTCTCAAATCCCAACCGGTTCATCCCTTGAAGCCGCCCGGCTATCCGGGACCAGGAACCTTCCAGGCCTTTATCGTAAATAAAAGGGATGAATCCGCGGGCTTCCCGCCGGGCCTCTATTTCATACCGGGGATCGGTTCCCAAGAGGGCCAGGGTACCGCCGACAATCAGGAATCCGGCCGATTCATTCAATTGGGGATCCGCCGGTTTAAACCCGCTCAAGTAGCGCCGGTTTTCCGGTAGGGTGACCATCAGGCCCGAAAGACCCTGAGTTTTTAAGGGTTCTTGAAGCATTTCGAGTCGGCGTTTCTGGTCTGGATGCAGGTCGGCACGGGCAGCCATGGCTCCTCCTAACCGTTTCTAAAACTTGACTTTTTTTTATAAAAGCTTATAATTTTGTTATAAATCATTCAAACAATAAAATAAAGATGATGCAAGGTTTTTCCCAAAAGGATATTGTGCTGGTGGATAGGGCGTTGGAAATAGCGGAAGACGCCGCGTGTAATCATTATCATATTTCCGGCAGTAATTGGAAGAAATATGGCTTTGAGGTTACACCGCTGGCCCATTTGCAGCAGGAGGAAATAACCGATCAAGGACTGGCTCAGATCAGCCGTTATGTGTTTGCTCCTTATCAGTGGAGGCCCGCCTCCTCTCTCCGAGACTATTACCGGGTTTGCCTGCAGGATCACAATATTCTTAAGGTGATGGAGCGGGGCGAAGGGTTGGAGTTGTTCCCCCTGATGATCTACATCTTAACCCATGAGTTGGTCCATATCATCCGGTTCAGGAAATTTTTTCAGCGTTTTGATGTAAGTTGCGAGGAGCGGGAGATCGAGGAAAGCAAGGTTCATTCGACCACCTTTGATATTCTCAAGCCTATAAAAAAGATTGATCTGAAACCAATACTGGATTCATACGTTGGGCACCGGTGCCCGAATGAAAGGGAAATGTCGGGGCGGGTTGCAATCCAGTCGTATAATAAAAAGGAGATTGATAGATGCCCATTTACGAGTACCAATGTCAAAAATGCCGGGAAGTGACGGAAGCCATGCAGAAGTTTTCGGATTCCCCTTTGACCCAATGCCCTTCCTGCCGAGGGGAATTGAAAAAGATGATTTCTCACAGCAGCTTCCACCTGAAGGGGAGCGGCTGGTATGTGACCGATTACAGCCGCAAGGGGTCTTCGGCGCCGGAGGGCAAAAAAAGCGAACCCGCAGATAAACCCGCTGCCGCGGCGGAAAGCACTAAGGCGGCACCCGCTCCCAAGACCGACCCGGCATAAGGAACTAGCATTCGCCTTATAGGAATTTAACCTAAAAAACCATGGTGCTCGTTATCGCCATGGTTTTTTTTTGCCCGGAAGACCATGAGTAAAAAACCCGTCCACCCTCGCTATGTATGCATCCATGGCCATTTTTACCAGCCTCCCCGCGAAAATCCCTGGCTGGGTGCGGTGGAACGGGAGGAAAGCGCCGCGCCGTATCAGGACTGGAACGAACGGATAGCCGCCGAATGCTATGCCCCGAACGCCCGCTCCCGGATTCTGGATGACCGAGGGAAAACGGCTCGGATCAGCAACAATTATGAGAGGATCAGCTTCAATTTCGGCCCCACCCTCCTTTCCTGGATCGCGGAAAAAGCACCGGCCGTTTTGAGGGGATTGAAATTTGCCGACGATCGCTCCCGGCCCATCCGAGGAGGGCACGGCAATGCCCTGGCCCATCCGTATACCCACGTCATCCTGCCATTGACCGAGCCCCGCGATCGCCTCACCCAGATTCGCTGGGGGATAGCGGCCTTCAGGCATACCTGGGGGCGGTCCCCGGAAGGGATGTGGCTTCCCGAGACGGCTGTGGATGTGAAGTCTCTGGAGGCCCTGGCTCAAGAAGGGATGGGGTTTACCGTACTGGCGCCCCATCAGGCCAGACGATTCCGTCCGGCGGGTAAAAAAGAATGGCAGGAATTTAAACAAGGGGTTAATCCCCGTCGGGCGTACTGGTGCCCGCTGCCTTCGGGGAAAAAGATCGCCCTTTTCTTTTATGACGGTGCTCTGTCCCACGGCATCGCCTTCCGGGATACCCTCTCGGACGGGGAGGGCTTCGCCCGGGGCCTGCTGGAGGCCTTTGATCCAGCAGAACCCTCGCCTCAACTGGTGCATGTGGCCACCGACGGGGAGTCTTACGGACACCACCGGCCCTTTGGGGATATGGCCTTGGCCTACGCCCTTCACCGGTTGGAAAACGATTCGCGGGTTCGGTTGACCAATTACGGCCAATTCCTGGAACTATTCCCCCCCCAATTTGAAGTGGAGATCCGGGAAAACACCTCCTGGAGTTGCGCCCACGGGATCGGACGTTGGCAGGAGGATTGCGGATGCCGGGCCGGGGGCTGGGGAGCAGCATCAGCGCTGGCGTGCGCCTCTGCGGGAGGGATTGGAGCGGCTGAAGGAGGCTCTGGACGAGCTGTTCGAGGAAAGAGGATCTCAGTTACTCACGGACCCCTGGCAGGCCCGGGAGGCTTATATCCGGGTGGTCCTGGACCGCTCTCCGGAAAATCTCCAGGGTTTTTTCAGTGAACAGGGGCGGACGGGAGACCTCCCGGCGTCCGATCGGGTGCAGGCCCTGAAGCTTTTGGAAATGCAGCGCCACAGCCTGCTCATGTTCACCAGTTGCGGCTGGTTTTTCGACGAGATCAGCGGCTTGGAGACTACCCAGATCCTGAAATACGCCTGTCGGGCCATCCAACTGGCCCGTGACTTTGGCCTGGACCTGGAACCTCTGCTGTTGGAGCACCTGCGCCGGGCTCCCAGCAACCGGCCGGAGTTCGGGGACGGGCAAGGGGTCTGGGAAAAGCTGGTCCGCCCTTCGGCCGTGGAACTGAAGCAGGTCCTGGCCCACCAGGCTATCAGCTCCATTTACCGCACCTCCGAAGGGCGGTCCCGGGTTTACTGCTATGACCTCACTACCCCCGACCAGTCCGTCCTTCGCCAGAACGGGACCCACCTGGCCCTGGGACTCCTCCGGGTCCGGTCCCACCTGACCGAAGAGGAACTGGAAATGATCTATGCCGTCCTCCATTTCGGCGGGCTGGATTTCCACTGCCGTCTCCGACCTTTTAAAGGCCGGAAAAAATATGAGTCTTTCAAGGTCGAATTGTTGGAGCGCTACCAGTCGGCTTCCCTGGGGGAAGTGTATGACCGGATCAAGGATTATTTCGGGGGGAGCCATTATTCCTTAAAAGACCTTTTCCGGGAGGAGCGGCGGCGGCTGATCGACCTGATCTTGAATGAGAGGTTGCAGGAATATTACCAGCAAATGGGAGAATGGGTCCGGGTCGATGAAGGGGTGATGAAAATATTGGTGGATTGGGAAGTCCCCATCCCCCCGCCCATGGGCTGGGCCTTGCGCCTGTCCTTAGGAAAGGCCTGGGATCAGGCAATGGAAGAAGGCCCAGCCGACAGCCGACAATGGGATGCCTTAATCCGGTTGGTAGAAAGGATGAAGAAACTAAAGTTCCCCATTGATAAAAACCAGATGGCGGAGACTATCCAGGGAAAGGTGGCGCTTTGGATGAAAGATCTGGTGGGGGCGCCGGAGCCATCCTTTATCTTCGGTCGAGTTAGAGAGCTCCTGAACGGCGCCGGGAAGTTGAGTCTGCCGGTAAACCTCTGGTCCGTGCAGAACAGCTTTCTGGACGCCTGCCTACTGGTCTCGGATTTATCCCCACAAGGCATGAACGATTATCGAGCCTTTGCCGCGGAGCTGGAATTGCCGGTTTCCGTGGTCCCGGGCGGGGGCGGCGAATAGCGGTTCATTAATTAAAGCGATTCATTTAACCCCCATGACGGGCCATGAAAGGCTTTCGCTGGGGTGACGTGTTGTTACATTAGGGGAGGGTGTTAGCGGTCATCCGGCGAAAGCCGGAATTAAGGCTTCACATTTCGTTTCTAATAAACCCCATGCCCGGGACGAGCACCCCGAGGCTGAAGGTGAAGAGGGGATTAACCGCTTAACAACTTGATATTAATAATTAATAATCAATTGTTAATAATTAATTGTTAATGAATGTCTTGTGGTACCGAGTTCTATTTTCGAACTAAAGGAACGGGTGGCCTATGAACACTGAATTTGATGCCCTCATCCAGGGAGAGCACTCCAACCCCCACCGGGTTTTAGGTGTCCACCCTTTCCAACAGGCCAACCAGCCGGGGGTCACCCTTCGGGCCTTCCACCCCGATGCATTGGAGGTTTTTCTATTGGTGGATCGCCAGGTCTTGCCCCTGGCCCGGATCCACCCCGGGGGCCTTTTCGAAATCCGGCTCCTGGAGAAGCCCTGGCCTTTTGAATATCGATTCCGGTTTGTTTTTGAAGACGGCAATACCTGGGAACTGGAGGACCCCTATCGTTTCCAGCCCACCCTGGGGGAGGTGGATCTGTTTCTGTTCGGCGAGGGGTCTCACACCGAGTTATACAAGCATCTGGGCGCTCATTTGCGGACGATGGAGGGAAAGAACGGCACGGCCTTTACCCTTTGGGCGCCGAACGCCAAGAATGTCACTCTTCTGGGGGAATTCAACCGCTGGGACGGGCGTCTTTTCCCCATGCGCCAGTTGGGCAGCTCCGGCATCTGGGAGCTATTCGTGCCCGGTGTTTCCGCCGGGACTTTGTATAAATATGAGATCAAGACCCAGGAGGGATTGCTGCGCATCAAAACCGATCCCCTGGCATTTTCCATGGAGCGCCCGCCCGGGATGGTAGCCCGGGTTTGGGATATGGAGGCCTATGTCTGGAAGGATGAAGACTGGCTAAAGCAAAGGGCCTCCATCAACCCCCGGCGCGCGCCCATGAATATTTACGAGGTCCACCTGGGTTCCTTTCGCCGGGTCCCCGAGGAGGAGAATCGGTCCCTCACTTACCGGGAAATCGCGCCTCTTTTGATCGCCCAGGCTAAACGTTTCGGGTTCACCCATATTGAGCTGCTGCCCGTGGCCGAATACCCCTTTGAGGGTTCCTGGGGCTATCAGGTGACCGGCTACTACGCCCCCACCAGCCGGTTCGGCACCCCGGATGATTTCTGTTTTCTGGTGGACAGTCTGCACCAGGCCGGTCTGGGCGTCATCCTGGACTGGGTCCCGGCCCATTTCCCCAAAGACGATTACAGCCTGCGCTGGTTTGACGGGACGTCCCTGTACGAGCACGAAGACCCCCGGATGGGAGAGCACCAGGATTGGGGGACTTTGATCTTCAACTTCGGCCGCAACGAAGTCCGCAATTTCCTGCTGGCCAATGCCCTTTTCTGGCTGGACCAGTATCACATCGACGCCCTGAGGGTGGACGCCGTGGCCTCCATGCTCTACCTGGATTACAGCCGCGAGGAAGGCGAATGGATACCCAATAAATACGGCGGCCGGGAAAACCTGGAGGCCATCGACTTCATAAAGAATTTGAACGAGCGGATCTACGAACGCTTCCCCGGTTGTTTTACCGTGGCCGAGGAGTCCACCGACTGGGCCGGGGTCAGTTCCCCCGTCTACCTGGGGGGCTTGGGCTTTGGGTTCAAATGGAATATGGGCTGGATGCACGATACCCTGCTTTATTTCTCCAAAGACCCCATCCACCGGGGATACCACCACAACCAATTGACCTTCTCCATGCTCTACGCCTATACGGAAAACTTCATCCTGCCCCTGTCCCATGACGAGGTGGTCCACGGCAAGGGGTCCCTCCTGTCCAAGATGCCCGGAGATACCTGGCAGAAGTTCGCCAACCTGCGCACCCTTTTGGGGTATATGTACGCCCACCCCGGAAAGAAACTGCTATTCATGGGAACGGAGCTGGCCATGGATCGGGAATGGGACCATGACCACAGCCTGGATTGGCACCTGGAAGACGACCCCAGGCGGCGTGGCTTTCAAACGTTCCTGGAGGATCTGGGCCGATTGTATTTGAATGAGCCGCCTCTCTGGGAACTCGATCACCGACCGGAAGGTTTTACCTGGATTGACTGTCAGGACTGGCAACAGTCGGTGGTGTCCTTCATCCGGCGATCCCATGACCGTTGGCTCGTAGTGGTGCTCAATTTCACCCCCGTTCCCCGCTTCGGCTACCGGATCGGCGTGCCCGGTGCGTCCTGGTACCAGGAGGCCCTCAACAGCGACTCCACCTGGTATGGGGGAAGCAACCTGGGCAACAGCGGCCGGATTCAGACCGACCCCATCCCCTACCATCTTCACACCCAGTCGGTTTCCCTGACCGTCCCGCCGCTGAGTTGTTTGATTCTGAAACCTATGGGGATTTAAGCAATTTCGAATTTATCCGATTTAACCTTCGGGGTTAAGAATGTCGAAGGAGTCCGGCCGTTCGCGTGAAACGGGCCGCCGCCATGGATCGGCTCCGAAAAAAGCCGATTCTGGTCATCGACGAGATTACGGAGAAATCTTGGGTAAACTGGCCGCCCAATTGAAGATCGCCGGCAAGGATCAGGATTATCGAATCCAAGACCTTTGGCTGGCCAGACAGGTCGTTCAGAACGGGGCTTAAGATGCTGACCCAAAATGAAAAAGAATTTATCGATATCCAGGGCTTGGATCTGATCCTATTTCCGAAACAATGAAAAACCCCACTTTCGAGGGATTGTTATTCCTATAGTTGTCCTATAAAGTTAGGGGCAAATCTTTCATGGCAGAGAAAATATAATAATGATCGGCAAACAACATAAGGTTAATCAGGAGAGATTAAATATGAAGAAACTTTCTTTTCCACTTTTAAGCCTTATTACTTTGATAGTCTTTTCCGCCTCCCCAGGACAGGCGCAATGGACCAACGGGCAAGACGCCTTGATGGTCACTGGGTCAACCCGATTTTACCAGCAGCGCTCCGGGCCTTTCAGCCACGACGCTTTAATACACCTAAAGACGTGGCTATCGATTCGGCCCACGGTAAATTGTATGTGTTGGACTCAGCAAATCACCGGGTATTGCGTTTTGCCTACCCCGTCACATCGAATCAGCCGGCCGCCGAACTGGTATTCGGGCAACCTGATTTTAATCTCCAATGGAACCGGTACTACCCAGAATACTTTCAATGCACCTCGGGGGATAGTCGTTGACGGCACCGGACGGCTTTGGGTTTCGGAACAAGGCAACAATCGCGTGGTCTGGTTCAACGCGGCGTATTCACTCACTGCAAATCAACCCGCGGCCGATGGCGTCCTGGGTCAACCTGATTTCATTAGCAACGGGTGCTTGGCTGCCCAAAACAGAATGTGCTATCCTTACGGGCTCGCCATTTCATCGAATGATACTTTGTTTGTGGCGGATGGGAATTTTCCGCCTCCTTGAGTGGTGACGGCAATAATCGTGTCCTGCGTTTTGACCAGGCGTCGACCAAAGCCAATGGCGCCAATGCGGATGGAGTACTGGGCCAACCCGACTTTACTTCAAACGCAAGCGCGGTTTCCCAAAATGGGATGGCTAATCCGCGAGGGGTGGCCCTTCAGGGAACGACATTGTTTGTTGCCGAAAGGGAAAATCACCGGGTTCTGCGTTTCGACAACGCCGCGAGTAAAACCAACGGGGCCAACGCCGACGGCGTGCTGGGCCAGCCCAATTTTACCTCCAACACCCCGGCCCTGACCCAAACCGGGATGGTACTTCCGGGACGCGTTTCTGTCGACCAGGGAGGGCGCTTGTATGTCAGTGATACGGATGATCTTATTAATTTGAGAGCTAATAGAATATTGATTTTTTCGCGTGCATCCAACAAATTAAATGGGGACCCGGCGGACTTTGTATTAGGTCAACCAGACTTCACCACCCAGAGTCCGGGCACCACTCAAAATAAAATGAGATTAGACTCATCGGGGAGCGGGTTAGCGATAGATTATGGGAATAACCTGTTACTGGTGGCGGACGGCTTCAATAACCGGGTGATGATTTTCAAGGCCAATTTCCCCTCGATCGTCTTAAACCCGGTGGATTTAACCTTTAGCACGACGGTGGGGATAAATCCGGCGAGTAAAACGATCGCCCTGTCCAACGGTGGAGAGGGCGCCATGGATTGGGCGGCCGTGGCGGATGTTGGCGCTCCGGCCTGGATGTCTGTAACACCGGGGAGTGGGACAGGCAATGGGACCCTGACGGTAACAGTGGACAGTACCGGCCTGGATCCGGGAACCTACACAAAAACAATAACCGTTACCTCACCCGGGGCAACAAATACCCCTCAGGTGGTAAACGTTGTGCTGAAGATTGAGCCAAGCCGGCTGTATCTGCCTGTTGTGCGCAAACCGTAAAAAAAATGCGAAATCCCTACTTTCGAGGGATTGTTTAAAGTTTTTGAAATAGTTTATGCTGTGAAATAGAGGGATATTTGAGATAATATTTTTTTCGCTGGAGAAATTTAACTTATGACTTATAAGGTTGTCCGTTCATACGGAGGTGCTGCATGAAAAAATTAGCAATATTGATTTTTCTTTTGGGCCTGGCAACCCCATCATTTGGAATGGTAATTAACTTCAATGACAACACGATTTATGAAACGAATCATTGGAAAAGTGGTAATCGTCGATCAAAACTCTCGTGACGTCATAGGTTACCCTGATTTTACAGGGGGATCCTATGAAATTAATGATGCACGGCCGGTTAACCAAGATCACTTTTAATTATAACCTTGGTACGCCGACCGATAACGATAAGCTTATTGCTTTGTGGGAGAAAATAAAACCCGGAGATCTCTTTATTGATTTAGGAAATGACTAATGGCTTGGAACTACGTTGTTAAATCCTTTGGAATTACAGCGGCAGGAAGCACTCCAAGTCTCTATTCTTTAAACAACCTTTCCATCGATGACGGTTCGATTTATAGATTATCTGATACGACTTGGGGGGGCGTAATCGGAGGTAGCTTATCGAAAGAATCACCCTGTAGCTATTATTGATAATTTGGGAACAGACACTAACATGTTGGTTAAATTCGGTGGATGGGCAGTCTCGGCACCGGACGCTCTACCTTTTTTGATTTTTCCGGCATGAAAGGCGGCGGGCTCAACGTCGGCACTGATGGCTTTCAGTTCGCTTTCACGGTCAACTGCGCCAACGACGTGATTATGGCCCAAAGCAACCCGGTCCCGGAACCCGCTACCATGCTGCTTCTTGGAATCGGGTTGGTGGGAATGGTTGGTTTCGCCAGACGAAAGGGCAGAATTTAACCAAGACTATCGCGCCAATAGTCGAAATAACCGTCTTTGCGACTCCGGGCATTAACCTTGGGAATTAGTCTCCCGGGTCGCTCAGTCTATTAGCAGGGATTGGTTCACCTGCTTACCAGTAAATAAGTCGTTCGCGTCCTGCAAGGAATGCCTGGGGTGTTTGGCGAGCACAGTTGCCTCAAGCCACCCAAAATACAAAAAATCACACTTACCCCCTCCTTGTAACTATCCAAGTGAACTCCTGCGCCAGGTAGTTGATTTAACTCTAAAGAAATAGAAATAATGGCCGATAAGTATATGCACCAAGGCCAGGTGGTGAAATATTCCTTTCCCTCGGGTAGGGCACCGGATTCCCCTGAGCGTTCCTTGAATCCAAGATCCAAGAAAGGGTTTTATATGAGATTTTTGTTCAGCCTAATTAGTTCACTTGTAATTTTTGCAGTATTGGCCACTTCCGTGCAGGCCACTCTGATTTTCGACTTCAATTATGAGTTCAGCGGAGCGACACCACCTGAAGGGTCGGCGCCCTGGTTAAGGGCTTCCATCGAGGATTCCGGGCCGGGTAAGGTCACGCTCACCTTTGAAGCCCTTCACCTCACTGATAAGGAATTTGTCTCCAACCTTTATCTCAACCTGAATCCATCTCTGGACTTAGATAATCTATCTTTCAGATTTTCTGTCCGGGACTCAGGCGACAGATATTAAAACGGGGACCGATTCTTTGAAAACGGGGATGAATCTGAAATTTGATATTGGGTTTTCCTTTCCTACGAAGAACGGTGAAAATCGGTTTGGGGTAGGGGACCAGGTTGCTTACCTGATATCGCTCCCGGGAATTACATCGAATGATTTTGAATTCTTGAGTTCCTCAAACGGGGGAAAAGAGAACTATCCGGCCGCCGCTCATATCCAAGGAATCGGTTCAAATGATGATAAGAGCGGCTGGGTGGCACCGACCACCCAGGTCCCTGAACCGGACACTTTGTTCTTTCTCGGTTTCGGGTTTGGACTACTCGGCATCGCCGGTTTTTATAGATCCAAGTTAATGAAATAAAAAGGAGTACAGAATGGATACGAGCGCTATCACCAACAGAATTCAGAACGCCGGGTTTTTAACTGCCACCTATCCAATTCTCTGCCCCAAGTCCGGGGACCTTGGAAAGATGCGTCTCTCACCGGAGCCACGTGCAGTTTTTCAAAATAAATGGGCCTAAGATTTCTGATTAAATGGTCCACATCCAAGATTTTTTAGTTTATATAGCCTACCGTAATAGATCATAGATACCTTTCCCAGATAAAGGAGCACCCTGGAAGGATATTCCGGGATGGATCGGATTAAAAGATTTCGGTGGCGGCCAGACGGACGTGGTCGGGTGTGACGACCTGGGATTTCTGGGCGGCCGCAGCGATGAGGGCGCCTCGGGCCAGTTGATTGGCTTTACGGAAGAGGCCGCCGGAACCTTGCTGGATAGCGCTGATGGCCCCCTCTTCCAAAGGATTAGTTTTCAGGCCGGCCAGGGTCAGATGGTGAGCCAGGTAGTCGGCCATTTCCTGCCGGGAGACAGCTTGGAGATGGCACCGGGCGATGATTCGGGAAGCGAGGGGTCGGGAGGTGCGAAAGAGCCAGTTGATCGACCAGGGGGCTTTGACCGGCCAGGATGATGGGCAGGTAGGGTTTGGAGTCCTGATCGAACGAGTGATCAGGTGGAGTTCAGCCAGGACCTCCAGGCGCAGGAGGGAGGCCTCATCGATGATCAAAACCGGCTTGATTTTTTTACCTTCATAGAGGGAGCGGATTTCTTGTTGGATGAGACGGGTCAGGACGGCCCGGGAGGTGCTGGATTTTTCGATATGGAGATCGGCCAGGAGGAGGCGGTAGAGATCCAGGATGGAACCCGGGGTGGCGGTGAGGGGTAGGATCTTATATTCCGAAGGATGAAGACTGGCGGCCACATAACGTAAAGCCGTAGATTTCCCGGACCCGATATCGCCGGTCACCAGGGCGATGCCCCCCAGGCGGACGGTGTAATCGAAACGATCCTGAACCGCGGACAGCGTCGGGGTTTTCAGGATTTCCTTAAGACTTAAATCGGAGCCGAAGGGTTCCCGGGACAGGCCGAAGAAGGTGCGATACTGGGCGGTCATGAGTGGTTGGTCCTTTCCCAGAGCGCCCCGCCCTGATAGGCCGATTCCGCGGAGGTCTCCAGGACCAACCGGCTGTCCTTATCTCGTTTGACTCGACTGTTGACCTGGAGGTTGACCGGAGTCAGCAAGCCATAAGACTGGTGTCCCGAGAACACCTCCACCCGTTCGGGTTCGGCTTCGTGGTAACGCAGGGTCACCTGTTGGCCGATGAGGGCTACCGGAGCCTCAAAGAGTTTCCCGTTCAGACTGATGGTACGGTCTTTGGCGACCCGCCGCCGGGCGGTTTGGCCCGCCCCTGTTGAAAGGGACATCCTCGGGGCCATGATAACAAAACACCCGGGAGGCGCCGGGTGTTTTTTGCTTTGAGGGAATACTCTCAAACTCTCAAAGATCGGCGTCCGCCCGGGAAGTGAAGGCCAAATGCCCCCGCGGCAATCAATCCCAATCCCAGCAACTCGAGATAGTCTTTCCAGGAATCCTCATGGGCCGCTTGGAGGGTCTTCAGCCAGACATGATTGAAATCCGCCGCGCGCATGAGGACAAACCCGATCAGGATAGCCAGGCCCAGGGTGACCTGGCGGTGCCTATTCAGGAAAGATCGACAGCGCCAGGCCGTCAGCGATACGAGCAGCAGCAATCCGATCGCGAAAAAGCCGAAAAACGCCCTTTGTGCCAACCTCCGGTAGGGATACCAGCCTTCCGCTTCGGCCAGCGCGCGACCGCTTTGGATGAGGAGGGTTTGCAGATCCAGTTGCTGATTGATGCCCAACAGGAGGATAAGCAGGGCCAGCCGTCTCCAAATCCGACTGAACTCCGGCGACCCGGTCGTAGCGCTTAGGTTCTCCGCCGCTCGGGCTGAAGAGCTGTGATTTCCCCTGACCGGGGGCCGGATCGTGGACAGCAGTCTTTAGGCCGGCGTGGCGTCTTTGGGCTTTTTGAGCGGCCACGAAACAGGAGATCACCGCAACTAAATAGGCGGTCGTAACCAGCCAGCCTGAAAAATCATTGTCATTAAAAACCGGCCGCCAGGATATTTTTGAAATGATGGTGGAAAGGATAGAGATCCCCTTCATAACCGTTTATTGACGAATCGATAATATCACATTAGGATGAAACGTGCCGGTTTCGGTTAAAGTTAAACGTGCAAATTGCTATCTTCCTAATTAATAATCCCATGGTGAAGAAGAGAAAACACTATTTTTGGCTGGTTCCTTTAATCCTCGTCGTTCTGCTGGTTCTGGCTCACGAACCGGTTTTGAATGGTCTGGGGACCTTCCTGGCGCCGGCGGGGGAAAGGGAAGGGGATGCCGTGGTCCTGGAGGGGACCCAGGTGCTTATCACCCAGGGAGTGAAACAGGCGGTCACCCTGCTCAAGGAAGGACGGGTTAAACGGATGTATCTGATCCTCCATCTCTTTCCCGAGGAACGACAGCTTTTTGCCATCCAGGAGGAATATGCCGGAATCCTGGGAAAGGAACTGGAACGCCTGGGCGTTAGAAGGGGACAGTACCGGATCCTAATGGCCCCGATCAACGACCACCCCATCACCTTGGCCGAAGCCCGGTACGCGGTCCCCTATCTTTTCCGGGACGGGGTCAAGAAGGCGATCCTGCTGACCGAGGGGTTCCATACCCGGAGGAGTTTATGGACCTATCAGCGAATGGGGAACTCCCTGGGCATCCGGTTTGTGCCGGTTCCTTATTTTTCATCCTACCCAAAAGAGGAATGGTGGAAGCATCTCGAGGGGATTAAAGACTTCACGGCGGAAAGCGCGAAGTTGGGGTACTACCTGGGGAGGGGGTATCTGCCGATCAGCTTGTTATGGGAATGGCGGGAATAGGGGTAGGGGGGGGAAGATGGAAGATGGAAGAGGGAAGACGAAGAAAAAGAAGAGAGAAGAGAGATAACAGATGGGAGATGGGAGCGAAGAGCGGAGGCAGCCAAGGCGATGAATAGAATCCTAATGTTGGGCAGATTCAAAAAAGCATTGACCGGTTTAAAATACATGCTAGTTTGGTGCCGAAGTTGCCGATAAGGGAAACACCGGGGAAGGGGTTTAGGGTGTAGGGTGTAAGGGGGAGGGGGGGAGAAGATGGAAGAGGGAAGATGGAAGCAAAAAGAAAAAAGAAGAGAGAAGAGAAAAAGAAGGGGCCGTAGCAAAGCTCGCGGATAGGTTGGAGAACTCGTCCTTTACGGCTCCAGAAAGCGGATAAGCCCAATCGACCAAGGTGACCCAAAGAACGCGAAATAAACGTGTAATCACTCTTTACGCTCTGCGCCACGCGCCACGCGCTCAGCGTCTTTTTCATACGGTACTCCTCATGCTGCTCATTTTAACCTCCGTTGCGGTTCTTTTTGTCCTGGTGATCGCGGTCTGGGTTTTTTTTCGGGACCCGCGCTCCCGCCTGCATCAGGTCTTCACTCTAGGTCTGCTCAGCCTGGGGGCCGAGGCTGTTCTGGCTTACCTGGGAGTCAGCGCGGCCGGGGGGGACCAGGCCGTTCGGTGGATGTTGCTTCGGCACGGGGCCATGGCCTGCGGTCTCGGGGCCTGGATCCTCTTTTCTTTTACCTTCGGCCGACCGGACCGCAAGGCCTTTGCCGAGCGTTGGAGATGGGGGCTGCTGGCCGTCGCCGCGGCCCCGCTGGTCTTGGTAGTCCTCCTGCAACGGTCTTTTTTTGGCGAAGGCCCCCTGCTCACGCCGGGAGGGGACTGGCTGATCCCCCTGGGCCGAGGAGGTTATTATTTCTATCTCCTTTTCCTGTTGGGAGCCGTGCTGATCCTGATGAACCTGGAGCGGATCTTCCGCCATTCCCTGGGGCACGTGCGCTGGCGGATCAAGTTCCTGGTCCTGGGTCTGGGAAGCCTCTACGCCCTGCGGATTTACACCGGGAGTGAGGTGGTCCTTTTCCGGGTCCTTAACCCCAGCCTGGAGTTCTCCAATCTAGCCGCCCTGTTGTCCGGCGGGCTCCTGATGCTGATTTCGCTGCGCCGGACCCGCATGCTGGAAGTGAATATTCAGGTCTCCCAGACTGTCCTTTTTCATTCCCTCACCGTCTTGATGGTCGGGATCTATTTTCTGGTGGTGGGGGTGCTGGTCAAGGTTATCCAGACGTACCGGCTGGGAAGTGAATTTTCCCTCCATATTCTAATAGTCCTGTTATCTCTGCTGACCTTGAGCATCCTGCTCCTGTCCGACCGGATGCGCCGAAGAGTGAAGGAATTCACCAGCCGGCATTTCAAACGACCCCTGTATAACTATCGAAAGGAATGGATGGCCTTCACCGAGGTCACCACTTCGGTCACCGATCCCCGGGAGCTCTGTCAGCCCGTGGTGGAGCGGGTTTCCCGGGTCCTGGATGCGCTGTCGGTCACCATCTGGCTCATGGAGGATACACCGGAAAAAATCCGGATGGCCGCTTCCACCCTCTTTAACCCGGAGGAGGGGCAACAAGAGGCGGTCCAGTCTCCGGTGAAGGCCCTGCTTCGGGAGCTGGTTTCCGGGGAGTTGCCCAGGGACCTGGGCGGGATGGAAACCCGCTGGTCCAAGGAAACCCGGTCTTCGACCTCCGCGGCCTATCAGAAAAAGGAGTCCTTTTACTGGACGCCGCTGGAAGCCGGAAACCGGCTGCTCGGCGTGATGGCCCTGGGCGACCGGGTGGGCGGGAAAGGGTTTTCCATTGAAGACCAGGACCTGCTCAAAACCATCTGCAGCCAGACAGCCTCCAGTTTGCTTAACCTCCGTCTTTCCGAAAATCTCCGTCAAGCCAAGGAAATCGAGGCCCTGCAAACCATGTCGGCCTTCATGATCCATGACCTGAAAAATCTGGGCAACACCCTGTCCCTGACCATGGAGAACCTGCCGGTGCACTTTGAGAACCCGGACTTTCGGGCCGAAGCCCTGCGCATCATTCACCAGAGCGTCGACAAGATCAACAGCATCTGCCGGGGGCTGTCGCTGCTCAGGCAAAAAATTGAGTTGCACCCCGTGGAAACAGACTTGAACCAATTGGTGCGGCAGACTTTCGATTCTCTTGCCGGAAGCCTGGGCAAGATTGCTTTAAAGGAAGACCTCCAGTCTCTGCCTCTAACCTCCTTGGACCCGGAGCAGATCCAGAAGGTGCTGGTCAACCTCCTGCTCAACGCTCGGGAGGCTGCCGGAGAAGGGGGGGAGATCCGGGTGGCTACCAGGGAGGAGAAGGGCTGGTTAACCCTTGCGGTGCGCGACAACGGAGGCGGCATGTCTCCTGGATTCGTGGAACATTCTCTTTTTCGGCCCTTCAAGACCACCAAGAAACAAGGCATGGGGATCGGCCTCTTTCACTCCAAGATGATCGTCGAGGCCCACGGTGGACGGATCGAGGTGGAGAGCGAGGAAGGGAAAGGGGCGGAGTTTAGGGTGGTGTTGCCGATAAGAAGGGTTTAGGGGGTAGGGTGTCGGGTGTAGGGGGGAAGAAGAGGGAAGATGGAAGATGGAAGCAACAGAAAAGAGAGGGGAGGAGGGGGTAGGGGATAAAATATGGGGTGTAGGGATGGATCAGGTTTGGCAGGATGCAATTGTCGTTGTACGTTAAGGCTGTGCCATTTTCTATAGAAATTTCCGTTCTTGTTGACCAAGGTAGCTGCGAATGCTGTCGATTCGGCTCACAGCATCAACCGAAACATAGCCGAGGGTTATGCGGAGGAGTATCAGGGAATATTTAAATTCTTGAATATTGCCTTGGGATCGTGCGGAGAATTTCATTCCTGTTACGAAAGTTTTAAACAAGCGGACCAGATTACCGATGACCAATATAACCGGCTGGATGAAATTCATTATAAGATTGAAAATAAACTGATAAATCTTATAAGATCTCTTCAACAGAAAGCCCAGAGAGGAGAATGGGAGGATCAGTTTTAACTTCCATTATTCCATCATTCCAACATTCCTGTCTCTCAACCTCAACGAGGGGAAATTTTTATGGAATTTGATCACAGCCCTTCCGTGCAGAAACCGCGCCTGTTGATCGTCGACGACGACGAATCCATTCGCAGTCAGATGAAATGGGCCTTGATCGGGGAGTACGAGGTATTGACCGCCGAGGACCGGCCTTCGGCCCTGGAGCTGCTGCGGGAGGAACGCCCGAACGTGGTGACCCTGGACCTGGGTCTGCCGCCCAAACCGGCCGACACGGAGGAAGGTTTTCAGACCTTGGCTGAAATGCTGGAGACCTCTCCAAGGGTCAAGGTAATCGTGATCACCGGACAGGACGATAAAAAAAACGCTCTGAAGGCCATCGGTATGGGGGCGTATGACTTTTTCTGCAAACCGATCAAGATCGACGATCTGAAAATCGTCCTCACCCGGGCCTTTTATCTTTCCCAATTGGAAGCCGAGAATCGGCTTCTTCAGGATCGCCTTCAGGTGGATTCCTTTGAAGGGATGATGGGCACCAGTAAACCCATTCTGGAGGTCTTCAGTTCCTTGCGCAAAGTGGCCACATCGGATGTTCCCGTCCTGATCACCGGGGAAAGCGGCACCGGCAAGGAACTGGCCGCCAAGGCCATCCACGGACTGAGCGGGAGGAAGGGGGGACCCTTCATTGTGATCAACTGCGGGGCCATACCGGAGAACCTGC
Source organism: uncultured delta proteobacterium (assembly GCA_963746605.1). Taxonomy (GTDB): domain Bacteria; phylum Desulfobacterota; class RBG-13-43-22; order RBG-13-43-22; family RBG-13-43-22; genus CAVQSS01. Next base: position 80,094 of record CAVVCH010000061.1, read on the forward strand.
TGGAAAGCGAGCTCTTCGGCCACGAGAAAGGCGCCTTTACCGGGGCCCACATCCAACGCAAAGGGCGCTTCGAGCTGTCCCAGGGAGGGACCCTCTTCCTGGACGAGATCGCCGAGCTGCCGCCTTCCCTCCAGGTGAAGCTGCTGCGGTTTCTTCAGGAGCAGACCATCGAACGGGTCGGAGGGCGGGAACCGATCGTGGTGGACGCCCGGATCGTGGCCGCCACCCACCGGGATCTGAAAAAGGAGATCCAGGAGGACCGGTTCCGCGAGGACCTGTTCTACCGCATCGGCGTGATCCTGATCAACATCCCGCCCCTGCGGGAGCGTTCGGGCGACATCCTTCTGCTGGCCCAGGCTTTCTTAAGAAAGTTCGCTGCCGAAAATCGGAGAAAGGTTTCCGGCTTTACCTCCCAAGCCGCCAAGGTTTTGGAAAAACATCCCTGGCCGGGAAACGTCCGAGAGCTGGAAAACCGCGTCAGACGAGCGGTCGTCATGGCCGAGGGGACCCGGATCACCCCCGCCGACCTGGAGATGGAGACCCTCTACAAGTACGCCGGACAGACCCTGAAGGAGGCCCGGGACGCCATGGATAAGGAGTTGATCCAGGCGGCCCTGGCCCGGAACAAGGGGAACATCACCAAGGCCGCGGAGGAGCTGGGGGTGAGTCGGCCGACGTTGTATGAACTGATGGAGAGGCTGGGGGTCAGCAAATGAGATGGAAGAGGGGAGAGGGAAGCAAAAGAAGATAGAGGGAAGAATGGAATAATGGAAAGATGGAAGAGGGAAGATAGAAGATGGAAGCAAAAGAATGAAAGAGAGAGAAGAGAGCGATAGATGGAATAGCAATTGGGTGAGAATTCAAAATCCCTACTTTTGAGGGATTGTTTTTCCTGCTTTTCGTTGTAAAATCCCACAAAAAAATACCTTCTGCAGTTCGGTTTTAGAAGATGAAGGGTGGACGCATGGTTCGTTCATGGCTGCTTCGCTTCGTTTGTCTGGCTATCTCCTTCCATTCGTGTTTATTTCCCACGATTACCTGGGGCCAGGGTGATCAGACCTTGGCTGTTCTGGGTAAGATTCCCACTGACAGACTTATAGATCAGATGGCCCTTTCCCCGGGCACCGGATTGGCTTATGGGATATCCAAGATAGGCAGACTCCTGTATGTGCTGGATCTGGAGTCCTTTCAGATCAAGAAAAAAGTCGCCCTTCCGCAAAGACCTACCGGGTTGGCCGTCAACCCCAACAATAATCACGCCTATATAACTGCCCGGGGACCGATCCTCAACGATTCACTGGTTGTATTGAACGCTGAAGGGGAAATCCTCAACCAGCGGTCAATACTCAAAAACCCCCAGGGGATAGCCCTGGACCCGGATAAGGGGATCCTGGCCCTTTCCTCGGCCGACGAAAATAAACTCCTCCTTCTTTCAACAGAGACCCTGGAGGAAATCAAGGAAATACCCCTGACCCATCGGCCGATGCGTATCGCCCTCGACCCCGGTTCCGATCGGGCAATGGTTTCCGCCAAAGAGCACTGGGGCTCGACCGAAGCCAATCTGCTTTTGATCGTGGACCTGAACACCGGGGCCTTGCTTCAGGAAATGAAATTTGAAGAAGGTATCCTCGGGCTGGCGATAGACGCCGATAGGAACCGGGCCGTGGCCGTGAGCCGGGAGGCCATCCATATTATCGATATCCAGTCGGGGACCCTCGTTTCCACCATCAGGCCGTTGATCTCACTCTCCGGCGGGATGAAGGCCCTGGAGGAGGGCGCGGCGGGGGAGGATTATGTCGGGGTGGATATCAACCCGGCTACGGGGGTGGCGGTGGTTATCGGGAAGGGAGGGGTTATCCTGATAGACCTCGTTACCCTTCTGGCCCGGGACTACACGTTGAGCGATGATCCGGTGATGAAGGCGGTGGCCTTAGATCATTTTAAAAATATCTTTCTGGTGTCTTACTGGAAAGCGCCATCCAAACTGGTGCTGGAACGAGGGGTGCTCGAAGTCCAACTGCCCAATCCGGCGCCCGAGATTACCTCCCTGACGCCTTCGGAGGCCGCTCGCGGAGAGGACAACCGGACGATCACCGTGAAAGGAAAAGGATTCATTAAATCGTCGGAGGGGTTCTTCAGCAACCGGCCCCTCACCACCACTCTCCTGGACAACTGCCATCTCGAGTTGCTCATTCCCAAAGAACTGTTTTCCCAAGGGGGCTTTTTCCCCCTGACGGTTTTCAATCCCGGACCCCAGGGAGGGCAATCCAACAGCAAGGATTTCGCGGTCAAAAATCCTTTGCCCTTGATCACAGCCCTGAATCCGGCAACGGTTTTAGCCGGGACTCAAAATCTTTTGCTTGAGATCTATGGTTCCGGATTTGTCGCGGAGACCCTTTTGACCATCAAGGGCCAGGCCAAGGCCTATACCTTGCTGAACGGCACGCGTCTCCAGGTTGCCCTGACCGCCACCGAGCTGGAGACGGCGGGGGATCTGGCAGTGGCGGCGATTAACCCCGGACCTGGCGGCGGACCGTCGAACACCATGTCCCTTTCCATCGCGAACCCGCTCCCGCTTCTCTCCTCGATCGCCCCACAGACCGTGAAGGCCGGAGGGCCTGAATTCAGCTTGATCCTGACCGGCAGCAACTTCACCCGGGGGTCGACGGTCCTGTTCGGCCAAACGCCCATTCCGGTGATTTATCTTGACGGCAGCCGATTGGAAGTTGTGATCCCGGAGGAACTCATCAAAAAGGCCGGAACCTACCCGATGAAAGTCGGCAACCCGGCGCCGGGAGGAGGTCTGTCGGGGGCGCAGGATTTTTTGGTGATACCGGTCTCCAATGTGGCCCCTCTGCCCGCCGGGTCCTACGGAAAACCGTATGAAGATCTCTTTCCCCTGGATGCCGCCGTTCCCAGCTATGACCCCAAGCGCTTTGCCCTGATCACCGGACTGGTGCATGATGTCAGCGGAAACCCCCTGTCCGGGGTGACCGTATCCATCCTGGGGCATCCCGAATACGGCACCGCCTCAACCGACACCGGAGGAAGGTTTTCCCTCCCGTTGGATGGAGGGGCATCGTTCACGGTCGTTTATCGGAAAACCGGCTTTCTGACGGCGCACCGGCAGGTCGAGGCGGGTTGGAATACCATTGCCACGGCGGAGACGCCGGTCATGATCGTTGAGGATGCGGCGGCGACCGCCATTTCCTTCGACGGCAATGCCGCCACGAACCATACGCATAAAAGCTCCACCGTCTCCGATGCCTTCGGCAGCCGGTCCCTGACCATGGTCTTTTCCGGAGACAACCGGGCCTGGGTGACGGATGAACAGGGCAACGTCCAGGCCTTGACGCAGATCACCGTCCGGGCCACGGAGTTCACTTCCCCGGAATCCATGCCGGCTAAACTTCCGCCCACCTCGGCCTTTACCTATTGCGCCGAGCTTTCCGTTGATGGGGCCCAAAAAGTGCGCTTTGAAAAGCCCGTGGTGGTGTGGGTGGACAACTTCCTCGGCTTCAACGTGGGGGAGGTGGTGCCGGTCGGATTCTACGATCGGGAGCGGGCCGTCTGGGTGCCTTCCAATAACGGAGTGGTGGTACGACTATTGGATACGAATGGAGACGGGATCGTTGATGCCTATACGGACGGTCAAAATCAATACCCGGCAGAAGGCTTAACCGACAGGGATCGCTATGTTCCCGGAAGCACCTTCTGGCGGGTGGAGCTAAGCCATTTTACTCCCTGGGACTGCAATTGGCCGGCGGGTCCACCCCCGGATGCTATTGCCCCGAATCCCACAAGTCCGCCAATCCTGTCCCAGGAGGGAAAACCCTGCGAAATAACGTGTATCAATTCGTATGTGGAAAACCAAAGTTGCATTTATCATGAAGATATTCCAGTGCCCGGAACAGACTTGAGCCTGCATTATGCCGGTAACCGGACCAAGGGGTTCAAGCCCCGGGTCACCATCCCGGCCAGCGGGACGAGTGTGCCGTCGAGCCTGAAGAATATCCTGGTCAAAATGGAGGTGGCCGGGAGAACCTTTCAGACCACGGTTTCCCCGGAACCGAATCAACGGGTGGAATTTGTCTGGGACGGTCTGGATTATCTGGGACGAGAGGTTAACGGTTCGGTCCCGGCCACGATCAGCATTGGGTTTGTTTATCCGGCGTATTACTATTCCTCTTTCGATAGTATCGCCCCGGCTTTCGCTCGGGCGGGGAATAACATCACAGGGGTCTGGGCTCGACAGGAAATCACATCCTGGAAGCAAAGCACGGCCACCATCTACCGAGGCCGGGCCACCGTTCTGGCCGAGGGCTGGACCCTTTCCGCCCACCACACCCTGGATCCCACTGACCCAAATACCCTCTGGAAGGGAGATGGGAAGACCCTCAAGCATAATACTCTGGTTATCGATACCCTGGCCGGTAACGGGCAGGAGGGCTATAGCGGGGATGGAGGGTCGGCTACCCAGGCGTCCTTCAACGGGCCGAGCGGACTGGCGGTGAATAGCGCGGGTAATATTTTTATCGCGGAATATTATAACAACGTGGTCCGGAAGGTGGATACCCAGCGGGATCATTACCACTATCGCCGGCACCGGCCAATACGGCTTCAGCGGAGACGGCGGTCCGGCCAACCAGGCCCGCCTGAACGGTCCCAGAAAAATAGCTTTGGATAACGCCGGGAATATCTATCTAGTGGACTTCGCCAATCATCGGATCAGGAAGGTGGATCCCTCCGGGATAATCACTACGGTGGCCGGCAAAGATTGCGCTGGGACAGGGTACAGCGGAGACGGCGGGCCCGCCACTGAGGCCTGTCTTGGCGATCTGGTGATGGATGTGGCTTTGGATGGCGTCGGGAATATCTATATCGTCGATAGTCGGAATTACATTGTCCGGAAAGTGGATCCCAATGGGATTATTACCACCGTGGCCGGCAACGGCCAATACGGCTCCAGCGGGGATGGCGGGCCGGCTATCCAGGCGCGCCTTTCTTCTCCACAGAGTGTAGCTGTGGATAATGGCGGAAACCTCTATATCGGGGAAGGACTCAACTCCAACCGTATCCGGAAGGTTAATACGAGTGGGATGATTACCACCTTTGCCGGCAATGGACAGGCTGGTACGAAGGTATACAGTGGAGACGGAGGTCCGGCCATCCAGGCCGGGATCACCAGCCCCAATTCCTTAGCCATAGACCGGGTGGGGAATGTCTATCTATCAAGTGAATGGGATACCCGGGTCCGAAAGGTAAATACCCAGGGGATTATTACCACCGTGGCCGGGAACAGCGAGGAGGGCTACAGCGGGGATGGCGGGCCGGCGGTGCAGGCCAATCTTAAATGGCCTTTTTCCCTGGCTTTGGATAGCCCGGGAAATATCTATGTGGCGGATTGGGGGAATCAGCGTGTACGAAAGGTCTTCCGCCCGGGGGCTTTTAAGTCGCTGGTGGTTGCCGGGGATACGGTTTTCGCCGAGGAAAACGGCTGGGGCCACATCATGAGCAGTACCGGTCTCCATACGTCTACTATCGACTTGGCCACCGGAAAGACCCTGCGCACGTTCGGCTACGATCAGGCCGGCAAACTGGTCTCGATCAGCGATCGTTTCGGCAATCAGACGACTATTCAACGGAACGGCGGCGGGGTCCCTCTCTCAATCACTTCACCGGACGGGATCGTCACTCGATTGACAGTGGACGGCAACAACCACCTGGCGTCCGTCAGCTATCCGGGTGACTCGACCTATGCCTTCGCTTATACCCCTGATGGTCTCCTGACGGAAAAAGTGGATCCCCGGGGCAATCGCTTTGGGCAGCAATACGAGGCCGCCGGCTTGATTACCCGTGTTTCCGATCCGGAAGGGGGGAACTGGGGCTTTTCCCGGACGGTAGATAACGCGGGGTACACGTTCATCACCCTCCAAACGGCGGAGGGCAACGCCACCACCTACCAGGATCGAACCGACTCGACCGGGACCTATACTTCCACAAAAACCGACCCCTCGGGTTTCGTTTCAACCTTTACCCGGTCAGCGGACGACCTCTTCGAAACCGAACAAACTTCCTGTGGCCTGAGCCGGACCATGAAGTACGACCTCGACCCAGTCTACCAATTCAACTATTTAAAGGAATCTTCGCAAAGCTCGCCCGCCGGGCTTACCCAAACGATTTTGGTATCCAGGACCTATCTGGATACCAATGGGGATACGATCCCGGACCGCATCACGAACACGCTGAGCCTGAACGGGCGAAGCTGGGTTTTCACCGATGATACACTCGCCGGGACGGAGATCAGTACATCACCTTTGGGGCGGACCGTCACCCGAACCTATGACCCGGACAATTTGCTGACCCGTAACGTCACGGTCGCCGGACTCCTACCCTTGAGCTATGTCTACGATGGGAGGGGGCGAATGACCGGACGCACAAGAGGGAGCCGGACCTCGACAATTGCTTTTGACGACCAGGGGAATATCGAAAGCCTGACTACTTCGGATCAGAAAATCTATCGCTATACCTACGACGCTATGGGCCGGCCCAAGACTCAGGTGTTTCCCGATAACACCCTCATCCGCTACAATTATGACCCGAACGGCAATATGGAGCTGTTAACCAACCCGAACACCGTTAGTTATGGGTTCGATTCCAACAAGGTCAATCTGCGAAAGACCATGGCCCTGCCCGCGTCAGGCAGCTATCGGTACAGCTATGACCGGGACCGGAACCTGAAGGCCATCGTCTTTCCTTCCAATAAGCAGATCAGTAATACCTACACCTCCGGTCGGCTATCCAGAGTGACAACCCCGGAAGGGGAAACGAATTATCAGCTACAACTGTGGGTCCTTGCTCACGGTGGCGGAAAAAGGGATCGGAAAAGATCAGCTATGGCTACGATGGGCCCCTCCTGAAAACCGACAACCGTATTGGCCTGCTTAACCAGACCATCGGGTACACCTATGATAACGACTTTCGGTTGACCTCAATGAGTTACGGTGGGTCCTCCCAATCCTTGACCTATGACAGTGACGGATTGTTGAGCGGGGCCGGCGCTTTCACCATCACCCGGAATGCCCAGAACGGGCTTCCGATAGGGATTTCGGACGGCACCTTCAGCGCGGCCCGGATCTTCAACGGATATGGAGAACTAGAAGGCATCACCTATGCCATCGGCGGCGCCAATCGGTACAGCTACACCCTGACCCGCGACATCGCCGGAAGGGTCACGAACAAGGCCGAGATGATAGGAGGCGGAAGCCACAGCTTAGGGTATGCCTACGATACAAACGGACGCCTGATCGAGGTCAAGGAGAACGGGCAGATCGTTGAGGCCTATAGCTATGATGCCAACGGTAACCGGCTCTTGGAAACGAACCAGTATCGGGGCATAAATCAACGAGCCTATTTCCATTCTCTCGAGGATCATCTGCTTTCGGCGGGAACGGATACGTTTCAATTTGATGCCGACGGGTTCCTGACCGGGAAGACCACGGCCCAGGGTACGATGGCCACGGCCTATTCCTCTCGGGGCGAACTGCTGTCAGCCGCCCTTCCAGACGCCACGGCCATCACCTACGACCATGACCCTCTGGGAAGAAGGATCGCCAAAAGGGTAAATGGCGCAGTCGTAGAGAAATATCTCTGGAAGGATGCGACCACCTTGCTGGCGGTCTACAACGGGAGCGACAATCTGGTTACGCGTTTTATTTATGGCGATGATCGTCTGCCGGTTTCCATGATCCATAATGGATCAGCTTATTATCTCCTTGTCGACCAGATAGGCTCTCTTCGGGCGGTCACTGATAGTTCCGGGAATATCGTCAAGCAAATCGATTATGACACCTTTGGGAATATTCTCGTTGACACTAATCCCTCTCTTTCGGTACCCTTCGGCTTTGCCGGAGGTTTACATGACCGAGCTACCGGGTTGGTCCGATTCGGGGCCCGTGACTACGACCCTGCTATCGGCCGCTGGACTGCCCGAGACCCGATCGACTTTGCGGGAGGGGATACGAATTTGTTTGGGTATGTGATGAATGATCCGGTGAATTAGGTAGATCCGTGAGGGGCTGGCGGCTGAGCTCTGTACAAGAATTTTCTATCCCTATGTGATCCCTTATGCACGTCATTGTTTCATTCGCTTTAACGGAGACAACAAGGAAACACTTAAGCTTCGATCCATCTGGGGTGCATTTAGACCCAGCTCCAGGTTGGTGGCCGCGGACATGCCAATCAACAGAAGGCAATCAAAATGACGATTGCGTTAAGAGGGAAATGAAAAAATGCAGGGGAGAGCAGTACAACTTTACGGGTTTTAATTGCTGTCATTGCGCAGAGCAAGCAATGAAAGGTTGTGGAATTACAATACCGACGAATAATTGGCCGAATTGGCCGGTCAATCCTGGCCTACAACCTGGTGAACCAGGATACAAACCATAGCCATGACGGAAATCTTATATGATAAGAGCTTGGACTTTGGGAATCGTGATCCTCCTTTGCTCAGATGGGATTTGGTTTTTTGCTCTTCAGTTCGCCGTGTTTTCAGATGAATTATTAATCTTGATGCAGATCTCACACTTTTATTGCGGCTTTCGCTTCGGCGTACCTTGCGCCGCGCAAGAAAATCTACTAGCCCTATCTTTGGCGATGCCGGCGGCACTTTTGATTTTGGGTATTAATTTCATATACCAAATATTTGGCAAGGGCGTGGACTTTCCGGGTCTTCGAGGTGGGCTAATCCTTTTTGCAATTGCCTTGACATATAGTTGCGTCCTTTGCGCACTAGGCGGTAGTGTGGGCTACTTTCTCAGCAAAGGGAAGGGAAAAAAGGGGACAGATATTTCTTGAAGGTTGACCCTTCGGCAAAAGGGGTCCTTATCTTCAGTTATATGAGGATAGCGCTGATCGAAGTGAGTTTCTTGAGATCCTGCGGATTACAACGTGAGGGGTTGACAGCTCCAAGGGGATGATTTTTTTTCAAGAAAAATAATCAAAGGAGGGATCGACCATGACGATTTGGCGGTGGGGTGCGCCGGTAGCCAACCGGGGGAATTTCCCCGAAGTGAACCGGTTGCAGAAAGAGATGGATCGTCTTTGGAATATGGTGTCGGGGCGGGGACGGGTCTCGATCGTTCTCGGGTCTTTCCACCGATCAATATTTTCGAGGACGAAAATCAGGTAATTGTCCGGGCCGAGCTTCCCGGAATTTCTGGGGATCAAATTGAACTGTCACTGACCGGTGACCAGTTGATTCTGCGGGGGGAGCGAAGGACGACCCAATCGGGGGAGAAAATCAATTATCATCGTAAAGAACGGGAAGAGGGGGTTTTCAGGCGCATCATCAACCTGCCGTCCCGGGTAGATTCTCAAAAGGTGGAAGCCCTTTCCAAAAATGGTGTTTTAACCATTAAGATTGCTAAGGCCGAAGAGGTGAAACCCCGTCAGGTTTCAATCCAGACGGCATAGGGAAAGAAAGGGGGAGATTCACCATGAACGAAAAAGAGATTCAGTTTCGAGACAAGCAGGAAGTCCAAGGCACGAGGCGAACCGACCAAAACGGGGATCATCTTTGTGCCGGCCGTGGATATCTACGAGACCGAAGAGGCCCTGACCCTGGAGGCCGATATGCCGGGGGTCAGCCCGGAGGGCATACGGATTGATTTGAAGGATGATCAACTTACCCTTAACGGGGAGGTTTTAGACTCGGGAGGCGACCGGGAAAGGGTCTTGCTGAAGGAATATGAAACCGGAAATTATTCTCGGCAGTTTGCTTTGGGGGAAGTGATCGATCAGTCCAAGATCACCGCCCAATTGAAAAACGGGGTTTTAACGCTGGTGCTGCCCAAAGTGGAGAAGGCGAAACCCCGGCGGATTGAAATCAAAGTGGACCAATAAACGATGCGAGCAATGGGCCTTTATCGGGGATCCACTGTTCTTTAAGAAAAGCCTGGATTCCCGCTCAGAAGCGTTGCGGGAATGACACTTTAGATGTTATTCCTATATTATGGCTTGGGCGCGGGCCTGGTTCCCGGGGATGTGGGTGCCGGGCCCGTGGCTTTTTTGGGGGCCTGGCTTTTCAGGTATTGCCGCACCTTCTTGTCGGCTTCGATGACTTCCTCCAGTTCCGGGCCGGAGATCACATAGGAATAGCCCTTTTTCGAGTCATGGGAAAGCCGAATCTGAAGGGTGGCGGTTGCCAGCAAAGTAACCAAACAAAGGCCAATGATTTTTTTCATGGGGAATCCTTTACTGAGAGTTTACTCTGAGGCCGAAGAACGAGATCCTTCGCTTCGCTCAGGATGACAGAAAAAAGGCTCGGGGTCAAAGCTCAAGAGCTCAGGGTTGACAGATAAAGGGTCAGGTGACCTGACAAGATTGCCGGTGAACGACTGAAGACTAAGTGTTATAACGGTTCCGGGCCAGATGACAGACCTCGTTCAACAAGTGCAATAACGCCTCCGCTGTTTTTTCATCCATGGTCCCCAACCCGCAGGCCGGGGTCAGCAGGGCCTGGGAGTACAGCCGGTCCGGGTCGATCCCCTGAAGGATCAAGGAATCGAAGTAACCCTTCAGTCGCTCCAGCAGGGCCTCCGCCGTCTCCCGGCCGGAATAATCCGAGGTGGGGACGATTCCCCAGGCAATGGCCCGGTCCTGTTCGAGGAAAGTCTCGGATTTCCCGGGGATAGAGGAGAAAGGCTTCTCCAAAGGCAAAGGCATCGAGGTTAATCACATCGAGATCCAGGGAAAGGAGCAGCGACCAATCCGTATTGCCGCAACAGTGGAGCCCGATCAGAGCGTCGCTTTTTTCCCGGATCAACCGAATGGTTTCCCCCAGGATCTCCAAAACCTCGGAGCGAGACAAGGGGGTAAAGGCCGAGCCGTAACCGGAGAGGGACGGTTCGTCGATGAAGAGCAGGGCCTTTTTCCCGAGGGCCGCTATGTGTTCAATCTGGCTCAGACCCTGGCAGGCCAGGCCCTTGATCGCCGCATCCATCAATTCGGGATCGTGGATCAGAAAGCGGTCGTTTTCGTCCTTCAGACCCAATCCCAGTGTCACCGGTCCGACAATCTGCCCCTTGAGGTAAGGGGCGGAGACATTCCGGGCCTGAACTTCCTGGATCAGGGTAAAAAAGCCGGAGGCGAAGTCGGGTCGCAACGCAAAAAAATCCAGGCTCCCGGACAGGAATTTTTCATAAAAATCCAGCAGGGTCTGGGACCGGTTGCAGGACGGATCGATCCGTACCGTTCGATTTGCAAGATCCGGCTGCAGGCAGGGCAGCGGAGGGCTGAATTGAATCAGCATTTCCTCCTGGGCGTTCACCCGGACCATTTGCGGCCAGAAAGGGATCAGGCAGTCCTGATCCAGGATTATCCGGCAGGCCTGCTGAGAGGAAAGGAAGGGAACGCTCCCGATCCCGGTCCCGGAAAAGGAAGGCAGACCTTTCCAGTTCAAGGAGGGGACGCTCATTTGGCCCGTTCGATGTAGGCCCCGGTCCGGGTATCGATCCGCAATTTGTCCCCTTCGGCGATAAACAGCGGGACTTGGATTACGAAGCCGGTTTCCAGGGTGGCCGGTTTATTACCGCCGCTGGCCGTGTCCCCCTTGAAGCCGGGATCGGTGGCGGTCACCGTCAATTCCACAAAGGTCGGCAATTCCAGACCGATGGGTTCCTGTCGATAATTCAAGATTTTGACGTTAATGTTTTCCTGGAGGAACTGGGCCTGTTCGCCCACTTGTTCCGCCGTCAGTTCCACCTGATCATAAGTCTGATTGTCCATAAAAGCGAACTTATCCCCTTCCCGGTAGAGGAACTGCATATCTTTTTCCTCCAGGTCGGGACGGTCCACTTTTTCACCGGACCGAAAGGTCTGGTCGGTCACCCGCCCGTTGATCAAATTCTTTAGTTTGGTCCGGACGAAGGCGCCGCCTTTTCCCGGTTTGACATGCTGGAAATCAACAATCAGGTAGGGCTTGCCTTCTATTTCGATTCGCAACCCTTTGCGAAAGTCGGCAGTGGAATACATAGATTTAAAATAATCCTCCTTAATTCATAGACTCATTGTTTAGTTGTTTCGAACGGTGAAAAAGATCGATCTACTGACCGGCCGTCTGCAATTGTTCCAGCCATTTTTTAAGGGTCGGCACCACCAGGGAATCCGAAGCATTCTTACTCTTCTCCTCCCTGGGGAGGGCCTGTTCCCGTCCGCCATCTTCCGGAAAGTTGTCCAATACTCCGGCCATGAGAACGGCCCACTCGGATAAGGGTTCCTGTCCTTGAACCTTCAGGGATTCCCCCAGGTCTTTCAGGATCGGGGACAGCGGTTTAAATCCCGAAGCAAAAGTCTTTATCTCAGTCAGAGCCCCTTCCGTTTCTCCGAGATCCAGCCGGCATAAGGCCCCCAGTAGTCGAATTTCGTTTTGATTGGGAAAAAAATCAAGCCCCAGTCGGCAGATTTCCACCGCCTGCCGGGTCTGCCCCTGACTGCGAAACAAACGGATCATGGCCGTCAACAGGGGGATCGAGGGATCAATTTTAACAGAGAACTCTTCCGTGCCTTGATCGTTTTTACCGGCGATGATCAGGAGCGGGGGATTTGCCATGGGGTGGGGCCTCCTTTTTTTTTTCGTCGTCTATAAAAAAGATGATTTCATTTGGTTTGACCAATCCGAATTCCTTTCGGGCCACTTCTTCCAAATAAAGGGGGTCCTGTTTTAAACGGGTGATTTCCCGATACAGGGTTTCATTTTTTCTGTTTAATTCCTGGTTATCCCGAATCAAACCCTCGCGTTTTTGGGCCAGTTGATGGATTTGCCGCATGCCCTGGTAGCCATGGACGGTAAGGAAAAGGAAGCCGGCAATTAAGACCAGAAGCGTCATCCAAAAGACCCAACGGGAAGACAACCTAGGAAGGGACATTTCGCCGTGGTTCCCCTATAATCCAGTGGAGTCCGGTGTAGCGCCGCACTCTTTTCTGCAGTTCCCGGAAAAAGCTGCCATAGCTTTCCTGCCCTTGCAAGATTTTAAAATAAATACGCATAATACCCGGATGTCTTTTCAAAAGCCACCAAAAAACTCGGGGCCAGCCATGGATCCATCGGGCCAATCGCAAGGCATGGCGGAATTCCGGCAACATGGTTTGGCTCAGGGCCTGATCGTAGCCACCCAGCCCCGGCCGACCTTTTCCCAGGGCCTGATGGATGGTTTGGGCTCCCAGGTGGCCGCTCCACAAGGCATAGTAAATGCCTTCCCCCAAAAAAGGTTCAACCAAGCGGGCCGCGTCGCCGGCCCAGAGAACCCTTCCGCGGGAGTAGGCCCTTGGCCGGCCGTCGAAGCAGGGGATAGGGTGCCCTTTCAAGCGCGGGAGACCCTGGGGCCCGGACAACCCCGTTTGAAATCGGCGAATACCGGATCGGGGGTCCTTTTCTTTCTTCGGCCAGAAACTAAGCCCAACGGACAGGCTGTCTCCGCAGGGGAAAACCCAACCATAACCGAAGGCCACGGAACCCAGATGGATGGCCACGGTATCCTTCGGCCAAGATCCGATTCGATCGGAATCCATCCGCCGGCCTTCCAGGGCCTGATAGGTCAGGGAACTTCGACTGGACCGTTGGGAAAGGGGCAAGGTATCATAGGCTCCCTGAGCTAAGATCAAGAATCGGGCTCGAAAACGTTGGCCGGGAATAAAAGCCTCTATGGAATCAGCGTCTTCCTGATACGAGATTAAGGGGGCTTGAAACCGAATCTCCGCTCCGGCCTGAGCGGCTTCCCGGGCCAGCAGGAGGTCGAAGCGCTCTCGCCGAACCATGTACGCGGCCGGCTGGTCGGAGGCGTATTCCCATTGTTCGTTCGGATAAAAATGGAAGACGACCCGGTTGATCGTCCCCTCCACGACTTCATCTAGAAAAGGCCGGGAGAGAAACCGCTCCACCCGTTTGGAGAGGCAGCCCCCGCAGGGTTTAGAACGAGGGAAAATATTTTTTTCCAGGACCAAGACCTTTCGACCCGCCCGGCTCAGGGTAATCGCGGCCTGGGAACCCGCCGGGCCGGCTCCGGCTATAATTACATCGTAATCGATAGGCATGGGGTCATCCTACTGATTGCGGTGGCAAAAATCAAAAATATTTTAATCATGAGCAGGAAAGAGCCAACAGAGTATTTGAAGAAAAACGATTTTTGAGTTATTAATATAGAAATAGAATGCACGGCTGGTTCAGGTTATTGGTTTCTGGTTAAGAAACATAAGAGAAATCAACCTGTGAATACTGGCTTTGTGTCCTGAGTGTTTAACGGAGGTACGATGAAAAGAGCGATAACGGCGGTGTTGGCCGCACTGTTTCTTATTGTTTCAGGGGGGAGCCTTGCCCAAGATTCCATTCATTGGGTCGGGCGATTTGCGGTGGATAAGGTTAAGAAGGGGATGCCGGAAGGCTGGGTTTTGGAAGTCAAGGCGGGAGAACCGGAACTTCAGGTGAAGAAGGAAGGGGAGGACGCTTTCGTTCGTTTTAAGTCCGATAAATCCTCTTTCGGGATTCGAAAAGAGGTTGACCTGGATGTCAAAGATTTTCCCTATTTAAATTGGAAATGGAAAGTAACGCACCTTCCGGAAAAGGGGGATTTTCAGAAGAAAGACACGGACGATCAGGCAGCCCAGGTCTATGTCCTTTTCCCCCGGTTCCCGGCCAAGGTGAATACCGAGTTCGTCTGTTACTATTGGGAAAGCAATCCTAAAAACAAGGGGCTGGAAGGCGCCAGCGTGGCCTGGTCTAAGGCCCGGGTCATCGTCTTGCAGGCCGGAAAAGAAAAACTGAATCAATGGGTGACGGAAAAGAGGAACGTCTACGAGGATTACAAAAGGCTTTTCGGACAGGAACCGCCCAATGCCGGGGGAGTCGTCTTCTATATCAATACGCAACACACGCAGAGTTCAGCCGAGTCCTTCCTGGACGATATCTATTTTTCCAAGAAATAGCGCTGATCCGGCAGGTGGCCCTGCTGAAAAACCGCCTCGGCCATCTGTTTAAAGGCCAGCGCGGCGGCGGTGGCTTCATGCCCTTTGAAAAAAGGATGGCCGCTGTCCGCCTCAGCCACCAATTCAGGTTCCAGGGGAATCCGGCCGAGGAAAGGCACGCCCCATTCCCGGGCCAGGACTTCCCCGCCCCCTTTTTTGAACAGCGCAATCTCCTGACCGCAATGGGGGCAGGTTAAAACGCTCATATTCTCAACGATACCCAGGATGGGGAGCTTGACTTTGTTTAGAAACTGCAGCGACCGCCGCACATCTTCCACGGAAACCACCTGAGGGGTAGTCACTACCACGGCCTTGACTCCGGGGATGGTTTGGGCGATCGACAGTGGTTCGTCCCCCGTGCCCGGCGGGGCGTCGATGACCAGGTAATCCAGTGGACCCCACCGCACATCGGAAAGTAATTGGCGAATGGCTCCTCCTTTTCGGGGACCGCGCCAGATGACGGCCGTATCCGCTCCTTCCAGGATAAAGGGGATGGAGAAGACTTTCAAATTGGGGCTGTAGTCAATCGGGATTAGGGCACCATCTTGGACTTCCGCCCTTCGGCCGGCCAGCCCCAGCATGTGGGGGATACTTGGCCCATGCAGGTCCACGTCGAGGAGACCCACTTTCAGCCCCCGGTCCGCCAGGGCCACGGCCAGATGGACGGCCACAGTGCTTTTCCCCACCCCGCCTTTCCCGCTCAAAACTAAAATTTTGTTTTTGATCGGCGCCATACCCTGCTGTATTTTGGCTTTGAGGGCGGCGCGGTCAAACAGATCCATGGGAAGTTCCTTCCTAAAATTCGAAATTCGAAGCACGAAATCCGAAACAAAAATTCAAAAATTTTTGGTTAGGACGGCGTTCATACTACCGGAGCGGAGTCCTTGGAGGTCCAGGGTGATATAAGTGAACCCCAAGGCCCTCAAGGTTCGCTCGAGAGTCGCCTTGGTCCTCTTATTCATCACTTTGGGAAAATCCTTTTCCCGGACCTCTATTCGGGCGATTGGTCCGTGGACCCGCAGACGGCATTCCTTAAAACCCAGCGACCGTAAGGCTGCTTCGGCCTTCCCAATCCGGGCTAATTCCTCTTTTTTTATCGGGGTCCCGAAGGGGATGCGGGTGGCCAGGCAGGCGGACGAAGGCTGGTCCCAGGTGGACAGCCCCAAGCGCCGGCTTACCCGGCGGATATCTTGCTTGCGCCAGCCCAACAGGGCAAAAGGGCTGACGACCTTCAGCTCTCGGTTGGCCCGGAGTCCCGGCCGATAATCTCCGAGGTCGTCCGCATTGGTCCCGTCTAAGAGATAAGGGATCCCTTTGGTTTCCAGGAAGCGCCGAGCCAGCCGAAAACGGTATTGTTTGCAATAATAACAGCGGTTGGGAGGGTTTTCTATAAATTCCGGGAGCAGGTATTCCCGGCTTGCAATTTTCTTGAGAGGAATTTCCAGGGATCCGGCTATTTCCTGGACCCGATTTTTTTCTTCCCCGGTCATCAGGGGGGAAAGGAAACAGACGGCCAGAGGCGGGCCATCCCAGGACTCCCGGGCCAGGTGCAGCAGCAACGTGCTATCCACCCCCCCGGAAAAGGCGATGACCCCGGGCTGCCAGCGCCGGAGGGCCGTGATCAGGTCTTTAAGGGAAGACGAAGCCACTTAAAACTGCCACAATCTTTAAATCCAAAATTCGAATTTATTCCATGGAAGAAAGGACTCGATGCCCTTTTTTCTCCAGTGCACGGATGATCGGATCCAATGGAGCCCTTTCCAGGCGAAAAAAATGCGTTTTTCTTTGGCCCTTGCCCATCATCCCGACGCTGATGATCTCGCCCCCGTTCTTTTGAATGATCCCGGAAGCTTCTTCAAAGGCCTTGGGCCGATCGGCCAGGCGAAGGTCCAGACGGGAACTTGATTGCAACACCCCCATGAGTTCGATGAAGGCGGCTAAAATATCCGGGGTGGTGAGAATGCCGACCAACTTCCCTTTATCCAGGACGGGCAGTCCCCCGATTTTATCCCGGTAGATAATCCGGGCGGCCTCTTCCAGGGAGTCGTTAGGGGCCACGGTGATCGGGTCCTCAATCATGATCTGTTCCACCGGGATGTCCCGCACCAGGGAAGGGAGCATCACCTCTCTAAGATCACTTTCGGTGATCAGCCCGACCAGCATCCGGCCATCCACCACGGGCAGGTGACGGACGGAATATTTTTTCATCAAGGAAAGGGCCTCTACCACGGTGCAGTCCCGGTCAATGGTGATTAATTTTTTAACCATCCGATTTTTGACTAACATGGGGAGCTCCTTTCACTCGGAAAAATGTCTGCAGTTTATCCGTTGGTTTACCTATAGGCATCTCAAACAAGAAAACCAATCTATTAATTTTTACCAGATATTTTATTATTTTTCAAGCTATCATAAAGAGTTGACTAATTATCAGGGATTTTTTACTATACTCCCGACCAAAAATTTCTTAATTTTTGGTTAGAAAAGGAGAAATTCTTGCGCTACCTCAACGAGATTGATATCAAGAATAAAAAATTGTTGATCCGGGTGGACATGAATGTCCCCCTCGATAAAAATCAGAATATTACCGATGACAACCGCATCCGCAGCGTTCTGCCGACCATCAACTATGCGTTGGATGAAAATGCCAAGGTCATCCTTTGTTCCCACGTGGGACGACCGAAAGGCAAGGTGGTGCCCGAATTGAGCTTGGCTCCGGTGGCCCGGCGTCTATCCCGGCTGTTGCAAAAGGAAGTCAAGCTGGCGCCGGATTGCATCGGTCCGGAAGTGAAAAAAATGATCGCGGCCATGAAACCCGGAGACATTCTGCTCTTGGAAAACCTGCGCTTCCATCCCGAGGAAAGCAAGAACAACGAGGCCTTCGGGAAGGAATTGGCCTCCTTAGCCGATATCTATATAAATGACGCCTTTGCCGTGGCCCACCGGGCCCACTCTTCGGTGGTGGCCGTAGCCAAATACGCTCGAGAAGTGGCCGCCGGGTTTCTGATGAAAGATGAGTTGAAATTTTTTCACCAGTCCATGGAGAGCCCGGCCCGTCCATTAGTCGCGGTCATCGGCGGCTCCAAAGTCAGCGGCAAATTGGAGGCCTTGGAAAATTTGCTGGAGCATGTGGACAAGATGGTCATTGGGGGGGCCATGGCCAATACCTTCTTGAAAAGCGTGAATTATTACGTGGGCAATTCTCTGGTCGAAGAGGATCTGGTCAGTGTGGCCAATTGCCTGATGCGCAAAGCCAAGGATAAAGGTGTCAGGATGTATGTGCCGGTGGATTGCGTGGTGGCCACCGTCCTGGACCCTCAGGCCGAGACCAAGATCACCCCGGTTCAGGAGGTTCCCAAGGATTGGATGATCCTGGATATAGGACCGGCCACCTCCCTGCTTTATTCCGAAGTCCTGCAGAACGCTAAAACCATCATTTGGAACGGACCCATGGGGGCCTTTGAGATGGACGCTTTCTCCCGGGGGACCATGGCCATGGTTCAATCCGTGGCCAATTCCTACGCTCTGACGATCGTCGGGGGCGGCGACACGGACGTGGCCGTTCACAAAGCAGGGGAGTCTTCAAAGATCTCTTACATCTCCACCGGAGGGGGGGCCTTTTTAGCCTTACTCGAGGGCAGTCAGTTGCCCGGGGTGGCAGCCCTGGAAGGAAAATTCGTATTGGAACCCCAGAAACGGGTGGATTCCTGTCTCCCCGAGGCCTTGGGATAAGGAGCAAAGGATGCGACGAAGATGGATTGGCGGCAACTGGAAGATGCACAAAACAATCGGCGAGGCCCTGGCCCTGGTTGAGTCTTTGAAAGACGGACTGCCGCAGGCTGACTCCGTGGAGGTGGTAGTCGCTCCACCCTTCACCGCCCTGTCGGCGATGGGAGCGGCTCTCAAGGAAACCTCGATTCAATTAGCGGCCCAAAATCTCCATTGGGCCGACCAGGGGGCCTATACGGGTGAGATTTCTCCGAATATGCTCAGAGATGTGGGGTGTCGCTACGTGCTCATCGGCCATTCCGAGCGCCGTCACTGGTTTAAGGAAACCGATTCGGTCATCAATCAAAAAATCCAAGCCAGCCTCCGGGCCGGTCTTCAACCGGTCTTTTGCGTCGGTGAAACCCTGGAGGAGCGGGAAGCCGGTTTGGTGGAAACCGTGTTGTCCCGGCAGATCCGAGAGGGGTTTCAGGGGATTAGCGCTGAACAGGCGGCTTCCGGTGTGATCGCCTATGAGCCGGTTTGGGCCATAGGGACCGGGAAGACGGCCACCCCGGAAATGGCCCAGGCCGTTCACGCCTTTATCCGGGGGCTTTTGACCGACTTGTTCGATAAAAGGGTTGCATCCGACAAGAGAATTGTGTATGGTGGAAGTGTTACCCCGGAAACGACCCGGGGGCTGCTGGCCCAGCCGGATATCGACGGGGGGTTGGTCGGCGGAGCCAGTTTGAAAGCGGAGTCGTTTATCGCCATCATTCAGGAGAGCATAAAATAAACTTATGACGGTATTCATTGTTATTATCCACATTATCGTTTGCATCGGGCTGATCCTGATCGTATTGCTCCAGACCGGCAAAGGGGCCAGCATGGGGGCGGCTTTTGGAGGATCAAGCCAGACTATTTTCGGGAGTTCCGGAGCGACGACTTTCTTAGGGAAAATAACCACGGGAGTAGCGGTGGTCTTCATGCTCACCTCCTTGATTTTAGCCTTCATCTCCGGCCCCCGCTCCAGGTCCTCGGTGGTCGATTCCTCCACGGCCCCGGCTCGCCAATCGGCGCCGGCCGTGCCGGCACCCGGCAAGACCGCCACTCCGACTACTCCGGTGGCCCCGGCAGCACCGGCCGGCAAGTAGAAAGTCTATCCTAATGCCGAAGTGGTGGAATCTGGTAGACACACCATCTTGAGGGGGTGGCGGGTAACTCCGTGCGGGTTCAAATCCCGCCTTCGGCACCAAAATAAAGAAACGGCTAAGTTTTCAATAACTTGGCCGTTTCGTTTTTTACAGGGTGCTGTGAGGGTGCAGATTGGGTGCAGTTTTAGGCCATCCGATCCAGGCGATTTTACTTCTCTTATACTCAGCCCCCCTTCCACCTGGGCTATCACAGCAAGTTTCTCGACCTCGCCCAGCCGCCGGACAGGATTTTCAATCCTGCATTCAAATCTTTGTAAAATCTCCGCTGAAAGCCTCAATCAGATTTAAGTTTGACAAATTGGCTTTATATAGTATATAAAAAAATAAATAATATATAACCTGATGGGATCTAATATGGCTCTAAGTATTCACAACCCCAAGGCAGAAAAGCTGGCCAGGGAATTGGCCTCAAAGAGCGGGGAGACCATTACTCAGGCCATCATTAGGGCCATAGAAGACCGCCTGGAACGGATGCAGGGGAAGAGGGCTGCCATGGATCTTGCCGCTGAAGTGATGAAGATCGCTGAACGCTGCAGTCGCCTTCCCGACCAGGACCCCCGGACTCCCGATCGAATACTGGGCTATGATCCGAGAGGGGTTCCGGAATAGTGGTCATAGACTCGTCCGCATTGGTTGCCCTCTTGCTTCTGGAAGAAGAAGTGGAGCGATTGGCCAGGGCGATTGCCGCCGATCCCCGACGTCTGATCAGCGTGTTTAATTGGCTGGAAACGGCTATCGTGATCGAAGCCAAAAAAGGAGAGGCCGGCGCTCGTGAACTGGATCTTCTGTTGCACCGGGCTCAAATAGAAATCGTGGCGATGAACCCGGACCAGTCCGAAATAGCCCGCACAGCCTGGCGGGTTTATGGAAAAGGAAATCATCCTGCCGGCCTTAATATTGGCGATTGCTGCGCTTACGCCTTGGCCAAGTACTCCGGGGAACCTCTTTTGTTTAAGGGGGCAGATTTTTCGCAGACAGATATCCAATCGGTTTTTTAAGCAGATTGTAATTTTAGCGGGAATCAGGGATTGTTCACTAAGTAACCAGTTATTTTTTAGAGGGAATAGGGGGTGCATCATGGCGCGCGTGGAGGTGTTTGAAAATAAAAAACCCGTCATTGGGATTAACGGTTTAGGCCGAATCGGGAAGCTGACCCTCTGGCATCACCTGGGGCGAAAATATTTTCAGGAGATCGTGGTTAATACCGGGCGGGAAGTGGGCACGGGCCTGCAGGCCATCGCCCAGCGGATTGAAACCGATTCCACCTACGGGCTGCTGCATCGGTTTCTCTACGGGATCAAGGCCAAGCGTTTCATCGAGATCGTGGATGAGAAGGCCGGTAAAATGCTGATCGACGGTATTCCGGTTACTATTCTCCGGGAGTCGCGCAATCCGGCGGATATCAAATGGCGGGATAACGGAGTGGATGTGGTCGTGGAAACTACCGGTAAATTCAAGGACCCCACGGTTCCCGCCGACGACAAAGGAGGCTCTCTCCGGGGGCACCTGGCGGCCGGGGCCCGGATCGCTCTCAATTCCTCTCCTTTTAAGATCAAGAACAAGGCCCTCTCCGTTCCGGATGACGCGATCATGCTTATTTGCGGCATCAACCACACGGCTTTCGACAAAAAGGCCCACCAGGTATTGTCGGCCGCCTCCTGCACGACCACCGGTTTGGCTCATATGGTCAAACCCCTTTTAGAAAACGAGGCCACCAACAAGATCCTGACCGCCTCCATGTCCACGGTGCATGCCGTAACCAATACCCAGGCGGTCCTCGATACCATGCCGAAAGCGGGGGAGAAGGATCTAAGGAAAAATCGAAGCATCCTGAACAATATCATTCTCACCTCCACCGGAGCCGCCGTGGCCTTGGCGGATGTTATTCCGGAAGTCCGGAACATCGGATTCATGGCCGATTCTATCCGGGTCCCCACCAACACGGAGTCCCTCATCGTCCTGAATGTCACTTTTCAGAGCAAGATGAACCCGGACGGGTCTCCCCTGACGCTGGATACGAACACGATCAACCGGATTTATAAGGAGGCCATGGAGCGGGATCCGGAAAACCTGCTGGTCTTTTCGATGGATCAAAATGTCTCCAGCGATCTCATCGGGATGGATGCCGCCGTGGTGATCGAAGGCCAGCTGAACCATACCCGGACTTCTTTTATCGACATTGACTGTGCCTGGGTCCCGGGTTTGTCTCCGCAGGTCATTCCTTCCCTGCCCGCGAATTCGCTGCAGGTTCCGGTGGTCCACGCCAAGATTTTCGGCTGGTATGACAACGAGTACGGGAGCTATACGAATCGGCTGGGGGATCTGGCCGTTTACGTGCACAAACAGTTGGTGTAGATCAAGACAAGAGTAAGACCAAATGGCAGATAACTTAAGCCATTGCCATTAATAATCAATAATCTTATTCAGGTTAACCTGCTTTACAACGTCACCCGGTTGGACTCCTGGGCTTCCCGCTCGTGTCGGCCCTGGTAGACGGCGCCGCTCCACCCGTCGATGGAAATGAAGTCGCCCCTGCGGATGGTTTGGCCGTCTACGGTACTGTAGCCCTTGGTTTCATAGACGCTTAATTTCGTGAAACCAACCACACCGACCTTATTGAGTTGGGGGATCGTGACTGCGGCATGGGAGGTGCTGCCTCCCCTGGCCGTCAGGAGCCCCTCTACCTGAAGTAACACCCCCACATCGTCGGGTACGGAATCGGGACGAATCAAGATGAGCGGCGTATCCGGTTCGCTTTCCCGGTACTGTCGGATTTCCTCTTCGGAATAGACTGCCCGGCCTGATAAGGCCCCCCCACTCACCCCGATACCGTTTCCCAGCAGGCTGTTTTTCAAATCCTGGGTTTCTTTAAAAATCGGCAGTTTGGTGGTTTCCCGCTGGACCATCTCCCGGGTCTGCAGGATATGAAGGCCGTCCCGCGTGGCCTGCTCAAAGGTAAACTCGATCTCCTGGTGATTGAAGCGTTTTTCATAGATCAGGATTTCGCACAGCCGGAGCAGTTGCCCAAATATTTCGGGGAAATTGGCCTCCAGGGAAATAGCCGTATCCTTCCTTTCCGTTAGCCGTTGTTTTTCCGAGATGGGATAGGTGGCCACCAGGCCGGAAACGATATCATCTCCCTGGACCCCGAAAATGAAGTCCCCGTAGAGGTTGATCCCCTCGGCGGAACTTTTGGGGTCCCGGGTAAAGATCACCCCCGAACCGGACTGGCTGTTTAGATTCCCGAAGATCATGGTCTGCACGATCACCGCCGTTCCCCATTCATCGGACAGGTGCATTTGACGGCGGTAAATGCGGGCCTGTTCGGAATTCCAGGAGTCGATGACCCGAAGAAAGGCGTCCTGGAGCTGATCCCAAGGCCGTTCGGGCACTTCCAGACCTTTGTCCTCCAGCGCCCGCTTGTAGGCCAGGGCGACCAGTCGCATCTGGTCCGGGGAGAACTGGATCTTGCGGCTGACCCCGTAGCGCTGTTTGAAGGTATTGATCAGGGAGTCAAAAAAATTCCGATCCAGGCCCCGCAGCATGCCGTAGCTCTGCAGATACCGCCGGAAGGAATCCCAGGCCGCCCAGGAGAAACCCTTCTTCCGACTCAAACCCTCGGCAATCCGTTCGTTGATGCCCACATTCAGGATGGACTGCATCATGCCCGGCAGGGAGATGGTGGCGCCGCTGCGGACGCTTAAGAGCAGCGGATTCTGGGGGTCTCCGAAATGGCGCCCGACCATCCTTTCCAAACGCCGGATCTCCCGGACGATGCGGACGTTCAGATCATCCAGGATGTTCTGGTAGCCCAGAAGGGCTTCAATCCGGCGGAAGACCTCGGTGGTCAGGACAAAGCCGGGGGGCACGGGGAACCCCATGGAGGACAGCTCTTT
Organism: uncultured delta proteobacterium; assembly: GCA_963746605.1. Classification (GTDB taxonomy): domain Bacteria; phylum Desulfobacterota; class RBG-13-43-22; order RBG-13-43-22; family RBG-13-43-22; genus CAVQSS01. Next base: position 103,924 of record CAVVCH010000061.1, read on the forward strand.
GAGAAAATATCCCTTGTTGCCGAGGCGGATCTGATTGTCCAGTTTTTTGTCGCGCCGGTACAAGGGAGTAATAGCCGTTTCCGGCTCATAGGCCATCACCAGGGTCAGAATCTGCTTGTTCTCCTTGAATTTTTCCAATTCGGCCTGGAGGGTGCGCAGGATCCGGTTGATAAAGTTATCGAGCACCTGGAGGCCGAAGGCCGATGCTATGGCCGTGCGGATAAAATTCTCGGAGAGTTGATAGAAGCGTTCTTCCTCCCGGGCGGCCGCGGCCCGCCCGCCGAAGGCGGAGCCGTCCTCCTGCAGGATTTGAGCTATGATCAGGGGCAGGTTGGGGCGGTGCACCTCGATGTAATATTCCCGGATAATATCCTGAATACTCTTGGAGATGAACTGGAAGATGTCGATATACTGGTCGATGGAGAACTGTTTGATTTCCAGGGCGTGGCTGACATATTTCATCTTGGCCGAAAGCCCCTCGACGGCCACCCCTTCCAGGTCCAGGGCCTTGACGTAGAGCCAGAGGTAGCGGTGGATCTGCACTAAAGTGCTTTTGGTGATGAATTTCAGATTGAGGGACTGGATCAGTTCTTCAAAAAGAAGGGTGGCCAGGCTCTCGAGGCGCAGGGAAAGCCCCAGGGCTTCAAACTTTTTCTCCCGGTAGGTACCGTACATGGAGGGGATGCCGGCGGCAATATGGCGCTTGCGGTAAATGTTCTCCACATACTCGGTTTTCTCGGGGGAGAGGATGACCTCTTTCAACTGGACGAGGAAGTCCAGGATGACGGCCAGGCTCTTGTCCCGTTTCTTGTTCTGGAGGTGGCGCCGGAGGTCCCGGACTTTTGTCGGATCAAAGAGGTAGGAAGTCTCCAGGTCCTTCAATAGATCTATATGCTGCGGGTTGTATTTCTTATAGAGTAATTGATAGAAGCGGATGAGCAGCCTGGCCCGCTCCCGGTCCTTCTCCGGGGTGTCGGCCACTCCCTGGATCTCTTTGGCTATCCGGGGACCATCCCAATCCAGGAAACCCTGGGGATCGGAGCGCAGCTTTTCCAGCAGTGTTTGGAAGATCGTCTGCAGCCCGCGCGTCTCCCGGGCTCCTTCGGGGGTCTGGGCATAGACCTCCTCCGGGAGATGGACCCGGAGAAAGGACTTATTCCCGGTGGCCCAGTAGCGGAAGGCGTCTTCGAGGAAGGAGACCAAGAGGCTGTTGCTCTCCACGTGCGATTGTTTGCGGAGGAAATGGACGACCGGATCCTGACGGAAGGCGATCTCGTCCACCTCGGTGGATATCTCCCGAAGCTCCCCTTCGGCTCCGATTTCGCTGAAGTAGATGGGGAACAGCCGCAGCAGTTGCTTGACCAGATTGAAGGCCGGGCCGATAGGGGCGTTGAGCAGGGCCGAGATGTTCTTCTGGAGCAGGTCCGTGTCTCGGACGAAGACTCCTCCCAGCTTCAGGTTAATGATCAGGGCCGAGAGCAACCGGCGGGTCCAGCGCGGTTTGAGGGCGATGATTTCCAGCCAGGAGCGGATGTTTTCGATGTGGGCCGGGTTGACCCGGATCTGCCAGTCCATATTGGCGCCAGCAAGCTGCGGATGTTGAAACCCGAAGCCGATCAATTCCTCAATAAAGGCGTCCGCCAGCGGGTGATAGTTCAGTTTGAAGACCTCTCGGGCCACGGTGGTAATGCAATTCAGGACGGTGCTGCGGTACTGATAACAGGTAGCGCACTTTTTCAGGAGCTGGAATACGTTTTGAACAAAATCGTTCAGGGTCTCCGGGGTCTTTTCCCGGAACACCAAGGCCAGGCAGCGATTGATTTCAATCAGGGTGCGGCCGTGGATATCGGCCAGGGCCGGGACATTGATGATATGGAAGAGGAAATCCAGTTTGACCAGGTATTCCCGGCCGGCATAGAGGCCGGACCGTTCCAGTTCGTCGGCCACCAACAGATAGCCCTCGACAATTTGGGCGTAATCGGGCCGGTTCAGGTAACGTTCCGTTCCCGCGCCGGTCTCCGGACCGTTCCCGGCCGGGAGCGATTTCAACTCTTCCAGCAGGGCGGCCATCGATCCATGCGTCAGGGGCCGGACAAGCGCGTCATAGCCGAAGATGGCGGAAGCCTCTTCTCCTTCCCGATTGAACCAATCCCGGGGATCGGGTTGTTCCAGCCAGAAGGTGTAGGTTGCCTGGAAGACCTGACGAAGAAAATGTGTCAGGGGAAGGCCGTCGAATGAAAACGACTGCTCCCGGGCCGTTTGGAGGAGCTTTTTTCCGTACGTCGAACTTTTCCGGAAGAGGGAAGGCTCCTGTCGGGATAAATCGAGGAGGCTATGGATCAGAGCGGGGAAGAGGGTTTGATTCCGTTCGATCGACCCGCCGCTCTTGGACAGGATCAGATCCAGAAAATCAAAGAGGTACCGGAGGGCTGTTTCCCGGGTTTCTTCCCCGGCGGGCGATCGGATCACCCCGAGGTAAATCCCGACGAAGGTTTCCAGCGCTTCCAGCCCTTTTTCATGGCGGTTAAAGTCATGGAAGTCGCCCAGGGAGAGGGTGCGCAGTTGCTTCAAGACGATCTCCCAGTTCACGAAAGGATGATTCATTTCCGTCAGGAGATCCTGGGTGCGTTTGAAAACGCCGTAGTGCTCCCGGGTGATATCGAGCAGGACCCGGTATTTTTCGGGGATTTCCACCGTAGCCGCGGTTCGCTCCAGGTTGGCCTGCAGGGCAGTCGATACAAATGTGTTCTCAGTGGTGGGCATAAAATTTTTAAGGCTCTATTTGGTTAGGGGAATATTTTTAAATTCGAAATTCGAAGCACGAAATCCGAAACAATAAAGAATGTTCAAAATTCAAATGACCAAAATGTTTCGATACGGATTTCGAATTTCCAAGAAATAGTTACTTCATGATAAACGACAACAGTTCCAGCATCCGATTGGAAAAGCCCCATTCATTGTCATACCAGGAGAGGACTTTAACCATTCTGCCGCCCAATACGTGGGTGTTGGGCAGGTCCACGATCGAGGAATGGGGGTCCCCGTTAAAATCCAGGGACACCAGTTCTTCCTCGGAACAGCGGAGTATGCCCTTCAGGGGGCCGGCGGCGTATTCCCTGAACTTGGCATTCACCTCGTCCTTGCCGGTAGCCTTCGACAAAGTGGCCACGAAGTCGACCAGGGAGACGTTCGGTACGGGTACCCTGACGGAAAGGCCGTCCAATTTTCCTTTCATCTCCGGGATGACTTCCGCGATCGCCTTGGCTGCTCCGGTGGTGGTGGGGATCATGGAAAGGGCGGCCGCCCGGGATCTCCGCAGGTCCTTATGGGGTTCATCCTGGATCACCTGATCGTTGGTATAGGCATGGATCGTGGTCATCAGACCGTATTCGACGCCGAACTCCCGCTGGAGTATCTTAACGATCGGGGCCAGACAGTTGGTGGTGCAGGAACCCATGGAGATGATGTGGTGCCTGGTTTTGTCGTACTCCTCCTGGTTTATTCCAAAAACTACCGTCACGTCCGGGTTTTTGGCCGGCGCGGAAATGACGACCTTTTTGGCCCCGGCCAGGAGGTGTTTTTCGGCGCCCGCCCGATCGGTAAATTTGCCGGTGCTCTCCAGGACCACATCGACCCCCAGAGCCTTCCAGGGCAGGGCGGACGGATCCTTCATGGCGAAGGTCTTGATTTCCTTCCCGTCCACCCAAATAGCATTCTCACCGGCCTTGACTTCCGCATTCAGGACCCCGTGGACCGAATCGTATTTCAAGAGGTGGGCCATTGTTCTGGCATCGGCCAGATCATTGACGGCCACGAATTCAACGGCGTTGCTCTTAAAACCCGCCCGAAAAACCAGCCTTCCAATCCTTCCAAAACCATTTATAGCGACCTTAATGGACATGGCAATCTCCTCTGGTAAAAAAGTTATTCGATTGATGAGTCTGAGAATTTCGTAAAATGCTAACCGAAAGCAGAAGGCTTGTCAACTTATTGCGCCCGGGCTCAAAGGCCCCGGGGACGGGAAGTACCTTTAATGTCAATACGTTAGACACATTGAAGGGCTGTGAGCGCACTGGTACGGAAATCGGCCGGGTCACGCTTTCCCCGTCAGGGACACAGCCGAGGGAGGCTGTGCTACAACATTTAGGGATAAACCCTACACAATCTGTTGAAAGGCCAGGGGGGCCATTTTCGTATTACGCATGTAAACAGCTAAAAAGGCGCAAACCTATAAGAGGTTGCGCCTTTTTAGTTGTTATTTCCTAGGCGGGGAATCCGGCGGGCAGGTAGATTATTCTTCCGCCTCTTTACCCTCGGCCTCTTCCGTTTCTTCTTCTACCTTGGCCTTCAGTTCCTCAGGGATGTACATGATCTCCTCGAAAATTTCTTTGAAGGACATGATCTTGATCCCCAGATCGTATTCTTTTCCCAAATCACGGCACTGGTCATAGCAGTTGTGGCAGGGGCAGATGACGATCTTGGCCCCCGTGGCCTTGATTTGGTCGGCCTTCACTTTACCGGCCTCCATGCGGCGCTTTTTGAAGGGGGACCCCATGGGGATGGCTCCCCCGCCACCGGAGCAGCAGTAAGCTTCGTTCCCATGGGGGGTCATTTCTCGGAAATCTTCCGCGATGTGGCTGATAATATATCGAGCCTCTTCGGCGAGACCGCCGCTTCGCGAAACATTGCAGGGATCCTGATAGGTAATCGGTTCCGTGAGCTTTCGGGTAAATTTCAGCCGGCCGTCGCGGATATATTCGGCAAAGAGTTTTATACTGTGAACGACCTCGAACTTATAATCTTCATTCAACCAGATCGGCCCTTCAAACTGAACGGCCCGGAGTGCGTGGCCTCACTCGGTGATGACGACGCGTTTGACCTGTAGCTCCTCCGCGGCGTCTTTAATCAATTTGACGATGTAACCGGCTGTCTTGATATCCCCGGCAAACATGGCCAGGTTGGTGTCATCCCAGCCCGGCTTACTGGGAAAGGTCCAGTCCTCGCCGACCACATGAAAGATCTTGGCCGCCAACTGAATATCCTGGGGATAATATTTAGGCTCCCGGGCATTGACGGTGTACATAATATTGGCGCCCTTCTTATCGATGGGGATGGTGGCGCCGGGCAGTTCCTCCTGCAGTTCCTCCTCCATCCATTTCAGGGTCTCCACCCAGTCCTCTTCGGATACCGCCATCTGGTTGCCGGTTTCCAGGTAGTTCGCGATGGCGGCCTTTAACCCCTCCGGGGTCATTCCCTGAGAGGTCAATATGCCCCGGAGCGTAGCCACCATCATGGCCATATCGATCCCAAAGGGGCAATAGAGGGTACAGCGGCGGCAGAGGGTGCATTCCCCGTAGGCCGTGTCGTAGAGTTCCTGCATGAAGGCTTCATCGACCTGGCCTTTTTTCTTAACCAGTTTTTTTAATTTCTGGGCCTTGAAAGAGGGTACCATCCGGGGATCTTTGTTTTTGGCGGTATAGAAGTGGCAGGTATCCGCACAAAGGCCGCAGTGAGCGCAGATCCGCATCCACATCTTGAGTCGGGCATTCAACCGGGCGTCTACCGCCTGGCGAATGGATTCCGGGTTGATGATCATTGGTTCCTTTTGGGCTTCAGCCATATTCGTATCCCTCCATAATGGGTTCAGCCAAAAATATTTCAAATATTTTTGGCTAGGGTTAAACGGAATAGTTTCTTCGCCCGAATTCAATGCCGATGACCGAGCGGGAAACAAAGAACAGGATCCAGTGGGACAATTTGGAGAAAGGGACCAGAATCAACATCAGCTCGCCGGTCAAGATGTGGATTATGGTCGTATACTGTCCATAGAAAGGCAGGGCCGAGGTCACCCAGGCGTAGGCACTGCCGTCCGGGTGGGTGTTGATGTAGCCGGTGATAAAGGGCAGGGCGCAGACGACTAAAAGGAGGTAATCCGAAGCGGTGGTGATGATCCGGACTTCGGCCAAGACCACTCGTCGGACGATAAAGAAGATGGTGATGGCGATCAAAACCAGGGTCATCCAATCCGCCCAGTTGTCCGGCATTTGCCACCAACTCCACCCAAAGCGGCTTTCCTGCCAGAGGGTGACATGGGCGCTGAAAAAGATGGGAACCGCCAGGAGGCAAATGTGGAAGACGTAGCCCAGAATGGTAAAGACGGGAGTTTTTTTGAGATCCACATTTAGAGGGAGTAACCAACGAAGGATGGAAAGGCTCATCCATTTAAAGCTAAAAAAGCGATAAACAGGTTTGTCTTTTTTTGTACTCAAGGTGATGAAAAAGAGTAAGCGCAAGGCGCTGCCGATCAGGAAGGTTAAAAAGGCGATCCATAACAGGGGTCCTTCGACAAAAGAAGTAAACGTCATGACGACCTCCTCGAGAGTAAAGGGTGATTTTTAAAGAGCTGGCAATTTCACTTTAACGCAAAGTCTCTTTTTATTACTCAAAATATGATCCCCTGTCAATAGATAATCACTTTTCTGCGGGAGAAATTGTTTTGAGTTTCGAGGGAAATTACTTTAACTAAATTATGTACTTATAGAGCATGTGTTTCTTTTGAGCCCTACCGCGGGTTTCAATCGCCAAAAGGGGGAAATCCAAAACAGGAGGAGTTAAGTGAATTTCGGAACAAAGACCGCTTTAAGACTGTCGGGACAGGGTGTTAGACATAAGAAGTTCAGCGAGCGGAGGTCCTCAGATGCCTTCCGGCTTTTAGTTCCACGCTGCGGACTTTACTCTTGATCCTTCCGCCGGGACCCTTCCGGTAGTCGAATTTTACCTGCAGGCTGATCCGGTCGGAGTCTTTCTCCAGGGTGCGGAAACAACGGGTCAGAAGCGACCAGAGGTCATCCCATTCCCCTTCGACGATTGTACCCATGGGGGTCAACTGATAATCCAGACCGCTTTCGGCCACCAATGTCAGCACCTGAGCCACAGGGGCGCTGAAGCTGGAGCCCTGGTCCAGGGGGATTATGGAGAATTCCATCAGGGTCATGGGCGGCTTCCTTAATACGAAATGACAGTTAGGGATTATGTCCCCTATTTCATGCCGGAGTGCCCGCCCCGGGCATGGGGGTTTAGACGAAGCATCGAACATCGAATTTCCAACATCGAATGTTCAATGGGAAAAGATGAAAAGGCAAAAATAAGGGTCCCCTGTTCGGCAAAAGAGGTTTGCTTTTCATTCGAGGTTGGGCGTTGGATGTTCGATGTTCGACGTTCGTTTGTTATGAAAAACAAGGCTTGGGGGTTAATCCGGTTTATTAGATTTCTTAAAAAGATCGGCCATGGTCCCCAGGGCGCCGGATCCTTTATCCTGCCCCAGGTAGTGTTTCAATTCGGACCGTTCTCGGCTTTCTATGACCGACTGCTGAGACAGGGAGATCCGGCCCTGCTCATCTATTTTAATAATTTCCACTTCCATTTCTCCCCCTTCTTTTAGTCCCCTTAGAGAAGAGGCGCCTCCGTAAGCGGCCAGGTTGCTTTGATGAAGCAGGCCGCGAACCCGGGACCCCAATTCCGGCAGATCCAGAAAGAGGCCGTAGGGTTTGATGCTGCTGATGACGCCTCGGGTGATCAAACCTATTCGGGGCTTCAAAGGGGAAGCCGGAACGGCGGGGGCCGGGCTGTCCTCCTGAATTCCGGCTTCGGCGGAAGACCGGGAGGATGAATCCGAATCCACGAGCTCTGACTCATCCGACCGCCGACCACGACGGATCACATCCCCGGTACGGGTTTCGGAAACTTCGCTGTCCAGGTGCTCCGCCGGTGAAGTGGCCGCCTTCAGAGACAGGGATACCCGTTGGCGGTCCCGGTCGATCTCCAGGATCATGACGGTTACGATTTCCCCGGTGCTGAGCACCTGCTTCGGATGAGTAATGCGACGATGGGATATCTCCGAGATATGAATCAATCCTTCGAGGCCCGAAATCAACTCCACAAAGGCCCCGTAGGGTGTTAAATGGCGGATTTGACCGGAAACCAGTTCCCCCTCCTGAAAGGGGAGTTCTTCCAGCCAGGGATCGGGTTCCAGGGATTTCATAGATAAACTGATTCGTTCCTCCCCTTTTTCCCCTTGCTCCAGTCGCAGGACTTGGACCCTAACCGACTGTCCGGTTTCGAGGCGGTCGGCGGGATCGGCTACCTGCTGCCTCGAAATTTCGGAAATGTGCAGCAATCCCTCCAGGCCGCCCAGATCTACAAAGGCGCCGAAGGGGGTTAGCCGGGTTATCGTGCCGTCCAGAATCGCCCCGATGGCCAGGGTTTCTCTCACCTTGGCGGCCTGGGTTTCCCGTTCGGCCTGCAGCACGGCCCGGCGGGAGAGGAGTACGTTCCGTCCTTCCTCCTCAATGCGCAGCACCTGGAATTTTTGATTGGTCCCCACCAGGGCTTCCGGATTTTCGCAATAATGAAGGTCAATCTGGGAAAGGGGGCAAAAGGCCCGGGCTCCGCCAACTTCTACTTCCAGTCCCCCCTTGTTGACCTTAAGGACCATCCCTTCTATCGGAAGGTCGGCCTCGTAGGCCCTTTGGAGCAACTCCTTGCCGGGCGTACCGAGCGCTTTCCGCAGGCTGGTCCCCAGGTGGACTCCCGAGGGAGTAAAGCCGATCACGGTGAGGGAAACCTCAGAGCCGACGGCGATAGTGGACCGGCCCTCGGCGTCCACAAAATCCTCGATCGATGCCCAACCCTCGGCTTTGTAGCCAAAATCGATAAACACCGTATCTTTGGTGATCAGGACGACCTGACCTTGAACCGTGTCCCCGGGTTGAAGTTTTTTCCGTGACGACATGGCGGGGCGGGATTCGAAGAGTTCCGCAAAACTGGTTTCTTCCGGTTGTTCATTGGAAGGGGCCGGGAGTGAATCCCCTGGACCTTCCGCTTCCACTTCCTTTGGCAGGTCTTTTGATTCTGTTGGTTCCATATGTTCCCTTTTGTTACATTCTGCCCGACCCGCCGGCGGAAACCGAAGACACCGGGCTGTAATGCGAAAAGTGCATGGTAAAGGTGGCCCGACCCTGGCTGGCCGACCGCAGAGCCGTTGAGTAGCCGAACATCATTGAAAGCGGGGCCATGGCCCGGACCTGTTGGATTTTTTTGCGGGAGGTAATTTTTTCGATTTTTCCTTTACGGCTGTTTAAGTCCCCGATCACCTCTCCCAGGAATTCATCGGGCACGATGATTTCCAGTTGCATGACCGGTTCCAGGAGTACCGGTTGCGCTTTTTGACAGCCGTTACGGAAGGCCATGGCGGCCGCCACCCGAAAGGCCATCTCCGAAAATTGGCTTTCCGTAGTCTGGGCCTTGGTCAGTATGACCTTGACATCGACTACCGGGTATCCCTGAAGTACCCCGGAGGTGCAGGATTCTTTCACGGCCGATTCGATGGCTTCAATGATGGTGACGGGGACCGTTTCCTCCGGGACCAGGTTCATAAAAAGGTTTCCTTCCCCGCGAGGACTGGGGATCAATTGGAGGTTGATCCGGGCCTGATGATGGACACCTCCCAGTTCCCGATCAAAGACCTCCTCCACCTCGGCGGCTTGCCGGATAGTTTCCCGGTAGACCACTTGGGGTTTCCCGATGTTGACCGCCAGGTTATATTCCCTTTCCAATCGGTGAACCAACACCTCCAGGTGCAGTTCCCCCATGCCGGAGATGACCGTCTGGCCGGAATCCTCGTCCAGTCGAAAGTGAAAGGTGGGATCTTCCTCTGCCATTTTCCCCAGCACGTCGAGGATCTTATCCTGCTGGCCGGAGGTCTTAGGTTCGATGGCCAGAGAGAGGACCGGTTCATAGACATCAATGGCTTCCAGGATGATGGGGTGTTCGGGATCGGTCAAGGTATCGCCGGTTGTGGAGCTTTTTAAACCGATAATCCCGATGATGTCCCCGGCCCGGGCCTGTTCAATCCGTTCCCGTTTGTTGGCATGCATGCGCAGTATGCGGGCCACCCGCTCACGGGTTTTCTTCAGGGGGCTGTAGACTTCCTGGCCCACATTCAGGATGCCGGAATAGATCCGCAGGTAGGTGAGCTTCCGTCCCTGGTCCATGCTGATTTTAAAGGCCAGCCCGGCAAAAGGGGCGTCGTCCCGGGCGGGACGGTTTTCCAGGGTCTTGGTGTTTGGATTCTGACCGCTCACCGGCGGAATATCCAGAGGATGCGGAAGAAAATGTACAATGCCGTCCAGGAGCGGCTGAACGCCTTTGTTCCTTAAGGCGGCCCCGCAGTAGACCGGAACGATTTTTAATTCGATGGTTGCCTTACGAATCACCGGAAACAAGGATTCCGCATCTATGGTTTCGCCCCCCAGATAGCGCTCCAGGAGGGCTTCATCCTGGTCGGCCAATATTTCCAATAATTTTTCCCGGTACAAAGCCGCCTCCGCCTGCAGTTCCGGCGGGATGGGCTGCACATCAAACTCGGCCCCCATTGAGTCCTCGTTCCACTTGAGGGCTACAAAATTGAGCAAATCGATGGTCCCCTGGAAATTTTCTTCCTTTCCCCAGGGCAGGTGCAGGATTACGGGCTGGGCCCCCAATTTATCCTTGATTTGCGAAACGGTCCCCTGAAAATCAGCGCCTACCCGGTCGAGTTTGTTGATAAAAGCGATTCGCGGCACATGGTACTTGTCCGCCTGGTGCCAGACGGTCTCCGACTGGGGTTCCACCCCTCCGACGGCGCAGAAAACGGCCACCGCCCCGTCCAGAATACGCAAGGACCGCTCCACCTCTATGGTGAAATCTACATGGCCGGGGGTGTCGATAATGTTGATGGTCTGGTTCAACCAATGGCAGGTGGTCACGGCCGAAGTGATGGTGATGCCCCGTTCCTGTTCTTCGGGCATCCAGTCCATGACCGCTTCCCCGTCGTGGACCTCCCCGATTTTGTAGGATTTCCCCGTATAATAGAGGATGCGTTCGGTCAAAGTGGTTTTGCCGGCATCGATGTGGGCCATAATACCGATATTTCGTATCTTGCGCAGTCGTGAATCTTTGGCCGTCATCCCGAGAACCCTGATTCCTCCGTAAGGTAGGGTGAACTTTAGGCTATTTTCCCCAATTCGTCAAGGGGGCAAAGCAAACCGCAAAAGGTGTCCGGTGAGGGAACCCTAGAATCCGGAAGAAACCCGAAGGCTCAAAATCTACATGGAGACATTTTTGGTTAGTTCTCTTCCGGGTAAGGCGTGTTGTTAATTTCAGGGAGCTTTGTTATAATAAGAAACATGCCGCCGGTTACGCGATCCCAATTGCTGACGATCTATGAACGCCTCCTTTCTTCCCTAGGGCCCAGCGGCTGGTGGCCGGGGGAAACGCCGTTGGAGATCATTGTCGGGGCCATTCTCACCCAAAATACCTCCTGGCGTAATGTGGAGCTGGCTTTGGTCCGGCTGAAGGAGGAGGGTGCCCTGTCCGTTGAACGGCTCCTGCGAATTGAGGAAACGCAATTGGCCGAGTGGATCCGTCCGGCCGGATATTATCGGATTAAGGCCCGGCGCCTCCAAAATTTTTTTCATTTTCTCCAAGAGGGTTATCACGGCCAAATCGGGGCCATGGTTGAGCAGCCCCTGGAAAAGTTGCGGGATCAACTGTTGGGTATTCGGGGTGTTGGACCGGAAACGGCGGACAGTATCTTATTATACGCCCTGGGGAAGCCTACTTTTGTGGTAGATACCTACACCCATCGGATCTTTTCCCGCCACCGATTGGTTCCTGAGGAATCCGACTACGAGGGCTTGCGTTCTTTTTTTATGGAGGGCCTGCCGGAGGAGGTCCCCTTGTTCAATGAATTCCATGCCCTCATTGTCCGGACGGGCAAGACCTACTGCAGGAAAAAGGCGCCGCTTTGCGGGGATTGCCCCTTGGGTGATCTGGAACCGTCGATCAGTTGATCTGATCGGCACCCTGTAGTTCCCCGGCCTTGGGGGGCGCATCGAAGCTTGACATTATTTTCTCGATTCGTTGTTTCGTAGGGGAGGGGTTAATCCCCTCCCGAGTGCGGGAATCAAGGATTCAGATTTCGTGTTGTCGTCTTGGGTGCGGGAGGGGATTAACCCCTCCCCTACTCTCGGACTTTCGTGGGGCCGGATTCAAACCTACCTTACGAAAAGACAAATTATTAATAATCAATAATTAATTGTTAATTATTAACTAGTTACCAGACTAAGGATAGACGTATGGACAAAAGGATCGGAGCGGGAATTACTGCCGGGTTTGGGTTCTTGATGATGTTCAGCGGCTGCCTGTCGTCCAAGCAGGTTATCAGCGGATATGAGGACCCGGCCAAAAGGACTCAAACCGAGTCAGTGGGGAAACCGGGCGACCCAACGGAAGAAACTAAAAAAATGGAAGCCTTGATCCGAAAAATGGAGGAAGCCGAGCGACGACTTTCAGAGATGGAGCGAAAAAATCGGGAGACCCTCCGGCGCTTGGAAGAGGCCTCGAAAAAAACCGAAAGGTCGATGGAGCGCATTGAAAAGGCCGGGGAAAAAATTGAAGCCGTGGGTAAAAAAGCGGCCCCATGAGATCAAAAACACGTTCGCCCCGAAAATCGCGGGGCTGGTTTCAAAAACTGGATGAGGATAATGTCTTCTTCTTAGCTTCCGGTCTGGCCTTCGACTTCCTGATCTGCTTTATCCCTTTGATCTTGGTCGTCCTCTCTTTACTGGGTTTTTTTCTCCATTCCTCCCAGGAGATTCTGAATTATGTCCGAACCTATCTGGTTCGGATGCTTCCCCAGGCCTCCTCTAAATTGACCAGCAATATCCTGAACCTGGTCAAGGACCGCCAGATTGTCGGGTTAGTGGGTTTTTTGGGATTGATCTGGACGGCTATGCGGCTTTTCGGTTCCAGTCGAACCGTCCTGAACAAGACCCTGGAGATCATCTCCCATCATGGATATCTGCGGGAGAAACTCCATGATCTGCTCTATGTGTTGATTACTGGAATCCTCTTCCTCCTGTCCATTCTCTTGAGCGGCATTTTTGACCTGATCCGGACGATTCCGGTTAAGCTGGGGCTGCCGCCCTTGTTGGACCTGAAGTGGTGGGGCTGGACGGCCGGCATCCTGGTGGCTTATTTTTTTTCGGTGTTGATGTTTTTTATCCTGTACCGTTTTTTGCCCACGCGAAGACCATCCACCCGGGCCGCCTTTCTTTCGGCCCTGCTCATCGCCGGTCTGTGGGAGATAGCCAAATACCTTTTTCGTATTTATATGAATTTTATCAATTCCTTTGCCGCGGTGTACGGATCATTGGGCCTGATAGTCGTTTTTATTGTCTGGATCTATTATTCCTGCCTGTTATTTGTCTTGGGCGGGGAGATCATGTGGATCCTCTCCAAAGAGCGGTCATGACTGGAGCGGTGATGGTGCAGCAGGTCATCAACGGCCTCAACCTGGGCTGTCTCTATGCCCTGATCGCCATTGGGTATACGCTGGTGTATGGGATACTGCGTCTGATCAATTTCGCCCACGGCGACGTCTTAATGGTTGCCACCTACTTCGCCTATTTCGGGGTGGCGCAGTTTGCTCTGCCCTGGTGGCTGGCCGCCCTGGTCGCCCTGTTGCTGACCGCGATGTTGGGAGTGGCCATCGACCGAGGGGCCTATCTGCCCGTCCGCAGTGCCCCCCGGATTTCAGCCCTGATCGCGGCCATCGGCGTTTCCTTCCTGCTGGAGAATTTGGGTTTGGTGGTCTTCGGCGGCCGGCCCAAAGCGTTTTACCGACCGCCCGTGCTGGGGGAAATCATGGAGTGGGGCGGGGTCCGGATACTCAGCCTGAGCCTCTGGACCCTGGCCATCACCCTGGTCATCCTGGCCCTGGTTTTCATGATCATCTATAAGACCCGGATCGGTCTGGCCATGCGGGCGGTTTCCCGGGATATGGAGACCGTTGCGCTGATGGGCGTTTCGGTGAACCGGGTCATCAGCCTCACCTTTGCGCTGGGTTCGGCCCTGGCGGCGGCCGGGGGGATTCTCTGGGCCATGAAATATCCCCAGATCAATCCCCTGATGGGGATTATCCCGGGCCTGAAGGCTTTTGTAGCGGCGGTCCTGGGGGGAATCGGGAATGTGTTCGGCGCCGTGGCCGGAGGACTGATTCTGGGAATCCTGGAAATACTTCTGGTCGCTTGGCTGCCTTCCCTGGCGGGTTACCGGGATGCCCTGGCCTTTGTCCTTTTGATTATCATTCTCCTTTTCAGGCCGACGGGCCTTTTCGGCGAAAAGTTGGCCGGTTAGAGGCGATCATTGGGCTCCTCCCGACGGGATATCGCTTTGACCCTGTTGAGCGTGCTGGCCCTGCTGACCGTCCTGTTTATTTTCAGCCGGTACGGTTCGGAGTACCAGATCCGGATCCTGAACCTGGTGGGCATCTTTATTTCACTGGCCGTGAGTTACAACCTGGTCAATGGGGTCACCGGGCAGTTTTCCCTGGCCCCCAACGCCTTCATCGCCCTAGGGGCGTACACCGCCGCCCTGCTGACCATGACCCCGGAGGAAAAAAGGATTTCTTTTATCCTCGTGCCCTTGATCGGACCACTCGATCAGATAAGCCTGCCTTTTCCCCTGGCCCTGCTGGCGGGGGGGTTGGTGGCGGCCCTCTTTGGATTTCTGATCGGGTTTCCCGTCTTCCGGGTCAGAGGGGATTATCTGGCCATCGTGACCCTGGGATTCGGGGAAGTGGTCCGGGTAGCGGCCAACAACCTCCAGTCGGTTACCAACGGGCCTTTGGGCCTCAAGGGGCTCTCCCCCTATACCAATCTGTGGTGGTCCTGGGGGGTGGCGATCCTGACCGTTTTTTTCGTGGCCCGGCTGGTTAGGGGCAGCTACGGCCGGGCGCTGAAGGCCGTCCGCCAGGACGAGCTGGCGGCGGCGGCCATGGGAATCAATGTCTTCTGGCACAAGATGCTGGCCTTTATTATCAGCGCCTTTTTCGGCGGCCTGGGCGGTGGACTCTTGGCCCACCTCATCACCACCATTTCACCCACCCTGTTTTCCTTCTTCCTGACCTTTAACCTCCTGATCATGATTGTGGTAGGGGGAATGGGGAGCATCACCGGATCGGTTATCGCCGCGGCCCTGATCACCTGGGGCGGGGAATGGCTCCGCTGGGTGGAAGAGCCGACGCACCTCGGACCCTGGGAAGTGCCGGGAATTCCCGGCATGCGCATGGTCCTTTTCTCCATTATTCTACTGGTGGTCATTCTCTTCGCTCGGGAGGGCCTTATGGGCCGGAGGGAATTTTCCTGGAACAAGGTGTTGGGCCGAAAGTCATGACCCTGCTGGAGATCAGTCACCTGACGCTTTTCTTTGAAGGGCTGATGGCCGTCAACGATTTTTCCTGGCAGGTTGGGCCGGGGATGATCATGGGGCTGATCGGACCGAACGGGGCCGGAAAGACAACGGTTTTCAATCTGATTACCGGCGTGTTGAAACCCCGGGACGGGCGGGTCCGTTTTAACGGACGGGAGATTACCGGGTGGCCGCCCCACGCCGTTTGCCGAGAGGGCATAGGCCGCACTTTTCAGAACATCCGGCTGCTGCCGGAGATGACCGTGCTGGAAAACGTTCTGATGGCTTTTCACGGCCGCCTGCGATCCTCTTTCTGGGGGGCGGTTTTCCAAATGCCCCGCTATCGGCGGGAAGAGGGATCCATGCAGTGCCAGGCGCGGAGTATCCTGGAAAGGATGGGACTGGCGGAAAAGGCGGAGGCCCCGGCCCATTCCCTGACCTACGGCCAGCAGCGGAAGCTGGAGATCGGCCGGGCCCTGGCTACCCGGCCGCAGCTTTTGCTGCTGGATGAACCGGCCGCCGGCATGAATCCTCGGGAAACCGTAGCGCTGATGGATCTTATCCGCCAAATCCGTCGTGACTTTAACCTGTCCGTCCTGGTGATTGAACACGATATGCGATTTGTGGCCGGGCTCTGCGATTTGGTGAAGGTGCTGGATTACGGGGCCACGATCGCCGAGGGAACGCCCCAGCAAATTCAGCATGACCCCCGGGTGATCGAAGCCTATCTGGGGAAGAAGAAAAAGAGCAGCCGGAATAAGAGTTTTAGGGCGAAAATAAAGATGAACATCGAACATCGAACGTCCAACATCGAACATCGAATGTCGTTGTTTTTTATTCGAGGTTGGACGTTCGATGTTGAATGTTCGATGTTCAATGTTTTTTAATTATAGAAGGTATGAATCAACACCCATGCTCGAAGTCGCTGATCTTCAGGTGCGATATCAGGGTATAGAAGCCCTGAAAGGGCATTTCCTTCCAGGTTCCCCAGGGTCGCATCGTCACCCTGATCGGGGCCAATGGGGCCGGAAAAAGCACGACCCTGCGGACGGTGGCCGGCCTGGTGCGCCCGGCCGGAGGCAGGATATCCTTTCAGGGACAGGAAATATCCCGGAGACCGGTCCATGACATCACCCGGCTGGGTATCAGCCTGGTGCCGGAGGGGCGCAAGATTTTCTCCAATCTTTCGGTCCTGGAAAATCTTTACCTGGGGGCCTATTCCCGGCGGAGGGATGCTGCTTTTAAAAAAGACCTGAAGTGGGTTTACTCCGTGTTCCCCCGGTTGGAAGACCGAAGGCGACAACGAGGTGGGACCCTTTCCGGAGGGGAACAGCAGATGCTGGCCCTGGGTCGGGCCCTGATGGCCTCGCCAAGGCTTCTGATGATGGATGAACCTTCGCTGGGGCTGGCGCCTCAGTTGGTGGCCGAAGTTTTTGAAGTGATCCGAAGAATACATGAGGCGGGGACCACGATCCTGCTTATCGAGCAGAACGCCTGGGGGGCGCTGGAGGTAGCCGATTACGCCTATGTGCTGGAAAACGGCCGGATTGCCCTGGAAGGAAAGGGGCCGGACCTGCTGGCCAATGACGCCGTCCGCCAGGCCTATTTGGGGGAAAGTTAAAACGAAGAAGGAAGAAAGAAGATGGAAGAGGGAAGAAAAAAGAAAGAGAAGACAGAAAAGAGAAGAGAGATGGCAGGATGAGGACCCGATTGAAATGACTATGGACTTATCGCTATTTGAAAAAACGGAGAGCCAGGAGAACGTACCCTTGGCCGAGCGGATGCGGCCGCGGCGGTTGGAGGAATTTATCGGGCAAAGCCATCTGTTGGGTCCGGGGAAATTCCTGCGGAGCATGCTGGAAAGCGGGCGGATTTTTTCCATCCTCTTATGGGGGCCGCCGGGGTCCGGGAAAACGACCCTGGCCCGGATGGTCGCCCGCTACGCCCGGGCTCATTTCGTTCAGTTCTCAGCGGTGCTATCCGGGGTCAAGGAAATCCGGGAGGTGGTCAAGGAGGCCGAGGAGCGGTTGCGGATTGAAAATCGGAAAACCATTCTTTTCGTGGATGAAATCCACCGTTTCAACAAGGCCCAGCAGGACGCCTTTCTGCCGCACGTGGAGCGGGGGCTGATCACGCTGGTCGGGGCGACCACCGAGAATCCCTCTTTTGAGGTGATCGCCCCGCTGCTCTCCCGGACCAAGGTTTTGGTGCTGAAACGTCTGACTACCGAAGATTTGGGAAAGATCATCGACCAAGCCCTCGTCGATCCGGAGCGGGGGTTGGGGCGTTCCCCGTTAACCCTCGATTCCGAGGCGCTGGAGTTGCTGAAGTGGAAGGCGGACGGCGATGCCCGCATCGCCCTCAACACACTGGAACAGGCCCAGGCTTTAACCCGCTCGAAGGCGCCGGATGGTTCCCGAATAACCCTGGCGGTTATGGAGGAGGCCATCCAGCAAAAAGCCCTGCTATACGACAAGGCTGGGGAAGAGCATTATAACCTCATCTCGGCCCTCCATAAAAGCCTGCGCGGCAGCGATCCGGATGCCGCCCTCTACTGGCTGGCCCGGATGCTTACCGCCGGGGAAGACCCGCTGTTCATCGCTCGTCGGTTGATTCGCTTCGCCACGGAAGATGTGGGGCTGGCCGATCCTCAGGCTTTACCCCAGGCCCTGGCGGCTAAGGAGGCCTACCATTTCCTGGGATCGCCCGAGGGGGAACTGGCCTTGGTCCAGGCCGCGGTTTATCTGGCCACGGCCCCCAAAAGCAACGCCCTGTACCGGGGTTACGGTGCCGTTCAGGAGGATGTGGCCAAAACCCAGTCCCTCCCGGTACCGTTTCACCTCCGTAACGCCCCGACCAAACTGATGAAAGGACTGGGATACGGTCGGGGATACCGCTATGCCCATGATTATCCCGAGGCCCTGGTTCCTCAGGCAGTATCTGCCGGATGCCTTGAAAGACCGAAACTATTACCGCCCCACGGACCGCGGATATGAAAAAACGGTGCGGGAACGATTAGCGGTTTGGAGAAAGAAGTTGAATCCGGGGAAGGGGTAGGGTAATTATAGTCTGCAAGACTTTAAATTCGAAATTCGAAGCACGAAATTCGAAACAAGCTCGAAAATCCGAAATTCAAATGTTCAAAACAAAAACCTTCCGTTTTTATAAACCTTCGTGTTTAGGGGGGCGCACCGAAGCATGAAAATCCCCCCCAGCCCCCCTTTTTCTAAGGGGGGGGTCAAAGTCCCCCTTTAGCAAAGGGGGATTTAGGGGGATTTGAAAAGGCTATTTTCGTATTAATAGGCCTGCAATGGATGGATTGAACCGAGTATGGTGTTGGGGTCTCTTAGCTCTCCTGCTGTTCGGTTGCGGGGAAACATTCCGGATCGAGGAAAAGGGTCGTTTCCAAACGGATGTCCAAGGAATCGTCACCGACACCCGAACCGGACGGCAATGGGCACCTGATCCCGGGGGGCGGATGACCTGGCACCAGGCCGGAGAATATGCCCGAACGTTACGATTGGGAGGGTTCTCGGATTGGCGGCTGCCTACCCGGGTCGAACTGCGGGATCTGGGAACCGGCGCTCTATCCCCGGCCTTCAAGTTGGCGGTTGCTGCGCCTGGTCTTCGGAATTAGAAGACTCCTCTTCGGCCTGGGAATTCCATTTCAGGGAGGGCCGGGACTATTGGCTCTTTACCAATCGCCACGCCCAGACGCTGGCGGTGCGGTCGCCGAAGTGATTTAAATGGGCAAAAAAGAATTTACAAAAAAATTAACCCCGGAAGGCGATGATCGCCTAAGGGTAAAGATTTCAGTGGACAAGGGTGAGGTGGTTGATATTGTGGTTCAATTCGAAACGAAGATTAGGGACAAATGGGTGCCCATAGTCCGTTACGACTGTTCTCATGGATTTTTTCACCGAGACGTTATGAATCCGAAAGGGGAAAAGACCAAGCAATTTATAGCAATAAACAATTTGAAAGATGCTTTGACTTACGCGGAACAAGATATAAAAGACAGGTGGGAATGGTATAAAGAAAAATTCATGAAGAAGGTGAAACCATGACAAAAAAGGAAGTTGTCGATAGAAGTATAGGTCTGACCTTTGATTTTATCAGGGGGTTG
The DNA here is from genome assembly GCA_963746605.1 of uncultured delta proteobacterium. Taxonomy (GTDB): domain Bacteria; phylum Desulfobacterota; class RBG-13-43-22; order RBG-13-43-22; family RBG-13-43-22; genus CAVQSS01. The sequence continues at coordinate 123,341 of CAVVCH010000061.1, forward strand.
GTTGATAATCCGGAAGCTGTGGAGACAATTCCGAACAGGTCTGAAATCGATTTTATCGAAAAGGACCTTCCGTTAAAGTCATCGTCTTCGCCGATAAGAAGGAAAGTTACCCGATAGCAAGGTGGAGCGGATTTTTGAACCGATTAGCGGATAAACCTTCTTTGACAAAGGGGGACTGGAGAGAATTTTGTATTTTGCCTTCCACGAAGATGGCATAGTCCACGAGGTTCTGGCTACAGTCCTAACCGGGGAAAGAAATCATATTTTGAGGCGGCGACTATGAGGGGTTATCTGCGAATGGTTCTGGTGATTGGAATGAGTTTTCTGTTGTTCGGATGCGGGAAGAAGTCGGGTATCGAGGGCAAGGTCCTGGATGGGAAAGGGCAGCCCATGTCCGGGGTGAAAATCATTGCCAAGCAGGTTCAACCAATCAAGGGGTACGAGCATTTTGAGACCACCACCGGTTCGGACGGCGGTTTCAGTTTTAAAGGGGTGTTTCCATCTTCGGGTTATACCATTTCACCTTGGGACCAAAACTGGAATACGGCAGCTAAGATTGAGGCCCAGAGCGGTCCTGAGGGCCAAACCAGTATCCTGCCGTCTCCTTTGGTCATCCGTTTTACAGCCAATAAAGAAGGGGTCATAACCGATACTAATACCGGCCTCCAATGGGCACCTGATCCCGGTCAAAATATGAACTGGGACCAGGCTACCCAATACGCACAGAATTTGAGGCTGGGCGGTTTCTCCGATTGGCGATTGCCCACCCGGGTGGAACTCCGGGAGCTGGGAAAAGGGGCAAAGGGTGGAGGAATTAACCACAAGAAGGTATCGACCTTCGCCCTCGTTCTGCTTTGTTGCCAAGAATGACAAGTTTCGGGAGGTCTTTGCGGCCCCCTTTCGGGACCGAGTCGTCCATCACCTGCTGGTGCGGCATCTGGAAAAGATTTGGGAACCGATTTTTATCCATGATTCCTATGCCTGCCGCCAAGGGAAAGGGACCCATGCAGGGGTTTTCCGTCTGCAATCCCTGGCCCGCAAGGTAAGCAGGAATTCCACCCGGCGGGCCTGGTTTGGGCAATTTGACGTAAAAGCTTTTTTTCCGTCCATAGATCGCGGACTTTTGCTGGAGATAGTTCTTTCGAAGTTGATCGATAAAGAAATGCGCTGGCTGGCGGAGGTCGTCATTCTCCATGACCCTACAGAAAATTCTATTTTTGAATGTTCACCGGCAAAATGGGACAACATTCCGAATCATAAGAGTCTGTTTTCGGTTGAAAAAGGGAAAGGACTCCCCATCGGGAATCTGACGAGCCAATTCTTTGCCAATGTTTATTTGAACGCGTTGGATCAATTTGTCAAACACCGGCTCAAAGTCCGTTTTTATCTGCGCTATGTGGATGATTTTATCCTCTTCCACCAAGAAAAGGAGCAGTTGCTGGTTTGGAAAGAGCGAATCAGGGAATTCCTGCGGGATGTTCTTAAGCTTGAATTGCATCCTCAGCGGCAGTTTATACGACCCCTTTCCAATGGCATTGATGCCCTTGGCTATATTGTCCGACCATCGTATCTCCTGGTGCGTCGCCGGGTGGTTGAAAACTGTAAAGGCGCCGTTATCAGTCATTCCAAGGGGATAGTAAGGCGGGGAAGAAATGGGGTGGACTTGATGCTCCGACCTGAAGTATATGACAGGTTTCAGGCGACAATCAATTCCTATCTGGGGCATTTCAGCCACGCCACCAGTTACAGGCTTAAGCAACATTTATTTGAGCATTTTAAAATATTGAAGGCGCTGTTTATCGACCGAGGCACTTCTGTTAGTCGGCGTTGGGAAAGGCAAACCCGATCCCGACCCAGACTTCTTTGCCACCAATATTACTTTTATCGCCTTCGATTCAGTGGCCTGATTCTTTTCCAGGTCGGAAAATTCCTGGAGATGTTTAATCAGGATGCTATCTGGGCTGGAGACCAACTGGGGCTGACCATGATTAGTCCTCGAATCGGTTTTTTTGCCCGGTGCGGCGTTCCCCGAATGAGAGCCAATCGTTTTATTGATAGGTTAGAGAGGGTTAACTTTATGGTGGTCGTTCAGGAAAAGTTTTGGCAGGGAGGTTTATTAAAACGATCTCTGGGGCAACTTCATTATCCGGCAGTAAAGCCAAGTTGAACGTATAAACTTGGCTGAAATCTTCTCCAATAAAAAGGAGCAGCATCTTGACGCGAACCGCAATAATTCTATCGGTCTTCTCTCTTTGGCCGGCTTTCGGCTTGATAGTCCCTGTGTCGGTGTAGGGGGCACTCCCCATTTTGTGGATTTCAAGCGTTAAGGCGAAAAGGAACATAATCCCATGAAACGATGGCAGGATTCCAGTTGGGTGGAAGAAATGAGGCTGGAATTGGATTTTAACCTGATGATGTCCCCTCCCTTGGATCCGGGGGCGGGTATCGTTGAGGAGGAAATCAAGTCCCTGATCCCCAGGTTCGAGAATCTCCATCAGGATCTTTCCAAAATGAGAACCGAAGACCGACTTCCTTTCTTATCGATTCCCTTTCAGTCGTCCCTGGTCCAGGAGATCGGGAAATATACCCGTCCGATTAAAGGCTGGGTGGAAAATTTTGTGGTGCTGGGGATCGGCGGGTCGGCCCTGGGGGCCAAGGCCCTGCAAAGCGCCTTGAACCATCCGCATTATAACTTGCTGTCGCGAACCATGCGCAAGGGCTTAGCCCGCCTTTTTGTCTGCGACAATGTGGATCCCGACGGCTTCAAGGCCTTGTTGGACATGATCGACATCCGAAAAACCCTTTTTAATGTGATCAGTAAGTCCGGGGGGACGGCGGAAACCATGAGTCAGTTCCTGATCGTCCGCGAGATCCTCAAGAAACGATTGGGGAATAGGAAGGAAGCGGACCATCTGGTGATTACCACCGATCCGACCAAAGGAATACTGCGGAGGATCGCCCAGGACGAACAAATCGCCAGTTTTTCAATCCCGCCTTTGTTGGGTGGAAGGTTTTCCGTCCTTTCCGCCGTTGGTTTGTTGCCGGCGGCCATGGTGGGTATCGACATCAGTGAACTTCTGGCCGGGGCCCGGGAAATGGAACAACGCTGCCGGCAGGAAGAGGTCCTGCAGAACCCCGCGTACCTTTGCGCGGCCTTGGCCTACCTGGCCTATCAAAAGAAGCAAAAATCAATCCAAGTATTTATGCCCTATGTGGATGCCTTAAAAGGCGTCGGGGAATGGTTTGTCCAGCTTTGGGCCGAGAGTCTGGGAAAACGGTTTAACCAACAGGGCCGGGAGGTCTGGGTCGGACAGACCCCCATCGTGGCTTTAGGCGCCACGGACCAACACTCTCAATTGCAGCTTTATATGGAAGGGCCTCCCGACAAAATGCTGACCTTGGTGGGCGTTAAAAATTATGCCGGGTTGCAGCCCATCCCCAAGATGTACCCCGAGGCGGAAGCCCTGGCCTACCTGGGCGGGCACTCTTTGAACGAGTTGATCCAGGCCGAATTACAGGCAACCCGGATGAGCCTGGCCAAGAACGGCCGTCCCAGTCTTCTGATTACCCTGCCTCGAATCAACCCTTTCACCGTCGGGCAGTTGTTGTTTCTTTTGGAACTCGAGACCTATCTTTGCGGACAGCTCCTGGACATCGATCCTCTGGATCAACCCGGAGTGGAACAGGGAAAGGTGCTGGCCTATGGCCTGCTGGGCCGAAAGGGTTTCGAGGACCAAATGCAGGGCTGGGGACCATTCCTGAAAAGCCAAGAAAAATATAAACTCTAGCCAAAAATTCTTCGAATTTTTGGCTGAAATAAAAGACCTCTGATCCGATGCAAGGATGTTTCCGGTTAATTATCAGAGATAAATTTCTCGGAAAAAGGTACGTATCAAGAAAGGAATTGGCATTAAATCCATCGAGGTAAAACCGGACAGTGTAAAACCTTTCAAGCTGGTCAAGTACTTTTTCCTGAGCAGCTTCCTGGTTATGCTGATCTTTGCCTTTTCGCTGGCCTATCTGATCACCCAACGCTCGGAAAAGGCATTGTTGAAGAAAACCGAGGCCTTCGCTTTACTCCTGGCTGAAAATTTAAACCACCAGGTCTTTTTCAATTTTGTGATCCCGGTGACCTTTAAGTTCGGCCAGGTTCAATTGAGAAACCCGGATCAATTTAACCTCCTCGATCAGCTTATCCGCAATACCTTGTACAGTTTCAAGATAGAAACAGTGAATATCTATGACCCCCGGAATGTCCTGGCTTATAGTACCGTCCGAAACCTGGTGGGGAAGAAGGAGGCGGGAGGCACCGACTATAAAAAGGCTATGAAGGGCCAGTACAGTTCCCGCCTGATCAGCGAAGATGTATTTTTGGAGATCTGGCCCCGGGAAATCCCACCGACCAAGAAGTTGATCACCACCATCCCGTTCCGGGTGGAAAGCCCGACGGCCAAACGAACCGGTCAAATTTTGGGGGTCTTTGAGATTACCCAGGACATCTCCGGCGATTACCAGGATATCCTTTGGGACCAATATCTGCTGGTCCTGATTTCCGTTTCCCTGATTCTCTTATTGTTTATCGTCCTGCTCTTTATCGTCAAACGGGGGGAAACGATCATTGAAAAAAGGGCGGAGGAACGGAAAAGATTGGTGGAAAAGCTGCACCAGTCCGAAAGAATGGCCAGCTTGGGAGCGATGATCGCTTCGGTTTCTCACGAAATCAAAAATCCTTTAGGAATCATTCGTAGCACTTCCGACCTGCTTGAAAAAAAGATCAGGCAATACGATCCGGAAAACCAACTGGCCTCCGTGATCAGTGAGGAGTCGGTGCGCCTAAACCGGATCGTCACGGAGTTCCTAGATTTTGCCCGTCCTCAGGTGGTGCAATATCAACCGCTGGAAATGGAAAAACTTTTAGAGAAAATACTGCATTTCCTGGAGCCGGAGATTCAGAAGCAGGGGGTAACGGTCACCAGGGACTTTTCCCCATCGGGGCAACTCCTCTCGGCGGACCCGGACTTGCTTTACCGGGCTTTCCTGAATATCCTTCTCAACGGGCTGCAAGCCATGCCGGAAGGGGGAACCTTGAGTCTGGCCGTCCGCCACCTTCCTCAAGAAGTGGAAGTGGAGATCAGTGATGCCGGATCAGGCCTTTCCCAGGAGGCCCTGGAAAAGGCCTTTGATCCCTTTTTTACCACTAAAGAAAAGGGAAGCGGGCTGGGCCTGGCGATTGTTAAAAACACCATAGAGGCCCATCAGGGCAGGATTATGCTGGAGAATAGAGTCCAGGGTGGGGTGGCGGTCCGGATCATCTTGCCCAGAACGGGCTCTGCCTGAACTCCCTCTAACAACGACCTATAAATCCGAAATCCGAAGCACGAAATCCGAAACAAGCACGAAGGTCCAAAATCCAAATGTTCAAAACAAAAAAAATTCGAATTTTGAAATTTGGTCATTTGAATTTGTTTCGAGTTTCGGGTTTCGAATTTCGAATTTCTAACCAAAAATCAAATATTTTTGGTTAGGTTTCGGGAAGGATCATGGAGACTATATTAGTTGTCGATGACGAAAAGAATTACCTCCTGGTACTGAAGGAATTGCTGGTCGATGAGGGCTATGAGGTCTTGACGGCCCAATCCGGCGCCAACGCCTTGGCAATCCTTAGCGAAACGGAACTGGACCTGGTCGTCACCGATATGAAAATGCCGGGGATGAGCGGTTTGGAGCTGCTGGAAAGATTGAAGCTGAAGGATCCTCAATTGCCGGTGGTTATGATGACCGCTTTCGGTACCGTGGAAAAAGCGGTGGAAGCCATGAAGAAAGGGGCGTTTGATTATATTTCCAAACCGTTTGATAACGAAAGCCTGAAAAAAACCGTTGCCACGGCTTTGAATATGTGGAGGGTGATCAAGGAGAACCGTTTTCTTTCCCAGGAATTAAAGGATAAATTCGGACCTTCCGATTTAATTGGAAATAGTCCGGCCATTCAACAAGTTCGCGAGCTCATTCAAAAAGTGGCGGTGACCAAGGCGACGGTCCTGGTGACCGGTGAATCCGGCACCGGCAAGGAATTGGTGGCCCGGGCCATTCACGCGCAAAGCCCCCGGAGAGACAAGCCCCTGATTTCGGTCAACTGTTCGGCTTTGGCGGAAACCTTATTGGAAAGTGAATTGTTTGGGCATGAACGGGGATCCTTCACCGGGGCCACCAGCCAGCGGAAGGGTCGATTCGAGATCGCCGATGGGGGGACCCTGTTCTTGGATGAGGTGGGAGAAATGGCCCCCAGCGTTCAGGTCACCCTGTTGCGGGTTTTACAAAACCGGGAATTTGAACGGGTGGGGGGCAATAAAACCATTAAGGTGGATGTGCGTTTGATTGCCGCTTCCAACCGGGATTTGAAGGAGGAAATACCCCGAGGGACTTTTCGGGAGGACTTATATTATCGATTAAACGTAGTCCACATCGAGGTGCCGCCTTTAAGAGACCGGCGGGACGATTTGCCTATACTGACTCGCTATTTTCTGGAGCGTTTTTCCAAAGAATTGAATAAGGAAACCCCCACCCTGACTCCGGAGGCGATGACCACTATCATGGATTACCACTGGCCTGGGAATATCCGCGAACTGGAGAACATGCTGGAGCGGGCCGTCATCCTGGCCTCCGGCTCACTGATTCACGTGGATGACCTTCCCATCCACCCCAAGTGTCCAACCAGCCAGGACTGGGCGGCCGATCAGGTCATTCCTCCGGGTTTGAAGCTGAATGAAGTGCTGGAGATGGTAGAAAAGAAAATGATCCTCAATGCCTTAGCTAAAACAGGTCATGTTCAATCCCATGCAGCGGAACTTTTGGGGATCGGCAGGAACCTGCTTTTTTATAAAATCAAAAAGTTTAATCTGGATCAATAGAAATCAATAGGCCAAAGATGCTGTTCAAATTATTGAACAAAATATTTATAACCTAATCAATAAGTTGAATACAATAAGCTCTTACGAAGTCCGAAAGGCCGTTCAATTTTTCGAACTTCAGTCCCTGAAGGGCGGTGATTTTATTAGGCCCTTTCCGGAAGACAATAAATTAAAATATATATATATCAAATGGTTATATTTTATTTCCAGGTAAATGGGACATTTGGCACGCCTTGTGCAATCGTTAAATGACAAGTAAACAATCTCTTTTCTCCTTTCCTCATAAAGCCAACTCCAAAAGGGTTGGCTTTATTGTTTTTCGCCGGCTAAATCACCTAGTTGCCCGTCACGCGTCATTTTATTCTGGACAATATATAAAATATTATGGAATTATAGTACGTTATAAGGAGACTCGGAATGCCCGGGCGATCTAAACGGCGGAAATCAAAAGAGGGGAAAGAGGAGAGATCCGGATTTTCAGGGAAAAGTCGATTTTTTCTTTCAACGGCTGGAAACTGTTCGAGAAAGAACCGATATCTTGCCGGAGGTTATTGAAGAAATCCTACCCGATTTAGAGGCAGATCCCGAACTGTCCGAAGCTTTCCTTCTTCAAGCAACGGCGCGAAAAGATGAGAAGATCGCCTTATTTTTAAGCCGCTTAAAGGACCGGACAGGGAGTTCAACCCTACGCCGCAGAATTAAGGGCGCCCTGTACCAATTAGGCCAGCAGGGTCTTGAAGTTCCGCGAGAGTCTGAAAATCAAAAAACCAGCCCCGCTATCCTGAGACAAACCGAATCCTTGCCCCTGGATGGTTATTTATCGGACTTTGATCCCCTGGGAACCCGAATGTTGACCTTGGCGGTCCCTCGGGTCCCACAGGGTAGAATTCTGGTCTTTGCCCTGACAAACTGGGATCAGGGGCTGGAAGACCTGACGGCCCTGGAGGTTTCCAAGAAACAGGTAAAGCCTCTTTTGGAGGAAAGCCAGGAAACCTCCGGCTACCCATTTTATCCGGCCGACCCGAATCAGGTTGTATTTCTGCTACGGGAAGCCCAAGCCCGAACCACGGCCTTGAAACCCGAGGATAAAAAGGTTTACTCGGTCTTAATGAATTATCTGGAGACCATGGGTCCCTTCATCGCCCGGCCGATCATCAGGGACCTGCTCCCCCTTGATGACCAGGAAAGTCAAGTCGAAGGGAATTGGGAATCCCTGAAATCGATTCCGGAGCTGACGGCCTTCCAACTGCCTCCCGACCGTTTATCCACCTGCGCTCAAAAACTCCAAGAGATTCACAGCAGTCCCCTGGTCCTTAACGCCGGCCAGCAGAGAGAGCGTCTTCAGGCCGTCATTCAACAGACGGCGGATGATTATTTTACGCCCGCTCGGGTTGAGAACCTTCATCGTTACCTGGAGGAGATAGCCTATCTTTACTGGCTGAAATCGAAACCCGAACTGTCCCGGGTCCTGATTTCAGCGGCTGTCCGGCTGGAAAGCGAAACCCCGGGCTTCCTTTTGAGCTGGTTGGTTGAAAAGGAGTTTCAGAAAATGGAGGAACAGAATGGCCGCCCCGCCGTGGAGTCTGAAAGCCGCACGGAGGGGGGACTCATTCTCCCCGATTGGGTAAAAAGGTAAGCTGACCTCATGACGTCTTTTGCCGTAACCACCAGCCGACGGAGCGAGTTCATCGATATCACCCCCGAGGTCCAAAAAGCCCTGGACCGTGCCGGCCTCAAGGAGGGCCTGGTAACCGTTTTTGTCCCGCATACCACGGCCGGGATTACCATCAACGAGGGAGCCGATCCCAGTGTCCAGGAAGACATTATCAACTCTCTGAACCAGGTAATTCCCTTTAAGGGGGCCTATCGACATGTGGAGGGCAACGCGCCGGCCCACATCAAGGCCAGTCTGATGGGTTCCTCCGTGACGGTTTTGGTGGAGCAGGGCCGGTTGCTGCTGGGGACCTGGCAGGCCATATTTTTCTGCGAGTTTGACGGCCCAAGGTCCAGGAAAGTATTCTTCCAGGCACAGGCTATTAAATAGCCCCCCGAGATAGGCGGTCGATCGTTTCTCAAAAGGTTGCGGTCTTGATAAAGTCTTTCAAAGTATCCAGTTGATCGAGGGAAAGCGTTTTTTTCAACAGCCGCAGTTCCACCAAAATGGGGATTTTTTGATGCATGGCCAGGGCGATGGCGTCGCTGGGGCGGGAATCGGCACGCATCTCTTCCTGATCCGACCGATAGACCACATTGGCCAGGTAGCTTTGGTCCTTAAGGTCTTGAATTTCGACCCGGACGAATTCGATGCCCGTCTTTTCCAGGATGGATAAATAAAGTTCATGGGTTAAGGGACGCGGGGTTTGGATCAGCCCTTTTTCCTTCGCGATGGCCAAAAATTCAGGCTCTCCCACGATCATGATCAACGAGGATTCGGCCAGGGCGTGCTCCTTTAGAATGATAAGGTTGCCGCTTTCCTTGTCGCTCTTAAGGATGATTTCGCGGATCGGGATAAAGACAGGATCTTCCATGGGGATTTTTTATTCGTATCAGATTTTGAAGGATAAATTCTGGGTTTCAGGATTAGGTGATCCACCGCAAAAGGTCAAGCTTTTTTAAGGAGTCAGAAAATGCATTCGGGGATAGAATTAAAAGATTGTTTTAAATCATATACTTATGATCAGGAAAAGGCGAGTCCTCCTCGGGAGACCATCGAACGGGTCCGCGCCCGGTTGAAGGAAATCGACCTGGATATCTTGAAAGAAACGGTTCGGATCGATACGGGACGATTGGGAATCCCGATTTATATCAGCCGCTGCGGTTCGGACGCGGTGCGGGTTATCGGAACCCAAAAACAGATGGGAAAAGGCGGAACTCCGGAACAATCCGAGGCCAGTGCATTAATGGAACTGGTGGAGCGTTTCAGTTTCTTTTCCTTTATCCGGGGGAGAGATTTTATCATCGAGAGCTATCAAAACATGAAAGAACAGGCCATCCCCCTGGAATCCCTGGCCTTGTGTTTTTATGATCAATCTCCGGATCTGGAGCAGATTCGGGCGGTGTGGGAGACCATCCCCATGGCTTGGGTTTGGGCCCATAATCTGACTCTTAAGAAAGACGTCTTAGTGCCCATCGACTGGTTTTACCTGATCCATGAATACAACGGTCCTTCGGCTGGAAATACCCAGGAGGAGGCCATCCTCCAAGGATTATGTGAAGTCCTGGAACGCCATGTTTCTTCGGTGATCAGTCATGAATTTTTGCTGACGCCCACCATTGATCCGGAGTCGCTTACGGACCCGGCGGCCCGGGAACTCATCGAAAAATTTGACCGACTGGGAGTCAAATTATTCCTGAAAGATTTCAGCCTGGATACGGGGATTCCTACCGTGGGTTCCTTGGCTTATGATCCGAGCACCTTTCCGGAAAAAAGCGAGATTGTTTTTACCGCCGGGACCACTCCCAACCCGGAGAAATCGCTGATTCGGGCCGTAACCGAGATAGCTCAATTAGCGGGCGATTTCGTCAATCGAACGCAATATCGTCCCACCCTGCCCAAGTATCAGCGGCTCGAGGAGGCCCAATACGTGATGACCAACCCGGGAACGGTCTCCATCCAAGAGCTGCCGAACTTAACGCATGACAATATCCGGCTGGAAATCGAGGCCTGTGTCCGAGCCTTGGCCCGGGTAGGACTGGATGTTTATATCGTGAACACCACGCACCCCAGGCTGGGGGTTCCGGCCGTATACACCATCATTCCGGGTGCCCATTTTAGGGATCGAACCCGGCACACCGGTGTTTTATTTCACTTGTCCAAACTGGTCTCCATGATGGAAGACCCGGGGGAGGCGGTTCGGGAGCTCCGAAAGATTCATCGGATCTTTCCGGACCGCTACGAGGTCAATTTTTTCATGGGCTTCGCCCTGGAGCGTAATGAACAACCCGAAGAGGCGCTGGTTCATTTACAGCAGGCGCTCATCCAAAATCCCAGGGATATTGATCTAAGCAGTATCTATTGTCATGTCGGAGTCTGTTTGAAGGATTTGGAACGGTTCGAGGAGGCTATCGAGTTCTTGAATAAAGCCAAGTCCTATAATGATGCCCAAAAGGAGATCCATAACGTCCTGGGGTTTTGCCTCTTTAAGATTAAGGCCCATGACCAGGCTATCGCGGCCTTTGAACGGGCCATTGAAATTGACCCGGGATCGGGGATCGATTATGCCAATATCGGGTCGAATCTGCGGGAGTTGGGACATATTCAGGAGGCCCTCCACTGTTACCGGATCGCCCTGGAACTGGACCCGACCATTGATTTTGCCCGAACGAATATTGAACGGCTATCGGCCCAATTGGAGAAGCAAAACTGACGGACTCGCAAAGAGTCCGTCGAGATAGCCCGAGCGCGATCTATAGCGCCGGGCTGGGGTGGGGGTGGCGCGATTTGAATTCACTTCAAATGGCGGGGAGGCGAAGCGCTCCCCGCCGAGCAGAAAGTCGTTACTTCGACTTTTTGCGAGGTTATCAAAACTGACTCAGGAGCTCTCAAAGGTATGTTTGATTATCTATCGGTCTTTGAAAAATATGAATCCCTGGTTCAGGAGGTGGACAGGGCCGTCGGCCGGGTTCAAGAGGCCCATTCGGATCGGATCCGCTGCCGCCAAGGTTGCTCGGACTGCTGTTCCGCAGTATTCGACCTGACCCTGGTCGAAGCCTTTTATTTAAACGCCCATTTTCACTGGGAATTATCCGAGGAAGGGCGTCTTTCCATCACCACGCGGGCGGAGACGGCCGACCGGCAGTTTTATCAAATCAAACACCGGCTGCACCGGATGCGGCTGCGGGAGGGAAAAACAGATCAAGAATTGCTTTGGTACCTGGCGGAACAACGGGTCCGCTGCCCTCTGCTGAACGCCTCGGAAGGCTGTGATCTCTATGCCTTCCGGCCGATCACCTGCCGGGTATATGGGATTCCCACGGCCATCCAGGGGGAACCCCACATTTGCGAGTTGTCAGGGTTTGAATCCGGCCGGGCTTATCCTACGGTCCATCTGGACCGGATCAACGACCGGCTTTTTTCACTCTCCCGTTTTTTGTTGGGAGAAGCCGGGATTGCCGACCCCGACCAGAAATTGAACGGGCTGGTGGTTCCGGTTTCCGAGGCCTTGATGACCGAATATCATGACGACTATTTTCGTCTTTTAGCTAAAAGGAGTCTGCAGGATGCCATTGTTAACTCTTGAATTGGAGGCAAGGAAGAAAGCCATTTTCGATCAGATGTCGCCCCGCCAGCAAAAATGGGTTTTGAAGAAGGGTTATGAATGCTGGGATCCTTTTGTCGAACCCAACGATCCCATCGACCTGCGCAAGGGTAAAATGAACGCCACGGCCACGGAGTTGACCAAGGCTTTTTTAGTCACCTGTCCGCAGGGGGGGTATAGCAATTCTTTCGGCCAGGGGGTTTGGGAGATCTGTTTGGGGTTGGTCAATGACGATGAAAAGTACCGCGGGATGTTCGAGTTTTCCGCCTGGTATGCGCAGCAATTAAAGTCCCGGGACTTAAAATGAACGCGCCGAAGGATCGTCCCCGGGACGAGGGGGAGTAATGCCTGGCCCAGCCCAGGCGGGATGCCTCGTTGAAAGCCGCTTTTAGACTTTTGACGGGGATAGCCCTTAGAGGAGTTTGATAAAAATATAGGCCCCCCGCCCGGTCTTATAGGTCCATTTCCCGCCCAGGACCCGATGCTCGAAAGGGTTATAGCCTTCAAGGTGCTTGATCAAATAGTCTTGGTCCGCTTCCAGGGACAGGGCTTTGTCCCAGTCGTCCCGGCTGGCTAAGACCAGGCCCTCCATCAGGGCCTCGCCCAGATTGCTCCCCGTAGCATCATAAACCCCGATGGCTTCACAGGAGCAGGTCCATTTAAAAAAGTCGCCCTCATTCCTGGATAGTTTGGCCGGTGGACGACCGAAGGCTCGCTGACAGAAAGGACATCGGGGAATCTCGGATTCCCGACGCCTGAATTGTTGAATCATTGTTTTCCTTCTTTGTGTTTTTCGCTTATATTGGTACAATAAGAACCGGCTCCGGTCTTGTCAATCCGCTCCGGAGGCCACAGAAAGGATAGCATTATGAACAAACCCCTGGTCCTGACCCGGACCCAAAACACGGATGAATATATCGAGGAACTCAAGCTCGCCCTGGCCAAGAATATGGACTGTGGAACCACCCATTACAACCTGGCGGTGGCCCTGGTCAGCAAAGGTTTGTGGGAGGAAGCCAAGGGAGAATTCCTGGCCGCCATTCAAAGCAGCCCCTCCCTGGCCGAGGCCTACGTGGATCTAGGTGGTCTTTATTTCCAACGGGGCGACGTGGAGAACTGCATCCGCCTTAATCTCGAAGCCATCAAGGTTCGGCCCAAGTTTTCTGTTCCCTACGGAAACCTGGGCTTCGCCTACCTGCAACAAGGGGACATCGATGCGGCCATCGATATCCTGGAAAAAGCGGTGGAAATCAACTCCCAATTTGTCCAGGCCCTGACCACCCTGGCCAGCGCTTACTTCATGAAAGGGCGGGTGGACGACAGCATCGCCACCTCTTTGAAGGCCCTGGAACTGGCGCCCCTTTTTGGGGTCGCCCATAACAACTTGGCCTTGGGCTACCTGGAAAAGGGGGAACACCGGAAAGCCATCCAGCACCTCGACCAGGCGGCGGCCAATGGGTTCGCCGTGGATCCCGAGTTCCTCCGGGAGTTGGAACCGTATCGGGAACCCTAATACGAAAATATCCTCATGTCATCCCGTTAATAATTAATAATTAGCAATTGATTATTGATTATTATTAATTAGTTGCCTTTTCGTAAGCTGAAGGCATTAAACTCAGCCCGGTGTAGGGGAGGGGTTTATCCCCTCCGCACCCAGACTGGAATAACACGAAATCAGAATAGCTTCTTGTTCAGCCTGGAGTTTTGTTCTTGATTCGAGCTGGGCGTCCAATGTTCGACGTTCATTTTCAAGCATCAAGGGCACTTCGTGACGCGCAGAGGAACTGACTGCATTTGCCTTATTCTCCTCCCATCCGCTTTCTCAGGTCATCCTTATTAGGAGAACATCCGTTCTCGGAACTTGATCCGGCGGCGACCATCCCTCTGGAGCGCCAGGGAGCCGAAAGGGGCCCGGGATTCCCCTTAGTGGCCTATTTTCAGGCTATTCAGCAGGTTATCGAAAAAGAAGGCTATAAGAACCTGCTGGCCGCCCTCCAAATCCGGCTGGACCGCTCGGTCAGCCTGGATGAAATCAGAAAAATCAATGTTTTTTCCGAAAAGCACGGCAGCGACTATCACCCGGCCAAGATCGAGGTTTGGCTCCCCGACCGAGTCATTCCCTTTGCCGCGAATGTGGCCCTCACCGACAGGGGCAGGTTCGTTGTGTCACATGAATTTAGTCTATTAAGTGATCTCAATCATAAAGTTGGCCCCACCTATCTCCCCCAAGCCTATTTTCTGGAACAATTGGAACCTGATTCCAACGGTTGGTCAAGTTCCCCCTTGCTGATGTACCTGGCGGATTGGCTGGAAGGGTTTTATGAATTTCATCTTTCCGTCGATCCGGCCGATGGCCGGCAAAGAATCGTTCTGTGGGACAATCCCCTCCATGACCACTACCTGGCGGAGGCCATGGTACCCCCCATTTATAAAGAAATAGCCAGAATTTTAACCGGTTATTACGACCTGGCGACCTTTGCCCAAATCCATCCCTGGCATCTGGGAGCCGGAGATTTTATCACCCGCATCGAAAATGACCGGGTAGCGGTCCGCCTGGTGGCCGTCCGGCAGTACGGGCCATTAATCGGCCCTGAAGACCTGCCCTGGGAGGAGGCCCTGCTCTTTTTTTTGTTGAATCTGACGCTGCGGATCCGGTTGGATCGGCTGGACGGGATAGGGGAGATCGCCTGGGCGGATGAGCGGTGTCTACGTTCTGCTATGGAGGGTTTTTCCCTGGCCCTGCAGGAAAAAGCAGAAGTCTATGAATTCGCGGGGGATTATCCCCAGCGTTTCCGGAAGTTCTTGTGGTCATTGTCCTTAGAGGACCTGAAAGAGCGGTTCGCCGCCATCGTGGGGGCCTATGATCCGTCGGCCCCGGATTTGCCGATTATCGAAAAAAATCTCGACCAGCACCTCGAAGCTGTTTTCAGCCAGGAGTTCTTCCAGAAAACAAGGATCCCCTCCACCCGCTAAAATCCCGCCCTTTTCCGGTTCTCGTCAAATCGGGAAACTCGCCCTTTTGGGCCAGTTTTTTTGTTGACAAAAAGGAAGATATCGGACTATAGAAGGCAGTTATATTTAAATGGCTAAATTCTTTTTCTTTTTTTGTTCCCCTTTTTCCGAATAGCAGTCGCTGGTGATTCTATATGTTTTGGATATCATGTGAAAAAGAAGACAAACTCGTCAAGGGAACAAGCAAAAATTCCGAGAGGAGGTGAACGGTTTTCTTTTCCATCTAAAAGGTAAGACAGTCTTTCCTTCATATAAAATTGAAATAAAACCAAAAAAAGGGAGGTTTAACGAATGAAACACAAAACACCCCTGCTGGATCAGTTAGAAAGCGGGCCCTGGCCAAGCTTTGTTTCGGACATCAAGCGGGAGGCCGAATCGCGGGCCAAGAACGAAAAAGGTGTGGATTTCCAGATCCCGGTCGAGGTTTGTGATGACATTCTGGGGGTGATGGAACTGACCTATGAACAAAAACGGACCCATTGGAAACACGGCGGAATCGTGGGTGTTTTCGGGTACGGCGGCGGGGTCATCGGCCGTTATTGCGACCAGCCGGAAATGTTTCCCGGCGTGGCCCATTTCCACACCATCCGGGTCAATCAACCGGGCGGGAAATATTATACCACCGAATTCCTGAAGAAATTGTGTGATCTTTGGGATAAAAGGGGCAGCGGGCTGACCAACATGCACGGCTCCACCGGTGACATCATCCTCTTAGGGACCTATACGCCACCAACTGGAAGAGGTTTTTTATGAGTTGACCCATGACTTCAACCAGGACCTGGGCGGGTCGGGCTCCAACCTGCGGACGCCTGCGGATTGCTTAGGCATGTCCCGCTGCGAATATGCCTGCTACGATACCATGGCCTTATGTTATGATCTGACCAATGAATACCAGGACTTCCTCCATCGGCCGGCCTTCCCTTACAAATTCAAATTCAAATTCGACGGCTGCCCCAACTGCTGTGTGGCTTCCATCGCTCGATCCGACATGTCTTTTATAGGAACGTGGCGGGATGACATCAAGGTCGACCAGGAAGCTGTCAAGGCCTATGTGGGCGGGGAGATTCCGGCCAATGCGGGGGCCTTCAAGGGAAGGGACTGGGGGGCTTTCGATATCAACGCCGAGGTCATCGACCTCTGCCCCACCAAATGCATGTCCTGGGACGGGAAGAAGCTGGGGATCTATACCCCGGAATGCACCCGCTGCATGCACTGCATCAACGTCATGCCCAAGGCCCTGCGGGTGGGTGACGACCGCGGCGTGTCCATCCTGTTGGGCGCTAAAGCCCCTATTCTCGATGGCGCCCAGATGGGTTCCCTGGTGGTTCCTTTCATGAAAGTGGAGCCGCCCTATACGGAAATAAAAGAATTTATTGAGAAGGTCTGGGATTACTGGATGGAAGAAGGGAAAAACCGGGAACGCCTGGGCGAACTGATGAAACGTCAGGGTTTCCAGAAACTCTTGGAAGCCACCGGTCTGGAACCGATTCCGCAAATGGTCAAGGAACCCCGGACCAATCCCTATATTTTCTGGCGGGCGGATGAAGTTCCCGGCGGATTTGAACGCGACATCAAAGAATATCGCAAGCACCATCTGCGTTAGGAGGTGAGCACTCATGCCATACGATCCAAAAGAACCTTTAAAAGACAGAATCACCGACCTGGGACCGAGACATTACGAGGAGTTTCTTCCTCCGGTCATTAAAAACAACTACGGAAAATGGGCCTACCATGAAATTCTGGAGCCCGGTATACTGGTGCACGTGGCTGAAAACGGTGACAAGGTTTTCACCGTTCGCGTCGGCGGTGCCCGGCTGATGAGCATCTCCCATATCCGGGAGCTCTGCGAAGTAGCCGACATACACTGCGACGGCCATCTGCGCTTCACCACCCGGAACAACATCGAGTTCATGGTGGATGACCTGGCCAAGGTCGAACCCCTGAAGAAAGACCTGCTCGGTCGCAAACAGGCCGGCGGGGGCTTCAAGTTCCCTATCGGCGGGACTGGCGCCGGGATCACCAATATCGTTCACACCCAGGGCTGGATCCATTGCCACACTCCGGCTACCGACGCCTCCGGCGTCGTCAAGGCGGTCATGGACGAATTGTTCGACGAATTCACCAGCATGCGCATGCCGGCCCAGGTGCGGATTTCCCTGGCCTGCTGTCTCAATATGTGCGGCGCCGTGCACTGCTCGGACATCGCTATTTTGGGCTATCATCGCAAACCGCCCATGGTCGATTGGGAAGTAATCGACAAGGTCTGTGAGATTCCTTTGGCCATCGCCGCCTGTCCGACGGCCGCCATTAAACCGGGCAAGTACACCCGGGATGACGGGACCACGGCCCAGGGCGTCCAGGTGAATGCGGACCGCTGCATGTTTTGCGGCAACTGCTACACCATGTGCCCGGCCCTGCCCCTGGCCGACGACGTGGGCGACGGCATCGTGATCATGGCCGGCGGCAAAGTCTCCAACCGGATCAACCCGCCCAAGTTCTCCAAGGTGGTGGTGGCCTTTTTGCCCAATACCCCGCCCCGCTGGAAAGAAACCTCCGATTGCGTCAAGAACCTGGTGGAAGTATACGCCAAGGACGCCCGGAAATACGAGCGGGTGGGCGATTGGGCCGAGCGGATCGGGTGGGAGCGCTTCTTCGAGAAGACCGGCCTGCCTTTTACGCATCACCTGATCGACGACTTCCGTGATCCGGCCTATTATACGTGGCGACAGACCACGCAATATCGTTTTACTAATTCCTAAACCAACCCCTTACCTATTTTCCCCTCCTCCTTCCCCCCGCCGGGGAATGGAGGAGGAGGGGAAAGACAGCCATCGGAGAGCGCGTCTCATTCCATAGGGCTGAACACCAAGAAACGAGGGAAATCATGGACGACGCCGAAGCCAAGAAATTTATCGTGGCGGAACTGGAGAAAAAGAAGGGCAAGTCGAAATTCTATCTGAAGGATTTTTATGCTATGGTGCCCGACCGAAAAGCCAGGGAGGTGAACAAACTGGTCAACAATATGGTGCAGGAAGGGATTCTGGAGTACTGGTCCAGCGGCAGCACCACCATGTATGGGATCAAGGGCGCCGGCAAACAGCAGTCCGCCGAAGGGGAGTAATCGGCTCTTTCTGAATACCTGGAATCCGTTGATCGGTTTTTTTTGCAGTTAACGCAATGAATTCGCCCCGATTGGTGATGGCCGCCCTCCGCGGTGGAGCCGGGAAGACCGTGCTTACCATGGGCCTCCTGGCCGCCTGGCACGATCGGGGGATTAAGGTGGTACCCTTTAAGAAGGGTCCGGATTATATCGACGCCGGATGGCTGGCCAAAGCGGCCGGACACCCCTGCTATAATCTGGACCCTTTTTTAATGGGGAAAAAGACCCTGCTGTCATCGTTCAAGAAAAGGTTCCTTGAGGGGGACCTGGCCTTGATTGAGGGCAACCGGGGAATCTTTGATGGGATCGATGCCCAGGGGACCTACAGCACCGCCCAGTTGGCCAAGTGGCTCCGGGTTCCGGTGGTCCTGATCCTCGACTGCACCAAGGCCACCCGGACCGTGGCGGCTATGGTTCTAGGTTGCCTGGCCTTTGATCCCGACCTGCCCCTAAAGGGGCTGATTCTAAACCACATCGTTCGCAGTCGTCACGAGGCGGTTATCCGAAAGACCATCGAGCAGACCTGTGACCTGCCCATCCTGGGGGTGATTCCTCGGATGGGCGCCGGGCGTCTGCCCGAACGGCATCTGGGTCTGGTGCCTTTTCAGGAGCACCCCGAAGTGGAGCAAACCGTCCGCTTCACCCGGGAGATGGCTGAAAAGTACCTGGATTTGGCCGGACTCCAGGCCCTGGCCGGCCAGGCCCCGCCGCTGCCGGGGGGGGTGCCCCTTCCGACCGCTAAGGATAAGGGGAGGACGAAAAGACGTCCCCGGGTTGGAGTGATCCAGGATACGGCGTTTCAGTTCTATTACCCGGAGAACCTGGAAGCTCTGGAAGCCGCCGGGGCCGAGCTGGTTTTTCTGAATGCCCTTTCCGGGCAATTCCCCGGGAACCTGGAGGCCCTGTACATCGGCGGCGGTTTTCCGGAAACCCAGGCCGCCGACCTTTCCCAAAACAAGGGTTTTCGAAAAGGCCTGGCCGAGGCCATTGAGGCCGGTCTTCCGGTTTATGCCGAGTGCGGCGGTTTGATGTACCTGGGAAAAACCCTGATTTACCGGGGTGACGCCTACCCCATGGTGGGCGTTTTTCCGTTTACCTTTTCACTGGAAAGGAAACCGCAAGGGCACGGCTACACCCGGATCAAGGTGGTCGAAGCCAATCCCTACTTCCCGCTGGGGACTGTCTTAAAGGGGCATGAATTCCACTATTCCCGGGTGATCGAGGGTGATTTGGAGGTCTGGAAAATGGCTTTTCAGATGAACAAGGGGGAAGGATTGGATGGCCGGCGGGATGGCTTGATCTACAAAAATACCCTGGCCACCTATACCCATCTTCATGCCCTGGGAAGCCCGGAATGGGCTCGGGGTCTGGTTGCCAGGGCCGGGGGGCGCCCGGTTGGAAAAAGTCCTGCGGCCCTGGAATAAGCATAAAATTCCTTGAAAAATTGTGGATTTTCCCTTGACATTTTATTTAAAATAAGTCATGTATGGGCCACAAAACTTATTAACCATTAACATTATTGAGGAGGATGAAGGCATGGCAACAATTGCATTTAAAGGACATGACTTTAGTGTAGATGAAGACGGATTCATCGACGATTTCAATAGCTGGAACCGTGACTGGGTGGATTATGTAAAGGAATCCGAGGGGATCAAAGAACTGACCGAAGAACACTGGAAGATCATCAATATCCTCCAGGATTATTACAAGAAAAATGGGATCGCCCCCATGGTTCGAATCCTTTCCAAGGTGACCGGATTCAAACTGAAATACATCTATGAACTGTTTCCTTCCGGACCGGGCAAAGGGGCCTGTAAGATGGCGGGGCTGCCCAAGCCTACCGGTTGCGTTTAAACATTAGAATCACGGGGCAGGTGACGAGTAGCGGTTATCATACAAGGCTTTGAATTTCTGCCCCGGTACTCGTCACCCCGCCCATGGATCTGAACACATTTTTTAAAGAAAAAAAGTCTGCTTTCCTAAAACGGTGGTTCAACCTCATCGTGGAAACCTACCCCGATGAGACCACGCGGTTTCTGAAATACCAAAAAGATCGCTTTGCCAATCCGGTCGGTTATGCCTTGACGCAATCCCTCGACCGGTTATATGAAGAGGTTGTTTCCGGAGTGGACCCCGAGCGGGCCGCTCCGGCCTTGGATCAGATTATACGGATTCGAGCCATACAAAACTTTTCCCCCTCCCAGGCGGTCGCCTTCGTCTTTTTTTTGAAAACCGTCATCCGCGATGCCCTGGAGGAGGAGATTAGACAATCCGGGATCAAGGAAGAACTGCTGATCATCGAGACCCGCATCGACCAGTTGGCGCTGTTGGCCTTTGATCAGTACATGGCTTGCCGGGAAAAGCTCTATGACCTCAAGGCCAACGAACTTCGCCGGCAGACCCATCGACTGTTGCAGCGGGCCAAAATTATCGGGGAGCCCCCCGCCTCCGACCTGAACTCCGAAGAAGGTAACGTTTGAACGGTTTAAAATAAAGGAGAGGGTAGGTCCATGAATTTCATACTCAGTTTAATCATAGCGCTTGTGGTTGTTAACGTCCTGGTTATGATCCCCCTGGTAGGAATACTGGCGGCCAATATGCAATTTCTGTTCGGGGTGATCCTTCCCTACGCGGCGGTGCTGATTTTCCTGATCGGAATGATCTGGCGGGTCACCACCTGGGCCAAGGCCCCGGTTCCCTTCCGGATCCCTACCACGGCGGGACAGCAAAAGACACTGCCCTGGATCAAGGACAGTAAATTGGACAACCCCACCACCACCGCCGGCGTCGTGGGGCGCATGCTCCTGGAAGTCCTGCTCTTTCGGTCGCTCTTCCGGAATACCAAAATGGAATACCGCGAAGGCCCCCGGGTCACCTATGAATGGGAAAAATGGTTGTGGCTGTTTGCGCTCGTTTTTCATTATGCCTTCCTGGTGGTTTTGATCCGGCATCTTCGTTTTTTTACCGAGCCCGTGCCGGTCTTCGTTCAAATCCTGGAATCGCTGGACGGTTTTGTCCAGATGGGGATCGCCCCCTTAAACGGACTGGGACTGCCGGTGATGCTGCTCAGCGGAGTGGTCCTCCCGGCGGCCGTTACCTTTCTGTTGCTTCGTCGCCTGCTGGTTCCCAGTGTCCGTTATATTTCCCTTCCGGCCGATTACTTTCCCCTGCTTCTGATCCTCGGCATTGCCACCACCGGAATTCTGATGCGGTACCTCCTTAAATTGGACGTGGTCGGCGTCAAACAGTTGATGATCGGTCTGGTGACCTTCAAGCCCGTGGTGCCCCAGGGGATCGGGGTCCTTTTTTATATCCATCTATTTATGATCTGCACCCTTTTTGCCTATTTTCCCTTCAGCAAGCTGGTCCATCTGGGCGGCATCTTTCTCAGCCCGACCCGTAACCTGGCCAACAACAACCGGATGGTCCGCCACGTGAACCCCTGGTGGTATCCGGTCAAGGTGCACACCTATGAACATTACGAGGATGAATTCCGAGAAAAAATGATTGAGGCTGGAATCCCAGTGGAAAAGGAGTAATCATGGCCTTCAAGAATATTCCCAAGCCCAATGAATTAGCCCAGATCGGCCATAATCCCCCCTCGATGAAGGGCTGGATGGATGTCCCAGCGGATATCCGGCCGGGGATGTTTTGTTACGCCGGTCAGCCTAAGAATTTGGAGGCGGTGGGCCTGCCCAATCCGCGGAAATGGGCTCCGACCGATGACGACTGGCAACTGCCCGACAACTGGAAAGAGATATTCCTGGAGGGCATGCGGGAACGGTTGAAGAAGTATCGCACCTTCCAGATCTTCATGGACATCTGCGTCCGCTGCGGGGCCTGCGCGGACAAGTGCCATTTTTTCATCGGCTCCGGGGATCCTAAAAACATGCCGGTCCTGCGGGCCGAGCTGTTGCGCTCTATCTACCGGCGGGAGTTCACCGTCGCCGGAAAGCTGCTGGGAAAGATGGCCGGTGCCCGGGAGCTGACTCCCGAGGTATTGAAGGAAATCTGGCATTACATGTTCCAGTGTACGGAGTGCCGCCGCTGTTCCCTCTTCTGCCCCTACGGCATCGACACCGCTGAAATCACGATTATCGGCCGGGAATTGCTCAACCTGCTGGGGTTGAACATCGACTGGATCGCCGGGCCCGTGGCCAACTGTTACCGGAAAGGAAATCACCTGGGCATCGAGCCCCATGCCTTTAAAGACATGATCGAGTTTTTCCTCGATGAGGTCGAGGGCGTTTGTGGGATCCGGCCGGAGCCGACCTTTAACCGCAAAGGGGCTGAAATCCTGTTCGTCACCCCTTCGGGTGACGTCTTTGCCGACCCCGGGACTTATACCGCCATGGGCTACCTGATGCTCTTCCATCAATTGGGACTGGATTACACCTGGAGCACCTATGCCTCCGAAGGCGGGAACTTCGGGTTTTTCACCTCCAATGAAATGGCCCAGCGGTTGAATTATAAGATCTACGCCGAGGCCAAACGCCTGGGGGTCAAATGGATCCTGGGCGGCGAGTGCGGCCACATGTGGCGCCTGATCCATCAATACATGGACACCTGGAACGGGCCGGCGGATTTCCTGGAGGAACCGGTGTCGCCCATCACCGGGACTAAATTTGAAAATGCCAAGGCCACCAAGATGGTCCATTTGGTGGAGTTCACCGCCGACCTGATCCGGAACGGCAAATTGAAGCTGGATCCCAGCCGCAACGACAACCTGCGGGTCACGTTTCATGACTCCTGCAACACCGCCCGAGGCATGGGATTTTTCGAAGAGCCTCGATATGTCATCAAACACGTCTGTAATAATTTTTTTGAAATGCCGGAAAACACGATCCGGGAGCAGACCTTCTGCTGCGGCAGCGGCTCCGGGCTGAACGCCGGTGAGGATATGGAGCTGCGGATGCGGGGCGGGTTTCCCCGGGCCAATGCCGTCCGCTTCGTTCACGATAGGTTTGGGGTCAATATGCTGGCTAATATCTGCGCCATCGACCGGGCAGCCTTATCCACTTCCATGGAATATTGGGTTCCGGAGGTAGGGGTCACCGGGGTTCACGAGATGGTGGCCAATGCCCTGATCATGGACGGCGAAGGGGAGCGGACCACCGATCTGCGCGGGGAACCCCTGCCTGGATTCGAGGAAAAGGAGGAGGGCGAAGAAGATGTATGACAGCGGCAAGATCATCACGGGGATAGTCATTTTCGTCATTCTGGTGACTTTTCCGATCTGGTACAATCTGGGTCGGGCCACGCCGCCACCGGATCCCAAAATTGATACCCCGGTCATTCAGGCGCTGGCGGAAAAGAAGTGTATCGAACCGAAAAGCCAGATGAAATACACCCATATGAAGATTCTGGATGAATGGCGCCATACGGTCGTGCGGACCCAGGAGCGGATTTATACGGCCGCCGACGGGAAGACAGTATGATATGAGCCTTCAGAATACCTGTATGAAATGCCATTCCAACAAAAGCCAGTTCTGCGATCAGTGCCATAATTATTTGCAGGTCAAACCCTATTGCTGGGATTGCCACATCGCGCCAAAGGAGAAAAAGTAATGGGCCTCAATCGAAGAGATTTCCTGAAAATAGCCGGGATTTCCAGCCTCATGGGGCTGGGAGGGAAGGCGGCGCTGGAGGTCCTCCGGCCGGGGGAGTTGGAGGCGTCCCTGCCCCTCGCCCCTCCGATCGCAGCCAAGCACTGGGCCATGGTCATCGATACCCGGAAGCTTAAAACCGAAGAAGATTTTCAGCGGTGTATCGATGCCTGCCACCGGACGCACAATGTGCCCAAAATTCCCAGTGCCAAGGAAGAAATCAAGTGGATTTGGACGGAGGCCTATAAAAACGCCTTTCCCGACGATGAACACGAATACGTAGCCGAAGCGGTGGAGCATAAAAAGTTTTTAACCTTCTGCAACCACTGCACCAATCCCCCTTGTGTCCGGGTTTGTCCCACCAAGGCCACTTTTAAACGGGCCGACGGGATCGTCATGATGGACTTTCACCGGTGCATCGGCTGCCGGTTCTGTATGGCCGGCTGTCCCTACGGTTCCCGGAGTTTCAACTGGGGGGACCCGCGCCGTTACCTCAAGGAACCCACCAATCCGGCTTTTCCAACGCGCGCCAAGGGGGTGGTGGAGAAATGTAATTTCTGTGAGGATCGTTTGGCCAAGGGACAAAATCCGGCCTGTGTGGAGGCCTCCAACGGGGCCCTGGTGTTCGGCGATTTAGCCAATCCGAATTCCGAGGTCAGGAAGCTGCTGAAAGAGAATTATTCGATTCGCCGTAAACCCGGTCTGGGAACGTATCCCAACCTTTTCTATTTGGTATGAGGTGGTTATGTTCGAGAAAGCGCTTACAGGAAGCAAGGGATATTATACATGGTTGGCCTTCTTGGGGATTTTTATCGCCACCGGAGTGGCCTGCTACCTCTATCAATTTAACGAGGGCCTGCGCATCACCGGATTGAGCCGGGATGTCTCCTGGGGTTTCTATATCGCCCAATTTACCTTTCTGGTCGGGGTGGCGGCGTCGGCGGTCATGCTGGTGTTGCCCTATTACCTGCATGACGTCAAGGTTTTTGGCAAGATTACCATCCTGGGTGAATTCCTGGCCATCGCTTCGGTGACCATGTGTCTGCTTTTTATCTTTGTGGACCTCGGCAACCCCGTGCGGATCTTGAACGTCATCCTCTACCCGACGCCCAATTCCATCCTCTTCTGGGATATGATCGTGCTGAACGTGTATTTGATCCTCAATATCCTGATCGGCTGGAATGTCCTGGCTGCGGAACGCAAGGCCGTGGCCCCGCCCCGATGGGTCACCCCCCTGATCTACCTTTCCATCCCCTGGGCCGTCAGCATTCACACGGTCACGGCGTTCCTCTACGCCGGCCTTCCGGGGCGCCATTTCTGGCTCAGCGCCATTATGGCGGTCCGCTTTCTGGGGTCGGCCTTTGCCGCCGGCCCGGCCCTGCTGGTGCTCCTGGCCCTGATCGTCCGCCGGGCCACCGGGTTTGATGCCGGCAACGAGGCCCTGAAAAAATTGATCAACATCATCACCTACGCCATGCTGGCCAGTATCTTCTTCGTCATCCTGGAGCTATTCACCGCCTTCTACAGCCAGATCCCGGGTCATATGCATGCCTTCCAATATCTCTTCTGGGGATTGGAAGGCCATAACAAATACACCACCTGGACCTGGATTTCCGTGTGCATGGGGCTGACCTCGGCCCTGCTGCTGGTCATCCCCTGGACCCGGAACAAGATGGGTATTGCCGCCATAGCCTGCTTCGGCGTGTTTGGTTCCTTGTGGATTGAAAAGGGGCTCACCCTGGTGGTCACCGGCTTTATCCCCAACCCGCTGGAAAAGGTGGTCGAATATGCCCCCACCGCCCCGGAGATTTTCATCGCCTTGGGGGTCTGGGCCACCGGTTTTCTGGTGTTGACCCTCTTGTATAAGATTGCCATCTCCGTAAAGCTGGATCCCAACAGCGCTTCTGTACATTAATACATCTGCTTGAAACAAAAAAGGCCCATCCGGTATTCGGATGGGCCTTTTTTGTCCTGCTCGCTTCCCTTTATGGGTCTTTTCTTATCCCGTGAAACAGCTCGCTTCCCACGCCGGGATAGATCTTTCTTCTTTCAGGCGGGGTGGGATTAACTACCGGAGGCCAGGCATCCCGGTGAGGCTCGGATCCTTCCCGAGAGACGGCCGAGGGGGCCGTATCCTTCAAGGAAGGCCGGAGACGCAGCTCGATTCCTTCCACGTCATGACTGAATTCGATGGGGATCCCGTTGGGGTCATAGGTGTAAATGGAGTGGATGAAGCCATGGTTGATAACCTCCGAGACCTCGAAGCCCCCGGCCTCCAATTTATCCTTCAGCTCCCAGAGGTGCTCTTCCTGTTCGACGCCGAAGGAAACATGATCGAAGATGAAAGGGCCTTTGACCGGGTAGCCATGCTCCTTCTCCTCTACCGGTTCCACATCCGGCCATTCAAAAAAGGCGATCAGGTCCTGGGGGGAGATTTCCAGGAAATAGTGGCGGTAGCCGGGATGGCCCAGGCCGGCCACCAGCCGCATTCCCAGGAGATCACGCCAAAAGCGGATAGTCCTATCCATATCGCCGGTAGCCATGGCCAAATGATTAATTCCCGTATAATGGATCATTGATCCCTCCTGGAAAAGGTGATATTCTTTGGCTTTGCGCCCTTTTTTTGGGTGAGTGGCGGCTCTCGCGGAGAAAAAGGTTCCCAACCAAAAAGGGGAAACACCCTTTCTATTTTAAGGCCAAAATAGAAATCGTCAACCCCGTCCGAATTCTGTTAGAAACTTGACAGGAGGGAAAATTTTTATTAGATTGCCTGATCACCTTTTCTAGAGAAGGAGGACCTATGAAGAAGCGCATGGTGTCTTGGCTGGTTTTTTCCCTGATGGTTTTGCTGGCCGTGGGACTGGCCTCGGCCGCTACCATCAAAATCGGGGTCATCTACCCCTTGACGGGCGGGGCGGCCGCCGAGGGACGGGAACTGCGGGCCGGCGCTGAACTGGCGGCGGAGATCGCCAATAGCGCCAACGCGGCCATGGCCATGAGTATGGCCAGAAATGCCGGGATCAAAAGTCTGGGCGGCGCCAAGATCGAGTTGATTTTCAAGGATCACGAAGGTAATCCAACCCTGGGGGCCGACTTGGCAAAAAAACTTATCCTGGACGACAAGGTGGTGGGAATCCTGGGCTGCTATCATAGCGCCGTCACCAAAACCGTCAGCGCCGTGGCTGAGCAGTACGGCATCCCCATGATCAATGACTCCTCCACCTCTCCAGATCTGACCAAACGGGGCTTCAAGTGGTTCTGGCGCACCACCCCCCATGACGGCACCTTCACGCGGGACCTTTTTGAGTTTATGAAAGGGCTGACCCAGGGGAAGGCGAAGGGGATCAAGGCCGTCCCCAAGGCGGATATCAATGATCTGGCTTCGGCCTGTGAAAAAACGGAGTGGGGCTCCCATGTCTCCCAGTTGATCGAGGTCTACGGCAAGGAATATGGGTTTAACGTCAAGAAGTCGATTCTCTATGCCGCCAAATCGGCCGACCTGTCGAGCGAGGTGGGATCTTTGAAAGCGGTCAAACCGGATGTGATGCTCTTCGCCTCCTACGCCTCCGACGCCATTTTAATGATGAAAACCTTGAAGGCCCAGAAGGCCCAACCGAAGATCCTTTGGGGACAGGATGCCGGTTTTGAGGCCCCCGAGTTTCGGACTTCAATGGGAGATGACGTGGTGGGCATCCTGACCCGAACTGTTTTTTCGCCCAAGATCGCCGAGGTGAAGAAAGTGGCCGGGCAGGTCAACGACCTCTACAAGAAAAAACACAACCGTGATTTGAGCGGAGCCTCGGCCCGGGCCTTTACCGGGGTCCAGGCCTGGGTGGAGGTGCTGGAAAAAGCGGGATCCACCAAACCGGCCGACATCCAGAAGGCCGCCAATGCCATCAATATCCCAGGGGATCAATTGATTGTGCCCTGGGCCGGGATCAAGTTCGCTACCAGCGGAGACGACCTGGGCCAGAACGTTCTGGGTTCGGGCATGATCGGCCAGTATCAGAAAGGAAAAGACGGCCAGATCGTTCTGGAAATCGCCTATCCCTTTGACGTAGCCACGGCCAATCTGGTGTATCCGTTTAAAGGTTTTTAGACAAGACCATTCGGCGTCGGGCCTGTGCGTTCGACGACGGATGAACTGGATGGGTTAAATGGGGGAGGGCCGGGCGGGTCGCTCCCCCATTTTCAATGATTCAAACGCGATCCTTATGGAAATATTACTCAGCGCGCTGGTCTCCGGATTGATGCTCGGCCTGGTCCTGGCCATCATGGCCCTGGGGTTGACCATCATCTTCGGCGTGATGGATATGGTCAATTTCGCCCACGGCGAATTTCTGATGATCGGCATGTATGCCGGACTGCTGACCGCCCAGATCACCGGGGCCGACCCCTTGTTCGGCCTACCCGTGGCGGCCGCCATTGGCTTCCTCCTGGGGGTACTCTGTTATTACGGCCTGGCCAGATACCTGCTTCGCGGCCCCATGGTGGCCCAGCTTTTAGGCACTTTCGGACTGATGCTCTTCCTGCGCAACCTGGCACTTCTGATTATGGGTTCGGAAGACCGGGCTCTGCACGAGGGGCTTCTGGTCGGCAAAAGTCTGGAAATCGGGTTGGGGGTTATCATTCCGGCCACCAAGCTGGCCGCCGCCGTCTTCGCGATCATGGCTTTTGGGGCCGTCTGGTTGCTGATGAATAAAACCAGGGTCGGCCAGGCGCTGACGGCCACCTCGCTGAACGCCGAGGGAGCCCGCTACATGGGCATTCACACGGAAAAGATGAACGCCCTGGCTTGGGGATTAGGAGCGGCTACGGCCACCCTCGCCGGAGCACTGTTGGTAAATTTCTGGTCGGTCAACCCTTTCGTGGGCCTGCTTTTTACCATGATCGCTTTTACGGTGGTGGCCCTGGGGGGATTCGGCAGCGTTCCCGGGGCCTTTTTTGCCGGCCTGGTAGTGGGGGTGATCACCGAACTGCCCGGGATCTGGGACTTCTTCACCTACACTTTTCATTTTCAATGGATGCAAAAAGTCCCCATGACTTCCTTTAAATACACCTTCGTTTATCTGGCCTACTTCCTGATCATGGTTTTTCGGCCTCGGGGGCTCTTCGGATGGAAGCCGTAAAGAGCGCCGTCGACTTTTCAGATTTCCCGCGCCTGGATCGGATGGTGGCTGCGCTGGGAGCCGTCTTCCTTCTTTTTTTCCCCTGGATACCCCATTCCTCTTTCGCCATGACCACCATGATCCAGTTTCTGATGTTCAGCACCTACGGGATGGGCTGGAATACTATCGGCGGCTACGGCGGGCAGGTGGATCTGGGGAAAGCCCAATACGTGGGCATCGGGGCCTATACCACCGCGGTGATGCTGATCCGCTGGGATGTCCCCTTTTGGGTCTCCATGCCCATCGGGTTGGGTCTTTCGGTGGGCTGGTCGTTTCTGATCGGGTATCCCCTGTTTCGGTTGAAGGGGCATTATTTCGCCATCGCCACCATTGCCACCTCTCTGGTTCTGAAGGACGTTTTCGAGGTCTGGAATTTTTTGGGCGCCTCCCGGGGGCTGGAGATTTCCCCCATCAAGTACCAACCCCCCGACTTCCTGCGGCTGATTTTCCGGAGCGACGTTCCCTACTATTATATTATGCTGGGCATCTTTTTCCTCGGGCTCCTGATCATCAACTGGTTCAGAAAATCGCGTTTAGGTTTTCAACTGCGGTCGATCAAAGATAATGAGGATATCGCCCGTTCGCTGGGCATCGATGTCCATTGGGCCAAGATCAAGACCTATGCCGTGGCTACGGCTTTCGTCAGCGTGGTCGGTTCGTTTCATGCCTGTTACATCAAAAACATCGAACCGGAAGATACGATGAGTCTGGATATCTCGGTGCTCATCGCCTTGATGGCCATGCTGGGCGGAGCCGGTTCTCTCTGGGGTCCGGTTATCGGGGCGGCCATTCTGATCCCCATGAAAAGCTACTTCAAGGAATGGCTCGGTGCCCAGGCCGGACTGGTTGGATTGGACCTGATCCTTTATAGTGCTATTATCATGCTGGTAGCCGCCGTGGAGCCCCGGGGCATCTGGGGGTTCGTGGAAAAGGCCCGGAGAAAAAAAAGAAGCCAACCATGAGTCTGTTGGAAGTCAAAGAGGTCACCAAGGATTTCGGCGGACTGCGGGCCAATGACCGCGTTTCTTTCCGGGTGGAAAGCGGAGAAGTCATGGGTCTGATCGGCCCCAACGGGGCTGGAAAGACCACCCTGTTCAACTGCATTGCCGGTTTTCACAGCCCGAGCGAAGGAACTATTTTTTTTGACGGCCGGGACATTACCCGGCTGAAGGATTTTGAGGTAGCCCGTCTGGGACTGGCCCGCACCTTCCAGGTCTACACCGCCGCCGGGGATCTGAATGTGCTGGAAAACATCATGATCGGCGTTTTTCTGAAGACCCGGTCCAGGAATGAGGCCCTCCGCAAGAGCCGGGAGATCATGGCTTTCATGGGCATCGAGGCCCAGGGGAAGAGCCTGATGGCCGAACTGCCGGTGGCCGCCCAGAAAAGAGTGACCCTGGCCACCACCCTGGCCGCGGATCCCAAAATGATCCTGCTCGACGAAGTGGCCGCCGGTCTCAACCCCTCCGAGATCGAAGAATTTATCGGCCTGCTGGAAGATATCAACCGGAAAAGGGGGATCACCCTGCTGCTCACCGAACATGTGATGGAGTTGGTCATGCGCCTGAGCCATCGGGTCGTCGTTCTGGAGAGCGGCCGGAAGATCGCGGAAGGGGAACCCGGGGAAGTGGTCAAAAGCGAGGCCGTGATCAAGGCCTACCTGGGGGAAAGCTACGTCAATAGAAAGACGCAGAGCGCGGGGCGCTGAGCGCTGGAAAAGATGGAAGAGGGAAGATGGAAGAGGGAAGAAAAAACCGACCCCTGACGCGGGTCGAAGTTCAGTTGGTAACGGTTAACGGGTTATTGGCGCTACGCGATCTGCGCTCTGTGCATTACGCTCTGCCGATATTATGCTGGAAGTACAAAACATAGAGGTCCGCTATTCCGGTCTGCCGGTGATCCAGGATATTTCCCTGAACGTCAGGGAAGGGGAGCTGGTTTCCGTGGTGGGGGGAAATGGGGCCGGCAAATCCACTCTGTTCAAGGCCATTATGGGGGTCTTGAGGCCCACTCGGGGAGAGATCACCTTCCGGGGCGAGACGGTGTCCGGGAAGACCACGGCGGAAATAGTTCGTCGAGGGGTCGTCTGTATCCCGGAGGACCGGAAACTTTTCCGTCCCCTTTCGGTGGAAGAAAACCTGCACCTGGGTGCTTATATTCTCAAGGATCGGCATCAGCACCTGACCTTGATGGAGGAAGTCTTCGCCCTTTTCCCCCGCCTGAAGGAACGGCGCCGTCAGCCGGCGGCCACCCTGTCCGGCGGGGAACAGCAGATGCTGGCCATCGGGCGGGGACTCATGGCCGATCCGAAACTTCTGCTCCTGGATGAACCTTCCCTGGGGCTGGCCCCTTTATTGGTGGACGAGGTCTTCAAAGTGGTTAAGAAACTGAAGGAGCGGGGCATGACCATTCTGCTGGTGGAACAAAATGTCCGGGAGGCCCTGGAGATATGCAGCCGGGGTTATATCCTGCAAACCGGGAGGATCGTTCAGGAAGGGACCGGAACCGAACTTCTTCAAAGCAACGCCGTCCGGAAGGCTTTTCTGGGGTTATAGGGGGCGGGGTTTGGAATACGAGGCCCCTAAAATCCTTCTCTGCGGCGACCAGGCTGTGAGCGTTGAATTCGGGGACAGCATCGACCCGAAAATAAACCGCAAGGTTCTTCAGTTTTTTGAACGGCTCCGCTCCCGACCTGTCCCCGGGATCAAGGATCTGATACCCAGTTATCGATCCCTCCTGGTTCAGTATGACCCGCTGAATCTCTCCGCCGAGACGTTGGTGAAGAGCCTCAGGAAGGAGCTGGCCGGCATAGGGCCGGCGATTTCCGAAACGGGACGGACGATCACGATTCCGGTTTACTACGGCGGATCCTTCGGACCGGACCTGGCGGAGGTGGCCGAGTACCATGGAATGACCCCGGCGGAAGTCATCGCCCTTCATGCGGCAGTCACGTATCGGGTCTACATGATCGGGTTCAGTCCGGGCTTTCCTTTTCTAGGGGGGTTGGATCCCCGCCTGTATACGCCCAGAAAAAAAACTCCCCGGGAAAAAGTGCCGGCCGGCAGTGTGGGTATTGCCAATCAGCAAACCGGCATCTATTCTCTGGACAGTCCCGGAGGCTGGCGATTGATCGGCCGGACACCGATAAAACTCTTCGATCTTTCCAGGGAAGAACCGTTGCTCCTCGGGGTCGGCGACCGGGTTCTTTTCCAACCGATTACGGAAAAAGAATTTGACGACGATTAGGATCATCAAGCCCGGTCCCTTGACGACCGTCCAGGATTTAGGCCGGGTGGGATACCAGGATCGGGGCGTGCCGGTCTCCGGGGCCGTCGATTCATACGCCCTGCGGCTGGGTAATCTGATCGTCGGCAACCGGGAAGGCGAGGCGGCTCTGGAAATTACCCTGGGGGGATTTGAGGTTGAATTTGTTCAGGAGGTTGCTTTTGCCTTGACCGGGGCTGAATCCGCCGCCCGGTTAAACGGGGAGGACGTTTCCTTCTGGAGAAGGATTGCCGCTTCCAAGGGAGACCGGTTATTCATCGACCACAGCCGGACCGGGGCCCGGGTCTACCTGGCTCTGGCCGGAGGGATCGCTGTTCCTTTGGTCATGGGCAGCAAATCGACCTACCTTCGCGGTGGGTTCGGAGGATACCAGGGGAGGGCTTTGCGGAAGGGAGATCGCTTGCATTGCGGACCGGCACGGGAGGCCTTCATTCGTGAAATTCCTCTCGGATTAAGGCCGGCACCCTCAGGCCACCCTACCTTGCGCGTGGTGCTGGGACCCCAGGACGAAGAAATTACGGACGAAGGACTTTTGACGTTCCGGTCTTCCCCCTATGTCCTGACCAGGCAGATGGATCGCATGGGTTGCCGGCTTGAAGGTCCAAGGATAACCCATCGGAGAGGCGCGGATATCATTTCCGACGGTACCAGCTTCGGCTCCATCCAGATCCCTGGAGACGGTCAGCCCATCATTCTCTTAGCCGACCGCCAGACCACGGGGGGCTACGTGAAGATTGGCTCGGTCATCGCCGCGGACTGGCCTCTGATCGCCCAGGCCTTGCCCGGCCGGGTCGTTCGTTTTCAGACCGTCGGGCTGGAAGAAGCCCAGGAAAGCTATTTTCAAAGAGAATCTGCCCTGACCCGCTTTCTAACGTCATTAGGTGATTGACCTTTGATCGGTTTGAGGGCATATTAGGGAATATTGGCCCGAGGTTCAGGGCCGGCTATTCTTTACGAAAGAACAGGAGTGAGAGAAACGGCGATGGTGGATATCAAATTGCTTGAAAAAGTCTTGAAGGAGTTTGAGCAGGAGAATGAAGAGGATCCGATCGAGGATCCCGAATACATCAAAGGGATTAATTTTATTGCCGATGAAATGCGGACCCTGGACGAAAACTATTTCGCCAAGGGAATCATTGATTTCATTCGCGAGTATGACCGACGAAGGAAAAAAAAGATGGGAAAGTCTTGATTGCAATTTCCAAATAATACATAAAAAGGAGTTTTGAAATGAGAATAGCTTTTCCGGTAACGGAAGATCGAGGAATGGAAAGTCCGGTCTATGGGCATTTTGGTTCAGCCCCCCTCTTTATGGTAGTCGACAGCGCCAATGGCACACTCGAACCCATCGGAAATACGGATGCCCATCATGCCCACGGGCAATGCCAGCCGATCAAGGCCTTGGGGGGGACCCCCGTGGACCTGGTCGTGGTGGGTGGAATCGGCGGCGGAGCCCTGATGAAGCTCCAGGGATTGGGAATAAAGGTTTTCAGGGCCGTGGAAGGCAGCGTGATGGAAAACCTGGAACTGCTCAAATCCGGCCAATTGCCCGAGTTCGCTGTGAATATGACCTGTGCCGGACACCAGGGCGGCCAGGGCTGCCATCACTAAAAGGGAGGGGCGCCATGGAGCAGGAGGAGATGACCCCTCCGCTTGATTTATCAAGCATTCGGGAAATGTTGCGTAGCTCGGGGTATGCTGAAAGAGCGATTGATTATTACCTGACCAAGCCCAATCAGGGTCCCCTGGAGGACGCCGACCAGATTTCCGAATTGACCGGTCCTTGCGGGGACACCATGAAATGCTATCTGAAAGTGGATCAGGGAATCATCCGGGAAGCCAGGTTTCAGGTTTTGGGTTGCCCGGGGGCGATTTCCGCGGCCATGGCCTTGGCCGACCTGGTCAAAGGGAAAGCCTTCAAAAAAGCCCTGGAGGTCAAAGACGGGGACGTCTTCAGGGAGTTGGTCCAGATTCCCGACCAGAAACAGCATTGCATCCGCTTGGCGGTCAAAACTCTGGAAAAGGCCATTACGGAATTTAACGATAAGCAATAAGGAGAAAAACCATGCCCTTGTTTGATTTCCTCTGTCTGGATTGCGGGAGGGTCCATGAAATGCTGGTGATCGGTTCCAGCGAAGAACCGGGGTGCCCTGAATGCGGGAGCAAACACCTGAAGCGGATGCTTTCCGCCCCCTCCTCCTTATCCGGGGTTGCCCAGCACGGCCTGCCTGGGTCAAAGGATACGGCTTGCTGTGGATCGGCCCCTGGCCAGGGAGCGGGCTGTGCCGGCCCAGGGAGCTGTTGCGGCCACGGTCACTAAGGGGACTCCTCTCTAATCCGGCAATCTCTATTCAGGATTGACGGGAACCAGCGCCTTGAAAATAATGTAGGAGGTGGCTATGTCTGGGCACTCTAAGTGGAGTACGATTAAACGGAAAAAAGGCGCCGCCGATGCCAAGCGGGGAAAGGTATTTTCCAAACTGATCAAGGAAATTACCGTGTCGGCTCGCATGGGGGGTGGAGACCAGAGTGGGAATCCTCGCCTGCGGGCAGCCATTCTGGCCGCCAAGGCGGAAAACATGCCCAAGGATAATATCGACCGGGCCATAAAGAAAGGCACCGGAGATTTGGAGGGGGCGGCTTACGAAGAAACCGTCTATGAGGGCTATGGGCCGGGTGGGGTGGCGATTTTGGTTCAAGTATTGACCGACAATAAAAATCGTACGGTTTCCGATGTGAGACATATTTTTACTAAAAACGGGGGCAATATGGGCGAGGCCGGCTCCGTGGCCTGGCTTTTCGATAAGAAGGGCTTCGTGGTCTTCGACAAGGGAAAGGTGGATGAAGAGGCCTTAATGGAATGGGCCCTGGAGGCCGGAGTGGAGGATGTGCGGGAACAGGAAAACGAGTGGGAAGTGATCACGTCGCCGGAAATTTTTGAACAGGTGCGCACGGCTATGGAAGAAAAAAAGTGGATCCCGCAAGTTGCCGAAGTAACCATGCTGCCCAAGAATACCATTACCCTGGAGGCCAAACAGGCGGAGCAGATGCTGCGCATGATGGAGGCCCTGGAAGATCACGAAGATGTTCAAAATGTGTACGCCAATTTTGATATCCCCGATCAGGTCATGGAGGCCCTAGGCTGATTCATGGGCGTTCGGCAACCGGGGCGGACCTTGGGGATCGACCCGGGATCACAAGTCACCGGGGTGGGGATTCTGGAAAGAGACGGATCTCGGTTTCGGCATATTTACAGCGACGCCATCCGCCTTACGCCCTTGCCGACCCTGGTCCTGCGGTTGGAAAAAATACATCACCGGCTGAAGGAAATTATCGGGGAATTCCGACCCACCGAGATGGCGGTGGAAAAAGTATTCTTATCCAAAAACGTGCATAGCGCCCTGATCCTCGGGCATGTCCGCGGGGTGGCCCTGCTTTCAGCCGTGGAAGCGGGACTGGAACTTTTTGAATATAGCGCCCTGGAGATCAAGAAGGCGGTCACCGGCTATGGCCGGGCGGAAAAAACGCAAGTCCACTCCATGGTCGGAAATTTATTGGGACTGACGCTTCCTCGAAACCGGGACATCTCCGATGCCCTGGCCGTGGCCATCTGCCATCTGAATTGGTTCCGACCCCTCTGACACCGGAGCCTATCGAATGATTGCCTTTCTGACCGGCCAATTGCGGTTCAAATCCCCTGAATACAGCATCATCGATGTGCAGGGCGTCGGCTATCAAGTGGTCTTGCCGTTATCTTCTTTTTATGAATTGCCCCCTTTGAAAGAAGAAATTCAGTTGCACATCTATACCCACGTTCGGGAAGATGCGCTTAGCCTGTTCGGCTTTTTGACTCTTTTGGAAAAAAAGCTATTTCTATTGCTTCTGGAAGTGACCGGGGTCGGCGCCAAAGTGGCCTTGAATATCCTCTCCGGCATTTCGGCGCCGGAGCTTTATCAGGCCTTGGCGACGGCCGACAGCCAACGGGTCCAGCGTGTTCCCGGCGTGGGCAAAAAAACGTCCGAACGGATCATCCTGGAGCTGAAGGACCGGGTCAAAAAGATTGAAATAGCGGCCCCACCGCCGCCCGAGAAGGGAACGTGGGACCGGACTTGGGAAGATGCCCTTTCGGCCTTGCTCAACCTGGGCTATGGTCGTCCCCTGGCCGAAAAGGCCCTCGAATCCATCCGCCGGGATTCGGACCCTGGAATGACCCTGGAAGAACTGCTGCGCCGAAGTTTACGGTCTTTGTCGCAATGACGACTCCTCGCCTGCTGGATCTCGAGAACCTGGAAGGGGAAATGCAGCTCGAAGTCGGGTTGCGGCCCCGGAGCCTGGACGAGTTTATCGGGCAGAGCACGGTAAAAGAAAATCTGCGGATTTTCATCGAAGCCGCCAAGGCCCGCTCCGAGGCGCTGGATCACGTCTTGGTCCACGGTTTTCCGGGGTTGGGCAAGACAACCTTGGCCTATATTATTTCCCAGGAATTGCAGGTCAACCTGAAGACCACCTCCGGTCCGGTTATCGAGCGGCCGGGCGACCTGGCGGCCCTGCTGACCAATCTGCAACCCAAGGAAGTCTTATTTATCGACGAAATCCATCGGCTCAACCACGTGGTCGAAGAGATTTTGTATCCGGCCATGGAAGATTTTCAATTGGATCTCCTGATCGGGCAAGGACCCAGCGCCCGGTCCGTCAAACTGGACCTGCCCAAGTTCACCCTGGTGGGGGCCACCACCAGGGCCGGTCTGTTGACCCCGCCGCTGCGCGATCGTTTTGGGGTCATCCTGCGGGTGGATTTTTATTCGCCGGAAGAATTGCGGATTATCCTGACCCGCTCGGCGGCCATCATGAAGATCGCCGCGGACGACGAAGGGCTGTTGGAGATCGCCCGACGCTCCCGAGGGACGCCGCGGGTGGCGAATCGCTTGCTGCGGCGGGTCCGGGATTTTGCCCAGGTCAGGGCGGACGGCCGCATCTCGCTGCCCGTGGCCCAGGAGGCCCTGCAGATGCTGGAAGTGGATCGTTTGGGGCTGGACCGAATGGATCGGAAGATTTTGTTGACCATCATGGAGAAATTCAGCGGCGGTCCGGTGGGGGTAGACGCCCTTTCCGTGGGCCTGTCTGAAGAAAGGGATACCTTGGAGGACGTGTACGAACCCTTCCTCATTCAACTGGGTTTTTTGAACCGGACCCCCCGAGGCCGCATGGCCACCCCTTTAGCCTATAGACATTTTGGGAAAAAGGCGCCCGCGGAGATTCAGGGACTTCTGTTTGAGCCCGAGGAGGAAGAGCGTTCCGTGACGTTCTAGAAAACGGCAGAAACGATGACGGTACAGGGAGAAGGCTTATGCGTTCGCTGGCGGTGTTCAGTTTAAAAGGAGGGACCGGAAAGACTACCTTAAGCAGTTCCCTAGGCTGGATTTTAGCCGAAGAGGGGCTCCGGGTGCTGTTGGTCGATCTGGACCCTCAGGGACATCTGACGCATTATCTAAAAGCCGGGCCCGCTAAAAACCAGCCGACCCTTTTTCAGGCGTTGATTCATGACCAACCGCTCAGCGGGGCCGTGGTCTCCACGGAGCATCCGGGGTTGCACCTGCTGCCGGCCAGTGAAGAAAACCTGTATTTAAA
Organism: uncultured delta proteobacterium; assembly: GCA_963746605.1. Lineage (GTDB taxonomy): Bacteria > Desulfobacterota > RBG-13-43-22 > RBG-13-43-22 > RBG-13-43-22 > CAVQSS01. The sequence goes on from CAVVCH010000061.1 coordinate 161,366, forward strand.
CGAGGCCCTGTTTTCCAGACCCTGGAAGGAATGGAAATTAAAGGATGCCCTGGAAGCCGCTCAGCCCTTTCCTTATGATTTGGTCCTGATGGACGTGGGGGGCAATTTGAACCTGATTACCTACAATGCCCTGATGGCGGCCAACGCCCTGGTGATCCCCGTGTTGCCCGACCTGTTTTCCTACCTGAGTCTGAAGACCCTGTTTGCCTTCCTGAAAAAAACCGGTGACCAGTACCAGGTTGCTTTTCAAATGATCTGGGTCCTGATCAATAAAATCAACAACCACCGTCCCCTGGACCGGGAAAACCGGGACGCTTTACAGAAATATTACGGCAAGTTTTTAATGCCCGAAATGGTTCGAGAGGACCCTAAATTGGTTCAGGCCCTGCGCCTTCAGGAGCCGATTACCCGATACGCCCCCGAGTCCATTGCGGCCCGGGACTTAAAGAAGGTGGCGCGATTCATTCAAAAAGCCTTTCTGGGCGTCGGTTCGCAACAAGACAATGAGACGGATTGAGCCTAAAGGACTTTATTCCGGATTCCAATTCCAGAATTCCAACCCTACACTATCTTGATAAGGAGGACCTTTCATGGACGATGTGTATAAAAACAATGCCCCCCGGGAATTCCCAACCCTCAAGCCCAACCGGAAATCAAGGAGAAAAAAGCCGTCAGGCTGGAGACGATGAAAGTCTCCGAGCTTAAGGAAACAGTGTCCCGCTGGAAGAAGGATATCCTGGACCGTATTCAGTTTCTGAAGGAGAATTATGACCAGGCTCTACAGGACAAGGGAGCGTTGACTTGGAGGTGGATAAGTGGAAGGCCGAACTGACCGCTTCGGAATTCCGGGTCCAGGAACTGGAAAGACAATCGTGGCCGAGGTGATGGAAGACCTATAAAGTAATTTACTCAAGGGAGGTAACGCCGGCGCCTTGCTTCAAGGAAGTAGTACCGGCGCTTTGCAGAGATTACGATTGCAGGCGGCGTTCCAGAATGGGGTGCAGGATTATCGATTCTTACACCCTCCGTCCAGCGCCGAATTCGGTGATGTCAGGGACGACCACGTCGCTGTGCAGGGAGCGGCTAATCCGCTATGGTTGGTCTTGGTCGATTCCGGTGGATGGAAAGCCAGGGGTAAGGGGAGGTTGAAAATGGAATGTTTATCCTGATACTTAAGGTGGTTCGTCTGGCAATATAAGCCCCCATCAATATTATTGTGGTGCCGACGGCTGAGCCAACCAGGCCATTGGACCGCGATGGTGCGCACATGGGCCTTGGCCCGGCACGCTCGGGCCATGGTCAACCGATTGACGTCTCGTCCAAAGACAGAGGAGGTGCGGATGATTACCGTATTACAGGATACTGCAAAGCCAAACTCGGACGAAGGCAGATCTATGAGCACCGCGAAGAAGACGAGGTACAGGATTGGCTCGGAAGACGCGGCTTCAAGACGGGACCAGTAGATTGGCACTGGAAGATACAGCTGAATGGATTCAAGAGTTCAGCGATCTATGGAACCGAGAATCAGGGGCTAGGTCCTGAAAGAGGAGCGCAATGGCAACAAGCCAATCCGGCCGACTCCGACCAATATTGATGATTTTCTCGTTGGATTTCAGAAAGAATGAACCGATGAAGATTATCTCAAACCGTGCCGCCATCATCGTCAGGGCGAAAGCTCCTTTTGTTGAGTGGGTTCAAAGCGCCGATGCCGACAGCTCCCATATCACTACCGAGGAAGTCAACGAAGACCCTAACGTATACTTGATCTACGATCCAAAGAAGGAAGGCGAGATCGACATCGATTGATCGCGAAGAACTATCGTGAGATTTTCGAAGAGGAATTGAATAGCTGGTTCACAGACGAGTCCTGTGGCCAGAAGAGGGACCTTAAAACATTCCGGCAATGGTTTCAGGTTGATTTCCATGGCATGGTGGTAGATCTCAGCGAAGAAGACTTCTACACCGAAGAATGAAAAAATCGAGCCGCTTGACTACCTTCGCCATATCAAGGTGGAGGTAGAGTCGGCGCCCTGCCTTGACTACCTAAAAATTTTCCTGTGTCTTTAAAAAAGTCGCTGATATAGGAGATTTTTCCCTCCTCGAACTCCATCAGGGTCACCCCCTCATTCTCGTAGGGTTCCCCGCGTCGGTTTTTCCCTCGATTGCTCCAATGGACCGCTCCCCGGTTCCCCTGAACAATGGTCCGGTGAACGGTGAAGACCAACTCCGGGTATTGGCGGAAGAGGATCTGGAGTGAAAAAGTCAGAAATGAGTTTTTCGGCATTCACAGCGGCTACAATCCCATCATCTTGGCCACGATGGTCTTCATGATCTCGTTGGTGCCGGCAAAGATGGACATGACCCGCACGTCCCGCCAGGCGCGGGCAATGGGGTATTCCTCGCAGTAGCCGTAACCGCCGTGGAGCTGGAGGCATTCGTCGGCTACGCGTCGGGCCATTTCGGTGGTCCAATATTTGGCCATGGAGACCTCGGTGACCACATTTTTTCCCTCCAGATGGTCGGCGATCAGTTTGTCCAGGAAGGTGCGCCCCAGCTTGACCTCGGTGGCCATCTCCACGATCTTGAACTGGTTGACCTGAAACTTGGAGATCGGTCTGCCGAAGGCGGTGCGTTCCTTCGTATACTTGATGGTTAAATCCAACATATGTTCCGCCCCGGCGACGGCGGCGATGGCGCACATCAGCCGTTCCTGCTGGAGCTTCTGCATCAGCATGATAAAGCCGGTCCCCTTAAGGCCCAATCGATTGCCTTTGGGGATGCGACAGTCGGTGAAATAGAGCTCGGCCGTATCCTGGCTGTGCCAGCCGATTTTTTTTATTTTTTTGCCTTTTTCAAAACCGGGGGTCCCGGCCTCCACCAGGAAGAGGTCGATGGCCTGGTAGGGTTCGCTGACCTCGGGGTCCCGGGCGGCCAGAACCAGCAGGTCGCAGTTGATTCCGTTGCTGATAAAGGTTTTCTGGCCGTTGAGGATCAATTCGTCCCCCGCTTCCACCGCCGTGGTCCGGATGGCCGCCAGATCGCTTCCCGTGTTGGGCTCGGTCATGGCGATGGCGGTGATGAGGTCCCCGGAACAGCAGCCGGGCAGGTATTTCCTTTTCATTTCTTCCGTGCCGAATTCGGTAAGGTAAGGGACGACCACATCACTGTGCAAGGGGGCGGCCAAGCCACTGTGGTTGGTCTTGGTCAATTCCTCACAGACGATCACGGAATAGAGAAAGTCGGCCCCGGACCCGCCGTATTCCTCCGGGACCATGGGGCAGAGAAAACCCTGGTCGCCCATCTTCTTCCAGGCGCTTCGGGGGACGATCCCCGCTTCTTCCCATTCGTCAATATAGGGAATCACCTCTTTTTCAAAAAACTTCCGTAAGGCGTCGCGAAAGATGCGGTGTTCTTCGGTATAGTGTAAAATGTCCATAGTCCATTTTCCTTTTTGTATTTACGGGTAATTTCTCGTCATCCCCGAAGGTCTTTATCGGGGATCCACTGTTCCTTAAGAAAAGCCTGGATTCCCGCTCAGAAGCGTTGCGGGAATGACGCTTTATGAGGTGGTATCTATTGTGAAACCATTTATAAAATCGGGACCGGATAGCGGTTCCCGTCCCGGTCATAAAAAATCACTCTCCCGGTTCTTTTCCAGAGGGTTTCGTCCATGAAACAATAGAAGGCCTTGATTTCCCCCGGTTCGATGCGCAGGTCTCCCGAGGGCACGAGGTGGTCAAACCTCCGGATCCCTCCGGAAGTTTCCAGGTCGAAATGGCTGGGCACAACCAATCGGGGCCAGAGCCCTGGTTGGTAAGATGGATTTCCAGGTTCTGGTCGAACATCTTCAGCCCGCAGCAGGTTTTGAAGCTCAAGATGTCTTCGGCCGAAGAGTTCATGATGAAACGGATTTCGAGCATGTGGTATTTTTCTCAGCAGCAATTTTACTGTATCTTTCCCACAATGGCGATGCTGCAGACGTTCATGAAGGGCACCCCGCCCAGATTGTGGGTCAGGCCGAAGCGGGGATTTTCGATTTGCCTTTCTCCGGCCCTTCCATGAAGCTGGAGATACATTTCATAGAGCATGCGCAGGCCCGAGGCCCCGATGGGATGGCCGAAGCATTTCAGCCCACCATCCACCTGACAGGGAATCCCTCCCCCGTCCCGATTGTAGAAACCGTCCAAGGAATCCCGCACGGCCCGGCCCCGTTCCGAAATATGCAGGTCCTCGTAGGTGACCAGTTCGGTGATGGAGAAGCAGTCGTGGAGTTCCATCATGCTGATCTCCCGGCGTGGGTCGGTGATCCCGGCTTCCTGATAGGCCCGCCGGCTGCAGACGTCGGTGGTCACAAAGTGGTCCCCGTCCCATTGATTAAAGCCCATTTCGGCCCCGCCGCTTAAGGCCAGTTGCAGGGCCTTGACGGTGACAAAATCCTTTCGTCCCATCTCCTTGGCCTTTTCCACGGTGGTGACGATGGCGCAGGCCGCTCCGTCGCTCACCCCGCAACAGTCGAACAGCCCCAGAGGATGGGCGATGATCGGGGCGGCCATGATCTGTTCCACGGTCACGGCCTTACGCAAGTGGGCCTTAGGGTTGAGGACTCCGTTGGCGTGGCTCTTGGCCGAAACCTGGGCCAGCGCGCGTTTGAGTTCCTGGTCCGGAATGCGGTATTTGGCCGCGTAAGCGCTGGCCAGTTGGGCAAAGGCCCCGGGGGCAGAGATGTTGGGGAACCAGAGCCAGTTCAAAGAGCCCAGCCCGGAACCCGGATTGGGCAGCCCGCCGTAGCCCGTGTCCTTGAGCTTCTCCACACCCATGGCCAGACAGATATCGTAGGCCCCGGAGGCCACGGCATAGACCGCCCCCCGAAAAGACTCGGTTCCGCTGGCACAAAAGTTTTCTGTCCGGGTGGCAGGTATCAAGGGCAGGCGGAGGGTCATGGTAAGGGGAAGGGCGCTTTTGCCCACGTTGATCTCCTCCATGCAGGTGCCCAGCCAGGCGGCCTCGATATCATCGGGCACGATTCCGGAATCCTCCAGACACTCGGCGAAAGCCTCCACCATCAGTTCTTCGGCCCCCACATCCCAGCGCTCGCCAAAGCGGGTGCAGCCCATGCCGAGGATGGCGACTTTATCTTTGATACCGGTAGCCATACAGCTCTCCTTTAGAATTTAAACAGCTTTTCTATCAGTTGGGATTTCATCAGATCCCCTTCGATTTTCAGTTTTCCGCTAGTGAAGGCCTGCATGGCCGGCAATTGACCGGTGATCAGCCCCAGAAAGTCGGCATCGGCCATGTGGATGGTGGTGGTCGGCTTTGCATGAAGCCCCGGGCCTACGGTGCAGGAGGCCTCTTTGATCACCGCCTGCCAATCCCCGCCCTCGGGCCCGGAGATCCGGAACTGGAAGACCACGTCCACCCCGGCCGCTTTTTCGGCCTGAAAGGCCTCCGGCATCCGCTCGAACACGGACCGAACCGTAGGTCCGGAGGGTGAGGATTTGGCCGCCTCCGGCTCCCTTTGCCCGCCGGTCAGCATTTCTCCCAGGGCCGCGGTGGCATTGTAAAATTCCTTTCCTCCTACGAGGGTGTTGATGGCCGTCCAATTTTGGTGAACCTCTTCCGGGGTAGGGACATTCCCTCCTTCACCGATCAGGATTCCCGGCCCGGAAACGATCGCCGCCTTGTTGAAATACCCCGCCCCGGCGTTGAAGACCTGGCCGGTCTCGGCGCAGGCGGCGGAGCAGAGATAGATGACCAAGGGGGCCGACGAATTCGGGTTTAAGTCTTTCAAAGAGATCGGGGGGCAGGATGTCTTCGGTCAGGCGAGTGGCGGCGATAGGGGCCACGGTGTTGACCTTGATGTTGTATTTCTCGCCCTCCAGTTTCAAGGTGTTCATCAAGCCCACCAACCCCAGTTTGGCTGCCGAATAGTTGGCCTGTCCGAAATTGCCGAACAAACCGGCGGCCGAGGTGGTCAGGACGATTCGGCCGTATTGCTGTTCCCGCATCTGCCGGAGCGCCGGCCGGGTGACATAATAGGCCCCATCCAGATGGACGGAGAGGACCTGATTCCAATCCTCGGAGTCCATCTTGAGCAGGGTCTTGTCCCGGAGGATTCCGGCGTTGTTGATCAGGATATCCACGCGGCCAAAGGTCTCCAGGGCTTTCTCGACAATGGCTTCGCCGCCTGCGGGAGTGGATACGGAATCGTAACTGACCACGGCTTCGCCGCCCAGGGCCTTGATTTCTTCAACCACCCTGTCAGCCGGACCGGTAGAACCAGTGCCGGAACCGTCCCGGGAGCCGCCCAGATCGTTCACCACCACTTTCGCTCCGCGCTTGGCCAAGTCCAGGGCATAGGTCCGACCCAGACCGGCCCCGGCCCCGGTGACGATCGCCACCTGACCGTCAAATCGGATTTCGGCCTTTTTTTCCTCTGTTGTCGGCGGCTTGACCGGCAGAGGCACGGCTTTCCAGAAGTAGCCGGAGAACCCGCGGTCCTTATCGGTGTACCGCTTCCGGAAAGAGAGCCTGACCGGCTGGCCGACCCAGACTTCGGCCAGTTCGCAATCGGTAAAATCGGCCATGAACCGCCCCCCGTCATCAAATTGGATCATGCCGTAGACTGCCGGCGGGTCGACAGAAACCGTCAACAGGTCTCCGGTAAAGGTCTTGATAAAGGCCGATTTTTCGGCAAACTCGTACTCTTCCTGGGTATGGAATTTCCGGCAGTCCGGGTTGACGCAGATATCCATTTTTGGAAACTGAGGGGTGCCGCAGGCCGTACAGCGGCCGCCCACCAGGCCGAGGATCATCTGCCGTTTCCGATAGAGGACGGTCATGGCCGTCTGCGTGGGGGCCTCGGCCCTGATCCCCATCTCGGTCTGGATCAGGTCTCGGAACTTGAGGAATTTGGGATATTGGTCGATCGTCTTTTTGTTCTTCAGAGACCCTTCAATCCCCACCCGAGGGGCTAGATTTAGGATATGCTCGGTCACCCGGAAATACAGCGCGTCGCAGCCCTGTCCGAAACCGGCCAGCAGGATCCGATCTCCAGGCTTGGCCTGCTCCAGGGCTTGGGTAAACAGGACCAGGGGATGGGCGGCGCCGGTTTCCCCGCAGACCTCGTGGAGGTTGTCCTGAACTTTTTCCGGAGCAGCCCCCAGTTTCTTGGCGATGTTGCGGTGTTCGGCCTTGAAGAAGCAGGGGAAAACAAGCTTATCCACGTCGTCCATGGTGATGGACAGTTTTTCAGGAGACCGTTTACCGCCGCGGGGATGATCTTGGCCATATCCTTCATCCCGGACCCAGCGCTCTTCCCACATGTAATCGTATTTGTTTTGGGAGCCGCGGTAGTGATCGATAAAATCCAGAGAGAGGCTATAAGAACCCAGGAATTCAGCAATTACGCTGCTATTGCCGACCAGGAGTGAGGCGGCCCCGTCGCCGAACCACATCTCATAAAAATAGGCGGCCTTGGTCTCCCGCTTGTCGGCCGCGGTGACCAGGATGCTTTGGGGGACGCCTTCCCGAAGGGAGTTCAAGGCGGTGATCAGCGCGCTGGTGCCGGAACGAAGGGAGGCGGTAACGTCCTGGGTCAGCAGGTCATCCCGAAGGTTCAGGGCCGTTTTGACAATAGCGGCGTTGAGGCGGTCGGCAAAGGGCAGCGTGGTGGAGCACAGGTAGAGGGCCTCCATCGCCGATTTATCCGCTCCCTTCAGGCAGTCCTGCGAGGCGGCAACGGCCATGGTCAGGCTGTCTTCATCCCAGTTGCAGAAAGAACGCTCACCCTGGGCGACCATGACGATGGCCGGGGCAAACCAGCCCATTTCCTGAAAGATGCTCATGCGGTTTAGACGGAGCCGGGGAAGGTAGCCGCCGTAGGATACGATGCCGATCATGGGACCTCCTTAAAATTCAAATCCGAAATTCGACGCACGAAACTCGAAACAAAAAACAATATTCAAAATTCAAATGACCGAAACAACTTCACCTCCCGATCAGAACTTAAAAAGTTTTTCTATGAGCTGGGATTTCATCAGGTCGCCTTCAATTTTCAGTTTGCCCGAGGTGTAGGCCTGCATGGCCGGCAGTTTTCCGGCCATCAAATCCAGGAAATCTTCGATCCGACATTTTAATGAGGGTCGTCGGTTTTTCGTGGAGCCCCGGGGTGGTAGTACAGGTCGCGTCTTTGATGGCGGTAAACCAATCTCCCCCGCCCGCTCCGGAAATCCGGAATTGAAAAACCACGTCCACCCCGGCGGCCTTGTCGGCCTGAAAGGCCCGGGGCATCTCATCAAAAACCGACCGAACGGTGGCCCCGGGGGCCTCGACCGGCGCCGCCTCGGTTGGGGAGGGGGGGCCGGTCAATAGGACGCCCAAGGCCTCGGTGGCATTGTAAAATTCCCGGGCCCCGGTCATCCGGAGAATGTCCGGCAGGCGGGCGGAAAGGCTCTCGGGAGAAGGGATCTGGTGCCCGTCGCTGAGCATTACCCCGGGACCGGAAAGTACGGCGGCCCGATTGAAAAAACCCATCCCGGCATTATAGACCGCGCCGCTCACCGGGCATTGTTCGGCGCAGAGGTAGAGGACCAGCGGGGTTACGTATTCGGGTTTGAGCCGGGCGAAAAGATCGGGGGGCAGGATGTCCTCGGTCAGACGGGTGGCGGCGATGGGGGCCACGGCGTTGACCTTGATGTTGTATTTTTCGCCCTCCAGTTTCAACGTGTTCATCAAGCCCACTAACCCCAGCTTGGCCGCCGAATAGTTGGCCTGCCCGAAATTGCCGAACAGACCGGCCGCCGAGGTGGTCAGGACAATTCTTCCGTACCCCTGTTCCCTCATCCTTTGGAAGGCTGCCCGGGTTACGTAGAAGGCCCCGTCCAGATGAACGGCCCGGACCTGTTCCCAATCCGCTTTCTCCATTTTAAGCAGGGTCTTGTCGCGCAGGATGCCGGCATTATTGATCAGGATATCCACGCGGCCAAAGGCTTCGACGGCCCGCCGGGTGATGGCTTCCCCGCCTTCCGGGGTCGATACGGAATCGTAGCTGGCCACGGCCTCACCGCCCAGGGCCATAATTTCCGCAACCACCCGGTCCGCCGGACCGGCCGATCCGGTCCCGGATCCATCCCGAGCGCCGCCCAGGTCATTGACCACCACCCGTGCGCCTCGCCGGGCCAGTTCCAGGGCGTAGGCCCGGCCTAACCCGGCCCCGGCGCCGGTGACGATGGCCACCCGGCCGTCCAGGCGAATCTCCATCTTTGGGGTCTCCCCATATTCGAAGATTCCCTGGTCAATGACCACCTCGCCTGTCTCGGCGTTGATGACCCGCCAGAGGGCCTTCCCTTCGTCCACCCGCCAGATCTGGGTTTTGATGGCGTTCCCGGGATAAAGCGGGCTGCGGAAACGATTGGCCATCCGTCGTACCTTCTCCGGGGCGCCCGGGACCAGTTGCCGGATCAAGGCCCGGGAAGCATAGCCGTGGGTGCAAAGGCCGTGCATGATGGGTCGGGTAAAACCGGCCGTCTTGGCAAATTCCAAATCCACGTGCAGGGGGAAGATGTCCCCGGAAAGACGGTAAATCAGCGGCTGATCGACCGGGGGGGTAGCCGGCACCTCAAAATCCGGAGGTCGTTCCGGGAACGAAATGGCATTCTTAGGGGCATCTTCCCCGCCAAAGCCCCCGTCCAAACGTGCCAAGACGGTAACGATGCTGGTGAAAAGTTTTCGGCCGCCTTCATTCCGGGTGTCAAACTCGGCCACGATCAGCGCTCCCTTGTCGGGGCCTTTGTCGTAATAATGGGTGATGGCCCCCTCGGTTATCAGTTTTCCCTCCGAAGGGATGGGCTGGTGAAAGATCAACTCCTGCCCGGCGTGAAGAATTCCCGCCAGGTTGACATTGCTGATGGAGGCCAACTCCGGCATGAAATCGTACAGCGTCACAATGCCAAAGCTCGGCAAGACCCTGAGGTCCTTTTCGTAACAGTAGTCTAGATCGGAAAAACCCGCACCCACGCCCAGGGCATAGAGGACCGTGTCCTTCCAGGTATAGTCCTTGGAAAAGGGGCCGATCTTTTTTCCAATGCTGTCCAAGTTAAGGGCCATCTTTTTTCCTCCCGGTTCAAATTGTGCTGTTGGGTATCGCGCTGGTTAGGGGCTGTCGGCCCGGTTTTCTCCCCCTCTGTCGAAGGCCGGGATCAAGATATATTTCAAGGTCTCTTTGGCCAGCGCCATGTATTCCGGACGTTCGATCTTAAGGAGCGACCGAAAAAAGGTTTCCCCGGAAATAAAATTATGAATGGCATTCATGATGACCAGGACCTGCATTTTAACGGAAACGGAGACGCTTTCCTTGTCCCGGCTGAGACCCATGGAGCGGGCGATATCGGAAATGAATTCCGGAACCCTGAAATCCAGGCTGGTTTCAGGGCGGGTCTTTCCGAAATATCGAAAAAGGACCAGGTTGGATATTTCCGGGTGTTGGAAGAGAAAGGCCACAATCCGGTCGATGGAAATGTCCATTCTCTGGGCCAGGGGCCGCCCGTGGATTATTTTTTCCACGGCCACCAGTTGCTGGCGCAAGTCCTCGTTGATATCCAGGACCACGGCCTCGTAGAGGTCCCCTTTTTCGCCCCAATGGTAATACAGCGTGGAAATGTCAATACCCACCCGTTGGGCGATCATGCGGGTGGTCGTTCCATGATAGCCGTATTCACCAAAAAGCTGCCGGGCTATCTTGAGGATCCGGGCCTTCATGGATTCCGGATCCCGCCGGGCTTTTTCCAAAGGGGTGCTCACAACCGGTCTCCAAAAAATGTTTCCATCAAATGATGGAGAAACCCTAGCATGATGGGGGACAAAGTCAAGAGAAAATTTTGTGGAAAGTGCATTTCCAAAGAATTGCGCAGCAACTACTCAAAAAATCCACGAATACCGAATTCGCAAACCGGGGAGGGTGTTCGACCCGAGGCAGGCTGACCGGGTTTTTAGTAACGAAATCGTAAAGGTGAATAGGTAACCCGGCGGAAAGGTCCCCTGACTCGAAAGGCCCACGGCCGGCTACCCCATGTTGGCCTCAGTCTTGCTGATCAACCGGTCAGGTGAACGGGTATGGTTCTCATGAAAAAAGGTGTCAATTCAAATTCAGCCTCAAAAACGGGTGGCTTTACGCTGTTGGAAACGGTGATCGCCTTGGGCCTTTTTAGCCTGGTCCTTTTATTTTCCACCCACACCTTGGTAACCATCATCAAGACCAACGCCTTCAGCCAAAATCGAACCGGTGCCTTGGCCCTGGCCCAGGGGAAGCTGGAGTCTCTGAAGTCGCAGCCGGGGTTGGTCCTCACAGGGGAAACGGAGGCGCAGGTTACCAATGGAAACCTGCCGGTGGTTTACCGCCGAGAAACCTCCATTTCTCCGGGGACGCCAGTGGGCTGTGCCTTGGTGACCGTGAAAGTCACCTGGCCCTCGGAAACGGCCTCCAAACCGCACCAGGTGGAACTGGCCACCCTGATTGCCGAGTAAGAAAGGCGGCCGCCCCTATCAAACACCAGTTGCTTGGCGCGCGATGGAGTCGGAGGGAGCACCTGAAAAAGACGAACGTCGAACATCGAACGTTCAACATCGAACATCGAATTTTCGAAAGCATTTGACACCGCGAGGAGATTTCTGGAGAATACCGTTTACTGGGGAGGGCATTCTATTGAGAGAGAAAAAAACAAAGCCGCGTTCTTCCAAGTCCGCCATAAAACCAAAAGGGAACGGGGAATCCACCGTGGTTCTCCGGAAAGGTGCGCCCAGCCATCAGGGAGTCCTTCGCCAACTCCAGGCAGCCGAGGAAAAACTGCGAAGGACCGAGCACCGCTACCAGACACTGATCGAGAGTATACCGGATATCATTTACACGCTCGATTTGGACGGGTCCCTGAGCTATATCAGCCCCCGCTGGGAAACAATCCTCGGTCACAACGAATCCGAAGTGTTAGGCAGATTTTTTATTGAATTTGCCCCGCCGGAAGATCACCCTTTTTTAGTTCGAGTATTTAAGGACGTCCGGAACCATAAAAAAAATGTGGAGAACGTCCATTGGCATTATTTAAGGAAGGATGGAGCTCGTCGGTTTTTCTTAGGCAGTGCGGCCCCGCTCTATGATGAAGAAGGCCGGGTGACCGGTATGATCGGCATGGCCCGGGATGTGACCGACCACAAACGGCTGGAGGAACAGCTCCTGCAATCGCAAAAAATGGAATCCATCGGCAACCTGGCCGGAGGGATTGCCCATGATTTCAACAACCTCCTGGGGGGTATTTTAGGCTATGCGACCTTTGTGAAGAGAAAACTTTCGACCCGGGACAAAATCTATCAGTCGATCGAGGCGATTGAGCGATCGGCCCAAAGAGCGGCGGAATTAACCAAGCAGTTGTTGGGGTTCGCCCGGCGGGGGAAATTCCAGGTCAGGCCCATCGACTGTAACGCCTTGATCGGGGAGATCGTGCTCATCCTTCAGCGAACCATTGATCCCCGGATTGCCATTGAGGTGGACCCTGACCCGCGACTATCCCTTATTGAGGGCGACGAAGCCCAAGTCCAGCAGGCCCTGATGAATATTTGTCTAAATGCCCGAGATGCCATGCCCCAAGGGGGGACTTTAAAGATTGCCAGCCGAAATCAGCGGATGGTTCCGGATCAGGCTTCCCGCCAACGGGGAATGAAGGAAGGAAATTATATCCGTCTGACCCTGGCGGATACCGGCACCGGCATGAGCCCAGAGGTTCGGGACCGGATTTTTGAGCCCTTTTTCACCACCAAGGCCAAAGGCCAGGGTACCGGACTGGGCCTGTCCATGGTCTACGGAATCATTCAGAACCATGGGGGGATGATCGAAATGCAAAGTCACGCCGGGAGAGGCAGTACCTTTTCGGTATTCCTTCCGGCCATAGACTCCGCCGCTCTGAACGGCGAAGAGCTGCCCCCGGTCCTGGATATCCATCAGGGGCAGGAAACTATTCTCTTAGTCGATGATGAGGAAATTATCCGCGGGTTGGGCGTCGATATTTTGGAAGACCGCGGGTATCGGGTCTTTTCGGCCTCTGAGGGAAGGGAGGCCATCAGGATTTACCGGGAACGTATTCGCGAAATCGATTTGGTCATTCTCGACGTGATGATGCCCGGCATTGGGGGAAAGGAAACCTATCGGCAGTTAAGGGCGATAAACCCGCAGGTTAAAGTGCTGCTTTCTTCCGGCTACAGTACCAATGGTGAAGTGGGCGAAATCCTTAAACAGGGTGTGTCCGGTTTCGTTCAAAAGCCCTATCGAGAAGAGGAACTGGCCGCCAAGGTGCGGGAAGTATTAGACATTCTATAAATTCCTTGATTATCCTCCGGTATTGCGTTACATATTTTTGATGTTAATCGAAGCCATGACCATGACGGAGTTTGACCAGCGGCTCCGCACGAACCGGACGGTCTTGATCCCGGTGGGTTCCGTGGAAGAACACGGCGATCATCTGCCCCTGGGCACAGATACAATTCACGCCTTTGAGGTCTGCCGCCTGGCCGGCGAACGAACCGGGGCTTTTGTCGCTCCGTCCGTCTTTTACGGGGTTTGTCGCAGCACCAGCCAGCATCCCGGAACCCTGACGATCTCCGGAAATACCTTGCGGGCCTTGATTGAGGATATCGGATCGGCCCTCTACCGGCAGGGGCTGCGCAATATGATCATCCTTTCAGGCCATGCCGGGGGGACCCACACCGCGGCTTTGGTCGAAGCGGGGGAAGCTCTGTTGGAAAAGCTTCCAGAGGCCCGAATCGCTGCCTTGAACATCTTGGATTTGGGGGCGGCGGTTTGGGAGCCGATCGTTGAAACCAAAGGGGACGCCCACGCCGGGGAGCTGGAGACATCGGTCATGATGGCTTTAAGGCCGGACTGGGTCAAGGGAAGCAGTCCGGAAGAGTATCCCCGTTTTCCAAAGGCCGTTCTGGTCCGGAATAAAAGAAAATTCTGGCCGGGAGGGGTTTGGGGTGATCCGGCCAAGGCCTCGTTGGAAAAAGGTGCGGCCCTTCTGGAAGCGACCACCGGGGCTCTGGTGCAATTGATCAATGTCCTGGAGAGCGGAGAGAGTCTATAGCTTATGAAATCAAATAAAAAAAAATTATTCCTGGTCCCTTTTATTCTTTTGATCCTTTGGTGGGCCCTACCCTGGGAACAAGCGCCCTTAGGGGCTCAAGGGGTGAGGGTGGCGCCTGATTTCATCCTCAAGGATCTCAGTCAAAAGAAAGTGAAATTATCCGACTATAAGGGCAAAGTGGTTATTTTGAATTTTTTTGCCACCTGGTGCCCCCCCTGCCGGGCGGAAATTCCCGATCTGATTAAATTATATCGTCTGAATAAAGAGAAGGGGTTGGTGGTCCTGGGGGTCTCCCTGGATATGGACGTGTCTCCCCAGGGCCTGGTGACCTTCGTAAAGAACATGAAAATCTCCTACCCGATCTTGATGGGAACCGCGGACCTGGCGGAAAAGTACCAAGTCAACGGGGTGCCGACCACTATCCTGATCAACCGGGAGGGGAAAGTGCACACTCGCTATGACGGTCTGGTGTCCGCCAGTCGTTTTGAAAAAGATTTTGGTAGTTTGCTGTAATCTTGATTTTATGTAATCAGGAACCCGCCAAAGGTACGCCGTTCTTCAAAGCAGCCTTTCCCGTCGGAGGATTTGTTCCACCTTTTTCTTAACATCAAAGGGCCGCTCCAACCCAAACCACCAAAGATCCGCTGATCCGGCAGTCGCGGGCTGGAATTGCAGATGGCCTATCCCGATCAAACGATGTACCACGCCCCGACGGACGACAACGGAACCAATTTCATCCAGAGGCATCTTTTTCACCTGAAGAAGACCCCCCCGCCCAAATTCCCGGCTAAAAATGCCGGAGGCGTATTTATAGGAAGAGTATTTTCTAATCAGGACTATAAAGGCGACCAAAACGGCGGCGATGAGCAACCCGGCCTCCGGGCTGAAGGGGGCTTCCGGGTTTATGACCGGCCCGACACCGAAGATAAGAATGGCCGCGTAGAAAATGAAATAGCTTTTCCATGACGGCTTCAGACATAATTCTTCCCGGGAGGGATTGGCGGATGCTGGTTTCATGGCGGGCAGTGCTCCTTTACTGAAAACATTATCAAAACGGAGCCTTGGCGCAATAAGGCTTCTGTCGTAGTCCTTCGGGAGGCCGGCTCCAGTGTACCGTACTTACTCAGATCTAGGGCATATAAACATAACCCTCGGAATTAAGCAATTTGAAAATGCCCGGGAGCAATGCCAGTGCAGGGGCGCTCCGAGTGCTAATGCCGGATCTTCGCCTAGGCGCTTGAACTTTTTTTATTTTTTTATTGATTTTTTAAAAATATATTATTATAATTTATGTTTTACATGCCCCGGAATAACAGGGGAGATGAACAAATTGTTTGTAAATAGAAGGGGTTAAAAAAAGCCAGCGTAGCTCAGCAGGTAGAGCGACTGATTTGTAATCAGTTGGTCGGGGGTTCGAATCCCTTCGCTGGCTCCAGGTAACGGGGCGGCAGTAGAGATTTCCTGCTGGCAATTACCGCGCTTTGTTAGTGTAAGTCCCTAATTTTAGGAGGGGTTCCCGAGCGGCCAAAGGGAACAGACTGTAAATCTGTCGGCCATGCCTTCGGAGGTTCGAATCCTCCCCCCTCCACCATCCTGTTAGAATATGGTTTCCATTGGCGGATTGTCCCGGCCAATGAAAGATGTAGGAGATTAGGTTCGTTTTACCAAATTGGTTTGACTACAGCCATAAAATCCAGTTCTACGAATTTTTTCCAAAATGACGCGGGAGTAGCTCAGTTGGCTAGAGCGTCAGCCTTCCAAGCTGAGGGTCGCGGGTTCGAATCCCGTTTCCCGCTCCATTAATCAGCGCCGCCGGCCTGGATTTTTCCGGGCGGCCTTAGGCGAATCAAATATAAGGAAAAAGCCCACGTAGCTCAGTCGGTAGAGCACTTCCTTGGTAAGGAAGAGGTCACCGGTTCAATCCCGGTCGTGGGCTCCATAAGGTATGAATCTTTCAACTCTTGATCAATTTAACTAACGTAACATCCAGATTGAAAATTTAACGAAGGGGGACGAGACTGATGGGCAAGAAGAAATTTGAACGGACGAAGCCACATGTGAATGTGGGGACGATCGGGCATATTGATCATGGGAAGACGACCTTGACGGCGGCGATCACGCTCTGTTTATCGAAGAGCGGATTTGCGAATTTCATACCCTTTGACGAGATCGACAAGGCGCCGGAAGAGAAGGAGCGGGGGATCACGATCGCGACGGCCCACGTGGAATACGAGACCAAGAAGCGGCATTATGCGCACGTGGACTGTCCGGGGCACGCGGACTATATCAAGAACATGATCACCGGAGCGGCTCAGATGGACGGAGCGATTCTGGTGGTTGGAGCGGATGACGGGCCGATGCCGCAGACGCGGGAGCATATATTGCTGGGACGTCAGGTCGGAGTGCCGTATATAGTAGTTTTTTTAAACAAGGTGGACATGGTCGACGATCCGGAGCTGATCGAGCTGGTGGAACTGGAGCTGCGGGAGCTGTTGAGCAAGTATGAGTATCCCGGGGACGATATACCGATCATCAAGGGATCGGCGCTGAAGGCCTTGGAGTGCGGCTGCGGGAAAGGGGACTGTCCTGCCTGCCAGCCGATATTGGAGCTGATGGACGCGATCGACAACTATGTACCGGAGCCGGTGCGGGATATAGAGAAGCCGTTTTTGATGCCGGTGGAGGACGTCTTCAGTATTTCGGGCCGGGGGACGGTCGTCACGGGCCGGGTGGAACGGGGGATGATCAAGGTTGGTGAGGAAGTGGAGATCGTGGGGATTCGCCCGACGATCAAGACGATCTGCACCGGGGTGGAGATGTTCCGGAAGACCCTGGACCAGGGCCAGGCGGGAGACAACGTGGGGTTGCTGCTGCGGGGGACCAAGCGGGACGATGTGGAGCGGGGCCAGGTCGTGGCCAAGACGGGATCGATCACGCCGCACACCAAGTTCAAGGCGGAATCGTATATTCTGTCGAAAGAGGAAGGCGGGCGGCACACGCCGTTTTTCAACGGCTATCGGCCGCAGTTTTATTTTCGGACGACGGACGTGACCGGGGTGGTGACCTTGCCGGAAGGGGTGGAGATGGTGATGCCGGGCGACAACGTGTCGATGACGGTGTCCTTGATCATGCCCATCGCCATGGAGAAGGAACTGCG
Organism: uncultured delta proteobacterium; assembly: GCA_963746605.1. Taxonomy (GTDB): domain Bacteria; phylum Desulfobacterota; class RBG-13-43-22; order RBG-13-43-22; family RBG-13-43-22; genus CAVQSS01. The sequence continues at coordinate 178,649 of CAVVCH010000061.1, forward strand.
GTTTGCCATTCGGGAGGGGGGCCGGACCGTAGGCGCCGGCGTGATCTCCGAAATCTTGGAATAACAGCCAGGACGAGAAGGAAACCTCGCCTGTCGGGATCAGGGAACGAATATGCGCGATATTATCAATTTGTCTTGTACGACCTGTAAACAGAAAAATTATACCACCACCAAAAACAAGCGGAAGACCCCGGATAAACTGGAATTTAAGAAATATTGCCGCTTCTGTCAGACCCACACGGTCCACAAGGAAACCAAATAGCGGAACGTCGTTATTCGCCGGAGTTAATCCGCAGGCCAGTAGCTCCAACGGTTAGAGCACCGGACTCCAAATCCGGGTGTTGGGGGTTCGAATCCCTCCTGGCCTGCCAAATTCATTCAAAGGGACTGGGAACCCGGGGGAGATGAAGAAACTTAAACCGAAAAAAAAGGGTGGGGCGGGCGACATTGAAAAGACGGTCGAGGAAAAGCCATCCAAAGACCCCCAATCCGCTTTGGCTCCTAAGGAAACCAAAACCAGCCTAAAAAAAACGTCCTCGGACGAAGGCGTTTCCGAGGGACTGGTTGCCGAGTGGACAAAAAAACTGAAATTCGTGGGCCTGACCAAGACTTTTTTCAGGGAAGTTCGGATGGAACTGAAAAAGGTCACCTGGCCGACCCGCAAAGAGACCTTGGCCGCCACCGTCATGGTCATTATTCTTTCGGTGGTTGTAGCCTTTTTTTTGGGGATCTTGGATGTGGCCTTAGCCAAATTGGTTGGTTCCATTATGGGTCGCTGAGCGGCTTCCTTCTGGGGAGCGGCGGCGGAAGGATTTATCGATTTACCCAAGAAGGGATAACGGGGTTGGGCCATGGCGCATAAATGGTATATCGTACACACCTATTCGGGATTTGAGCACAAGGTCAAGCTGGCCTTGGATGAGCAGATAAAGTCCCAGGGCCTGGAAGGTCTTTTTTCGCAAGTCTTGGTCCCTACCGAACAAGTTGTGGAACTGGTCAAAGGCGAAAGGAAGACATCCTCCCGCAAGTTTTATCCGGGATACGTGCTGATTAAGATGGAGTTGAATGACGATACCTGGCACCTGGTTAAAGATACCCCCAAGGTGACCGGGTTTATCGGGGAAAAGAACAAGCCGGCGCCGATCCCGGACGAGGAAGCTGAGAAGGTCATCGAACAAATGGCCGAAGGGGCCATTCGTCCGAAGCCCAAATTTTACTTTGAGGAAGGGGATGAAGTTCAGGTGATCGACGGCCCTTTCTCCAACTTTAACGGGGTGGTGGATGAAGTCAAACCGGAAAAGAGCAAGCTTAAAGTGCTGATTAGTATTTTTGGCCGCTCAACGCCGGTGGAATTGGATTTTGTCCAGGTGGCCAAGTCATAGCCGGAGCCTGATAAAGGCCCACGGGTTGATCGGCCGGCGACAAGTCATCAGCCGATTCCCGGAAAGTTTGGAAGGTCCCCTCGGCAATTCGAAGGATTGTTTTTCGAAGGGGAAAGGCTTTTAATGAAGAAGGAGAATCGTTGAGATGGCTAAAAAAATCATTGCCTATATAAAACTGCAGGTGCCGGCGGGACAGGCCAATCCTTCACCCCCTATCGGACCGGCGCTCGGCCAGCACGGCGTCAATATCATGGAATTCTGCAAAGCCTTCAATGCCCGCACGCAGGGTCAGGAAGGGATGATCATCCCCGTGGTGCTGACCGTTTTTGCCGATCGTTCCTTCACGTTTATAACCAAGACTCCGCCGGCCTCGGTGCTTTTGAAGAAGGCGGCCCAGATTGCTAAAGGATCCAGTGTGCCGAATCGGGATAAGGTGGGACGGGTTTCACCGTCCCAGGTGGAGGAGATCGCCAAGTTAAAAATGCCGGATTTAAATGCCGCCAGTTTAGACGCTGCGATTAAGATCATCGAAGGCACGGCGCGCAGTATGGGCATTGACATCGGCTGAGTTAACTATCAGGAAAAGAGGTAGGAAATAAGCTATGCCAAAGAATGGGAAGAACTATAATCAGGCTCGTGAGCAAGTGGATCGAACCAAGCGGTATCCCTTGGAAGAAGGCGTTCAGTTGGCCGTTAAATCCTCCTATGTCAAATTTGACGAGACGGTGGATATGGCGGTCCGACTGGGGGTGGACCCCCGGCATGCCGATCAGATGGTTCGGGGGGCCGTTGTCCTCCCCAACGGTACGGGAAAGACCACCCGGGTGCTGGTGTTTGCCAAAGGGGAAAAGGAAAAGGAAGCTCTGGATTCAGGCGCCGATGTAGTGGGTTCGGAAGAATTGATTGAGAAGATCAAAGGCGGTTGGCTGGAATTCGATAAGGCCGTCGCCACCCCCGACCTGATGGGCCAAGTGGGCAAAATCGGAAAGATTTTAGGGCCTCGGGGGCTGATGCCCAACGCCAAGACCGGCACCGTAACCTTTGACGTGGCCAAGGCCATTCGTGAGATCAAGGCCGGCAAGATCGAATTCCGCGTAGAAAAAAACGGCATCGTCCATGCCCCGATGGGACGGGTTTCCTTCGGGCTGGATAAACTGATCCCCAATATCTTATCTTTTTTCGATACAATCCTGCGTCTTAAACCATCCAGCGCCAAAGGAACTTATCTTAAAAGCATAACTATTTCGACTACCATGGGTCCAGGGATCAAAATCGACCCTTCTTTTATCAAAGAAATCGGTAAATAGACAGCCAGGTCACCTTTTTGAGCCCCTCAAGGAATTTTTTCTGCGAGGCGCTGATGCAAAAAGGGACTCTCGGGCCTTCCCGGGAGGCCCGGCGAACCGATCGATTTGTTCCGCGGATTATTAATGATCAACCAAAACCAACCGTTCCGCGAGTTAAAGACCGTAGGTGCCTGCCAGGCTTTAAATGATTTTTTTCAGCCTACCGAGACTCGGAAATTTCCGACTGAACTCAGCTGTCGGCCCCACGGATTTGACCTCCGAAGAACGAATGGTAAGAAAGGAGGGATGCATTCTTGAAAAAGACGGATAAGGAAAAGATCGTGGCCGATCTTCACCAGCGTCTGGCCCGCTCTCAGGCCGTTTTTGTTACCGATTTTACAGGGTTGAATGTCGAATCGATCAACAAGTTACGCCGGGATCTGAAACAGCGGGGAGACGAGTACCAGGTTGTGAAGAAGACCTTGCTGCGGCGGGCCTCTCAGGAGACTCCGGTGGCGGCGATCGAGGACATTCTGGTAGGTCCCTGCGGGATTACCATCAGTTATGGGGATCCGGTGGCTTCGGCCAAACTGCTGGCGGACTTCGCCAAGGACCGGGAGAAATTTGCTTTTAAAGGCGGGATTCTCCAGGGAAGGTCGATTTCGGCAGAGGATGTGGGACAATTGGCCAAGATGCCGTCCCGGGAGATTCTCCTGGGGCAGTTGTTGTCCGCCTTGGTGGCCGTGCCGACCGGATTGGTTTCGACCCTGTCCGCTATCATTCAGAAATTTTTGTTAACCTTAAAAGCCGTGGAAGACCAAAAAGCCCAGGCTTAAGAATCATTATGAGGAGGAAACCTAACGATGGCTGAGAAAATCACTAAAGAAGAGGTAATCGAGTTCATTTCCAATATGACCGTTTTGGAGCTTTCGGAATTGGTCAAGGAGTTAGAGGATAAATTCGGCGTTAAGGCCTCGGCCCCGGTTATGGCCATGGCGGGCCCGATGCCGGGGGCCGGAGAAGCGGCGGTTCAGGAAGAGCAAACCGAGTTCGCCGTTATCCTGACCGGCGTAGGAGACAAAAAGATTCAAGTGATCAAAGAAGTCCGGGCCATTACCAACTTAGGACTGAAGGAGGCCAAGGACGCCGTGGAAACCCTGCCCAGTACCATTAAAGAAGGCATCCCGAAAGAGGAAGCGGAAAATGTGAAAAAGCAGCTGGAAGGCGCTGGGGCTACGGTAGAGATTAAGTAGTCCGGCGGCCGATGAGACAATCGGCCCCGCTGTAATGAAAGCTTGTCACGTAAAGGAGACGGGATGAAAGATCGTTCTTTCCTCAACGTTCGTTTTCGAAAGAATTTCGGACACATCGAAAAAATTATCGACATTCCCAATTTGATGGATATGCAGAAGCAATCCTACGAACGGTTTCTGCAATACCATGGGAATCCCGATAAACGGGAAAATACCGGCCTGCAGGGGGTCTTTAAAAGTGTTTTTCCTATTCGGGATTTTAGCGGATTATCCTCTCTGGAGTTTGTTCGATACAGTTTCGGTGAGGTAAAATACGATGAGGCGGAATGCCTGCAAAGAGGCATGACTTATGACGTGCCGATGAAGATCACCGTCCGCCTCATCGTCAACGATCTGGACAAGGATACCGGGAGCCAGACGATTCGGGATATCAAGGAGCAGGACATTTATTTCGGGACGATACCCTTGATGACCGATAAGGGTACGTTCATCATCAACGGTACCGAGCGGGTGGTGGTCAGTCAATTGCATCGGTCGCCGGGGGTGTTCTTTGCCCATGACAAGGGGAAGACCCACAGCAGCGGGCGTCTTTTGTATTCGGCGCGGGTCATTCCCTTGCGCGGTTCCTGGATTGATCTGGAGTTTGATCCGAAAAATATCCTTTTTGTGCGCATTGACCGTCGGAGAAAATTTCCGGTAACCATCCTGTTGAAGGCACTCGGGTATTCCAATCAGGAATTACTGAACTATTTTTACGAGCGGGAGCGGATCAACCTGGAAGACGGGAAGATCCGCCGGGAAGTCAACCCGGATTTCCTTTTGGGCAAAAAGGCTCCTCGGGACATTGTGAATCCCCTGACGGGAGAAGTGATCGTCCGCAAAAACCGCAAGATCAATAAACGAATTATCAAATCGCTGCAGGACGCGGAAATTCGATCGCTTCCGGCCAGGGCCGAGGACATCGAAGGGTATTTTCTGGCGCAGGAAGTGGTGGATCCCGAAACCGGAGAGGTCCTGATCGAAAGCAACGAGGAATTGACCCGGGAAAAGCTGAACCTCCTGCTGCAGAAAAAAACGCCTTTTGTGGATTTGTTGTTCATCGACGGGGTCAATGTCAGTTCTTCCCTGCGGGATACCTTGATTATGGACAAGGTGCCGGGCAGCAACGAGGCCATCCTGGAGATTTACAAGAAATTGCGCCCCAGCAACCCGCCGACTCTGGAAGTGGCCACCAACTTTTTTTACAACCTTTTTTTCAATCCGGACAATTACGATCTCTCCTCGGTGGGTCGGCTCAAGCTGAATCATCGCTTGGGTCTGGAGGTTCCTCTGGAGGAGCGGACCCTGCGCAAAGAGGATATCCTGCTGACGGTGAAGAAGCTGATCGAGCTGAAGGATACCAACGGTGCCGTGGATGATATCGATCATTTGGGCAACCGTCGGGTCCGGGCGGTGGGCGAGCTTCTGGAAAACCAGTATCGTATCGGTCTGGTGCGGATGGAACGAGCGATCAAGGAGCGCATGACGCTGCAGGAGATCGAGACCCTGATGCCCCATGACCTGATCAATCCCAAACCGGTGGCCGCCGTGGTGAAGGAATTTTTCGGGACCAGCCAGCTTTCCCAATTCATGGATCAGACCAATCCGCTCTCCGAGATTACCCACAAAAGGCGGTTGAGCGCCTTGGGTCCGGGAGGCCTTACCCGGGAGCGGGCCGGGTTTGAGGTCCGGGACGTGCATCCCACCCATTACGGGCGGATCTGTCCGATTGAAACGCCGGAAGGCCCCAATATCGGCCTCATTGTTTCCTTGAGTACCTATGCCCGGGTGAATGAATTCGGTTTTATCGAGACCCCTTACCGGGTGGTCCGGGAGGGCACGGCTACCCCGGAAGTGAAATTTTTGAGCGCTTTGGATGAGCAAGGGTTCAATATCGCCCAGGCCAATATCCCCTTGGACCGGGCCGGTCGTCTGGTCGACCCCATGGTTTCAGCCAGAAAGGACGGGGAATTTGTGATGGTCAATAGGGAGGAAGAATCCATTGACCTGATGGACGTTTCTCCCAACCAGTTGGTCAGCGTGGCCGCCTCTCTAATTCCTTTCCTAGAAAATGATGACGCCAACCGGGCCTTGATGGGTTCCAACATGCAGCGGCAGGCCGTGCCCTTACTCTCCTGCCGCGCTCCGATCATCGGCACCGGGATTGAAGAGGTGGTGGCCCGGGACTCCGGAGTAACCGTGGTGGCTAAAAATAACGGCGTGGTGGAAGACGTGGACGCCGACCGGATCGTGGTCCGGTATATCACGGAGGAAACGAAAGACCGTCCTTTGGGGGCGGGGGTGGAACTGTATAAATTGAATAAGTTTCAGCGGTCCAACCAGAATACCTGCTTCAGCCAAAAACCGATCGTTCGCAAAGGGGACCCGATTCAAAAAGGACAGGTCATCGCCGACGGCCCCTCCACCGAAAAAGGGGAACTGGCCTTGGGACGCAATGTGCTGGTGGCCTTCATGTCCTGGGGCGGTTATAATTTCGAAGACTCCATCCTGGTGGGGGAGCATCTGGTTAAAGACGATGTCTTCACCTCGATCCATATTGAAGAATTCGAGCTGGTGGCCCGGGATACCAAACTGGGCCGGGAAGAAATTACCCGGGATATACCCAACTTGGGCGATGAATCCTTAAAAAATCTGGATGAAAGCGGCATCATTCGCATCGGAGCGGAAGTGAAGGCCGGCGACATTTTAGTCGGTAAGGTTACCCCGAAAGGGGAGACCCAGCTGTCGCCGGAGGAGAAACTACTCCGAGCGATCTTCGGGGAAAAGGCCGGAGACGTGAAGGACTCTTCCCTCCGGGTTCCGCCGGGAATCGAGGGCGTCGTTATCGAGGCCAAGGTCTTTTCCCGTAAAGGGGTGGAGCGGGATGCCCGGTCCAAGGCCATTGAGGAGGAAGAAGTAGCCCGGATCATGAAGGATCAAAACGACGAGATCCAGATTCTTCACCGAGAGGCCCTACAGCGCTTGAAGGCCCTGGTGGTGGGAAAACTATCGAGCAATACCATCAAAGAAGATCGCGGCGACAAGGTCCTGATCGCCCGGGGAGAAAAGATTTCGCTGGAAAAATTGACCAAACTTCCGGTCAAAAAATGGAAAGATTTGGCCGTTTCCAAAGGGAAGGACCTGAAGGAAGAGTTGGAAGGGATTATCCGGGATTATCAAGAAAAGGTGGCCATGATCAAAGGGACCTTTGAGGGAAAGGTAGCCAAGTTGAAAAAAGGGGATGAACTGCCCCCCGGAGTGGTCAAGATGGTCAAAATCTACCTGGCCGTTAAGCGCAAGCTGGCCGTGGGAGATAAGATGGCCGGACGGCACGGGAACAAGGGCGTGGTTTCCCGGATTCTTCCCAGGGAGGACATGCCTTATTTTGCCGACGGCACCTCGGTGGATATTGTCCTCAATCCTTTGGGAGTTCCCTCGCGCATGAATGTGGGGCAGGTGTTGGAGACCCACTTGGGCTGGGCCTCCCGAGAGTTGGGCAAGAAGGTTGCCGATTTGGTCGACGACTTCCAGCGAACCGCCGAAGCCCGGAAGCTGCTCAAGAAAATCTACGAATCGAAAAAAATAGAAGGCTATTTCGAGGCCATTCCGGATGAGGGGCTGCCCCTCTTAGGCGATCAGTTTCGGGAGGGTATTCACATGGCCACGCCGGTCTTCGATGGGGCCGATGAGGCGGATATCCAGCGACTGCTGAAACTGGCCGGGATTTCTGAAACCGGAAAGGCCGTCCTCTTCGACGGCCGGACCGGCGAAGCTTTTGACCGCCCGGTGACCGTGGGGGTCATGTATATGCTCAAGCTGCATCATTTGGTGGATGACAAGATCCATGCCCGGTCCATCGGCCCGTATTCGCTGGTGACCCAGCAACCCCTGGGCGGAAAGGCGCAATTCGGCGGGCAGCGTTTGGGAGAGATGGAAGTCTGGGCCATGGAGGCTTACGGAGCCGCTTATACACTTCAGGAATTCCTGACCGTCAAATCCGACGATGTGGCCGGCCGGACTCGCATGTACGAGAAAATCGTCAAGGGGGACAACGTGCTGGAAGCCGGTCTGCCGGAATCCTTCAACGTGTTGATGAAAGAATTGCAGAGTCTGGGATTGAATATCGAGCTCTTGGAGGGTGGGTCGCCGGACTCGTCGCCGAACGCCTAAGCCCGAAGCCTTTTTTAGAGGAGTGTTGCCGTGGAAGACTTATTCAGTTATTTCGCTAAGCCGAAAGATCCGCTGAACTATTACGCCGTCAGGATTTCCCTGGCTTCCCCGCAAAAGATCCGGGAGTGGTCATTTGGGGAGGTTAAGAAGCCGGAGACGATCAACTATCGGACCTTTAAGCCCGAACGGGAAGGTCTTTTCTGCGCCAAAATCTTTGGACCGACCAAGGATTACGAATGTAACTGCGGGAAATACAAGCGGATGAAACACCGCGGGGTGGTCTGCGAGAAATGCGGGGTGGAAGTCATCCAGTCCAAGGTCCGGCGGGAAAGGATGGGGCACATCGAGCTGGCCACTCCGGTGGCGCACATCTGGTTTTTGAAAAGCCTGCCCAGCAAGATCGGTAATCTGCTCGACCTGACCCTTAAAGAACTGGAAAAGATACTTTATTTTGAGTCCTACATCGTCCTGGAATCCGAGGAGGCCTCGTTGCCTCCAAAAACCCTGCTTCCGGAGGAGCGGTACCGCCAGGCCCGGGAGGAATTCGGGGATAAGTTTAAGGCCGGTATCGGCGCCGAGGCCATCCAAGTCCTGCTTCAGGCCCAGGACCTGGAAGGGGAATCCAAAACCTTGCGGGAGGAGGTTCACACCACCCATTCGGAGGCCAAAAAGAAAAAATACATCAAACGCCTGAAGGTCATCGAGGCCTTCAAGGATTCCGGAAACCGTCCCGAGTGGATGGTCATGGACGTGATCCCGGTGCTGCCCCCGGATTTGCGGCCCTTGGTGCCGCTGGATGGGGGACGGTTCGCCACTTCGGATCTTAACGATCTTTACCGCCGGGTGATCAACCGCAACAATCGCCTTAAAAGGCTTCTGGAACTCAACGCCCCGGATATCATCATTCGCAATGAGAAACGGATGCTTCAGGAGGCCGTGGACGTTTTGTTCGACAATGGCCGGAGAGGTAAGGTCATCACCGGTACCAATAAACGTCCCCTGAAATCCCTGAGCGATATGCTCAAGGGAAAACAGGGCCGGTTTCGCCAAAATCTATTGGGCAAAAGGGTGGACTATTCCGGTCGTACCGTGATCGTGATCGGACCCAATCTCCGTTTACACCAATGCGGTCTGCCTAAAAAGATGGCCTTGGAGCTTTTTAAACCCTTCATCTATAACAAATTGGAAGAAAAAGGATTCGTCAGCACCATCAAGACCGCCAAACGGATGGTAGAAAAAGAGACCCCCGAGGTCTGGGATACCCTGGATGAAGTGGTTCGGGAATATCCTATCCTGCTCAACCGGGCGCCCACCCTGCACCGTTTGGGGATCCAGGCCTTTGAACCCATTTTGGTCGAAGGGAAGGCCATTCAGCTTCACCCGCTGGTCTGCGCGGCCTTTAACGCCGACTTTGACGGGGACCAGATGGCCGTCCATGTCCCCCTTTCCATCCAAGCCCAGATCGAGGCCCGGGTGCTGATGATGTCCACCAACAACATCCTTTCTCCAGCGAACGGGGAACCGATTATCGTGCCTTCCCAGGATATCGTGCTGGGGCTGTATTACCTGACTCGGGACCGTCTCTTTAAAAAAGGGGAGGGGAGAACTTTTTCCGGGCCGGAGGAAGTCCGCCGGGCCTATGACGCCAAGGAAGCGGACCTTCATGCCCGCATCCGGATGCGCCTGAACGGCCAGATAGTAGATACTACGGTAGGACGGGTTTTGCTGTTCGAAGTGATCCCGCCCATGATCCCCTTCGAGCGAGTCAACCGGGTCATGACCAAGAAGGAAATCCGTAAGCTGATCGACGATTGTTACCGAAAAGCCGGCATCAAAGAGACGGTCATTCTAGCCGACCGGTTGAAGGATGTGGGTTTTCACTTTGCCACCTTATCGGGGATCTCGATTTCGGTGGCCGACATGAAGGTCCCCCCCCAGAAAAAAGAGATATTGCGGAAGGCCGAAGATGAAGTCCGGCGGGTGGAGAAACAGTATGTCGACGGTTTGATCACCGACGGAGAAAAATATAACAAGCTGGTGGATATCTGGGCCAAAGCCAGTGAGGATGTGGCCCAGGAGATGATGGAAGTAATGGGCACCGAAATGGTGGCCGGCCCGCAAAATAAACAGGTGATGGTGCCCAGTTTCAACCCCATTTTTATGATGTCCGATTCCGGATCCCGGGGCAGCAAAGACCAGATGCGTCAGTTGGCCGGCATGCGGGGACTGATGGCCAAACCCTCTGGAGAAATTATCGAGACGCCGATCCGGGCCAATTTTCGAGAAGGTCTGAGCGTGCTGGAATATTTCATTTCCACCCACGGAGCCCGGAAAGGGCTCGCCGATACGGCCTTGAAGACCGCGAATTCCGGCTATTTGACCCGGCGCCTGGTGGATGTCTCCCAGGATATGATCATCCACGAAGAAGACTGCGGCACGATCGACGGGATTATCGTCGAGGCCCTGCGGGAAGCCGGAGAGGTGATCCAGCCCATCGGGGAACGGGTGTTGGGACGGGTAGCCCTGACCGATATCAAAGACCCCTACAGCGAGGAGGTGCTCGTCCAGGCCAATACCGAGATCGACGAGTCGGCGGTGGAACGGCTGGAGGAGGCGGGCATCGAACGGGTCTCCATCCGCTCGGTGCTGACCTGCCAGAGTGCTCGCGGGGTTTGCGCCCGCTGCTACGGCCGTGATTTGGCTTACGGGAAACCGGTGAATATTGGTGAGGCCATCGGTATCATTGCCGCCCAATCCATTGGCGAACCGGGAACCCAGCTCACCATGCGGACCTTTCATATCGGTGGCGTGGCCAAACAACGCAGCGAACAATCGACCCTTCATGCCCGAACCGACGGGCGGGTCCGATTCGTTCAATTGAATACGGTCGAGAACCGCGACGGCGATTTGGTGGTCATGAACCGAAACGGCCAGATGGCCATCGAGGACGATAAAGGCCGGGAACGGGAGCGCTATCCCCTGATTTACGGAACCCAGTTGAAAATTAAGGAAGGACACCCGGTGAAGGCCGGGGACTTGCTGGCCAATTGGGACCCCTTCACCATTCCCATTATTACCGCGGTTTCCGGGAAGGTAAAATTTGGTGATGTCAACGAAGGGATGACCATGGAAGAGCGGCGGGATGTGGTGACCGGAAAATCCAGCAAAGTGATCGTGGAATACCGGGATGCGGAAATGCGTCCTCGGATTTCCATTAAGGATGAGCAGGGCCGCACAGCCAAGTTGCCCCAGTCCAACGCCTGGGCCCGGTATTTGCTGCCATTGGGGGCCATTATCCTGGTCACCGAGGGGGACGCTATTTTGGCCGGCGACGTCATAGCCAAGATCCCTCGGGAAACCACCAAGACCAAAGACATTACCGGCGGTCTGCCGCGGGTGGCCGAGTTATTTGAAGTCCGCAAACCCAAAGAACACGCCGTGATCACCGAAATCGACGGCATGGTGACTTTTGGAAAGCACAGCAAGGGAAAACGAAAGGTAGTGGTCACCCCGGAGGTGGGCGAGCCCCGGGAGTACCTCATTCCCAAAGGGAAGCACGTGAGCGTCCAGGAGGGGGACGTCATCCTGGCCGGCGAAGCCCTGATGGACGGGTCGGCCAACCCCCACGACATCCTGAGTGTCAGCGGGATCAAGGAGTTAGCCAAATACCTGGTCAATGAAGTCCAGGAAGTCTACCGCCTCCAGGGGGTGAAAATCAACGACAAGCACATCGAGGTCATCGTCCGGCAGATGCTCCGCAAAGTTAAGATCAAGGATCCCGGAGACAGCGATTACTTGGTGGGTGATCAGGTGGAGTGGCAGCTTTTCACTCAGAAGAACCAGGAAATCCTGGCCCAGGGAGGAAGACCGGCCCAGGCCGAGCCGCTCCTCCAGGGGATTACCAAGGCTTCCCTCTCCACCGACAGTTTCATTTCGGCGGCTTCCTTCCAGGAGACGACCAAGGTCCTGACTGATGCCAGCATCGGCGGGGAAAAAGATTATTTACGGGGATTAAAAGAAAACGTCATTCTGGGGCGGATCATTCCGGCCGGTACCGGGATGGCCGTGTATCGGAATATTATTTTGCCGCAACCGGGCAAAGGTGCGGTGGAACGGATTGAACCGTAATTCCGGGAAACAAGGCCAAAAAAAAGTTGACAACCTCAAAAAAATAATATAATAATATAAATTTTTTAAAAATAGTCAAATATTTGCGGCCGACAGCCTTCAGGGAAGATCGGCCAACGGGATGTTCTAAAAAAAGGAGCGGTATGGCCACCATCAATCAATTGATCCGTCAGGGCAGAACCAAGATGAAAGGGAAAGTATCCACTCCGGCCTTAAAGGCCTGCCCTCAGAAACGGGGTGTCTGCATCCGGGTTTATACCTCAACGCCCAAGAAGCCTAATTCTGCCTTGCGGAAGGTCGCCCGGGTTCGGTTGACGAACGGTATGGAGGTGACCACCTATATCCCGGGGGTCGGGCATAACCTCCAGGAACATTCCGTGGTCCTGATCCGGGGGGGGCGGGTGAAAGATTTGCCCGGGGTTCGTTACCATATCATCCGCGGTACCTTGGACTCCATCGGGGTAGCCGATCGTAAAAAGAGTCGGTCCAAATACGGGGCCAAAAGGCCTAAGTAGCCCGGGTCCGAAAAAAGCGGGGTGCACCAGAGACTGCGCTCCCAGTCCGAATTAATAAAACGTCACTCACATAGAGGTCAAACATGCCGCGCAAAAGAGAAGTTCAAAAAAGGGAGATCCTGCCCGATCCTAAATATCATAGCCCTTTGGCGGCCAAATTTGTCAACAGCCTGATGGGCCGCGGGAAAAAAAGCACCGCCGAGTCCATCCTCTATCGGGCCCTGGAGATTATTGGAAAGAAAAGCGAAGAGGAACCGCTGAAGGTTTTTGAGAAGGCCTTGGACAACGTGAAACCGGTCATCGAAGTGAAGTCCCGGCGGGTCGGCGGGTCCACCTATCAGGTCCCGGTGGAGGTTCGGGCCAATCGCCGGCTTTCGCTCAGTATCCGCTGGCTGATTGCCTATGCCCAGGCCCGTTCGGAAAAAACCATGGAGGCCAAACTGGCCGGTGAGTTCCTGGATGCCGCCAATAACCGCGGGGCGGCCATCAAGAAAAAAGAGGATACCCATAAAATGGCGGAGGCTAACAAGGCCTTTGCCCATTACCGCTGGTAGTCGGAGCAGGCCGGGCCAGAAGTCGATGCGACAGGGAGAATTTGAATTTGTCCGAAAAACAAGCGCTTTCACGAATCCGGAACATTGGTATTATGGCCCATATCGATGCCGGGAAGACTACGACTACCGAACGCATCCTCTATTATACCGGGGTATCCTACAAAATGGGTGAGGTTCACGAAGGTTCAGCGGTCATGGATTGGATGGAACAGGAACAGGAAAGAGGCATCACCATCACCTCGGCCGCAACCACTTGCTACTGGCAGGATCACCGGATCAATATCATCGATACCCCCGGGCATGTGGATTTTACCATGGAAGTGGAGCGGGCCTTGAGGGTCCTGGATGGGGCGATAGCCGTCTTCGACGCCGTGGCCGGCGTGGAACCGCAGTCAGAAACGGTTTGGCGACAGGCCGACCGCTACGGGATCCCGCGGTTGGCGTTTATCAACAAGATGGACCGTGTGGGGGCCGATCCGGAGCGCTGCCTGCGGATGATGGAAGAACGATTGGGAGCCAAACCGGTTTTTATCCAATGGCCAATAGGACGTGAAGAAAAATTTAGCGGGCTGATTGACTTGATCCGGGAAGAAGCGGTGCTCTTTGATGAAGCCTCCCTGGGAAGGCAGTTGGTTCGCGAGCCCGTGCCGGAAGCCTTGCGCCCTTCAGCCCTCGAACAGCGACAGCGACTGATCGAGACCTTGGCCGAACACGACGACAATCTGATGGAAAAATATGTCGAGGGGCAGCCCGTCACCTTGGAGGAGATCCAAGGGGCTTTGCGCCGGGCCACCTTGAGCCAGGCCGTAGTCCCCGTCCTGTGCGGCTCGGCCTTTAAGAACAAGGGAATCCAGCCTTTATTGGACGCCATCGTGGACTACCTGCCTTCGCCCACCGATGTGCCGCCGATCACCGGGCTCAATCCCAAGGGAGAGGTCGAACCCCGCCCGGCCGATGAAAAGGGCCCGTTTACAGCCTTGGCTTTTAAAATCATGTCCGATCCCTATGTGGGGCACCTGACCTTCCTGCGGGTCTACTCGGGCCGGGTCACTTCCGGGGGGACCGTGGTCAATGTCAATAAAGGGAAAAAGGAGAAGATCGGACGTCTGCTGAAAATGCATGCCAACCAACGGGAAGATATTAAGGAAATCCAGGCAGGGGATATCGTGGCGGTGGTGGGTCTGAAGAACACCACCACCGGCGACAGCCTCTGTTCTCCCGAAGCGCCTCTCCTGTTGGAGTCGCTGCAGGTTCCTTTCCCGGTCATTTCCATTGCCGTGGAGCCTCGGACCAAGGCCGATATGGACAAATTGGGCCTCTCCCTGCAGCGGATCGTGGCCGAAGACCCATCCTTCCTGGTTCATACCGATGAGGAAACCGGACAAACGCTGCTATCGGGGATGGGAGAACTTCATTTAGAGATTATCGTTGATCGTTTGACTCGGGAATTCAAGGTGGATGCCAATATCGGTCAACCCCAGGTGGCCTATAAGGAAACGATCACCCAGGTAGTGAAGCAGGAAGGAAAGTATATTCGGCAGAGCGGGGGCCGAGGGCAATACGGCCATGTGGTACTGGAGATCTCCCCCCGGGAAGCCGGCGGCGGGTTCCTGTTTGAAAATAAGATTTTCGGCGGCGTAGTGCCCAAGGAATATATCCCGGCTATCGAAAAGGGGGTCCGGGAGGCCATGGCCGGAGGCGTTCTGGCCGGATACCCCCTGATTGATTTGGGGGTCCGGTTGCTGGACGGTTCGTATCATGAAGTGGATTCTTCGGAGCGAGCTTTCCATTTTGCCGCTTCCATCGCCCTCAAGGAAGCGGTGGGGAAGGCGCGACCGGTCTTGCTGGAGCCGGTTATGGGGTTGGAGATCGTCACCCCGGAGGAGTTTGTCGGCGATGTCATGGGAGACATTACCGGTCGCCGGGGTAAAATCCTGGGGCTGGAGGCTCGGGGCCAGGCCCGCATCATTGAAGCCCAGGCCCCCATGGCGGAAATGTTTGGTTATTCCACCTCCATTCGGTCGTCGACCCAGGGCCGGGCAACGTTTACCCTGCAATTCTCCCATTATGAAAAAGTACCACAGTCCATATTGGAAGCCCTGTTAGCTGGCCGGAAAAAGAAATAATCGTCTTCGGACTGCAACCAAAAAAGGGATTGGACCACATTTAACCAAGGGGGACGAGACTGATGGGCAAGAAGAAATTTGAACGGACGAAGCCACATGTGAATGTGGGGACGATCGGGCATATTGATCATGGGAAGACGACCTTGACGGCGGCGATCACGCTCTGTTTATCGAAGAGCGGATTTGCGAATTTCATACCCTTTGACGAGATCGACAAGGCGCCGGAAGAGAAGGAGCGGGGGATCACGATCGCGACGGCCCACGTGGAATACGAGACCAAGAAGCGGCATTATGCGCACGTGGACTGTCCGGGGCACGCGGACTATATCAAGAACATGATCACCGGAGCGGCTCAGATGGACGGAGCGATTCTGGTGGTTGGAGCGGATGACGGGCCGATGCCGCAGACGCGGGAGCATATATTGCTGGGACGTCAGGTCGGAGTGCCGTATATAGTAGTTTTTTTAAACAAGGTGGACATGGTCGACGATCCGGAGCTGATCGAGCTGGTGGAACTGGAGCTGCGGGAGCTGTTGAGCAAGTATGAGTATCCCGGGGACGATATACCGATCATCAAGGGATCGGCGCTGAAGGCCTTGGAGTGCGGCTGCGGGAAAGGGGACTGTCCTGCTTGCCAGCCGATTTTGGAGCTGATGGACGCGATCGACAACTATGTACCGGAGCCGGTGCGGGATATAGAGAAGCCGTTTTTGATGCCGGTGGAGGACGTCTTCAGTATTTCGGGCCGGGGGACGGTCGTCACGGGCCGGGTGGAACGGGGGATGATCAAGGTTGGTGAGGAAGTGGAGATCGTGGGGATTCGCCCGACGATCAAGACGATCTGCACCGGGGTGGAGATGTTCCGGAAGACCCTGGACCAGGGCCAGGCGGGAGACAACGTGGGGTTGCTGCTGCGGGGGACCAAGCGGGACGATGTGGAGCGGGGCCAGGTCGTGGCCAAGACGGGATCGATCACGCCGCACACCAAGTTCAAGGCGGAATCGTATATTCTGTCGAAAGAGGAAGGCGGGCGGCACACGCCGTTTTTCAACGGCTATCGGCCGCAGTTTTATTTTCGGACGACGGACGTGACCGGGGTGGTGACCTTGCCGGAAGGGGTGGAGATGGTGATGCCGGGCGACAACGTGTCGATGACGGTGTCCTTGATCATGCCCATCGCCATGGAGAAGGAACTGCGGTTTGCCATTCGGGAGGGGGGCCGGACCGTAGGTGCCGGCGTGATCTCCGAAATCTTGGAATAATGGAATACCCAAAGGACTAGATTATGATGACCAGTCAGAAGATCCGAATTCAACTCAGGGCCTTTGATCATAGACTCCTGGACCAGTCGGCGGCCGAAATCGTGGAGACGGCCAAACGGACCGGGGCACGAATCGCCGGACCGATACCTTTACCGACCAAGATCAAGAAGTTTTGCGTCCTTCGGTCCCCTCACGTGGACAAGAAATCACGGGAGCAGTTTGAAATTCGGACGCACAAACGGGTACTGGATATCCTGGAACCTACCCAAGCCACGGTGGATGCCTTGATGAAGTTAGACCTTTCCGCCGGTGTGGATGTGGAGATAAAATTGTAAGGGGCATGGAAGGGACGTGAGCAGATGGTACATGGAATACTAGGGAAAAAAATAGGGATGACCCGCCTGTTTGTCGAAGAAGGAAGGTCTGTGCCCGTCACGCTGATCGAGGTCGGGCCCTGCCAGGTGGTTCAAGTCAAGCCGGAATCGACCACCCAGCGGATCGCCCTGCAGTTAGGCTATCAGCCGAGTAAAAAAAAGGCGGTCACCAAACCGCAGGCCGGCTATTTTAAAAAGCAGGGGCTGGAACCCTTCGTCCATTTGAAGGAATTTTCAGCCGATCCCGAGCCGCCCTATCAGATCGGCGACGAAATCAGGGTCGATATTTTTGAGGTTGGAGAACGGGTCAAAATCCGGGGAGTATCCAAGGGCAAGGGATTTGCCGGGGTGGTCAAGCGCTGGGGGTTTGCCGGCGGGAAAGCCACCCATGGCTGTACCTCTCACGCGGTCCCTGGTTCCATCGGTTCCAGTGCCTATCCGTCCCGGGTAATCAAAGGAAAGAAAATGCCCGGTCATTTAGGCCATCGCCAAGTCACTGTGAAAAACCTGTCGGTGGTGGATATCCGACCGGAATTGAATTTGATTATAATCAAAGGGGCCGTCCCCGGGGCTCGCAACTCCATGGTCGCCGTGTACAAACAGTAGGCGGATAGCTGCCGGGGTCGGAACGGACCGATCCCCTTGGGACCTCAGGAAAGACAAGGAATTCGTTATGCCAACGGTTAGTGTATATAATATAAGCAAGGAAAAAGTGGGAGAGCTGACCCTCAACGAAGCCATTTTTGATCGCCCGGTCGATCCGCATCTGCTCCACCGGGTGGTGACCATGCAGTTGACCAACCGCCGGTCCGGCACTTCGGCAACCAAAGGCCGTTCCGACGTCAGGGGGGGCGGTAAAAAGCCCTTTCGCCAGAAGGGCGGCGGTCGGGCTAGGGCCGGGTCGATAACTTCACCTCTGATGCGCAAGGGCGGGGTGGTTTTCGGACCTCAACCCCGGGTGTATCAGGTGAGAGTTCCCAAAAAGATGAAGAAATTAGCTTTGCGGATGGCCCTTTCCTCCAAGTGGCAGAGTGATCGCCTTCTGGTTCTGGAGGATTTCAATCTGGACGAAATAAAAACCAAGAAATTCTGCCAACTGTTAGATCGCTTTGACCTAAAAAAGACCCTCTTTGTGATGGATCAGGACCATTTGAATTTTGAAAAGTCCGCGCATAACTTGCCCTTCGTCAAGACCTTGCGGGTCGAAGGCCTCAACGTCTACGATATCCTGAAATTCGAACATTTGGTGCTGAACCAACCCAGCGTGTTGCGTCTTGAGGAGACCTTAAGCCAATGAAAGATATCTATCAAGTCATCAAGCGCCCTTTGGTCACAGAGAAAAACACCCGGCAAAAGGAAGCGTTCAACCAGCTTTCCTTTGAAGTCGACCGGCGGGCCAATCGGTCCGAGGTGAAACAGGCCATTGAAAAATTATTTAAAGTCAAGGTGCTGCGGGTCAACCTGATGCAGATGGAGGGCAAGAAGAAAAAAGTGGGACGTTTCCAGGGCCAGAAGGCCGATTGGAAAAAAGCCCTGGTCCGCTTGGCGCCGGGGGAAATGATTGAAAACTTATAGGCTGGGATCGTTACCGATCCTTTAAGCAGGAGAAAAATATGGCCATCAAAACCTGTACCCCTACCTCCGCCGGACGTCGGTGGCAAACCTTCGATACGTTTGAAGGAATCAGCACCGAACGACCGGTACGCGGATTGGTGGAACCGCTGCACAAGACCGGTGGTCGAAACGCCTATGGGCGGATTACCAGCCGGCATCGCGGTGGGGGACACAAACGTCTGTATCGCCTGATCGACTTTAAACGGGATAAAGTAGACATTCCCGCCCGTGTAGCCCGGATCGAGTACGATCCCAACCGGACCACCCGCATTGCCTTGTTGACGTATGCCGACGGGGAGAAAAGATACATTCTGGCTCCGGCCAAGCTCAAGGTTGGTGATCTCGTTCTCAGCAGTTCCCACGCGGACATCAAGCCGGGAAACACCTTGCCCCTGGCCAACATCCCCATGGGAACCCAGGTACATAACCTCGAACTTCAGCCTGGCAAGGGGGGGCAAATGGTCCGCAGCGCCGGTACCTATGCCCAGTTGATGGCCAAGGAAGGGAAATACGCCCAGATCAAAATGCCTTCCGGGGAAGTGCGCAAGGTTCTTTTGACTTGTAGGGCCACTATCGGACAGAACGGCAATTTGGAGCAGGAAAATATCACCATCGGCAAGGCTGGCCGGAGCCGGTGGCTGGGAAAACGGCCTCAGTCCCGGGGGGTGGCCATGAATCCGGTGGACCATCCGCACGGCGGCGGGGAGGGAAAGAGTTCGGGGGGACGCCATCCGGTAACTCCCTGGGGGGTCCCGACCAAGGGGTATCGTACTCGTAAAAACAAGGCCAGTGATCGGCTGATTGTCAAACGCCGGAAATCTTAGAGGGGAAGGATAGGGGGAAGACGTGGCGCGTTCAATAAAAAAAGGACCCTTTGTCGATGGTCATCTTGTTCGAAAAGTGCAAGAGGCCCAGGATAACAAAAGTCGGAAAGTCATAAAAACATGGTCTCGCCGTTCAACGATCCTTCCCGAATTCGTCGGCGCCACCTTTGCCGTGCATAACGGGAAAAAATTCATTCCGGTTTTCGTCAGCGAGAACATGGTCGGCCATAAATTAGGAGAATTTGCCCCGACCCGTATTTTTTATGCCCACGCAGGGAGTAAAAAAACGGCGGTGAAGGGGAAAGGGAAATAATAAAGGAACAGCTCATGGAGACGAAAGCACAAGCCAAATATATCCGAATTGGTTCCCGAAAGGTCCAGGTCATCGTTCCGGCCATTAAAGGGAAAAAAGTGGAGGAAGCCATTGCCTTGCTGGGATTTATTCCCCGAAAAGGCGCGCGGATACTGAACCGGGTGCTGCACTCCGCGGTAGCCAATGCCGGGCAGAACAAGGTGGATATAGATACCTTGGTTGTCAAAAAAGTATTGGTGGACCAGGGCCCCACGTTGAAACGATTTATGCCCCGGGCCATGGGGAGGGCTACGCCCCTTTTGAAACGAACCAGCCACATTACGGTCATTTTAGACGAAATTTAAGCCAAGGAGGATAGCTTGGGACAAAAAGTACATCCGGTCGGGTTTCGCTTAGGGTATAACAAGGCCTGGAATTCCAGGTGGTTCGCCGATAAAGATTTTTCGATTTTCCTTCGGGAAGATAAGACCATCCGGGACTTTCTCAAGAAGCGACTCTATGAGGCCGGTATTGCCCGCCTCGATATTGAAAGGGCCGCCAATAAGGTCAAGATCATTATCTTTACCGCGCGGCCCGGGATAGTCATTGGCAAAAAAGGGGCCCAGATTGAAAGTCTGAAAAAAGAACTGGAAGGGATTATTCACCGCGAGGTGATTATTGATATCCAGGAGGTCCGAAAACCGGAAATCGAGGCGCAGTTGGTGGCCGAAAACGTAGCCCAGCAGTTGGAACGGCGGGTTGCCTTCCGGCGGGCTATGAAAAAAGCGGTGAATTCCGCCTTGAAATTCGGCGCCAAGGGCATAAAAATTTCGTGTGCCGGTCGATTGGGGGGGGCGGAAATGGCTCGCTCCGAATGGTACCGGGAGGGACGGGTTCCGCTGCACACCCTGCGGGCCGACATCGATTACGGATTTGCCGAGGCGGCCACCACCTACGGACTTATCGGAGTAAAGGTGATTATGTTCAAGGGGGAAAGTCTTCCTGAAAAAAAAGGCCGGAACCTTTAAAAGGAAATAGAGACCATGCTTAGTCCAAAAAAAGTCAAATACCGTAAACAATTCAAGGGTCGGATGCGGGGAGCGGCGTATCGTGGGTCGGATCTCTCCTTCGGAGATTTCGGTTTACAGGCGCTGGAATGCGGTCGACTCACGGCCCAACAAATCGAGGCCGCCCGAATTGCCATGACCCGGTCCATCAAGAGGGGCGGGAAGATCTGGATCCGGGTCTTTCCGGATAAACCCGTCACCAAGAAACCGGCCGAAACTCGAATGGGCAAAGGAAAAGGAGCCCCGGAGGGTTGGGTGGCGGTAATCCGGCCCGGGCGGATCATTTACGAGATGGAAGGGGTTTCCAGGGAGACGGCGGACGAAGCCCTCCGTTTGGCCGCTCACAAACTTCCGATCAAGACCAAGATCATATTCAGGAGTGCAGTGTGAAACCAACCGAATTGCGGGATTTACCCTTGGAGGAATTACGGTCCAAAGAAAAGGAAACCCAGGAGGCTCTGTTCAACCTTCGCTTCCAGCAGGCCACGGGTTTATTGGAGAACAGCATGCGGCTATCAACCACTAAAAGAGATTTGGCCCGGATCAAAACCATCCTCCGGGAAAAAATCGCAGCCCAACAGAATCGTTAAGAGGCGACAACATGAAGACCAGGGGCATTCGCAGGAATTTGACCGGTACGGTGGTTTCCAATAAAATGGATAAAACGGTGGTGGTGGCTGTGGAACGGTTGATCCGCCATCCGGTCTATCAGAAATACATTCACCGCAAGACCAAATATTTGGCCCACGATGAAGGCAACCAGTGCCGGATCGGGGACCGGGTGCTGATCAAAGAGACTCGGCCCTTGAGCCGTCTGAAACGGTTCGCGGTAAATAAGATTATAGAAAAAACAAGCTGAAATTAAGGTGGGCTTATGATTCAGACACAGACACAACTGGAAGTGGCCGATAATTCAGGCGCCAAAAGGCTTTTTTGTATTCGGGTCTTGGGCGGCACCAGACGCCGCTATGCCCGGATTGGAGATATTATCGTGGTCTCGGTTAAGGAAGCTATCCCCAATGCCAAGGTTAAAAAAGGGGATGTGGTCAGGGCCGTGGTGGTCCGGACCAAAAAGGAGATCTCCCGGCCCGATGGTTCTTATATTAAATTTGACGACAACTCGGCCGTTTTAATCAACCAGCAACGGGAACCGATCGGCACTCGGATTTTTGGTCCGGTCGCCCGGGAGTTGCGGGGGAAGAATTTTATGAAGATTATCTCCCTGGCCCCGGAAGTCCTCTAGGGCGGGAAAGGAAAGCGTTCATGAAGGGGTACAAGATAGGGTTCAAGAAAAACGACAAGGTAATGGTCATGGCCGGAAAAGAAAAAGGAAAAGTGGGCAAGATCTTGAAGGTTTTTCCGGAAAAAGACCGGGCCGTAGTCGAAAAAGTGAACTATATCAAAAAACATACCCGTCCGGGAGGAAAGACCAGCAAGGGTGGAATCATCGAGAAGGAAGCCCCGATTCATGTCTCCAACCTGATGCTGATCTGCGCCAAGTGTACCGATCCGGTCCGGGTCGGGCACCGGCGGTTAGATGACGGCAAAACCGTCCGGGTCTGTAAAAAATGCGGGGAGATTTTGGAGAATAAATAGCCAGAAGGAATCAGCCTCATGTCCAGATTACGGAAAGTCTATCAAGAAGAAGTACGGCCCGCGCTACAGAAGCAGTATAGTTACAAAAATATCATGCAGGTCCCCAGGCTGGAAAAAGTCGTCCTAAATATGGGCCTGGGGGAAGCTATCCAAAATATTAAAATCCTGGATACCGCCTCGGAGGAGTTGACCCTGATCGCCGGGCAGAAACCGGTCATCACCCGGGCCAAAAAATCCATTGCTTCCTTCAAACTCCGGGAAAACATGCCCATCGGCTGCCGGGTCACCTTGCGCCAGGATCGCATGTATGACTTTTTGGATAAGTTGATGCGTATTACCCTGCCCCGGGTCCGCGATTTTCGCGGGGTTTCCGCCAAATCCTTTGATGGGAGGGGAAATTATACCCTGGGGATCAAGGAGCATATCATCTTTCCGGAAATTAACTACGATAAAATCGATAAAATCAAAGGGCTGAACATAACCCTGGTAACCACCGCTCGGACCGACGAAGAAGGCCGTACCCTCCTCAAATTGTTGGGGATGCCCTTCCGGAATTAACGGTTCAGGATTAATGTTCCGTTCGGGATCCTACCTTCCCGGCGGAAGAAGGAGGAAGATTCATTGGCGAAGAAATCTATGTTGTTAAAGGCGCAGCGGACACCAAAGTTTAAGGTGCGCGGTTATAATCGCTGCCCTTTTTGCGGCCGGCCAAGGGCTTTTATCCGTAAGTTCGGGATTTGCCGAATCTGTTTCCGAGCCATGGCTCTCCAAGGCAATATTCCCGGGGTTATCAAGTCCAGTTGGTAGTCCGGTCTTAATCGAAGAACAAAAGGAGATGCACAGATGGGTATGACCGATCCCGTGGCCGATATGCTGACGCGTGTCCGGAATGCCAGTGGCGCCAAGTTTGCCAAAGTCGACATTCCCTCGTCGAAACTGAAAGTCCAAATCGCCCGGATTTTTAAGGATGAGGGCTACATCAAGAATTTTAAAGTGATCAAAGACAATCGCCAGGGGATCCTGCGGATCTATTTACGGTATGATGATAAAAACCGGGGGGTTATCCAGTGGCTGGTACGGGTCAGCCGACCGAGCCGAAGGGTTTATGCCGGGAGCGATGACATTCCCAAGATATTAAACGGGTTGGGGATTTCCGTTCTCTCGACGTCCAAAGGCATCCTAACCGATCGGGAAGCCCGCAAACAAGGCGTCGGCGGTGAAATAATGTGTTCCGTTTGGTAACCTGGAAGGAAGGTAGAGGAGGAAGTCCATATGTCCCGGGTAGGTAAAAAGCCCATTCCTGTTCCAAAAGAAGTGACCATCACCATCCAGGATGGCGAAGTGACGGTCCAGGGGCCCAAGGGATCCCTGAATCGGTCGATCCCTCCGGAGTTGGAGGTATCGATTCAGGAGGATCAAATGACGGTCAAGACCTTGGTCGATTCGAAAAAGATCCAAGCGCAATTCGGTTTGATCCGTTCCCTGCTGGCCAACATGGTGAAAGGGGTGTCCGAAGGTTTCGAAAGAATCCTGGACATACAGGGCGTCGGCTACCGGGCTGAACTGCAGGGCGACCAACTGGTGATGAATTTAGGCTACTCCCATCCAGTGACCTATCCGCTGCCGGAGGGGATATCGGCCCAGGTTGAAAAACAGACTCGAATCGTCATCCGGGGAATTGACCGTGACCTCTTGGGACTGACTGCGGCCCATATACGCAAATTCAGACCCCCGGAACCCTATAAGGGCAAAGGGATTCGTTATGCCGAAGAAACCATCCGCCGTAAGGTGGGAAAGACCGGCTCCAAGTAAGGGAACAAGCGCTTATGGAAACGTGTGAAAAGAAAAAATTGGCCCATTTGAAGCGTAAAAAAAGGGTGCGGAAAAAGATCCGGGGGATAGAAGATCGTCCCCGGCTAACGGTGTTTCGAAGCGCCCGGCATATTTACCTCCAAATCATTGTGGACACCTCCGGCCGGACCCTACTGCAGGTATCCAGTTTAAGCCCGGAACTCAAGGGGTTGCCGGCAGGCAAGAAATCCGAGACGGCCAAAAAGGTGGGAACCCTGCTGGCCCAAAAAGCCATCGCTCAGGGGATTAAAAAGGTGGTCTTTGATCGGAATGGTTTTCTCTATCACGGACGGGTAAAGGCCGTTTCCGAGGCCGCCCGAGAGGCCGGATTAGAATTTTAGGGGGGAGGGACGATTGTCAGACTTCAATACGACCGACAAATTACTGATCAACAAGGTGGTGCATATCAACCGGGTCGCCAAGGTGGTCAAAGGCGGACGCCGTTTCAGTTTCAGCGCCTTAGCCGTAGTCGGCGACGGCAACGGGAAGGTGGGCAGCGGTTTGGGAAAGGCCAATGAAGTCCCGGAGGCCATCCGTAAGGCCATGGAAAAGGCCAAGAGGGATATGAAGGAATTTCCTTTGATGGACCAGACCATCCCCCATGAAGTGATCGGGCGCTTCGGCGCCGGCCGGGTACTGTTGAAGCCGGCTTCCCGAGGGACCGGGATTATCGCCGGAGGGGCGGTCCGGGCGGTTATGGAGGCCGGAGGGGTCCAGAACATCCTGACGAAATGCCTGGGGTCCCACAACCCTCATAATGTCATCAAAGCCGCCTTGGAAGCCCTGAAAAATCTATACAGCCCGGAGATGATCGCCCAGAAGCGGGGCAAGTCCGTGGCGGAGATCAGGTAAGGATCATGGAAGAGAAAAAAATTCAAATTATCTTGCGTAAGAGTGGGATCGGGCGACCCCCCAAACACCGGCGCACCCTGATGAGTTTGGGCCTGCGGAAAATAAATCAGGTCATCCTCCGCCAAGACACAGCGGAAATCCGGGGGATGGTCCGCCAAGTTTCCCACCTCGTGGAAGTGAAAGAATAGGAACGGAGAAAGCATGGAATCGGGACAGCAAGGCAAGGTGATCGGCTTAGACCAATTATCCCCGGCCCCGGGATCAAAAAAGAAGCCCAAGCGGGTCGGGCGGGGGCCTGGATCGGGGCACGGGCAAACGGCTACCCGGGGGATGAAGGGCCAGAAATCACGGTCTGGACCCCACATCCGACCGAGCTTTGAGGGGGGGCAGATGCCCCTGCAGCGACGTGTCCCCAAACGGGGCTTTAAACCGCTGCAAAAAATGGATTATTGCCTGGTCAACATCCGGGATTTAAAACCTTTCTCCGGCGGGGCCACGGTCGATATCCCCATTCTGTTGAAGGAGGGGGTCATCCGGCGTCTGAAAGATGGGGTGAAATTGCTGGGCCATGGTGAAATTCAAACCCCCCTGTTTATCAAGGTAACCAAATGCAGTCAGGGGGCCCGTCAAAAAATTGAGGCCGCCGGAGGCACGGTAGAGGAGATCTAAGTGCTCACCGGTTTTCAGAACATCACCAAGATCCCGGAACTGAAAAAGAAGATCTGGTTTTCTTTGGCCATGCTGGCCGTCTACCGGGTTGGAGTCCATATTCCTTCGCCAGGGATCGACACGGTGGCCTTGGCGGCTTTTTTTAAACGAGCGCAGGGGACCCTCTTTGGCCTGTTTGATATGTTCTCCGGCGGGGCCTTGGAGCATATGTCCGTCTTCGCCCTGGGCATCATGCCCTACATCAGCGCCTCCATTATTCTGGATTTGCTGACGGTGGTCATCCCCTATCTGGAAAAGCTCAAAAAAGAGGGGGAGGCCGGTCGGAAGAAGATCACCCAGTACGCCCGCTATGGGACCGTGGTCTTGTCGATTTTTCAGGGTCTGGGCATTGCCATCGGCATGGAGAGCATGGGCAGCCCCGGCGGTGGCAGCGTGGTGATCGACCCGGGTTGGTCTTTTCGATTAATGACCATGATTACGTTGACCTCGGGAACAGCCTTTATTATGTGGCTGGGTGAGCAGATCACGGAGCGAGGGATCGGCAACGGCATCTCCTTGATCATTTTTGCCGGCATTGTCGCCCGCATGCCAACGGCGCTGTCCAACACCGGGCAGTTGGTCCGAACGGGGGAATTAAATTTTATCTTCATTATTCTCCTGATCCTGCTGATGGTGGCTGTGGTGGGGTTTATTGTGTTTGTGGAGCGCGGCCAGCGGAGGATCCCGGTACAGTATGCCAAGCGGGTGGTGGGCCGGCGGGTCTATGGGGGGCAAAGCACCCATTTGCCTTTGAAAATAAATACCTCGGGCGTCATTCCGCCGATATTTGCCTCATCGATTCTCATGTTTCCGGCCACCATTACCCAGTTCATTCAGATTCAATGGTTGAGCGGATTCGTGCGGAACTATATGGGGGTGGGTGGTTTGCTCTACTCCCTCATTTATGTAGGATTGATATTTTTCTTCTGTTATTTTTACACGGCCGTTACCTTTAACCCGGTGGATGTGGCTGAGAATATGAAGAAATACGGCGGGTATATTCCCGGGATTCGCCCGGGAAAATGGACGGCCGATTATATCGACCATGTGCTGACTCGTCTCACCTTTGGCGGGGCCTTGTACGTTTCCATCGTCTGTGTGCTGCCTACGGTGTTGATTTACCGTTTTAAAGTCCCCTTTTATTTCGGCGGGACCGCCTTACTAATCGTCGTCGGAGTGGCCATCGATACCATGGCCCAGATCGAGTCGCATATGTTGACCCGCCATTATGAAGGATTTATGAAAAAAGGCATGGGTCGCGTTAAACGGTAATTTCTATCCAATAAAGGAGGAAAATCAGCGTATGAATATGATTCTTTTAGGACCGCCGGGTGCCGGCAAAGGGACCCAGGCCAAAATGTTGATTGAGAAGTATCAGATTCCTCAAATTTCCACAGGAGACATCCTGCGTGCGAATTTAAAAGAACGGACCCCCCTGGGACTGAAGGCCAAAGAATACATGGATAAAGGGCTCTTGGTTCCCGATGAAGTCGTTATTGAGATTACCCGGGAGCGGATCAAGCAACCGGACTGCCAAAAGGGGTATATCCTGGACGGCTTCCCCCGGACCGTGGCCCAAGCCCAGGCCTTGGATAAAGTGCTGGCGGACATGAATTCCCAGATCGATCATGTAATTTCCGTGGAGGTGGATCAGAACGAATTGCTGAAGCGGCTGACGGGTCGCCGGACCTGTCGACAATGCGGCGCCATGTACCACGTCATTTTTAACCCTTCGCTGAATAAAGATATCTGTGACAAGTGCCAGGGAGAACTCTATCTGCGGGATGACGATAATGAGGACACGGTGCGCAATCGTCTGGAAGTCTATGATTCCCAGACTTTTCCTCTGATCCAATATTATCAGCAAAAGGGATTGGTTCGCAAGATCGAGGGGATAGGCAGCATCCAGCAGATATTTGAACGGATCGTCCAGGCCTTATCCTAGAGGATGGGGATGATTGTCATCAGATCTCCCTGGGAACTGGAACGGCTGGCCGTCTCGGGGAGGGTGGTGGCTGAAATACTGGAGGTTGTCAAGGAACGATTGGTGCCGGGGGTAACCACCCAAGAGTTGGACGAATTGGCAATACGGCACTGTATCAAAAAAAAGGTGACGCCGGCCTTTAAAGGGTATCACGGATATCCTTATGGCTTGTGTGTCTCCGTAAATGAAGAGGTGGTCCATGGCTTTCCCTCAGGCCGCAAAGTGGCGTCCGGGGATATCGTCAGCATCGACTTCGGGGTCTGTTGCGAGGGCTACTACGGCGATGCGGCCTTGACCGTGGCTGTCGGAGCAGTATCTCCGGGGGCCGAAAAGCTTATTCGAGTGACTCGCGAGGCTTTGTTTCTCGGTTTGGAGCGGGTTAAGGCCGGCAATCGGTTGGGGGATGTCTCGGAGGCCATTCAAACGCACGTGGAAAGCGAAGGGTTCTCTGTGGTCCGTCATTTTGTGGGACACGGGATTGGAAAGGCCCTGCACGAAGATCCGCAGATCCCGAATTTCGGCCATGCCGGTCGAGGCCCGATCTTGAAGCCGGGGATGGTCCTGGCCATAGAACCCATGGTCAATGCCGGCGGATTTGACGTGGAGATCCTTTCCGACGGCTGGACCGCGGTGACCAAGGATCGCAGCTTATCGGCCCATTTTGAGCATACGGTGGCCGTAACCGAGAACGGCTGCCGGATCCTAAGTGAGTCGGAATCCCAGAACCGACTTTTTTGAAGGAGATTATGGCGAAAGAAGAGGCCATTGAAGTCGAGGGTACGGTAGTTGAAACCCTGCCCAATGCCATGTTCCGGGTGGAATTGCCCAACGGGCACCGGGTCTTGGCCCATATCTCGGGGAAGATGCGAATGCACTTTATCAAGATTCTTCCAGGAGACAGGGTCACGGTCGGGGTCTCCCCTTATGATTTTAACCGGGGTCGGATTATCTACCGTTCCAAATAACCTAACACCACTACCCACGAGGAAAACATGAAGGTTAAAGCGTCCGTAAAAAAAATCTGTTCCAAATGCAAAATCATCCAGCGTAAAGGCGTGGTCCGGGTGATTTGCGACAATCCCAAGCATAAGCAGCGCCAAGGATAAAGGGGGAAAGCCAATTGGCCAGAATAGCCGGAATTGATTTGCCTAAGAATAAAAGGATCGAAGTGGCCTTGACCTATATCTATGGAATAGGCCGATCCGTATCACGTAAAATATTAACCGATGCGCAGGTACCGCCGGATATCAAAACCGACCGGCTATCGGAAGCCCAGGTGACCAGCATCCGCAAGGTAGTGGATGCGGACTATCAGGTGGAGGGCGATCTGCGCCGGGAAGTCTCCATGAGCATCAAACGGCTTATGGATCTCGGAACCTATCGGGGGCTAAGGCACCGGAAGTCCCTACCCGTGAACGGACAAAGGACCCATACCAACGCCCGGACCCGCAAGGGCCCGCGCCGAACCTTAGCGGGCAAAAAGAAGAAATAACGATCGGGGGAATCGCATGGCCAAGGAAGTCAAAAAGACTGTCAAGAAGAAGAAAGAGAAGAAGAACATCCCCATGGGCATCGCCCATATCCAATCCACCTTTAATAATACCATCGTGACCATTACCGATCCGATAGGGAACGTGGTGTCTTGGGCCAGTGCCGGGACCAAGGGTTTTAAGGGCTCCCGTAAAAGCACCCCCTTTGCGGCGCAGTTGGCAGCGGAAGAGGCGGCCAAAAGGGCCATGGAAAATGGGATGCGAACCATCGACGTTTTTGTTAAGGGACCGGGCGCGGGTCGGGAAGCGGCCTTACGGGCGTTGCAGGCCGCCGGCTTCACGGTTCAACTGATTCGGGATGTGACCCCTATCCCCCATAACGGATGCCGCCCGCCCAAACGGCGGCGGGTATAACCAGTATTATGAATCGAATAAGCCTTAAGGAGGAAGAGGTTGGCCAGATATAGGGATTCGGTCTGTCGGTTATGCCGCAGAGAAAATATGAAGTTGTTTCTGAAAGGGGACCGTTGTTATTCCGATAAGTGCGCCATCGAGCGACGGAATTATCCGCCCGGGCAGCATGGACAGGGCCGGAGCAAGCACTCCGAATACGCCGTTCAATTGCGGGAGAAGCAAAAGGTCAAGTGGATGTACGGTTTACTGGAAAATCAATTCCGGGGGACCTTTAAACACGCGGAGCGGATGAAGGGTATTACCGGAACCAACCTGTTGGTCCTTTTGGAGCGCAGACTGGATAACACCGTATACCGCTTGGGGTTCAGCAATTCCCGAAGTCAGGCCCGTCATTTGGTTCGGCACCAGCATTTCCTGGTCAACGGTCGAAAGACCGATATCCCTTCGTATCAAATCCGAATGGGCGATACCATTACGGTCAGGGAAAAAAGCCGGGGGATCGCCTCGATCCTGGAATCCATGGAAGCGGTGGCCCGTCGAGGGGTTCCGCAATGGCTGGAATTGGATAAGGCCAGTTTCGCCGGTACGGTTAAATCCTACCCGGAACGGGAAGAGTTAACCTCCCCCATCCAAGAGCAGTTGATTGTCGAACTCTATTCCAAGTAGTTATTAACCTTACCCGAAAGGGAATAAGGAGAGTCAATGCAGCGTAACTGGAGAGAATTGATAAGGCCAAAAAAGCTGGAAGTGGATCCCGAAGACCATAGCCGGTTCTATGGCAAATTTGTCTGCGAACCCCTGGAACGGGGGTACGGAGTGACCATCGGGAATTCCCTGCGGCGGGTGTTGATCTCGTCACTCCAGGGGGCGGCCATCGTCTCGGCTAAAATCGAAGGCGTATTGCACGAGTTCTCCACCATCCCCGGTGTGGTGGAAGATGTGACCGATATTGTTTTAAATCTCAAAGAGGTGCGTTGTAAGCTGCGGGGCGAAGAGCCTCGGACGATTAAGATCAATAAGAGCGGCGAGGGCCTGGTCAAGGCCAAGGATATCGTGACCGATCCTCAGGTAGAGATTTTGAATCCGGAGCAACATATCGCCACCCTGTCAATCGACGGGCATTTCAAGGCCGAGATGCAGGTCCGACCGGGAAAAGGCTATGTTCCGTCCGAGCGGAATAAGACGGAAGAGGCCCCGGTGGGGACGATTTTCCTGGACGCCGCCTTCTCTCCGATCGTCAAAGTGAATTATGTGGTCAGTAACGCCCGGGTCGGCCAGATAACCGATTATGATAAATTGACCATAGAAATCTGGACCGATGGCAGTATCACCCCGGAAGACGCTATTGCCGTGGCTGCCAAGATTCTCAAGGAACAATTGAGTATTTTTATCAATTTTGAAGAGGAAAAAGAAGAACCGAGCGGCGAAGATGAAAAGCCTGCTGAGGAGCAAATTAACTCCAATTTGTATAAAAGTGTCGAGGAGCTGGAGCTTTCGGTTCGTTCGGCAAACTGCCTGAAAAACGCGCATATTCGGTATATCTGGGAACTGGTCCAGAAAACGGAATCCGAGATGCTGAAAACCAAGAATTTCGGGCGTAAATCCTTAAATGAAATCAAAGCCATCCTGGAAGAAATGGGGCTGAATCTGGGCATAAAAATTGACGGCTTTATGCCTCCACCCGTGGAAGAGATCAAGGAAGAAGAACATGCGACATAATTGTGCCGGAAGAAAATTGGGCCGAACCAGCAGTCACCGGTTGGCCATGATGCGTAATATGGTTACCTCTCTCATTGAGCATGAGCGCCTCGAAACCACTTCGGCCAAGGCCAAAGAACTTCGCCTGGAAGCGGAAAAAATGATCACCCTGGCCAAAAAAGGGGATCTCCATGCCCGTCGCCAGGCGTTAGCCTTTATCCGGGATAAGGATGTGGTGCACAAGCTGTTTGATGAGATCAAGAATCGTTATCTGGATCGTAACGGCGGTTACACCAAAATCAGCAAATTGCGCTATCGCCGTGGGGACGCCGCCCCCATTTCGGTCATCGAATTGGTCGACCGGGTGGAGGAAAAGAAGACCAAAAAGAAAAAGGGCAAGGCCCAGGAAGCGTTGGATAAGGTCAAAGGTCTTATGTCCAAGGACAAGGAACCCAAGGCAGAAGGCGAAAAATCCGATTGAAAAATGAACATCGAACATCGAACGTCCAACATTGAATGAAAAGGCAATAGATCCAAGTTCAATGTTGGGCGTTTGTTTTTTTTAGTAACCCATCCAATGGAACCCGCATCCGAGGCCCCGGATGATGCCCGCGTCCGCCAAGTCCGCCGGATCTTTTCCACCATTACCGATCGATATGATTTCCTCAACCATTTCCTGAGCGCCGGCCGGGATATTTACTGGCGGCGGTTTCTGGTTCGCAAACTTTCTTTCTTTAAGACCAGACGCCTGCTGGACCTGGCCACCGGGACCGGAGACGTGGCCATTGAGGCGGTTCAACACCACGGTCCAATCCAGACATTCGCTCTGGATTTCGCCGGGCCCATGCTGGCTGCGGCTCGCCCCAAGATCGTCGAACGGGGACTTTCGGGGAGAATTCATCTTCTCCAGGGCGATGCCCTCGAAATCCCCTTTCCCGATGAAAGCTTTGATGCCGTCACGGTGGCCTTCGGCATCCGGAATATGCCGGATCGCGCCCGGGTAATCCAGGAAATGCACCGAGTCCTGGTCCCCGGTGGCGGTTTGTATATTTTGGAGTTCACCACCCCCCAAGGCAGATTTTTTCGTAGCCTCTATTTTTTTTATTTAAACCGGTTCCTCCCCCGCCTGGCCCGCTGGTTTACCCAGAACCCGGAGGCCTACCAGTACCTGGCCGAATCGATCATGAAATTTCCCTATCCGGATGATTTCGTCCGGGAGATCCGGCAGGCCGCCTTTCTGGAAGTGCGGAAGTTCCCCTTGACCGGGGGGATTACTTACTTATATGAGGGCCGAAAGCTTTAAATTAGCGTGGGTGTCAATGTATCTCTTGGTTGTTTCTTGCCATTCGACCGCTATTCTACTAATATGAGTTGAACTTCCGGACCGGAGGCGGGGTTAAATTATATCTTCGTATTGTTTTTAGGGGGAATTATGCGCTATTCCACGGCCCGGATGGGCCGTATTTTTGTTATCAGGCTGGAAGACGGGGAGATCCTGCACGAAACGATCGAGCGGTTCGCCGAGGAGCAAGGGATCCGCGCGGGGGCCTTGATTGTTGTGGGCGGCGCCGATGAAGGGAGCAAACTAGTAGTGGGGCCGGAAAAGGGCAGGGCCCTGCCGGTGAATCCCCTGACCCATGTCCTGGACCGGCGTCCATGAAATTGCCGGCACCGGGACACTCTTCCCGGATGAGGAAGGGAAACCGGTGCTGCACCTACATATCGCCTCCGGACGGGAGGAGGCCACGGTGACGGGCTGCGTCCGAACCGGAGTAAAGATCTGGCATATCGGCGAAGTCATTTTGTTTGAGCTGACCGACACCCCGGCCATGCGTAAGGTGGATCCCCGACTGGGATTCAAGCTGCTTTGCCCGGAAGGAGAATAATAAAATAAGGAGGAGTACTGGAGTATTGGAGTAATGGAGTGATGGAAATAGCTGGCTTTGGTTTTGACCAATTTGCTCCAATACTCCAGGTCCCCATTACTCCGTCTTTTCACTACCAAGCTTATGGAAAACATCCGCAATTTCAGCATAATCGCCCACATTGACCACGGTAAATCCACCCTGGCCGACCGGCTGATCCAGTATGCCGGACTGGTGGAGGCCCGCCAGTTTCGGGACCAGATCCTGGATACCATGGATATCGAGCGGGAACGGGGGATCACCATCAAGAGCCAGACCGTCAGCCTGCCCTATACCAGCCTGAAAGGAGGGGAATATACCCTCAATCTTATCGACACTCCCGGCCATGTGGATTTTTCGTATGAGGTGTCCCGGGCCCTGGCTTCCTGCGAAGGTGTGCTGCTGCTGATTGACGCGGCCCAGGGGGTTCAGGCCCAGACCCTGGCCAATATGTATGCGGCCCTGGAGCAGGATCTGACCATCATTCCGGTGATCAACAAGATCGACCTGCCCTCGGCCGACATCGAGCGGGTGAAGGAACAGATCGAGATCGACCTGGGCCTGGATTCCGACCAGGCCCTGCTCTGCTCGGCCAAGGAAGGGATCGGGATCAGGGAATTGCTGGAAGCCGTGGTGGAGCGCATCCCGCCGCCGAAAGGGAGTCCGGAAGCGCCCTTGAGCGCCTTGATCTTCGACGCCCATTACGATCCCTTCCGGGGAACCATCGTGAGCTGCCGGGTCTTCGATGGGGAGGTCAAGCCCGGCGACGTTATCCGTCTCATGTATAACGCCGCCACCTATCAGGTTGAAGAGACAGGGATCTTTCGCTTGCCTCGGGAGCCGCGGCCTCATCTCTCCGCCGGCGAGGTGGGGTACCTTATCGCCGGAATCAAAACCGTCAGCGATACCCGAATCGGCGATACGATCACCCTGGAGGCCCGCCCTGCGCCGGCCCCCTTGCCGGGTTTCAAGGAGGTGAAACCCGTGGTCTTCTCCTCGGTCTATCCCATCTCCTCCGAAGACTATCAATCCCTGGCCGAAGCCCTGGAGAAATATAAGCTGAACGACGCGGCCCTGATTTATGAGAAAGACTCCTCGGCCGCCCTGGGTCAGGGTTTCCGCTGCGGTTTCCTGGGCCTGTTGCACCTGGAAATCGTGCAGGAACGGCTGGAGCGGGAGTATAACCAGAACATCATCATGACCGTGCCCAGCGTCCAATATCGCTACACCCTCAAAACCGGGGAGCTGGTGCTGGTCGACAACCCCCAGTATTACCCGGACCCCATGAACATTGCCCTCTCCGAGGAGCCCTATATCCGGGCCAGCATCCTGATCCCGGACACCTACCTGGGGAATATCATGGCCCTCTGCCGGGAGCGGCGGGGGGATACGCCTCATTTCAACTATCCCACCCCGGGGCGCGTGGAGATCCTGGTTGACCTGCCTCTGGCCGAGGTCATCTACGATTTTTATGACAAGCTGAAAAGCCAGACCCGGGGCTACGGCTCTTTTGATTATGATTTTCTCGATTACCGGCCCAGCGACCTGGTCAAACTGGATATTCTGGTCAACGGCCAGAAGGTGGATGCCCTGTCGCTGATGGTCCATAAAGATCGGGCCCGACTCAGGGCCGTCCAAATCTGTGACCGCCTCAAGGAGGAGATCCCCAAGCAAATGTTCAAGATTGCCATCCAGGGAGCGATCGGTGGTACGATCATTGCCCGGTCCACCGTCTCCGCCTTCCGCAAAGACGTGACGGCCAAATGCTATGGAGGCGACATTACCCGGAAAAGGAAGCTCCTGGAAAAACAGAAGGCCGGGAAAAAAAGGATGAAGATGGTGGGGGCCGTGGAAATCCCCCAAGGCGCCTTCGTGGCGGTTCTGAAGAGCGACACCGACTAGGAGATGGAAGAGGGAAGATGGAAGAAGAGAGAAGAGAGAGGAGAAAAGGGAGAAAGAAAGCCATAGTCAAAAAGGCGATGAATAGTGGAATGGTGGAATAATGGAAGCGAACCTGGAACTTAAAAAGGTCATGGATATTCCATTCTTCCATTATTCCATTATTCCCAGGGAACAGGTCTGATCGGTCATGGAGGGCCGGAAGCATTCGGAAAGGAAGGACGTTGCGGTCGGCCCGGCCGGTCTGTACGTCCACGTTCCTTTTTGCCGGAGCAAGTGCCCCTACTGCCATTTCTATTCCACGGCCTCGTTGGACCTGATTCCGAACTGGCTGGAGGCGGTGAAGAAGGAGGCGCTCCTCTATCGGGGCCTTTTCAGTTCCTTTGATACCGTCTATTTCGGCGGCGGGACCCCCTCGCTGCTTTCCCCGGCCGCCCTGGGCAATTTGGTGGAATTCTTCCAGAACCGGTTTTGTCTTTCCGAAGATTGTGAGATTACCCTGGAAGCCAATCCGGGGGACCTGGATCGGAAGTCAGCCCGAGAAATCCGAAAAACGGGCATTAACCGTCTCAGCCTGGGCGTGCAGTCCTTTTCGGAGGAGGACCTGGTGTTCCTGGGCCGTCGGCACCGTGTTCCGGACGCCGTGCAGGCGATTGCGGCCGGTCGGTCGGCCGGTTTTGATAATCTGGGGATCGACTTAATTTTTGGACTCCCGGGACAAACAGCAAGCCGGTGGCAGGAGGCGTTGACCCAGGCCCTTTCTTTCCAACCCGAACACATCTCCGCCTACCAGTTGACCCCGGAAGAAGGGACTCCTCTCGGGGAGGAAGCAGCCCAGGGCCGGGTCCGGTTGTGGGGGGAAGAGGAATCGGCCGAATCGTTTCTGGAAACCTCCCGAATCCTCGAAAGCGGAGGCTACCTGCATTATGAAGTTTCGAATTTTGCCCGGGGTGAAAATCGGATGTCCCGGCACAACCGGAAGTACTGGCAACAGGTCCCCTATTTAGGTTTGGGGCCTTCCGCCCATTCCTTCCTGAACCGCCGTCGTTGGTGGAACCCGGCTTCGCTGGAGGAGTACTTGGAGCGGCTCAGGGTGGGGCGACGGCCGACTGCCGGGGAGGAGCTTCTGTCCCTCGATCAACTAGGGCTGGAATCGTTACTGCTGGGCTTCCGAAATCGGGAGGGAGTGGCGGTTGATCAACTGCGGCTAAACCCGTCCAACCGGGCCGTCCTGGCCGAATTGGAGGCTTCCCAAAAATTAATTCGGCAACAAGGCAGGCTGATCCCCACCCCCCGAGGCTACCTGCTGGCGGACCGTCTACCTTTATTTTTTTGTTGAGGCCGGTTCAAGAAAAACGTACTCTATTCCCAGGTCCGCAACGAGCAACCGCGAGGCCTGAAAATAAGGATTGACCTCTGGAGGTCCTGGATACCGGATCAAGTCCGGCATGACTACCAAGGAAAAAGGCCTCAATAGCGGTGATCAATTTTATTTTCGTATTAAAAGGACAAGCATGAAACGGATTCGAACAAGATTATGGCTGTTCACTTCTTTCTTATTAATCTGTTGCCTCTGGGCGAAGACCGGGGAAGGAGCCGGCATTGAACCATTCCGTTGGGGAATGACGTTGGAAGAGTTAACCCAAATATATTCGAAAATGGGATCTTCTGATTCCATACTGCGAGAAGATCCCAGCCGTTCAGTAATCGAACTTGCCTTATTCTCCCTTGAAATCTCTCAAAATCTCCCGGGGACGGGTTAAGGCCCTGATTGAGGTAAAAAAATCCGCCGGTCCGGAAAGCATCGGGAAATTATTTGGTTATGCCTATGAAGGCCGATTTTTTTGCCGGGTGGAATTATTTAAACAAACCCCCTGGTCTTCTTTCTCGGAGATCTCCCGGGCGCTAAAAGAAAAATTTCCTGAGGGGAAGGTTATTCGCAACCTCAGCGGTGCGAAGATCTTCAGCTATTTTGAGTATCGGGGAAAGGACCTGTATGTCTTCTCCAATGAGGAAGGGGTCTATTATTTTGACCCGGAGACCTTACTTGCCGTGATCAGCGAAGAACAGAAGAACCTGGGTGAAAAAGAATCCAAAATGAGGGATGCGGAGCGTGAAATGATTCTGAAAGCACCTTAAGTCCCTGGGCAACCATTCCGTAGTGGTGAGTTCAGCAACGATGATCAGGGAGAAAAAACGATGGGATTTTTTAGAGTGGTTATCCTTATCGGTTGTCTGCTAGTCCCCTGGGAGGGATACGGCGATGAATTGCAGTTGTCCCCTTTGCGTTGGGGATTAAACCTGGAGGAGTTGAACCGCATCTATCAGGATCAGGTCAATCCCCAGGGGGAATTGAAACCGGATCTGCAGCGGTTCGAGATCGATCTTCAGATTCAGCCCCGCCAATCGGTCAAAATACCTAAAGGGGGACTGGTGGCCCTGATGGAAATTTCCAAAAACACGGGGTCATCCGGGCTGGGCCGGCTGTTTGGTTATCTCTGGGAGGGAAAATTATTCGGGAAGGTCTATCTGTTTAAAGACCATCCGCACTTGACTTCCGCCGAAGCCGCGCTGCGTCTCAAGGCCCTGTATCCGGAGGGAAAGCTATTCCGCAAATTCACCGGCACGACCATGTCCCATCATTTCGAAATGGACTCCGATCGGCTGCTCATTTTCATGAACGATCAAGGGATTTTCTTTTACGATCCCCCGATGCTGAAAAAGGTCCTCCAGGAAACGGAGAGAGAAAACGAAGAGCGTCGGAGAAGAGAAGGGGAAAGGAGATTCCTCGAACACAGGGGTCCGATTTGAAAGAGGGTTTGTTTGGTTGCGGATTATTTCGTTTGTTTCGAACGGCGCAAGGGTAAATAGATTTCTTTCCGGCTATCGGTTTATACCAAAAACCAGATAAACCGAAATAAACCAAACAAACGAAACGTTGTCAAAGGAACGCGTTCTAATGCTGGTTCTCACCGAAAAAAATGGGCCGGTTACAACGATCATCCTGAACCGGCCGGAGGTGCGTAACGCCGTGGATCGACCGACGGCCGAGGCCCTGGTGGAGAGCCTTTCAGTCCTTTGAACGGGATGACGAGGCCCTGGTGGCGGTCTTGACGGGCGCCGGAGGCTGTTTCTGTGCCGGGGCCGACTTGAAGGCCATCAGCCAGGGACGGGCCAATCGCTTCGAAGAAGACGGCGAAGGACCCATGGGACCCTCACGAATGTTCCTGTCCAAGCCGGTGGTCGCGGCGGTGGCCGGGTATGCCGTAGCCGGAGGACTGGAATTAACCCTGTGGTGCGATCTGCGGGTGGTCGAGCGAAATGCCGTCCTGGGGGTCTTTTGCCGCCGCTGGGGAGTACCCCTGATCGATGGGGGCACGATTCGGTTACCGCGGCTGATCGGATTGTCCCGGGCCCTGGATCTGATCCTTACCGGCCGGCCGGTGGGGGCCGAAGAGGCCCTGCAGATCGGCTTGGCCAACCGCGTTGTCGAACCGGGACAGGCCCGGGAGGCCGCCGAGACCCTGGCCTTCGAGTTGGCCCGCTTTCCCCAACGATGCCTGCTGAGCGATCGCCGCTCGGCTTATGAGCAATGCGACCTTTCTTGGATCGAGGCTTTGAAAAACGAATTTCGACGGGGCCGGGAAACCATTGAAAGCGGGGAGACCCTGGAAGGCGCAGAGCGTTTCCGCCAAGGGGCCGGGCGGCACGGGCTTTCGAATTAGTCGGGAAGGCCTTTTTACTGTAGGATCCTGGTAATCCCCGAAATAACGAATTGCACCCCCACGGCCATCAGGATCAGACCTAAGATTCGGGTGAGCAGGGCGGCCCCGGTTTCTCTCAGGATCTTGGCCAGATAGGCAGCAAAGGAAAGGATCAAGAATACCAGGATACTGTTGATCAAGATGCTTCCCACCAGCCAAACATTCAACCAGGGTTTTTCGGCTGTATGGGCCAAAACCACCACGGCCGCGATCGCCCCCGGACCGCTCAGCAATGGCATGGCCAGGGGAATCACCGACACATCCGCTTTTAGTAACCCGTCTTCCTCCTCCCGAACCGAGCTCTTCAATCCCGGCGTTCGGGCCCACAGCAGGTCGTAAGCCAATTTGATCAGAATCAGTCCGCCGGCTATTTCAAAGGCCTGGGGAGAAATCCCGAAATATCTCAGAATATAGTTACCGAAAAGGGTAAAGATAGACAGGATCGCAAAAACGGCAGCCCCGGCCTTCAGGGCGATCCGCCTTCGTTCCGGCGGTGATTTGCCGGGCGTGATCAACAGGAAAACCGGGATGGCTCCCAAGGGGTCAATGACCGCGAACAAAGAAATCAGTGTGGTCAGCAGGTAGGCGAGGCTTTCATCCATTGTCTTATTAAGGTTTGGATTATTTAATCCGATAAAATATAAGTAAATTAATGAGCTTTGTCAAAAGGGAAACTCTTGCTGAAGATTTGTCTGGCCATCCAGAAAAAATTATTTTTGAGTCATTTTTTGGTCGTGCTGCTGGTTTCCAGCAGTATCGGTACCTATTTTTATCTCAGCGCTGCCGAAAGTCTGATGGCCAGCCTGAAGACCCGTCTGCAGAACAGCGCGGCCATGATCAGCCAGGTCGTTGATGCCGGCCGTCTGACTGAAATCAAAGGGCCGAAGGATATCCGGTCTCCGGTATATCTGGAACTGCTGCAGCTATTGCGATCCTTCAAGGAAGCTAATCCGGACATCGCCTTCCTTTACCTGATGCGGCGGGAAGGGCAGCGGGTTGTTTTTGTCGTGGATTCGGATGAGACGACGGACCAGGCCCTGCCGGGAAAGGAATACAAACGGACGAGGCCGGCGGGGCGGTGGTCGCTGAAAAAATACGAAGCCGGGTTGAAAAAGTGTCATTCCGCGACGGCGACCGGGAGTTCGGTTTGAGCCTGAGTTTCGGAGTGGCCGCCCATCGGCCCGATCAGAGCGCAGATGATTGTATCAAGGCCGCCGATGCGGCCATGTACCGGGCCAAGAATAAGGGGAGAAACCGGGTGGAGATGGCCGAGAGCCCACAGCCGGAAAATTCTCCGATAGATCCCCAGGTGAGCCCCGAAGATACCGTTTCCCTAAATGCTCCAGAAAAATCTACCCTCCGACAACTTTGCGTTGTATAATCACAGAAATACTTCAATAGTCCAGAGGTAACCGTGTTTCAGAAGCTTACGGCTATTCTTTCCCCAATCGAGGCCGATTACGCCGACCTCCGTTACGAAATAATCGCCGACCTCCGTTACGAAATAAAAAAAGAAACGGTAATCACCTTCAACGGACAGGACCTGACTCAGGTCGGGACGAATGCCACCGACGGGTTCGTACTCCGGGTGCTGAAACAGGGCGGGTTCGCTTCCGTGAGCTTTACCCGTGCCGAGCAGGGCGAATCCGCTGTCCGAACCGCCCTCGAGAATGCCCGTTTGCTGTCCCGCCATTTGCCGCGGCCGGTTGCTCTGGCAGCGGTTCCTGCCCTGGAAGAAATTTTTTTCCCTCCACTCCTGGAAGATCCCCGAAAAATCCCCCTGGAGGAAAAGATAGCCCTGACCCGTCATTACAACGGGATCCCCTATCGATCCGCGGGAATCGCCACTACCCAGATCCAGTATGCCGAGATTATCAGAGAGAAAACCTTCGTCAATTCGGAAGGATCACGAATCCGGGAGGACCTGATCACCACCCGCCTGGGCGGCACGATCACCAGCCGGGAGGGGACGCTGACCCAGACGGTGCGGGTCGGCGGAGGAGGCAGCGACGGCTTTGCCTGTGTGAGAAACCAGGAGGGGGATTTCGAAGAAAAGACGAAAATTGCCCTGGATCTCCTGAAGGCCCAACCGGTCGAGGCCGGCACCTACAATGTGATCCTGAATCCCGACCTGACCGGCGTTTTTACCCACGAGGCTTTCGGTCATTTCTCGGAGGCCGACCTGATCGAGGACGCCCCCTCCATGCGGGAGCGGCTGACCCTGGGGGCCGCTCTGGGTAACGAGCAGGTCAGCATCACCGACGATCCGACCCGGCCCGGCCAGTTGGGGTTTTACCGCTACGATGACGAAGGGGTGGCCGCCCGGCCCACCACGCTGCTGCGCAAGGGGGTCCTGAGCGGCCGGCTCCATTCCCGGCGAACCGCGGCGGCATTCGGGGAGCCGGTCAGCGGGCACTGTGTGGCCGAAGATTACCGGTACCCGCCCATCATCCGTATGGGGACCATTTACCTGGAGCCGGGGGAAGAAGCCTTCGGGGAATTGCTGTCCGATCTGGGGGATGGCCTGTACCTGGTCAATGCCCTGGGCGGGCAGACCAGCGGGGAAAATTTCACCTTCGGGGCGGAATACGGCTATCGCGTCCGGGGCGGAAAGCTGCAGGAAATGGTCCGGGACGTCAATATATCCGGGAACCTCTACCGGACCCTGCAGCGGATCACCGGGGTGGGGAATGACCTGACGCTGAGCCGGACCGGGGGCTGCGGAAAAGGCCAATTGAATGTGCGTTCCTGCCACGGGGGTCCCCATGTCCTGGTGGAGCAACTGGTGATCGGAGGCCGTTGATGGAACAACTTCTGAAACAGGCTGAAAAAGTCAGCGACCAGAGCGAGGTTTTTTTTCAGGAACAAAGATCGGACAGCGTCTCTTTCGAGAACGGCCGGCTGAAAAACATCGAAAGCAGCGATCAGAGCGGGATCAGCCTGCGACTGATCCGGGATGACCGTTTGGGTTTCGCCTATACCCGGAACCTGGAACATCCGGAGGAACTCGTTCAAAATGCCCTGGCCACGCTGCCGGGCGGGGTGGAGGCCCGCTACCTTTTGCCCGGAGCGGTTTGCGCCGCCGGACGGCCGGGCCTATGACCCGGCCATTGAAGACCTGTCCAATACCAGGATGGTGGAGGAAGGGCAGCGCCTGGCTGCCTACCTGGAGGAGAGGACCGACGGGCAGGTCAACCTGACGATCCAGCGGTCGGTGACGCGCCTGCGGCTTATCAACAGCCGGGGCAGCGACCAGGATTGGAAGACTTCCAACTACGGGGTGCACCTCTCCCT
This sequence comes from uncultured delta proteobacterium, assembly GCA_963746605.1. Classification (GTDB taxonomy): domain Bacteria; phylum Desulfobacterota; class RBG-13-43-22; order RBG-13-43-22; family RBG-13-43-22; genus CAVQSS01. The sequence continues at coordinate 220,989 of CAVVCH010000061.1, forward strand.
GATGTATCCGGGGTCGTACAATGCCGTGGAAAGAAGCTGGACGGCCAAGAAATTTGAACCGGTTCCGGAGGCCCTGCCCGCGTTCATCCTGTCCCTCTATAACCGGTCCCGTTCGAAAGTGCGCCCGGCCGGGGGCCGCCTGAAATGCCTGCTCCTTCCGGAAACGCTGTACACCCTCATCTGGCGCATTCAGAGCGCCGCCAGCGGGAAAAACGTTTACGAAAATATTTCACCCCTGAAGGACCGGATCGGAGAGCAGATATTCGCCGGGAGCCTGACCCTGGTCGACGACCCGCTCGACCCGGCGCGGCCCAACGCCCGGGGGTTTGACGACGAGGGGACTCCCTGCACCCGTTTTCCGGTTATTGAGCAGGGGATCTTGCGCAATTACTACTTCGATCTGGCCTATGCCGCCAAGCTGGGTGTTCCGCCTTCCGGGCATGGTTACCGGACCGCCCCCTGGGGCGGCGATGCCGTCTCCACCCGACCCAGGCCGGCCCTGGAGTATCTGGGCCTCGAACCGGGGCGGAGGACCTTTGATGAATTGCTGCGGTCCATGGACCGGGGCGTTGTGGTGGCCGGGGCCCTGGGGGCGCACAGCGGCAACATCCCCAACGGGGATTTTTCCTTCGGCCTGGCGCCCGGCATCTACGTGGAGGACGGTGAGATCGTCGGCGTCCTGGAAGAGGCCATGGTGGCTGGAAATATTTATCAGGTCCTGCAAAACGTGATCGACCTGGAAGACCGGGTTCATCCGGCGCCGGCCGGTTATTATCCGGCCCTGTTGCTGGACGATGTTAGCGTGGCCATTGGGTGAGGGGAGTAAGAAGAAAGAGGGAAGATGGAAGAGGGAAGAAGGAAGCAAAAGAAAGAAATGGGAGAGGGAAGCAGCGAGAGAAGGGAGAAGAGAGAGGAGAGAAGAAAGAGACTCTAGTAGCACAAGGATGATTGAGGAGAGGGGACGAGATTTGCATGGGCAACATGATTGAGGATCTGGAAGGTTATTTTCGGGACCGGGTGCCGAGTCGGGATGAGTTGCTGCTGGGTCTGGAACAGGAGGCCCGGGAGGAAGGCATCCCGATCGTGGGGCCGGTGGTGGGACATCTGCTTTATCTGCTGGTCCGCGCCAACCGGTCTCGGAGCGTGTTGGAACTGGGCACTGCCAGCGGGTATTCGGCCATTTTTCTCGGCCGGGCCTGCCGGGAAAATGGCGGACGGCTGGTCACCCTGGAATGGGACCCCGTAATGGCCGAGAGGGCGAAGGCCAACCTGCGGCGGGCCGAACTTTCCACACTAGCGGAAGTGCGGGTGGGCAGCGCCCTGGAGCTGATGGAGGCCATGGAAGGATCGTACGACTTGATTTTCATGGATCTGGACAAGGAATACTACCTGCCGGCCCTTTCTTCCTGCCGGCGTCTGCTCCTGCCGGGAGGGCTCTTGATCGTTGACAACGTGGGTTTCCAGGGAGCCGAACCTTTCAATAAGCAAATCTCCTCCGATCCGGACTGGCTGTCCATTCCCTTGTTGGCCTTTCTTCCCGGGCACTCCCCGGAGCAGGATGGGTTGATGATCGCCCTGCGCCGATAAAAGTTAATATTCCATCCATGAAAAAAAACTTCAGCCGTTTAAAAAGTAAGAAGAGGGATTATCCGCTACCGGCGTCCGTGTTGTCCCCTATCATTCCGGGGGATGAAGGGAAAGGGGTGTGGGAGCAGGTACATAATCTTTCCGATATCCTCGACAGCCTGGGGGAGGGGATCATCGCCCACGATCTCCAGCGAAAAATCCTTTACTTCAACCGGGCCGCCGAGGCGGTCACCGGGTATCCCCGTGAGGAGGTGGTGGGCCGGGATTGTCACCAAGTCTTCGGAGTCCCATTTTGCGGGGAGCTTTGCCTTTTTTGCAGTCAGCAGATTCACCGGGATTTGGAAAAAAAGGAATATTCCCTGCAGATCCTGGATCGAAAGGGGACCAGCCACCGGCTGGAGATGACCGTGGTGGGCATGAAAGACGGCGAAGGGCGGTTGATCGGGGTCCTGGCCTCCTTCCGGGATGTGACGGATCTCCTGGACAAACGCAACGCCCAATCACAGGCCAATAGTTTTGCCGGCCTGGTGGGTGCCCACCCCGGAATGCGAGAAATTTTTCAGTTGATCCGGGACCTGGCCCACAGCGAAGTGAGTGTCTGTATTACCGGGGAAACGGGAACCGGCAAGGAACTGGTGGCCACGGCCATTCACCGGGAAAGCTGGCGGGGGGACGGGCCTTTTATTCCCATTAACTGCGGGGCATTGCCGGAAGGGATCTTGGAAAGCGAGCTTTTCGGCCACGTGAAAGGGGCCTTTACCGGGGCGATTCATGATCGGAAGGGACGCTTCGAATTGGCCAATCAGGGGACACTGTTTCTGGACGAGGTGGCTGAACTTCCGGCCCGGCTGCAGGTGAAGCTGCTGCGCGTCCTGCAGGAAGGCTGCTTTGAACCGGTCGGCAGCGAGAAGACCATCCGGGTGGATGTCCGGGTGATCAGCGCCACCAACCGGGATTTGAAGGAGATGGTCCAGCAGGGTACTTTCCGTCAGGATCTATTCTACCGCCTGAATGTTGTTCCGGTGCGGGTCCCCAGTTTGCGGGAAAGGGTGTCCGATATCCCCCTATTGGTCGACCACTTCCTGGCCCTATTTACCCTGCAAGGCAAAAAATCAATGCAGCTCCATCCGGAGACCCAGCACCTGTTGCTGAATTATTCCTGGCCCGGCAATATCCGTGAACTGCATAACGCCCTGGAATATGCCCTGATCCGCAGCAGGGGCCAGGTGATCCTTCCCCAAGACCTGCCGCCCGAAGTGCAACAGATTAAAGAGGAAAAAATGACCGGAAAAGGGAGGCCGGGGGTATTGAATACCGGGAAGGTGCAAGAAGCCCTGAGCCGTTCCGGGGGCAACCGCAGCCTGGCGGCGCGGTACCTGGGCGTGGGCCGGGCCACCCTATACCGCTTTTTAAAAGACAATCTTGATGTATCATGAGACAAATTTGTCTCGAAATAATATTGAGACAATGTCTGATTAATAATATTTTTATGAAAACAATCAGTTGAATGGAAAGGAGATGCCAGCCGATCGAGAGTCTGCCATGAAGTGAGACAAATCCGCGCCTTTCCCCTGCCAGAGACTATCTTGTGCAATAAATTGATTTTATTTGATAAAGACAAATTAGATCGAGTTTGGAACGGCACTTGCACTGGTCATATCGAAAGACCGGGGTATCCGGCTTCACCATTGAAGGGGGGTATTTTTATGGATGCCGTTTTTTTGTCCCGATTGCAGTTTGCCGCAGCCACCTTCTTCCACTTTTTATTCGTTCCGCTAACCTTAGGGCTTTCCATCCTCATCGCCATCCTGGAAACCCGGTATGCCCGAACCGGGGACAAGGAGCTTTACCGGGCGGCCAGGTTCTGGGGAAAAATCTTCCTGATCAACTTTGTCGTCGGCGTGGTAACCGGGATCACTCTTGAATTTCAATTCGGCACCAACTGGTCCCGTTACTCGGCCTACGTGGGAGATATCTTCGGCTCCCTGCTGGCCATCGAGGCCTCGGTGGCCTTCTTCCTGGAGTCGACCTTTATCGGCGTCTGGATCTATGGCTGGAAACGGTTCAAACCCAAAACCCACGCGGTGGCCATCTGGCTGGTAGCCGGCGCCTCCAATGTGTCCGCGTTCTGGATCCTGATCGCCAACGCCTGGATGCAGCACCCGGTGGGGTACGCCATCCGCAACGGCCGGGCCGAATTGACCGATTTCATGGCCGTGGTTACCCAGCCCTTTGCCTGGCATACCATTGTTCACACCCTGTCCGGCGCCTACATCCTGACGGCCTTTTTCATGATGGGGATCAGCGCCTGGTTCCTGTTGCGTAAAAAAGAAGTTTCCCTGTTCACCCGGTCTTTCAAGCTCGGCCTGACCTTCGGCTTGATCTTCAGTCTGGTGGCGGTTTTCCACGGCCATTATAACGCCGGGGAAGTGGCGGTCTCCCAGCCGACCAAGCTGGCGGCCATGGAATCCCTTTGGGAAACGCAGAAAAACGCCCCGATTTACCTGCTGGCCATACCGGATCCGGATAACGAGCGGAATGCCGTGGAAATCGGCCCCATTCCGGGAATGCTCAGTCTGCTGGCTTTCCATTCTTCCTCGGCCGAGGTAAAGGGGCTGAAGGCCTGGCCCAAGGAGGAACGTCCGCCGGTCCTGCTGGTCTTTTCGGCCTTCAAGATCATGGTGGGCTTGGGAGCGCTCTTCGTACTGCTGATGATCATCGGCTGGTTCCTCCGCAACCGATTGGTGGAAGCTCCCTGGTATTTAAAGATCATGCTCTACGCCATCCCGCTGCCGTATATCGCGATTCAGGCGGGATGGGCCGTCACGGAAGTAGGCCGTCAACCCTGGATCGTTTACGGGGTCATGAAGACGGCCCAGGCGGCTTCGCCGGTGGCCGCTTCCCAGGTAGGGATAACCCTGGCGGCCTTCATAGCGGTTTACGGTATTATCGCCTTGTTTTATCTCTACTTGCTGCGCCGGACCGTGACCAACGGGCCGGAACCGGCACGTTCTTAAAGGGAAGGAGGGGATATTTATGTTAGCGACTATCTGGTTTTTACTCTGGGGAGTGCTGTGGGCGGTCTATTTTATCCTCGACGGGTTTGATCTGGGGTTGGGTGCCCTGAGCCCTTTCCTGGCTCGAAATGAAACGGAAAAAAAGGCCGTCTATCACGCCTTGGGGCCGGTGTGGAACGGCAACGAGGTCTGGCTGATCACCGCCGGCGGGGTTACCTTCGCCGCTTTTCCGACCACCTATGCCGTCATGTTTTCTTCTCTCTATTCCGCCCTGATGCTGGTCCTTTTCGCCCTGATCGTTCGGGGGGTCTCCGTGGAGTTCCGGGGCCTGGTGGAGTCTCCCGGCTGGCGGCGGTTCTGGGACTGGGGCTTTTTTATCGGCAGCTTTCTACCGGCCCTGCTTTTCGGGGTAGCCTTCGCCAACATCTTTATGGGCCTCCCGCTCAACGCCGAGGGGATCAACCAGGGCGGGCTGTTCGATCTGTTAAACCCCTACGGTCTACTGGGTGGGCTGCTTTTCTTGTCCCTCTTTCTGCAGCACGGCGCCCTCTGGCTGGCCCTCCGAACCGAAGGGGACCTGTCCCGAAGGGCGGGCGGGCTGGCCACCGGTCTCTGGATCCCGGTCCTGGTCCTGGCCGTATTGTTCCTGGCGGCCACCTACGGCTATACCGGGCTCTGGAACAATTACTTTCAATAACCCGGTTCTATTGGTCCTGCCGGCCCTGGCCGTGGTTTGCCTGCTGCTGACCCGGGTCAAGATGGCCGCAAAATCCTGGGGCGGGGCCTGGATCTTTTCAGCCGGAACCATTGCCCTGGCCACCTTATTCGGGGTCATCGGACTGTATCCCAACCTGATCCCTTCCAGTCTGAATTCGGCCTGGTCCCTGACCGTCAGCAACTCCGCTTCCTCGGCCTTGACCCTGAAAATCATGCTCGGGGTGGCCCTGGTTTTTGTCCCCATCGTAATTATTTACCAGTCCCTGGTGTATCGGGCCTTTTTCTATAAGATTACCGATGAACAACTGGAGGAAGAGGGGTACTAATTCCTTGGTATGTAAGTGAGCGAAACGGTTAATAATTAACAATTAATTATTGATTATTAATGATTAAGTTTTTTGTAGGGGCGGGTTTTATACCCGCCCGCCTGAGCCGGCTTGGGTCGACCAAGCTGCGGGTGGGGATGAACCCCACCCCTACATTCCAAAACCAACTCGGAAACGTTATGGCGCAGGCACGCCAGTCGGGGTCAAGGCCGACAGGCCTCCGCCCTAAAGATTTTGCTTAAGAAAAAAAATAAAAGAAAAGGAGCAAGCCATGAGTGAATTAGTCATTGAAAACCTGGTGGGGGTGACCAAAGATACCCCGGTGGAAAAGGATGTGATGGACAATTTTCGCGGCGAGACCGCCGAAGTGGGTCTCTATCTGGCTATGGCCCGCGCGGCCGAACGGGAAGGATTTCCGGAAGTGTCCCGATCGTTGAAAGACATTGCCTGGGACGAGGCCAACCATGCCGCCCAGTTCGCCGAGTTGAACGGACTGGTCAGCACCAGCACCAAGGAAAATATGGAGCGGATGCTGAAAGGTGAACGGATGGCCAACAAGGGCAAGCGGGAAGCCGCCCTGCGCTCCAAGGAATGCAACTGCGACCCGGCCCACGACTTTTTCGATGAATCCGCCCGGGACGAAGGGCGCCACGCCCGGGCTCTGGAAGGCCTGCTGAAACGATACTTCTCCTAAACCTCTCCTCCCTCTTCCCGGCCGGCAGCCGATGTATTTCAATCTCCTGTCGGCCGGACCTTTTTTCAAATCCCATCGCGCGGTTCCAGCCAAGGTCCAGAACAGAGGCTGACGCCCGGTAACCGAGGCCAATCGGCAATTAGAACACCGGTATCAATAAATACCTTATTCCCGGGGAAGTGCCTCTGGGGCATATCGTTCTCGCTGAGTTCTTAGATCAGCAATCAAATCTTCCAGGGATAACCGTTCTTTTTTCAACTCTTTTTCCATCTCCCTGGCCAGAGAAGCCCGTTCCAGGCGTCTGGGGGTCATAATCAATACCTTTCCCACCCGTAAAACATTCAGACCTGTTGCTTCATCAATCTTCAAGGCTTCTCGCAGCTCTTGTGGTATGGTAATTTGTCCTCTCGACCGCATTCGGATGAGCTTAGGCAAGGTTCCATATCCTTCCATTTACTATTCCTCCTATTCAGATAGTCAGAATATATCTGATTTCTATATTTTTCTCAAGAGGAACGTAGATTATCCCAAGAAAACCCTTGAGGAAGGACAAAATATCCTTAATAATCACAACTCGGATTGGCCCTTTATCGGGTAGGAGGGGTCTTCCAGATTGAATAGAATTTCTAAAAATAAATGAAGATGTTAGAAGAATCTGAAAAACTTGCCGAAAGAAAAAAATCGGAGGAGACCCCCTGGGGAAAGGTCTTTTTGCTGGTGGGGGCCGGGGTGGTCGCCTCGTTCCAGATCGGCAAGGTGCCGCCGGTTCTGCCGGGGATCCGGGCCGACCTGCAGATGAGCCTGTTTCTGGTCAGTTGGGTCCTATCCATTTTCAACCTCACCGGGCTGTTCCTCGGCCCGGTGGCCGGGGCCCTGGCCGATCGTCTGGGACACCGTCGGCTGCTGTTGTGGGGGTTGGTGATCCAGGCGGGGGGCAGCTTTGTCGGCGCCCTGGCGGGAAGTCCGGCCCTGCTGCTGGGGACCCGTGTCCTGGAGGGACTCGGGTTTTTGATCATCGCTACCGCGGCCCCGGCCTTGATTTTTAAGATCGTTCGGCCGGATCAGATCCGGCTGGCCCTGGGGATCTGGAGCGCGTTCGTGCCCATCGGGATGACCCTGGTCATGGTAGGGGCCCCACTATTCCTGGGGCTCTCCGGCTGGCGGGGGCTCTGGCGGGCCAACGCCCTGATCCTTCTGGGATACGCCCTGGTGCTGTCGATACGGACGCGGGGCTTGAGCCGGACCGCCGGAGGTCCCAAGGCCGGCTGGCGACTCATCCTGGAGGACGTCCTGAAGACGGCCTCGGCCCCCGGACCGATTGTACTGGCCCTGATATTTTCCACCTATGCCCTGGAGTGGGTAACGGTCATGGGCTTTTTCCCCACCCTGCTGATGGAGAATCGCGGGTTCCAGGCCGGTTCCTCTTCCCTCCTGACGGCGATCATGGTGGCGGTGAATATCCCGGGCAATTTTATGGGGGGCTGGCTCCTGCAACGCGGATGGCGACGGTGGCGGATCATCGCCTTTTCCAGTTTGGTCATGGCGGCGGGCAGCCTGGTTATTTTTAATCCCGAATTCCCTTTCGCACTCCAGTACCTGTTCTGTCTGATCTTCAGCGGGTTGGGAGGCATGATCCCCGCCGCGGTCTTCGGCGGCGCCCCGGTCTTTGCCCCCAACCCTAAGCTGGTGGCCACCACCAACGGTCTGATCGTTCAGGGTTCCCAGTTTGGTCAGGTTGTCGGACCGCCGCTGCTGGCCTGGACGGTGTCCGCCACCGGCACCTGGCAGGCCGCCCCCTGGCTGCTGGTCACTTCGGCTTTTCTGGGGACCGCCCTTTCCCTGGTCCTGGGCGTTTTAGAAAAGAAATCCCGTCCCGCCTGATTCCCTTTTTTGACCATTGACGATAATGACCATAGTACCATGACATGGTTATTAGAGGGATCCATTTTAGGGAGGATCGCCATGGAACACACAGTTTCCAAATCTAAATTTAAACCCCAGGCGTTGGAATACTTCCGTCAGGTGGAAGAAAGTGGGGAACCTCTGATTATTACGGATCGAGGGAAACCGGTACTCAAGGTCCTGCCTTATTCCCAACAACCTCTAAAAGGACTGGAGTCCCTGAGGAATTCAGTGTTAAATACAAAAAGCCATTTGAACCGGTTGGGGTGGAAGATTGGGAGCATCTCAAAGGAATATCCTGGACAGAAACCAAAACAAGATTATGATATAATTGAAGCCATGAAAATCGAGTGGGACTCCAGAAAGGCGCTGTTGAATCTTAAAAAGCATGGGGTCTCTTTCGAGGAAGCCGCAACCGCCCTGGGTGACCCCATGGCGGCAACGGGTGCTGATCCAGATCATTCAATCACAGAGGATCGATTTGTCACCTTCGGTGTTTCAGAGAGAGGCAGACTTCTAGTGGTAGCCCACACGGATGAAGGGGAAACGATCCGGATCATAACTGCTCGCACGGCGAGCAGAGGAGAGCGAGAACTATATGAAGAAGGATAAAGAAACCGTTAAAGACGAATTGCGTGCCGAGTACAAACGCTCCGACTTTCCTGAAGGTCTAGTACGGGGGAAGTACACCACAGGTATGCGAAAGTCATCGAATATAGTTGTTCTTAGACCCGAAGTCGCTCAGGCCTTCCCTAATGAAGACGCTGTGAACAACGCCCTGCTGTCGTTAATCGAACTCGCCCGGAAGTCCACTGGCCTATCAAAGCGTTCACCCAGATCGTCCAGAAAGGGAGCTCCCGGTTAGTTTTCCGTTGTCCCCGCCGGCTCGTGTCCTATCTGGCGCGTCATACTTCCTCGGCAAAAAAACCATCCTCAATGGTCGTTTTACGGAATGAAAAATCCGGAGACAGTTGAAATAGAATTGCTAAGCGAGGTCTATTTGCCGGAAGCGCTGCGGCTCACGGAACAGGCCCAGTGGAATCAGACCGAGCGTGACTGGCGGCGGCTGCTCCAATTCCCGTCCGGGGGGTGTTTCGGGGCTTTCCTCGACAGGCGCCTGATCGGCACGGTCACCACCGTCGCTTATGGTACGGAACTGGCCTGGATCGGCATGATGCTGGTCGATCCGGATTATCGCCGCCGCGGCCTCGGAACCCGGCTGATGCAGGCGGCCCTGGAACACCTGCAGGGGATCGGGGTGAACTCCATCAAGCTGGATGCCACGCCGTCCGGAAGGCCGTTATACGAATCGATGGGCTTTCGGCCCGAGGGGAAGGTCGAGCGCTGGGAGGGAATGGCGCAACCGGGGGTAAAGAAAAAATGGACCGGCCTGGGATGAACGGCTCCGTCCCGCGCTTTATGCTCTCGATCGTCTGGCCTTCGGCGCTGATCGAAGTCCCATTCTCGCTTCTTTAATAGCCGATTCTCCGGTGGCGCCGCTGGTCGCGATGGACCCGGAAGGGCGACTGGAAGGCTTTGCCCTGGCCCGACCGGGCCGCCGGGCTTTCTATATCGGTCCGGTGGCGGCGCGGAGCCGAGAGACGGCCCTCGCTCTTTTGGACGGGATGCTGGAACGGCTGGCCGGTGAAAAGGTCTATTTGGATTTCAATACCGGCTACGGCCTCGGTTCGGAGGTGCTGGCGGATCGGGGATTGGTGAAGCAGCGGGATTTGACCCAGATGGCCTTCGGCCCGGAGAGCCCAGCGGGAATATCGAAGCGAATTTTCGGCCTGGCCGGGCCGGAGATGGGCTGAACCGGAGGCGGAAAAGATTCAATCCTTAAGACCGGCCCCAATTCGATGACCAGTCCCTCCAATAAACCAACGGGAGACTGTCTTCTCCGTATCCCAGGTTTGGTAATCCCGGTAGGAAAAACCAGTTTTTTTCACCCCCATGGCCGGTTTCATATTCAAAAAATCGATCACCTGCCGATTGAATTGGGGGCAAATTCCATAAAGAAGCAATGGCGGCCGGCGGGGAAGAATTCCAGCCGGGACTGGGGGATCATTTCTTTCAGGATACGGGAGTTTCCGGGAGGCACCAGCGGATCGTCATCGCCGGTCATGATCAGGCAGGGCTGGGTTATCCGGTGCAGGCGCGCGAAGGTATCGTGTTTTTGACAGGCTGCGAACTGCCGCAGGAACGACTCCGGGGGCTGGTAATAGCGCATGGAGATTTCAATAAACTCTTTGATCTTTTCCGGCCTCCCTTGGATGAATCCTTCTGAAAAATAAATGTCCATATCCTTGCGGAGGATGTCCTCCGGGGAAAGCCCCTTGTTGGCGGTGAATTTAGCCAGACGTTCCGGGCTCATCAGGACTGCCCGGCTGCCTCCAGGCCCGGTGCAGCCGAGGATCAGGCCTTGAACCATTTCCGGGTAGTTGATGGCCAGCTCCTGAGCGATATAGCCTCCCATGGAAATACCCAGCACATGGGCCGAGGACAGGCCCAAGCCTTTCATCAAAGCGGCCGTATCGTCGGCAAAGAGGGAAATGGAATAATCCATGACCGGCTGGTCCGAGCGGCCCGCGCCCCGGTTGTCGAATACCAGCAATTGAAAGTGTTCCGACAAGGCGGGAATCTGGCAGTACCACCACTCGGCGTTCCGCCGAAGTCCCATGATCAGGACCAGCGGTTCGCCTTGACCATGGATTTCATAATAGAGATCAATTCCGTTGGCTTTTATTTTCGGCATATTGTGATTTAATCTTTAGGCAGTTTGGCCGACTCTTCCATGAACAGCTTTAGATCGCTGTAAAGATCTTCAAAGGAGGCCTTAAGCGCGTCATGAAAGGTTCCCGGGGTACCCCCGTTTTTGGCCATGAACTTCCTGGCTTCATCTTTCCCGGTGAAGGCCCATTTGCCCCTGGTTGACATGGTACCCTGCTTGCTGCCTCCGATTACCCAATGGGCCTTCTCCGCATCAATCAGCTTCCGGGAGTTGTAATCGGCTACCATGATGGAGTCTGTCCTGCGCCCCATGTTAAGCGCCAGGTCCAGCGCCGCGCAGCGTAGGCCGCAGGTGCCGGTAGAAGTGCCGTTGTTGTAGACCAATAGAACCCTCGAATAGGAATACGTCTCCCGGCTCATGCCGCAGAGCTTGCAGCTTTTATGTTTACGGATATCTTCGTACTTTTTTTCTTCCGCGTGGGAACTGATGGCCACCATGAGAAACAATGCGGACAGGGTCAAGGCGTGGAACGTTTTTTTCATCGAGAATCTCCTTGTCGCGTAAATGATTCGTTATAGAAAAAATTATAACAAGGATTCAATTTTTATGGCACCCTTTTCTTCCATTGCGCAACCTTAGAAACCTTTTATGAAGAAGGGCCGGGCAGGTAAACCGAAATTTTCAATGCAAACTTTCGATTGGAAATCAACAAGATAAGCCTGGCTAGCAGGAAAATTCTGGAAAAAAACTTACATCTTGACTATCCATTTACCTGGGAGTATTTTTGAAATGTTTAATCACCAGACGCTCTTAACCTACCAATAAAACCTCTGACTTTGTGGAGTCCAGTATGAAATGGGAATTCCAGAAGGTTAATGCGGTTTTGCCCCTTCGGGTCCGTATCCCGGTAGGCGTCGCCGAAGCGGTACCAACCAGGCCATTGGACACCAATGTCACTCGCTTGCACGGGTCTCCGGCTCCGCAAGCTTCGTGCCACGGGGCAACGCCGCATTAAACCCACGGAACCATGATCATGATAAAACTGACCCATATCGCCGAATACCTTATCGCTGAAATATACAACCGGTCACCAGAGGTTCGCGTGTTGTTTGGGGAGCAGTTGAAGCGGCTGATATCGATTCCAGATGGATCGACTGCGGTTGCAAACCTCCAGTTGGCCACTTGCGGTCGCTTCAGATTCGATGGAGCTCACAATATCGATATTGGGATTCTTGATAAAGCCGGTTCCTCCTGCATTCCGTGTGAAGCTAAGTTGGGAAATGATCGGCTGGGAAAGACACAGTTCTGAGAAGCGATTCTTGGAATCGTGCCTGACGTCTCACAAGGATACACGGATTGCTGGAAGTATGATTGCCATTCTTGAAAGAAAGCTGCCCAGTCCCATGCTCTGGCCTCCCCTCATCATGGTGAGCCATGAGGGAAGAGCTGTCAAGTGACTTCGCCCTGGGTACTCATCCTGAGGAAAGCCATTCATGAATCATGGACAAGAAACGGTGTACCTTCACTTTCAGCCAAATGCATTCATATTTCATTTGAGACAATAGTTGAGGCATTTGGAGGAAAGACGCCATTCAACTCACTTGTCAGCGAATTAGTGTGCTTTAATTACTATGAGACCTGGATGGTTTGACCCGTCATTCGGAGAAAATCGGGGTCAAACCAGCGAACCAGTTGATTTCTAATTGTCACTTGTAATGGGGTCGGACCCAGTGCCGTTAGCTTAACAGAAAGAGCCTTTTGCTATCTTTAATCTCTATTGGGGTCAAATTCCCCTTAGCTTGCTACGAATGGATATTCCTTATAAAGGTTTTTGATACCCCGTCCGCTTGCGGCGGGGTAGTTCATTGATTTCGGGAGCCAAGGGCAAGGGCTGGGGAACGGGGTATTTGCGAGGACATCCCCGGAGGCGTTCTTCCAAGCCCCGACTTTTTCGGCGATATTCCTGTCGATCCCGAGTGAAATGACGGCCCGGCTTTATACGCACACGATGCCGGGCACAGGCATTTATAAAGACCTCCCAGATTAGGAGCCAGAGCGGAGGGTAATCCCCCGGGGCGAGGGTCCGCAGGACCTGAGGGTTGGGGATAGAGGAGGAGTGAGTCTGTGACGATGAAGGAAATAGACCCAATCATGGAGTTGAACCGTCTCTGGGAGCCTGTCAGGCCTTACCTGGCCCGGCAAGTGAGCGAATTGTATGGCCGACGTGATGGCAGTGTCCTCGAAGTAGGCCCTTTTTCCGGGCTGGCGCTGGAACTCGCCCGCAGCGGCATCGGCGCGTCCTTTCATATGGCCGTGTTTCCCGGCGAAGTTGTAGAGACCTTGAAAGAGGAGGCGCGGGAAATGGGCCTTGAAGACAAGGTGACCATAGCCGAAAGCGACGAGAAACTATCAGGGGATTCCGCGGAGGCCTTCGATCTAATCGTTTTCAGGGGGGCTTTCTTTTTCCCGTCCTTTTTCAGACCCGACCTGCCGGCAATCTACCGGTCTCTGAAGCCCGGAGGCATGGCTTTTGTCGGAGGCGGATTCGGATGCCATACTCCAGAGGATGTCATCCGGGGCATCGAGATGCGCTCGAAGGGCCTCAACCAAGCTCTGGGCCGGGTCAGGATAACCGAAAGGGACGTGTGGTCGCTCCTCGAAGCGGCCGAACTGGAGAAAAAGGCGACAATGATTACTGAAGGTGGCTTATGGGTCGTGTTGAGGAGAGGATTTCCTACTGGAATGTCTCGATAAGAGACAGGCGAACTGTGGGGACGAGCATGATATCCTCCAAGGGGGATGCCCCTTCTACAGCGTGGACTCGATCGCCGAGACTGCCGGCTTCGGGTGACGCTCACGTTAGGCCTCAAGAAGAGTATTGACAACTCACGAATCTAGTTGTACAAGTTAAGATATGGAGATTGTCTCTGACGCAAGTGCGTTTCTGGCGGTAGTTCTGGACGAAACCAGCCGCGAATGGGTTATTGAACGAACATCCGGTTGGGCTATTGTGTCGCCAGAAATCCTCCCCTATGAGATCGCGAACGCTTTGATAGCCGTAAAGAGGAAAGGGCGCCTGACCGACCGTGAGGTGCTCAAAGCCTTTGATCTTTCACAGAGAATTCCCGTGAAGCTGTTGTCGATAAAGATACGTGATGCACTGACAATTGCCGTGAAGCAAGGAATTCACGCCTATGACGCCTTCTATCTCCAGTGTTGTCTGGAAACGAAACTGCCCCTCATCAGCCTGGACAATCGTATGTGCGAAGTGGCGAAAAGCCTTGCAATAAAGGTGGTGACGTAGACTATGAAGGTATATACGTATTCGGAGGCAAGAGAAAAACTGGCCACAATCCTTGAGGAATCAAAGACCGAAGAGGTAGTCATCCGGCGTCGCAAGGGCGATATGTATGCGATCGTTCCTCGGCTTACCGGCCCTCGCCGTTCGCCCTTTGACGTCCCAGGGATGGACAAAGGTCTGTCCAAACGGGAGATCGTGGGGGCAATACGCGAATCAAGAGAAAGGGCATAAGTACCGGATGCAGCGGACTCCTTACAGTCGCGGTAAATGGGGTCGGACAGACAAACTAATTGAATTCTCAACAAATTATATTGTTTTTTGGCAGGAAATTTAGGCCTTAAACTGCCCTTTTCACCCCCCCCAAAAAAAGGCTTCTAACCCAAAACCCGATGCCGAGAGCCAATCGATATTTCCTTCCCCACCAGCTCTGGCATATCACCCACCGTTGCCACAAGAGAGAATTCCTTTTTAAATTTGCAAGAGACCGCCAGCGTTGCCTGGGCTGGCTCTTCGAAGCCAAGAAGCGAAACGGTAGCCTTTTGGAGTTGATTAAATAATGAAAGCCATTGTTTTTGACACCGAACTGAAATATCTCAAAGACTATCCCGTTCCTGAACCGGGGCCGAATGAGGCCCTGGTCAAAGTCCTGATGGCCGGGATTTGCAATACGGACCTGGAAATCACCAAGGGCTACATGGGATTCAAAGGCGTTCTGGGTCACGAGTTCGTTGGTCTGGTGGAGAAGGTTAACGGGCCGGATCAGCAACTGGTCGGACAGCGGGTGGTGGGCGAGATCAACTGTTATTGCGGCACCTGCGATTATTGTCAAAAGGAAATGAAGACCCATTGCCCCAACCGGTTCACTTTAGGCATCATGAACAAAGACGGTGCCTTTGCCGAGTACCTCACCTTGCCGGTTTCCAACCTTTGGGCCGTCCCCCCCCAACTGACGGACGAGGTAGCCGTTTTTGTCGAACCCCTCGCAGCCGCTTTCGAGATCCTGGAACAGATACATCTAACCCCCACCAATCGCGTCTTGGTGCTGGGCGATGGAAAACTCGGGCTGCTCTGCGCCTTCGTCCTTAACCTGGCCGGCCTGGAAGTAACCGTTTCCGGAAACCACGCGGAAAAACTCCGCCTGGCCTCGGAACAGGGTATCGTCACCATCCACCGGACTGACCTCAAACCGGCAAAGAGTTATGATGTAGTGATAGAAGCCACCGGGTCAGCGGCCGGCTTCGAGATCGCCGCTCAATGCGTGCGTCCCCGAGGCATTATCGTGTTGAAGAGCACCATTGCCGCCGGAAAAGAGATGAACCTCACACCCCTGGTAATAGATGAGATTACCCTTTTAGGTTCCCGCTGCGGCCCCTTCGGCCCGGCCCTCCGGGCCATGGCTAAGGGTATCCTTCCCCTCAGGCAAATGATAACCGGGATTTACAGACCCGAACAATGTAAGGAAGCCTTTGCTAAGGCCAGTGAACGAGGAACCCTCAAGATCCTGTTTGATTTTCGATAACCGTGCAGAAGTGTAGCTACAGAATCAGAATGATGACTCGGCAGGAAATGGATATCGCCATCGACTGGGCGGCGGCAGAAGGATGGAACCCCGGGTTGTACGATGCGGATTGCTTCCGCGCCGCTGATCCAGATGGTTTCCTCGTCGGATTGCTTGAGGATGAGCCGGTTGCAACGATTTCCGTTGTGAAATATGGCGATTCGTTTGGCTTCCTAGGTTTCTACATGGTCAAGCCGGAGTATCGTGGCCAGGGCTACGGCCTGCAGATATGGAATACCGGTCTGGCGTACCTCAAGGGCCGCACTGTCGGTCTTGATGGGGTACTTGCTCAGCAGGGCAATTACCAAAAGTCCGGGTTTACGTTGGTTTATAGAAACATCCGGTATCAGGGGACCGGTGGCGGGTCTTTTCCGGCTGATTCAGGGATCGTCCGCTTGTCCACGATCCCCTTTGAGGAGCTAGGCGCCTACGACGAACCGTTTTTTCCTGACAATCGCCGGCACTTTCTGAAGCGTTGGATTGATCAACCTCAAAGTACGGCACTGGGCATCTTACGAAACCGCAAACTGGCAGGTTACGGCGTCGTGCGGGTCTGTCGTTCCGGATACAAGATGGGTCCGTTGTTTGCGGACAATCCGCAGCTTGCCGAACATCTATTTCTATCTTTGAAGGCACATACCCCGGACGGCGCGCCTATTTTTTTGGATGCGCCGGAAGTGAATCCGGCAGCAATCGATTTGGCGAAGCAACACAAGATGATTGTCGCATTCGAGACGGCCCGCATGTACAGGGGGAAATGCCCTGATTTGCCCTTAAGCCGGCTGTTCGGCGTGACGACTTTTGAACTGGGGTGATCACGCTTCACAGCGGAGGACTTGATGGCGCGTTGGTATAAAATTGTTCAAATCATTTTGGGAGCATCCCTCATAGGTTCCAAGTAATTTTCCCCTACCCTAAAATACTATCTTTTTGACCGAAAAATAGAGTCCAGCCGTTATTTCTTTCCGTCCTTGAAGAAGGCAAATTAATCTTGAGAATCATTATTTCCCGAAATGGTTAGACACAGGTTGGCCATTAGACAACAAAGGAGGAAACCATGACGAATTTGCATGCCGGGAAGATCGAGGAGTTGAAAGGTGGCTTCCAAGGAGCGATTCTTCTTCCGAGCGACGGTGCTTATGAAAGCGCCCGTAAGATCTGGAACGCGATGATCGACAAGCGCCCCGCCGTCATCGCTCGCTGCGCCACCACGTCGGACGTCGTCCGCGGGGTGAACTTCGCGAGGGACAACGGGCTCTTGCTCGCTGTTCGCGGCGGCGGACACAACATCGCCGGCAATGCCATGTGCGATGACGGTATCGTAATCGACCTTTCGCGGATGAAAGCCGCCAGCGTCGACCCTAACAGACGTCGGGTCACCATCGAGGGCGGGGCCACGCTCGCGGACCTCGACGCCGCCACCCAGGCCCACGGCCTCGCCACTCCGCTCGGCATCAACTCCACAACCGGCGTTGCCGGCCTGACGCTCGGCGGGGGATTCGGCTGGCTAAGTCGCAAGCACGGCATGACGGTGGACAACCTCGAGTCCGCCGAGGTCGTGACCGCGGCGGGAGAGGTCGTGCGCGCCAGCGCGACCGAGCACCCCGACCTCTTCTGGGCGCTCCGAGGCGGCGGCGGCAACTTCGGTGTGGTCACCCGCTTCGAGTTCCGGCTCCACCCTGTTGGCCCTGACGTGCTGAGCGGACTCATCGTGTATCCGATCTCCGAGGCGAAGGCGGTGTTGCAACAGTACCGCGACTTCATCATCAAGGCGCCGGAGGCCCTTTCCGTGTGGACTATCCTGCGCCAGGCGCCGCCGCTACCGTTCCTCCCCGAGAGCGTCCACGGCCAGGGGATTATCGTGCTCGCGCTGATCTATGCGGGTGACCCGAAGCAGGGTGAACCACTCATCGACCCGTTGCGCAAGTTCGGCACCCCCCTGGGCGAACACATCGGCGTCCAACCTTACGTCGCCTGGCAGCAGGCCTTCGACCCGCTGCTCACCTTCGGCGCCCGCAATTATTGGAAGTCCCACAATTTCTCGGTGCTCCAGGACGGACTTTTCGATGCCGTCATCGAATACATTGAGAAGCTTCCGTCTTCTCAATGCGAGATCTTTTTCGGCGCCATCGGCGGGGCCACCACACGGCCGGCCCCGGACTCCGCGGCCTACGCCCACCGCGACACCAAGTTCGTGATGAACGTTCACGGCCGCTGGGAGGACCCGGCCGACGACAAGCGCTGCGTCGGCTGGGCGCGCGACTTCTTCCATGCCTCGGCGCCCTTCGCCAGCGGCGGCGTCTACGTCAATTTCCTCACCGCCGACGAAGGCGATCGCGTGCGCTCCGCCTACGGCCCGAACTACGATCGCCTCGCCCAAGTGAAGCGCAAGTACGACCCGGACAACCTTTTTCGTATGAACCAGAATATCAAGCCGGCCTGAGAGAACAAGATGCCCATAACCGGTTGCGGCGGACGGCGTTTCGCCGCCGCTGAACCGGAACATAAGGCTAACTTTGAATGCGGAATCATTCGCTTTTTCAGAGCAGTTCCCTTACAAGACTTGAAAGAGGGCGACACTACCGCTTTTTGGCAGTATCCGTTGGAGCAGGATAATGGTTTAAGGGGTTATTCGCTGAGGAGAGAATTGAGCTTCCCGGTAATTGGATCTCCCTGGTCTTCCCGTTCCTGACCCGAGGCGGAGCGGCTTATTGACCCGGCCTTCCCAAGGGATAGACAGACCCGTCTTAGCTGTGATACCTGCTTGAGGCGGAGGGCGACCGTCTTCTCGGAATGGTTAGGTTTCGTCATCCAGGGCCTTTAGTTTTTTCAGGTCGTCCTGGTCCTGGCCGCTTCCCCTAAGGGATTTCATAACCATCAGTCCTTCCCGGGATACCACCCAGAGGTCTTCGCCTTCCCAGCGTGCCTTCTCCCGCGTGGCCCAGGCCATTTCTACCGGGGGGGTAACGAGGATCAGGTCTAACGGCAACCGCTCATCATCCTCCGAATCTATCTTGGTCACCCGGAACATTTTTATAGCTCCTCCCGCCAGGTTCATCCACCCGGCTTCGATCTGATAGCCCAGGTCTGAAACCAACGGGCGGATCGAAGCCAGACTTTCTTCCGGGATCAGAAGATCGATATCCAGGGTGGCCCTTGGAATCCCATAAACCGCCAGGGACAAACCGCCACAAAGGGCATAGGGTATTTCACGACGATTTAGATGGATGATCAGGGATCTGAGTTCCTGGTATAAATCAATCATAGATGGGGAGCAGTCGGCCGCTATTTTTTCAGAATAGAAGAATTATAACAAGATTTCGATTTTTATGGCATTCTTTTCTTTCCTCTCGCACCCTTTGATATCACCCCCCATAGATAAGGATTCCCTTGACAGGTTTAAGGCCGCTCATTTAGAATAGGCGTATATCAGGCGCATATTATGCAATAAGGGATGGGGGGAAGAAAAAGTGCCCAAAGGAAAAATAAATATTACCATGGATCGGGATTTGATCGAATTCGCGAAGGATTATGCGGAGGACCAGCGAACCACCGTTTCAGAAATCGTAACTCAATTTGTCCTCCATTTGAAACGCAAAGGAGAAACGGACCCAACGGAGATCGTGATCAGGGACCCGCAATTTTGTGAGAGCCTGATGGAAACCATGTCTCGGATCAGATCCGGAAAAATGAAGTGGCATCGTTACGATGAGGTTTTCTAAATGGAGGTCCTCTTTAGCGAGGCGTTTCTGATATCGCTGAAAAAACATCGTTCCCTTAAGAAAATCATTCAAAAAAAGGTGGATTTGATTATAGCGAATCCACTCCCTTTCGGAGAGCCTTTAAAAGGCAATTTCAGGGGGTATTATAGTGCGCCGGTGAAGAAAAATTTCCTGATTATCTATTTTTATTGCAAGGCTTGCCGCAGGAAAAAGGACCAGGATATTGTTCTCTGTCAAGATTGTCGAGATTGCGGCGACGATACCCTGAAATTTATTGATTTTGGTCCTCACGATCAAGCCAACCGTCAGGGATAGTCTTCCTGACAAAATCGTTTTGAAAAAATAATGTACTCAAAAAACGCCTTCCATCTGGTTTCCGAATTCACCCCCCAGGGCGATCAGCCCCAGGCCATCGAACAACTGGCCGCCGGGGTGGAGCAGGGGATAAAGCACCAGGTCCTGTTGGGGGTCACCGGGTCGGGAAAGACCTTCACCATGGCCCAGGTGGCGGCCCGGGTCCAGAAGCCCACCCTGGTCCTGGCCCCCAACAAGACCCTGGCCGCCCAGCTCTTCGGGGAGTTCAAGTCTTTCTTTCCTGAAAATGCCGTGGAGTATTTTGTCAGCTATTATGATTACTACCAGCCGGAGGCCTATTTGCCTTCGAGCGACACCTACATTGAAAAAGATTCCTCCATCAACGAGGAAATCGACAAGATGCGCCACTCGGCCACCCGGTCGCTGCTAACGCGCAGCGACGTGCTGATCGTGGCCAGTGTGTCCTGCATCTACGGACTGGGTTCGCCGGAGGCCTACCAGGACCTGTTGCTGTCTCTGGAAACCGGGCAGGATGTCCCGCGGGAAGCCGTGTTGGGCCAATTGGTCTCCATGCTCTACGAGCGCAACGACATCGATTTTCACCGGGGCACCTTCCGGGTCCGGGGAGACGTGGTGGAGGTCTTTCCGGCCTATGAGGAGGAGCGGGCCCTGCGGATTTCTTTTTTTGGTGACTCCATCGAAGGCCTGTCAATCATCGACCCGCTGCGCGGGAAAACCCAGGAACGGTTGCCTCAGGTCCAGATCTTTCCCAACAGTCATTATGTCACCAGCCCGGAGCGCAGGGAACTGGCCTACCAGGCTATCGAGGCGGAACTTACCGAACGCCTGATCTACTTCCATGAGCACCAGAAATTGATCGAGGCACAGCGGATCGGGGAACGGACCCGCTTTGACCTGGAGATGATGAAGGAGTTGGGCTACTGCCACGGCATCGAAAATTATTCCCGTCACCTGACCGGCCGGATGCCCGGCCAGCCGCCGCCGACCCTGCTGGAATATTTCCCCCAGGATTTTTTGCTCTTTATCGACGAGAGTCATCTGGCGGTTCCCCAGCTTCAGGGCATGTTCCGGGGCGACCGTTCCCGCAAGCAGACCCTGGTGGACTACGGGTTCCGGCTGCCCTCGGCCCTGGACAACCGGCCCTTGAATTTTCAGGAATTCGAGCAGATGGTCCATCAGGTCATTTATGTCTCCGCCACGCCGGCGGAGTACGAAATGCGGCAATCGGGCGGCCTGGTGGCGGAGCAGATCATCCGTCCTACCGGTTTGATGGATCCCCGGATCAGCGTCTTCCCCGCCACGGATCAGGTGGACCACCTGCTGCAGGCCATTAAGAAAAGGGTCGGCCAACAGGAGCGGGTGCTGGTCACCACCCTGACCAAGCGTCTGGCTGAAAGCTTGACCGATTATTACCAGGAAAAAGGGATCAAGGTCCGCTACCTGCACTCGGATATCAACACCCTGGAGCGGATCGAGATATTGCGGGACCTGCGCTTGGGGGAATTTGATGTGTTGGTCGGGATCAATCTGCTCCGGGAAGGGCTGGATCTGCCCGAAGTCAGCCTGGTGGCGATATTGGATGCGGACAAGGAAGGGTTTCTGCGTTCGACCCGCTCGCTGATCCAGACCTGCGGGCGGGCGGCCCGTAATCTTTCGGGGGAAGTCTATTTCTATGCCGATCAAATCACCCGGTCCATGCAGGCGGCCATCGAGGAAACCGAAAAGCGTCGGAACCTGCAAAAGGCCTATAACCGGAAGCACGGGATAACCCCCACGAGCATCAAGAAATCCATCCAGGACATCATGGCCTCGGTCTACGAGGCCGACTATGTCACCGTGCCGGCGGCTAAAGAAGCGCAGGCGGATTACGACGATCCGGCCAAGATACCGGCCTTGATAAAAAAGCTGCAGAAAGAGATGAAGGCTGCGGCCAAGCGCCTGGATTTTGAAGAGGCCGCCGAGCTGCGCGATAAAATTAAGGGGTTGCAGGAAAAGGATTTGTTATGGAAATGAAGCATGAAAAAAATGCGTCTATTCGATGTTTCGTAGGGGAGGAGTTAACCCCCTCCCGGGCTCTGGAATCAGTGATTCATTTTTTTCCCAGGTGCGTGAACTGTGCCCGGTTGGGTGCGGGAGGGGATTAACCCCTCCCCTACACTCGAACCCTATTTTGGGTTATTTGCGTAATAAAAATTCGTAACCCCAAAGATCCCAAACTTCACCTGAAAGGAAAAAAATGATCACCGCACACACCATCTGGACTTTTCTGATTGGGGCCATCCTGGGCATTGTCATCGTGGGCCTGCTGCTCAAGATCCGTCTGACCCAAAAGGCCGCCGAAGCCGTCCAAACCTGCAAATCCGAACTGGCGGTGCTGGAAGAGCGGATTAGAGCCAAGGAACTTTCGTACGACAACCTGTTGATCAAAAATCAGGAAATGGAAAAAGAGCTGGACCTTCTCCGGGGTTCCCTGATCCAGGAAGGGCAGGAGAAAGTTGCGGCTCTTAAAGAACTGGAACAGTTGCCGGAGGTAAAAACAATACTCCAGTCTCGGGAAGAGGAGAACCTCGGCTTGCGGGAGGAGATCAGTCGCCTGAAGCAGGTGCAGGCCGAACTGGAAACTACCATGCGTCAGGAGCGGCTGGCCGTGGAAGAAAAGCTGTCCCTCCTGGATGAAGCTTCGCAAAAAATGAGCGATGCCTTCAAGGCCCTGTCCTCTGAAGCCTTGCGCAGCAACAACCAACAATTTCTGGACCTGGCCCGGGCCACCCTGGAAAAATTTCAAACCGAGGCCAAAGGGGATCTGGCCCAGCGTCAAAAAGCCGTGGAGACCCTGGTGGCCCCCCTGAAGGATACCTTGGATCGATATGCCCAACAGGTGCAGTCCATGGAGCAGGCCCGGCAACAGGCCTACGGAAGCCTGAGCCAACACCTGAAGCAAATGGCCGTTACCGAAGAAAAATTGCAGCAGGAGACGGGCAACCTGGTCAAGGCCCTTCGTTCCCCCCAGGTGCGAGGACGCTGGGGAGAGATCACGTTGCGGCGGGTGGCCGAACTGGCCGGAATGAGTGAACACTGTGATTTCACGGAACAGGAGACGGTTCCCGGAGAGACCGGCCGTTTGCGCCCGGATATGGTGGTCCGCATGCCCAATCGAAAAATAGTGGTGGTGGATTCCAAGGCCCCCCTGCAATCTTTTCTGGATTCTTTAGAAGCCCAGACGGAAGAAGACCGGAAAGCCAAGCTTCAGGACCATGCCCGTCAGGTGCAGACCCACCTGCAAAAATTATCGGCCAAGGCTTACTGGGACCAGTTCAGCGAGGCTCCGGAATTCGTGGTCCTGTTTTTGCCGGGGGAGAATTTTTTCAGCGCGGCCCTGGAGCAGAATCCCCGGCTGATTGAAGAAGGGGTTAATCAAAGGGTTATCCTGGCTACCCCCACAACCTTGATTGCCCTGCTGCGGGCCATTGCCTATGGCTGGCGCCAGGAGCAACTGGCGGAAAACGCCCAGGCCATCAGCGATCTGGGGAAGCTGCTCTATGACCGCCTGGCCAAAGTGGCCCGGCATTTCACCGAGGTAGGCCGGTCCCTGGATAAATGCGTGCACTCCTACAACGAGGCCGTGGGTTCCCTGGAGACCCGGGTGCTGACTGCGGCCCGCCGGTTCAGGGAATTGGGGGTAAGCTCCAAGGAGGATCTTCCGGTGTTACAGCCTTCTGAAAAAATATGTCGCGATCTACAGACCCCGGAACTTTGTCCGCCGGCCGAGGAGCCGGATCCCTCCTGATATAGCGAGATCAATGAAACCACTTTGGAGGCTTTTATGAACCGGAAATCAATGAAGGGAATTCTAATCGGTCTGGGGATTTTGTATGGTTTGGGGCTTCGCGCTGATGACCGCCCTGGCTCAAAAGCCACCGACCTCTGAAAACCTGGATGCCAAAGTGGAAAAATTCCTTAAAGAAAACCGGTCGAATTGGCAGGATTGGAATGTGCCCTACCAGGACGGACAGGTGTTGTACAACCTGATCCTCAAGAACAACTATACCCGGGCTTTGGAAATCGGGACCTCCACGGGCCATTCCGCCATCTGGATGGCCTGGGCGTTGAGCAAGACCGGAGGCCGTTTAATCACCATTGAGATCGACGAAGGGCGTTATAAAACCGCCGTGGAAAACTTCAAGCAGGCCGGGGTGGAAAGATTTATTGATGCCCGGCTGGCCGACGCCCATCAACTGGTGAGGCAACTGGAAGGGCCTTTTGATTTTATTTTTTCCGATGCCGACAAGGAATGGTACCCCCAGTATTTTAAGGACCTGGACGGGAAGTTGGTAAAAGGCGGCTGCTTCACGGCCCATAACGTAAACCACCCTTTCGGCGGCATCAAAGAATTTCTGGATACTATCCAAGGCCTGCCCAACTACCTGACCACCATTCATAGATCGGGCGGTGCAGGTATTTCCATCAGCTATAAAAAATAAAAAGGAACACCGGGATTATAGCCAGGATCTTGATCCGGACGAAGAATATTATTGAGGGCTCATGGCTCACGCCGATTGATATTTTTGAAACGATCGAAGTCCCGGTCATAACTAATAATGGTCGTGACCTGCATCCGCTCCATGTGGGCCAGGGAAAGTGTATCTTCAAAGTCCAGGTTGGAGCCGGCAAAAAGATCAAGCGCTCTAAGGAAAGTTCGGCGATATTGAATCTTCAGCCCTGGAAGGGAGATAATGGGGAGCAGAAGCGCTCGAACCTGTTTCCGGCTTTGCTGGTAAAGAGAACGGGATGATAGCACGTAAACGACTTCCGAAAGGACCGACTCGGAAGTGACCACCTGGTCTTCTTTGCGCTTTAAACGTTGAAACAGTTCGTAACAGCGTTCTGCTTTGACCGGGTCGTCCTTGGTCAAATAACGCAGGAAGACATTGGCGTCCAAGAATTCCACTATTCCGTCACCTTTGGCCGATTACTGATCTTGGGTCCCCGTCGTCGAACTCGTTCCTCCCGGGCCTGGTTCCGGACAGCAGACCAGTTTTCGGGGCGGTTGGTCGGCTTGACCGCTCCGTAGGCCGCCTCCAGTGTCATTTGGGCGGGTGCGAGCTCCACTCGCTCTTCGGTTACGCGGAAGGTGACCCGGTCCCGAGACTTAACGCCCAGCAGTTTACGTACGGCCAGGGGGATGGTGACCTGACCTTTCTGGGTGACCGTCCCGAGGTACTCTTCGACGTTCATTGTATTACTCCTTAATTAGGGATTACTTATATATAAAGTAATTCTAAATCAACAAAGTCGAAAAGTCAAACAGGAAAACTTTGAAAGAATCATCGAATAATCAAGGGAAAATAAACCGGATAAAGCCGCTCCACCACGTGCAGCATCAAGGGGATTTGAGTCGGGGAGCCGGCGGTGTCGGGAGGGTCGGTCACGGTTAGGATCAATGAACCGGCATAAGAGGCAGGGGGCAACTGGGCGTAATTTACCGGGGTGATGGTAAGAGGAGACGGCGTGTTCCCGTTTAATGGAGAGACGGATACCCAGGGTCCCCCTGGTTCCGCTGTCCAGTGGAGGATTTGGTTGGTTCCGGTGTTTTTGGGAGTCACCTGAACCTGGGCCGGGCTGAGGCGCTGCTGCTGGAGGTCGTAGAAGAAGGTTGCCTGTTTTGGAATATTCCCCAGAATATTGGATGATGCCTGCCCGGTCCGGAGATAGGAACCTCTTCCTGTTCCCCACAGAACGCGGGCGTTCGAAGTGCCGGGGAGGCTGTAGGCGACCAGACCGGTATGGGCCGTGCCGATCACCACTTCCAGGTTTCCGTCCCCGTCGATATCAGCCAGGGTGGGGGCCCCCAGGGCGCCGTCCCAGTCCTGACTGCTGCGGGGCAGATCCACGGCGTGCAGCAACTGGCCCAGGTAGTTGAGGATAATCAACTGCCCGCCTGCATTGCTTCCTTTCTGGGTCCAGGTGGTGAAGATTACTTCGGCCTTTCCGTCGCCGTCCAGGTCCGCCACCACCGGCTCCGAGGCGAAGCGGATAAAGCCTTCCGCCGGGTTGGTCACCTGATAGGGCCAGTGGCCATGCTCGGTACGGTCCAGCCAGTAGGCGTGGACCCGCCCGTCATAGGAGGCGTACAGAATTTCCTTGAAACCGTCGCCGTCCAGGTCGACCACCACCGGGTTGGGCTGGGCGGTTTCGATGATATTGTAGTCTTCGGAAAGAGGCCCCGCCTGGCCGTCCGGAATCGGCAGGGTTTCCCAGTTGAAGCCGCTTCCGGCCCAGCGGGTCCGGTCTTTATTCAGGATATAAGGCAGTTGATACAGGGAGCGGTAGGGGTCGGTGCGGCAGTCATACTGGTTCCCGACGATGATGATCTCCAGGGTCCCGTCTCCGTCCACGTCCGCGAAGGAAGGGGCGCTGTCCGCGAAGTTAGGCCGGGGCTCCAGGGGTTCCTGGCCGGCCGTGCAGTTGGCGTACCCCCGGAGATCGACCGCGTGGCTCAGGTGAAAGCCGACCCTGGCCCAGGGCTTATTCTGCCCGCCCACCTGGCCGTAAATCGGCCCGGCCCGAAGCGGGGTCCCGTCCGGACGATAGGCGGCCACGTAATGGGTGTCGTTGGGGCCGATCATTTCCAGTTGGCCGTCCCCGTCCAGGTCGGCCAGCCCCACGTTTTCATTGAAGCACCCGGCAGCGTAGCCGTTGGTATCGGAATCCGGGGAAAGGACCGGCCATCCGAGACGCAACGTCCCATCGGCATTGAAAAGAAACCACTGGTTGTCCGGCCGGGTGGAGGCGGTCAGAATCTCCAGCGTCCCGTTGCCGTCCACATCGCCCACGGCCAGGCTGCGCAGTTCATTCCCCGGGGTGGGCTGTTGCGGCCAGCCGGCGAGCGGCGAGCCATTGGCCTGATAAACCGACAGGTAGCCGCCGCTATGGGCGGTGACAATCTCCAAGGATTGGTTGCCCTCCAGATCGGCCACCACCACTCCGGGCCAGCCCCGGCCTCCGCCGGGATTATCCACTACCCAGCGGTTGCTCCCATCTTCCCCTTTCACCACCACGATCCGGTAGTCGGTCCAGATGACTTCCATTTTGCCGTTTTTGTCCAGGTCGGCCACGGCCGGAGAAGCGTACCACCCGGTCCGGCACCAGGTGGTACGGCAGCCGCCTTTTTGCCACTTTAATACGGGGGTGGAGAAGGCGATAAGTTTTTCAGAATGGGTCAGGAATAAAATTACGGCCAGACTGAAAACCAGGCCTACCTTGAACCTGTTCCGGGAACTTTTAATAAACATAGGAGCCTTTCGTTTAATTTCGCAGGGAAGGGGGTTAACCCCTCTCGGCTGGGTTTGGGAATTAAGGATTCAGATTTTTCCCAGAAGCGTTTTGTCGGCTCGGTTGGGTGCGGGAGGGGATTAACCCCTCCGCTACGTTCGAACCATAAAGGCGCAACGAGTCAAGCCTTTGCGACGACGAAGTCCCCCTAATCATCTAAGGTGAGTGTACGGTTTATTGTTCATCGGGAGCACAAATTGTATGGAAATCAACCCGGTCAAGGATGCAGGACCCTTCCCCGAAAATAGTAAAGCAAACAACCCAAGGTCCCGATAACCAATAAGATAAGCTTTTTAGATTCCAAGAAATAAGTTCTATTCCGAGGACCTTTTTAGCTGGGGTTTCGTTCAATAAATGCAAAGATCGTGCAAGGACTGAAGTCAGACCGCTATATCAATTCAATTATGGAGGTGGGATGTGAAGCCGTGTCGAGAATGCGGACATGAGGTGAGCGAGCAGGCCTTAACCTGCCCGCATTGCGGTGCGCCGCAACCGGCCAAGGAAAAATGGGACGGCTGGGGATTCGAGTATATATCGGTAGCTACCCTTTTCGGCTGGCCCTGGCTTCATATTTCGTTCAAATACCGGCCCAACCGCCAGCCGGTCCCCGCGAAAGGGATCATCGCCATCGGGCAATTCGGATTGGGGGTGATCACTATTTCGCAGTTCGGGGTGGGGTTAATCAGTGTAAGCCAATTCACCATTTCGGGTTACGCCCTGGCCCAGTTCGGGATCGCCTATTCGCTGATCGCCCAATTCGGTCTGTTCATCAATCAAGGCTGGGGCCAGTTTGTGCGGAACCTTTCCGATCTCTGGCAACTGTTTTAGGGCCTTCTCCCACCGCTCATACCTCCGGTTAAATTGCTGCCGTTCGCTATTTGTTTTCCAAAGGGAACTTGGCCTCGACCCATTCCCACCAGCCGCCTTTCAAAGCAAAGATCTTCGTATATCCCTTGGAGAGAAATTGTTGCGCTGCCCCAGCGCTCGTGTGTTCGGCCGGTCAGGCGCAGTAGAAGACCAAGGTTTTATCTTTGGGGTATTTGGACATCCAGGTCTCCACTTTGCCCGGGTCTTCCAGCACCGCTCCTTGGATTTTCTGTTTACTTTTCTCTTGATCAAGGTCGGAACGGACGTCGATAATGATCACATTTTCATTTCCCAACATCCCCTTGAGTTCCTCTTTCGTGATCCGGGGAACATCCGCGGCCCGGGATGGAAGAGAGAAAGCCATCATAAGGCACATCCCTAAAATCCAAATCCCTGCATTTTTGGCAATTCGTTTCATCTGTTGATCTCCTCTTTTCAAGAGGATAAGGCCCGGAAGGGAGGAAATCAATAGACAGTGATAAAATTGTCTGGGAGATGATCGGATCTAATTTGATATTTCGTTTTAAATTTTGCTATAATGTGAAAAAAAGTATAAAGTACGACAAGAATCGATTTGGAAGGAGGACAAAATGGAAACATTGTGGAACCGCCTTCGTAATCATCCCCTTGGCATGTATGTTCAGGTTTGGGCCGCCCTGGCCCTCATTGTGTTTGGTGTTTTTTCCTATCTATCCATCACGGCCTGTGGTGAAGATCCGAGCCCAGGTTGTGGTAACCCGGGAGGGTCAAGTCAGACGGGGCAGGCACCGGTAGTTAACCCGAACGGCAGCGCGCAAATTAATTATGGGGTCGCTTTAAAAAACGTCTCCGAAAACGCTTCTGCGATCCCAGGGGCCCAGGTGTCGCGGGTGATCGGCTGGACGGGCAGTCAACCTACCCAACTGGTATGGAATCCGCCCATCGATTCGACCAACTTTGTTTTCACCGACCCGGCCAAACAACCGCAGCCCGGCGGACCCCCCTTTGTCTTTACGGCTCCGCCTAATTCCATTCCCGTCCAATTCAATATGCCTTTCCTGCCGGCAGGGAAGGCGTCGATGAAGGTGATCGAGACGGTGGGATACATCGATGTCTCTGGCAGAAGCTTCACCAGTCTGGTGACCCAGTTGCAAAATGGGTTGAACACCCCGGAAGTATTACCCCGATCTCCTGTTTCCGCCCTGTCCGAACCACAAACCATTGGGGCAACGATCAATGCTTTGAACCTCGAGCGCTGGATCGGTTATAACAACGTAACCCTGGATACCACCCGCTGCCAGCAGATCACCGACTGGCTGCAATCCAAGGCCACCTTCGTGGCGATGCGGGTGCCGGTCTCGGCCGTTGCGCCGGACAACCCTTCTTTTATCCTGCCGCTACTCTTTTCCGCTGATGCAACTAAGCCGCGAATTCAACTGGATGGATATGTTCCCTCAAAAAATGATATTGTCAATCCCATCCCGCTGGAACTGAGGCCCGAACGGATGACCTTCGCCGAGAATGAACTTCCAGCCTTAGGCGGAGAGCACTGGGTGACCTTGGGAGCAGCCCAGACCCCTAAGGCAACCTGCCCGGCCGGAATGAACTACACCAGTTGGGAATACCACGTGAGCCTCCCGGTGGACCTGGCCGGTAAGGGTACGGAAATCCCTCTCTATCTCTGCCAGGAGGGCCAGGATCCCCCGCCTTTCGCTCAGGTAGCTTTGCAAACCTTAGGCCAGGGGTCCAAGGGCCGGAAAACATTAGCTGTCCAAACCGGCGGGATTACCTGCCTCGGCCCCCAGAATCAAAGTCTTGTACCATTCTTGACTCCTAATACCGTTGATTTGGGCAACCCGGCAATTGCCTGGAATATTCAGCCCCCCAAGGAGGTTAGAATCAGGCACATAGCTCAGGTTAATTCTGTAGGATTGATGAGTCTAAACTTCAGCATCAATTCCCAGATCAATAGTATGAACTGGACTCTATACGAAGGGGACGACAAGGCACCAAATTTTTCCAGACCGATCCCTTCCCCTTATCTCACTAAAGGTTTTGTATTCATTTGGTTGGTTGGCACAGTCCCGGCGGGTACGGCCTCAGGCCCTTATAATGTCAAGGTCACCGCAACCAAGGCGGACGAGCCTACGGTGAACGGTTCGGCAACCGATATCATCTGGGTAGGCGACTGGGTCCCGCCGCCCACGGCCCTTACCGGAAACCTGCTGTACTTGCCTTTGCTGCAAAAACAATAAACCAATACGGCTGCCATCGGTTTCTGGGGCGTTCCTAGAAGGACCGCCTCGGAAACCGGGATGCTTTGAGGCCTGTTTACGCTCCCCTTCATCCCCATCGGACCCTTTTCCATTAATACCTACGCCCTGATGTACGCCCTCATGTACTGGGTCATCGGGCTCTATGGATTTGCACGCCTGCTGCGACTGCCCTATCCGCCGCAAATTCTGGGCCGGGTGATGTTGTTGGTGATCCTGGGACTGTTCCTGGGTTCCATAATGCCGGGTCTATTGTTTTCTTTTGGGGGATGGCTGAAGACAGGGGTTTTCTCCTGGCACCGCTCCGTTCGGGTGATTGGGGGGATGGTGGTGGCAATCCCGGCGGCGTATTTTATTTTGCGCCACTATGGAATCCCAATCGGGCGGGCCTTTGACCTGGGGAGCTTACCCATTCCCCTAGGCCTGGCTATCGGCCGCCTCGGGTGTCTCGCGGCGGGTTGCTGCGGCGGAGCGCCCAGCGATTCAGTGATGACGATGGTGCTTCCGGATGTCAACCGGGTCTGGGGCGCTCGTTACCCCACTCAATTGTTGAGTTTCGGGGCCAACCTCGTCATTTTTTTTGTGCTCTTAGGGTGGGAGAGATATGGCAAAAATAAGGTAGGGGCAAATAAAGGCTATCCCTTTGACGGCTTTCTCTTCCTTCTTTTTCTGGAATTGTATTTCATTAAACGATTTCTGGTGCAGTTCCTGCGAAACGATAGCCTTCCCTTCATTGGTCCGCTTAGCGGTACCCATCTCTTTTTTCTGGCCGGGATCGCATTGGTTTCTGGGATTCTGCTGGTTCGCTTGTCGAGGAATAAAGAAGATTAAAGGAAAAAATTCGGGAGCGAATCCTTTTCTCTGGGCATAGACGGGCGTTCAGCAGGGAGTCGGACGGCGGGGATTTTTTCCTTTGACGGTCCGTCCGATTAATGTTAGTTATTTAATTATGTTAGGATTGTTTTCCAGGGAGAAAATGAAAACCGGGCTCTTAAGAAAATTGATGGGGATGGCCTCTTTGCTGGTCCTGTCGGCCGCCGGTTGTGTTTCCACCGGCTCGATGGTGGCCGACGGGGCCACAGCATTATTAAAAGAGGTCGCTTCGGCGGTCAGCCGGCAATCGGACCTGGTTCTGGTTCGGCAGGGTGTTCCTTCCTACCTGATGCTCATCGACGGGATGAGCCAGCGTTATCCGGATAATGCCAACCTCCTGCTGGCCGGGGCCCAGGCCTACTCCTCCTACGCGGCTATCTTAGAGGAAAGCGAGCAGGGGCGGACCGTTGCTCTGTATGCCAGGGCCAAATCCCAGGCGCTGAAAGCCCTGGATTTGCATCCTCTCCTGAAGGGTTTTCAGGGACAGCCGCTCGGTTATTTTCAAGATCAATTGGCGAAAACAGCAGTGGAAGATGTGCCGTTGCTCTTCGGGGCGGGAAGCGTCTGGGGGGGCTGGATCGCCAGCAGTCCGGATGGTGTGGAGGCCATGGCCGAACTGCCTTGGGTGGAGGCGATCATGGAGCGGGTTCTGCAGCTTGATCCCGGTTATTATTACGGAGGCGCCCACCTTTTCAAGGGGATCCTTCTGTCCGCCCGGCCGGAGCAGTTCGGTGGGAATCTAAAAAAGGCCAATGAGCATTTTCAAGAAGCAATCCGTTGGGGCAGTGGCAGGTTCCTGATGGCCGAGGTCTACTACGCCCAGTATTACGCCCGGCAGCGACTGGACCGGGACCTTTTTGAAAAAACGTTAAAGCATGTTCAGGAAGCACCGGCCGATCAGGACCCGGAACTGACCCTGCTCAATACCCTGGCGAAACAAAAAGCCCAAAAATTGCTGGAACAGGCGGACGAGTTTTTTTGAGCGGAAAGGAAGATATGAAAAAGAACTGGAATTTTTTCGGAGTAATCATTGCCGGATTATTGCTTTTTTCGGCTTCGTCCGGTCAAGCGGCCGGCGACAAGGTTGTTTTGAAGATCGGAACTCTGGCCCCGGAGGGGAGCACCTGGACGAAAGCCTTCCGGGACATCAGTCAGGAACTGGAGCAGAAAACCGGCAAACAGGTCAGTCTGCGGGTTTTCCCGGGCGGCATCCAGGGCGACGAAGAGGATATGCTCCGCAAGATTAAAGTGGGACAACTCCAGGGCGGCTTCTTTACCGGCGGCGGCCTGGGGTCTGATTTTTAAAGATGTCAAAATACTATCCATCCCCTTCCTCTTTGAGAATTACAATGAGGTGGACGCCGTGATGACCAAGATGTCCGGTTTTCTGGAAAAGGGCTTCTGGGATAATGGATATAAAATAATGGGCTGGGGGGAAAACGGTTTTATCTATCTCCTGTCCAAACAGCCGATCAAGAGCGCCGGCGACCTCAAGAAAGGAAAGGTCTGGATCTGGGAGGATACAGCCATCGGCAAAGCACTGTTTAAAGAGGTGGGCGTAAACCCGGTTCCCCTGGGGATCCCGGACGTTTTAGTGTCGCTGCAAACCGGGATGATCGACACCGTCTACGCCTCTCCCCTGGCCGCCATTTCCATGCAATGGTTTACCCGGGTTTCCTATTTGACCGACCTGCCGCTGTCTTATTCTGTGGGGGCCCTGGTCATGCAGAAAACGGCGCTGGATAAGATTCCCCCCGCCCAGCGGGGCCTGGTGGAGGAGATCTTTAAGCGCCACCTGGAGCCGATGAAAGGGCTGGTACGCCAGGAGAACCAGAAGGCCTTGGGGGTGATGACCAAGCAGGGGATAAAAACCGTTACTCCCGCGGCCAAGGACACCAAGGAATTACGGGCCTCGGTCTTTAAAGCGATGGATACCCTGGGAGAGGAACAATTCTCCAAGAAAACGTTTGAAGAGATCAAGGGCTTCCTAAAAAACCTCCGCAAGGAGAATTAAATCAATAGCGGCCTCTTTACTGTCTTTACAAATAGTCTCCCGTCATCCCCGAATGTCTTTATCGGGGATCCATTGTTCCTCAAGAAAAGCCTGGATTCCCGCCCAGAAGCGCTGCGGGAATGACGCTTTATGAGGTTGTTACTATGTGGCCACGAATCAATAGCTTTTTAAATAGACTGGAAGAAGTCCTGCTGATTTTTCTCCTGTTGCTGATGGTATTCCTGGCCTTCTTGCCCATTTTATTTCGCAACGTTATCGCCACCGGTCTCATCTGGATCGATCCTCTGCTGCGCCATTTGGTTTTATGGGTCGCCCTGCTGGGCGCATCCATGGCCACCCGTCAAGGACGGCACATAAAAATTGACCTGCTTTCCAATTATCTGCCGGCGGTCGGGCAGAAGGTTGTCCAGGGGGGATTGGACTTCCTGGCGGCCGCGGTCTGTTTAATCCTGGTCGGACCGGGCATCGATTTCGTTCGGGATGAGGCTCAGGCCGGCAAGTTTCTGATCCTGGGCATCCCGCTGTGGTTTTCTCAAGCCATTATTCCGGTCATGTTGGGCGTCATCGGTGCCCGATTTGTCTTCGCCGGCTGGCGCCATCTCCGTCATCCCTAAGACCTCCGGCATGGGATTCTTCTCCACCCTTCTGACCATCCTGCTGGCCCTGGCCGGCACCCCGCTGTTTGTCGTCATCGCCCTCAGCGGGCTTATTTTTCTCTACTTCAGCGGCATCCCCTTTTCCGCGCTGATTATTGAAATTTATAAACTGGCTCATACGCCCATGCTGGTGGCCCTGCCGCTTTTTGCCCTGGCCGGTTACATCCTGGCGGCCAGTAAAGCCCCGCAGCGACTGGTCCGACTTTCGCAGGCCCTGCTGGGTTGGCTGCCCGGAGGTCTGGCGGTCATCGCGCTGTTTTTTTCGGCTATTTTTACGGCGCTGACCGGCGCGACCGGGTTAACGATCGTGGCTTTGGGCGGGCTGCTCTTCCCGGCCTTGAAATCACAAGGGTATCCTGAAAAATTTTCCCTGGGCCTTCTGACCACGTCGGGGACCCTGGGGCTTCTTTTCCCTCCCAGCCTGCCGCTGATCCTCTACGGCGTGGTGGCCCAGACCAGTATCGACCACCTCTTCTTAGCCGGCATTCTCCCGGGTCTGGTCATTGTGATCCTCCTGTCGGTCTACAGTTTTTGGAAAGGCATTCGATCGGGTGTCGCCCGACCCGAATTCACACTGCGGGAAGTTGGGCAGGCCCTGCGGGAGTCGATTTGGGAAATCCCCTTGCCGCTGGTGGTCCTGGGCGGCATCTACAGCGGGTTGGTAGCCATCAGCGAGGCCGCGGCCCTGACCGTGCTGTACATTTTGATGGTGGAAGTGGGTGTCTATCGGGACATAAAAATCAAGGAACTCCCGCCGATCATCCTGAAAAGCACTATCCTGGTCGGAGGGATTCTGATCATCCTCGGGGTTTCCTTCGGGTTGACCAACACGCTGATCAACGAAGAGATCCCCATGAGGGTCCTGGACTTTTTGAAGGGACACGTGCAAAGCCCCCTGGCCTTTCTGGTCTGGATGAATCTTTTCCTGTTGGCGGCCGGCTGCCTGTTGGGGTTGTTTCCGGCATTGACGATCCTCGTTCCCTTAATTCTTCCGGTGGCCCAGGCCTATGAGATCCACCCGGTCCATTTGGGGATTATCCTCTTGACCAATCTGGAAATCGGCGCTTCCTTGCCTCCGGTGGGGATAAATCTGTTCGTTTCCAGCATCCGCTTCGAGCGGCCGGTGCTGGATCTCTACAAGGCTTCTATCCCCTTTATTATAATATTGCTGCTGGCCCTGATTATTATCACCTACTGGCCGTGGCTGAGTCTGGCCTTTCTTTAGAAGACGGGAATATTGGAATAGTGGAATGAGGGAAGAATGGAGTGGTGGAGTACTGGAGTAACGGAGTAATGGAGAAATGGCAGGAGGGACTATTGGGCAAAGACTAACCAATACTCCATCACTCCAACATTTCTCATAGAGGAAGTTAAAACAATGGATCATATCGATCAGGCAGCCGTCTGGATTTTGCAATCCCGGCGTTTGGTGGTTTTTTCGGGCGCCGGCTTGAGCACCGAATCGGGCATTCCCGATTTCCGCAGTCCCGGCGGGGTCTGGTCCCGATACAACCCGGCCGATTTTGACTTTCAAAATTTCCTGGCGAGCGAGACCAGTCGGAAAAAATACTGGCAAATGGCCACGGAAATGTACGCCTCGATCCGGGAGGCCAGGCCAAACGCCGCCCACTTGGCCATTTATGAACTGGACCGGTTGGGAAAGCTGGATGCGGTGATCACCCAGAACATCGACGGACTGCATGAAAAAGCCGGCCATAACGCTGATAAAATCATTGAACTGCACGGCACGGCGCTTCATGTCTCCTGCCTCAACTGCGGCAAAAGATATAACCGCGATGAAATCCAGGAGCGAATCAAGCAAGGGATCATAGCCCCGACCTGCGACGACTGCCAGGGGCCGCTTGAAACCGGCCACCATCTCCTTCGGCCAGGCCATGCCCGAGCGGGAGACCCGGGAAGCCTACCGACGGTCCGCCCGGTCGGATCTTTTTCTGGTGATCGGGTCTTCCCTGGTGGTCCAACCGGCCGCCTCCCTGCCGCTGGCGGCCAAACAAGGCGGCGCCCGCCTGGTGATTATCAATCGGGACCCGACTCCTTACGATGATCTGGCCGACCTGGTCCTCCACGGCCAGGCCGGAAGTATCCTCTCCGCGATTCTAGAGCGGGTAAAAGAGGGGATAAAAGAAAAAGGAAATTAGGGAACCGCACAAAGGCCTAGATAAACAAGTCTTCTTCATCTTCCATCTTCCTTCTCCCTATCTTCCTAACCGTGCCGTTCAGATTTTTTTCGATCTTTGTCGCCGGGTTCCATTTTTTTTAGGTAGTCCCGGGCTATCATATTCCGGGGATTCAGACGACTCGCTTCCTGGAAATAGGAACGGGCCTGCCGGTAATTTCTTTTGCGCAGGTAGACGATGCCGATGTTGGTCAGGACTTCATCCTGGTAGGGGGGGGACAAAGCCCGGCACCACTCCAGGTGTTGAATGGCCAGATCGTAATTGCCTTGAATGAGATGGATGTAGCCGAGATTGAAAAAGGCCTCCGGGATCCGATTATTAATATTCAGCGCCCGTTGATATTCCTGGATGGCCATCGGGTACTGCTGTTTCTGGGTTAGTAAGCGGCCCAGTTGAAAATGGACTTCGAAATTCTGAGGCGCCAGGACCGCGGCCTGTTCCAATAAGGCCTGGGCCTGATCCATATTGGTACTCCAAACGGTCTTAGCCTGCTGAAGCAGTTGGTCCACTTGAGGCGCTGATTGAACTCCGTTGGTTCCCCGAGGTGTCGCGTCCGAAGGAGGAGAAGGAGGAATGGTCGGGGCGGTCAGCAATCCATTCGCTGCCGGGCCAACGGTGGTCTTTTGGGGAGTCGTTGGAGCATGGAGAAAGGGATTCAAGCTGCCTCTCGGATTGTTGACTAACCGGACTACTACCAGGATAAGCGCTAAAACGAGAACGAAAAAAATCGATCCGATCAGAAAAACTTTGGGGCCGGATTTTGGACTTTTTTTGATTTCAGGTACCGGTTTTTTCTCCGGAACGGCGGCGGACGGGGAAGGGGGGTTTTTCTCAAGGGGAGGGGTGGGCGGTGTAATGGGCTGAGTCGCTTCCAGGTTGACCGGCTCGGAGGGAGCCGCTGCATCCTGGAAATCCGGAGCACTCTCCTGAACCGGCGGATCCTCGGGTCTTTTTTCGGAAAGGGGCCGAGGAGGGAGCGGTTCGATTTTCTGG
Organism: uncultured delta proteobacterium; assembly: GCA_963746605.1. Taxonomy (GTDB): domain Bacteria; phylum Desulfobacterota; class RBG-13-43-22; order RBG-13-43-22; family RBG-13-43-22; genus CAVQSS01. The sequence continues at coordinate 258,065 of CAVVCH010000061.1, forward strand.
TCTACCAGGGTGGTGGATCCTTCCCCTATTCCCAAGGGCTGAAAGGCTGTTAAGGCATCCAGCATTTCCTGCGGCGTTTGATACCGATTGGCCGGATCTTTGGCCATGGCCTCGGTGCAGAGGTTTCCCAGGTCTTCGGGAATGTGGGGATTAATCATCTTCGGAGAGGCCGGGTCCTGCTGCACCACCCGTTGGACAATGGTGGCGGTTGATTCGCCGTCAAAGGGCTTTTCCCCGGTCAACATCCGGTAGAGCAGTGCCCCCACGGAAAAAATATCCGAACGGATGTCCCCTCGCTGGCCCAAGATGACTTCCGGGGACATATAAAAAGGGCTGCCGGTCCCGGTAAGGGCCACGGTGGCGGCCATGGAGGGGATCTTGGATTGGCCAAAATCGGTAATTTTAATCCCTCCGTTCCGCTGGATTAGAATGTTGGCAGGCTTCAGGTTCCGATGGACGATGTTTTGCTCATAGGCCGCCTGGAGCCCGGATAACACCTGCCCGATGAGCGGCAGGGCCGTTTCTACAGGCAGTGCCCCCTGCTCATTTAGCACGTCATCGAGGGACTTGCCCAGGACGAATTCCGTGCAGATATAGCGAAAATCTTCGGTCTCTCCAACCTCCAAAACCGCGGCTACCTGGGGATGAACCAGCCCCCGAAGGGCTCGGGCTTCCTCGAAAAAAGGTTTTTCGACCGCTTCGGGGATTTCCCCCGGTTCTCCCGAATATTTTTGAAACAGCTTCAGAATGACGGTTTGTTGGTTTAGTGTGTCCGTGGCCCGGTAAACGAACCCCATGGGCCCCCGGCCGATAAACTCGGTGATCTGGTAGTGTTCAAAAGTTTGACCAACCAGTTCGAAAGGAACAAACATACTACTCCCTACGTCTTCTTGGGCCGGGCATTTTTTAGCATGGCGATGGGCTTGGCCATGTTCAAAATATGGGTATGCAGGGGTTCCAGCAGTGATCCGGGAAGACCCATCATCAGATGGCAGGCATCAAGGCCTGATTTGACCCGGCAGCCCAAACCCAAAAAGGTCACATTGGGTTGCCCTTTCAAGAGCGGCCAGGCGGTTATGTCGGCGCAACCTCCCAAGGCACCGCCGGATTGGGGCAGTTCCTGGCGTCCGCCTTTTTCATAGTTCAAGGCATAGAGCAGCCACATGACCTGCTCGCTGTTGGCGGTGAAGACTACGACCTCCGGAATGTCGGCAAAGGCAGGCAGAGGGGCGATGAGCACCGAACGGGTTCTTCCTTTGGGAAGATACGTAGATTTCAGCAGGGTTTCGGCGGAGGCTTCTTCCGTCGCAAAAAGGCCGACTCCGTATTTTTCCAGGACCCCGTCATCCAGGAAGGCCTCCATCTCATCCTCCATCCCCAGGACCGAGGTGCCCAGCTTGCAGCCCATCTGCTCCTTTTTTAAAAGCAGGGTGCGGCCTTCACCGCCGAGGACCAGGGCCTGGCAATAACTTTTCAGGTTATCCCTGGAGAAAGGAATTTCAGCCGGCGTCTTTTCATTTTCCCGGAAGAGAGTGATCCCCACCGGGGCGTAACGAAGTTCCAAATGTTCGATCAGTTCCTGGGAAATGGAGTTTAAATCAGCCAAAGCAATTTCCTCCTGAAAATTTTAAATTTTTATCACAACTGGGCCGGCCAAAGCAAATAACTTTATAACAGGAATTTAAACTTTTTGGGAAAACCTCCGCTACGGCTAAGAACCGAGCAGCCGGGATAGGATAGCCAACGACTCCTTTAGTTCTTCCGGGCTGAAAAGTTCCAGCGTAATCCATTTCCGATAATCGGATTCCCTCAAAAAAGCCAACCACCTTTGTAGACGCTCGACCGGCAGGTGAGCCAGACTCAGGTGTTCTTCGTAACCGTTGACGCCGTGCAGATGGATTTCCTGAATATGCCCTTCGTATTCCCGGAGATGGTCCAGCACCGTTTCCCGACCCAGAAGGAGATGGCCCAGGTCGAGACATAGATGGCAAAGGCCTTCGTTCAAAAAAGATTCCAGGAAGCGGGGCGAATAGTTGATGTTTTCCACCAGCAACGGTTCCGGGGATGGCCGGACGGCCTTAAGCGCGGTCAAGGCCTCACCCGCCCTGATGCTCCACCCGTTCCAAGCCTCGTCGGGATTCGGCGTCTTAAAATAGAAATCCGGGACCGGGACCAACGTGGGTGGTGAAAAGGGCAGGTGGAGGATAAAATGGGTGGGGTCCAATTCTTCCAGTCGGCTACAGATCTCTCGGATTGTTTCGAGAGACTCGTGCCGGAGGGTTTGGTCCGTCGAGGCCGGTTCCAGGGAGGCGGGCAGATGGACTGTGAAACCAATCCCCTCCCCGGCGCCGATTTTTTTTAATTCGCGAATCTCCATGGCGGTGGGCAGATTATGCAGGTTCGGGGTGCGGAAGAGGACGATTTCCACAAAATCAACCAAGGGGGACAGTCGCCGCACATTCTCCACTAAATCCTCTCCGAAAACCATGGAGGTCGTCCCGATCTTGAAGGGAAAATCAACAAGTCTTTTCTTGGGCATCAGTCAATATAGATTGCCAAGAGGGCCCCTGGCAAGGATAATGGGTGCTGGGTTATTATATAATGTCTGGTCGATTAGAAAAGGACCTGTCCGTGCGTGATCAATTCCTTTTGGATCAACTCGAAGATCTGGCCAATAAGCTGGGGATAAAGGTTCGCTTCGAGAACCTAAATCTGGAGGAATCGTCTGGTGCAGGGGGGCTTTGTCGTTTGAAGGGGGAATATGTTTTGATTATTCAGGCCCGGGCGCCGGTGAAGGAGAAAATACAGGTCATGACCGAGATGCTGAAGCGGTTTCCTCTTGGAAACATTTATATTAAACCGGTTATCAGGGGACTGCTGGATGGATCCAAAGATTGATTTTTTCCTGTGCCTCCGCTTTGTTACCTTCTTCCTGTTTAAACCTGGTTTTCTCCTTGACAGCCTCCGGTGAATTCCCTTAATTTAATACGATGGGACCTAAATATTCGAAATGCCATTTGGTTTTTCGGCAGAAACGGGTGCCGAACTTAAATGTTTTTAAGGAGAGATTATGCAGCGTGGGGTAATGGGGATAATCGGGGTTATTTTTATGTGGGCGGTGAGTGTTCCCGCGGTCTGGGGCGATGCCACGGTGGAGACTTTTTTTAAAACCGGCGGAGTAAAGGGGATGGGGGCCGCCGAGGGAATGATGACCCATCGAATTCAAGCTGAAAAAAAATGGGATTCAAATAATCTGAAATTCACCGGGGCTTTTCTTTCCAAATTGGCGGGAGAGACGGATACGGTTACCATCACCCGGGTGGACAAGGGGCTGACCTGGAGTCTGGACCCGAAAAAGAAGACCTATACCGAGACCCCCATAAAACCTGTAAAGGTGCCGGCCGGTGAACGTCCGGCCCGGGAGGAAAAGCAGGAAAAACCTACGGCTCGAGTCACCCAATCGGAGTTTTCAGTCAAGAAAACCGGGGCCGTCGAAACCATCAACGGCTTTCCTTGTGAGGAGTATCTGGTCACCTGGTTGCTGGAAGTGGAGGATCTGGAGACCAAGGCCAAATCCCGCAGTACCATGATGACCAACCTCTGGACCACTCCGGAGACCGTTGTCATGCGGAAAGTGCAGGCCGAGGAACAGCGATTTAACCGGGCGCTGGCCAAACTGCTGGGCAGCGAAATATCCTCGGAAGAGGCCCGGCAGATGGGGATGGCGGCCATGGCCTCCATGTCCAAGGCCTCCCAGGAAGAGATTCAGAAAGGGTTGGTACGGGTGAAAAACGAAATGGCCAAAATCAAAGGCTATCCTATTCGCACCGTCATTACCTGGAACTTTGAAAGCGAAGGCAAGGAAGGAGCGGCCCGGGAGGATTCGACCTCGCGGGATCGACCCACGGATATCTCCAGCGGCTTGGGGGGACTGGTCAGCGGCCTTTTGGGAAAGGCGGTCCAAAAAAAGACGGAAGAGAAAATGGCGGGAGAAAAGGGAGCGCCCTTCTTTTCCAGCACCATGGAGGTGAAATCGCTCAGTGCCGACCCGGTTTCGGGAGAATCCTTTGAAATCCCGAATGGTTATGTGAAAAAATAGGAAAGGTTGTCATCCATTATGTCGTGGGAGGCTTCAGGGTTAATCAGAAGCGGGCCCTGTCAGGATGATAGCCAAAGAGGTCCTAAGGCGAATGGATTAGAGGAGATCAAAAAATAACCTTTTTTCTGGGAGAAAGAAGAGGTGGGCCTTATGGATTTGATCGGATTTTTGGGACAGGTGGAAGTTTTTAAGGGTTTGGATTCCGTTCAGTTAAAGACCCTCAAACCCTGCTGCCAGGTGAAGATGTTCAAACAGGGGGATAAGATATTCGGAGAAGATGAAGAGGCTTATTTCCTCTGGTCGGTTGTCGACGGACAGGTCGAGCTGCGCTTTGACCTGCCCGGGCGGGAAAGCAACGTGGAGACCACCATTTCCAAAATTCTCCCCGGAAAGGTCTTTGGCTGGTCCAGTCTGGTTCCGCCGAATATGTACCGACTTTCCGCCTATTGCACTACCCCGGAGGTGGAGGTCCTACAGATCAGTCGGGATTGCCTGGTAAAGCTTTTCAGCAAGGACCCCAGAATCGGTTACCTGGTCATGAGCAACGTGGCCATTGTCATCGGCACCCGCTTTCAACAGTTGCAAGATGAGCTGAGCCTAAAGAATGGAAATAGTCTGCTCTTCCAGAGTGACTGGTAGGCTTTTTTTAAAGACGATTGAGGGCATCCGGGAGGGAAAGATACCGGTCTAAAACCCAAACCCGGGAGGGTGACGATCGTTCATCCCCCCCAGGGCATATGGGCATATTCTTCAAAGGCCCGATCATGGAGGGTCTTGAACAGTTTTTCGTGGCCCCTTTCCCAGGAGGCCAACAGGGTCAGAGCCTCCCGGGGTTTCCCCTCCGTTTGAGCGGCCGCCGATTCATAAAATTCAGCGAAGTCCCGCTCGATGAGATAGGCCATTCGTAATATAGGCAAGGCCTGGACCATGGATTCCAATACGGTTTTCTCGATCAATTCGGTCTCGGCGCGGTGCGCAAAAAATCCTTCCGGTTTTAATTCGGCTCCCACGGCGTCGGGAGAGCCCGGCTGCAGGGCCGCTAGCTGATTTTTAATAAATTCAATATGCTTTTGTTCCTCGACGGCCAGTGTCTTAAAGACCCCCACGGCCGTGGCGTGGCTGAACCGTCCGGCGTTATCCTCGAAGAATTTTTTCCCTTCCTCTTCCCGCTGTAAGGCATACTCGAAAATTTTTTGGACGTCCATCGTTGCTCTCCCGTAAATTAGTTCGTTTCTCGGATCAGCTCAACCTTTACCGCGCAATATTTATATTCCGGTATCTTGGCGATAGGATCCAGGGCGGCGTTGGTTAAGACGTTGACCGAAGCTTCGGGGAAATGGAAGGTTCCATAGATGATTCCGGGCGGGACGCGGTCGGTCACCCAAGCCTCGGCCTCGATGCTGCCCCGACGGGAAGTGACCCGGATCTGCTTGTGCCCGTCTACCCCGATCTTCTTGGCGTCGGCGCTGTTGATTTCGATCAGCGCTTTAGGGTATATTTCGAGCAGCCCTTTTGACCGGCGGGACATCTGGCCGCCATGCCAGTGGTACAGCACCCTTCCGGTGCTGAGGATATACGGGAATTCCCGGTCCGTCAGTTCCGCGGGCCGGGTACTCCTCCACCGGCGCAAACCTTCCTTGCCCGCGAGAGAATTTTCCTAGGTGCAGGATGGGCGTTCCCGGGTCGGTTTCGTTCTTGACCGGCCATTGAAAGGTTTCGCCCCGTTCCAGGCGCTCAAAGGTTACGCCGGCATAGCTCGGGGCCAGGGCTGAAATTTCCTGCATGATCTGGGAAGTGTTTTCATAATCCCAACCGCCAAAGGGACTTTCCATGACCCGGCGGTCACCTTTCTGGAGGATGCGCCGGGCCAGATCGGCTATTATTTTCCAATCTTCCCGAGCTTCTCCCGGCGACTGGATGGCTTTTCTGACCATTTGAATGCGCCGTTCGGTGTTAGTGAACGTCCCGGTCTTCTCCGCAAAACTGGATCCGGGCAGCAGGATGTCGGCGTAGGGCTCGGTTTCGGAGGAAAAAAGTTCCTGCAGGATGACCAGGGAACACTCCTTCAGGCAGTGGCGGACGTGATTGGTATCGGCGTCGCTCATGATCGGGTCTTCCCCCAGGATGTAAAGGGCCTTGATTTTGCCTTCCAGGATGCCCGGCATCATCTCGGTGACCGTCATTCCGGTTTTGGGCGACAAAGGGACGCCCCAGGCGGCTTCGAACTTTCGCTGCGCTTCCGGATCGGTGACCGGCTGATAGGCCGGATAGACGTTGGGCAGACCGCCCATATCGCAGGCTCCCTGGACATTGTTCTGCCCTCGCAGGGGGTTGACGCCCCCTCCGGGAAGGCCCATGTTGCCCAGCAGCATCTGAAGGTTGGCCAGACACATGACGTTGTTGACGCCATTGATGTGCTGGGTGATGCCCATGGCCCACAAGACGGCCATGGGTTTATTCTTGGCCATCAATTCAGCGGCCTGATGCAACTGGGCCGTTGGAACGCCGGTGATCTGAGAGACTTGTTCCGGGGTGTGGGTGGCCAATATCTTTTTGAGATCCTCAAATCCTTCGGTCCGCTGGCTGATGAAGGTCTGGTCTTCCCAACCGTTGGCCAGGATGATGTGCATAATTCCGTTGATCAGGGTAATATCCGTGCCCGGATGGTGTCGTAGATGAAGCGTGGCGAAATCAGTCAGGGGAATCCGGCGGGGGTCGGCTATGATCAGGACGGCTTTCCGCTGCTTCACAGCCTGTCGAATTCTAAAACCGAGGACCGGATGCTGTTCCGTGGTGTTGGAGCCGATCACCAGGTAGGACTGGGACTGTTCGGCGATATCATCGATGGATTGGGACATGGCGCCCGAACCATAAGAGGTGGCCAGCCCGGCCACGGTACTGCTGTGTCAGAGACGGGCGCAGTGATCGATGTTATTGGTGCCCAGGACCTGGCGGGCGAATTTGTTCATCTGGTAGTTCTCTTCGTTGACGCACTTGGCCGAGGTCAGAACCCCGATCGAATCCCCTCCCTGTTCATCCCGAAGGGCGGTCAGCCGGGTCGCGGCGATGTTCAAAGCTGTGTCCCAATCCACTTCCACCCAGGGATCCCCGAAGCGTTTGGCCGTCCGGTCCCCTTCCAATAGATACTGGCGAACGCGTGGTTTGGTCAGGCGGTCCGGGTGGTTGACGAAATCATAACCGAACCTTCCCTTGACGCAAGTCCAGCCCTTGTTGGACGGAGAGCCCCAGGAAGAATCGACCCGGATAATCTGGTTATCCTTCACTTGTAATAGAAGTTCACAGCCTACCCCGCAATAAGGGCAAATGGTCTTTACCCCTGTCAATTCCCAGTTTCGGGCTTTCCCCAGGGAATATTTGGGGACCAGCGCACCCACCGGGCAAACCTCCATGCAGCTCCCGCAGAATTCACAGGTACTCTGCGCCATATAGGTGTCGTCACCGAAGGCGACAGTGGCATTGAAGCCCCGTTCGATGATCTTGGGGGCTTCAACCCCGTTGATATACTTACAGGCCCGGACGCAGCGGCGGCAAACGATACATTTATTTCGGTCTACCTGAATAAAGGGGTTCGGGTCATCAATGGGAAAATGAAGCTTTTCCCCCTGAAAACGGGTTCCCTTCACATCGTATTCATACGCCAGATCCTGGAGCAGGCATTTTCCCGCGGATTCACAGGTCATGCAATCCAGGGGGTGATTGGAAAGAAGCAGTTCCAGGACCGCTTTCCGGGCCTCCACGACCTTGGGGGAATGCGTTTGGATGATTAACCCTTCTTGGACGGGAAAGTTGCAGGCCGTTTCCAGGGACCCCTGCGGTTCCAGTTCCACGACGCAAATCCTACAGGCGCCATCCGGGGGCAAGGCCGGATGGTGGCACAGAACGGGAATCGTGAACCCAGCCTCCGTGGCCGCCTCCCAGACGGTTTTTCCAGCCAGGGTTTTAACTTGTTGACCGTTAATCGTTAGGCTCACTTTTTCCATGGGGTCACAGACTCCTTTCTAACGTTCGCACCTCTACCTTTTTCCCGAGGGATGACGGAGGGGGGACAACTTTTATAACTATCTTGAATCACTTAAAAAAATATTGAAATCGGGTCAGACTGAAAATCTGATCGATTATAGTTTAAGGGGTAAGGACGGTCAAGAAGAAAAAAGGGCGGTGAACCTTTTAGGTGGAGGGACACTATCCGGCACCAGTCTAAAAGCGGTGCTTGGTGGCGGCCGGTTCCGGCGGTCCGACCATATAGGGCGGGTGCCCACCCAGGGATCGAAGCGTCAACGAAATGAGTCCATCACCGGTGGTTGACCCGGCGCTCCTCGATGATCGTTTCGATTCGTTCCAGCAAACCTCCGAAGGTCTGCTCATTCAGCGCCGAGACCAGGACGGCTTGATAACGGGCAGCCTGGATTTGAGCATATTCCCTGGTCACCAAGTCTATCTTATTAAAAACCAGCAGGGTGGGAATCGTGGAAAGCCCCAGCTGGTTCAACAAGTTATCCACCACAGACATCTGGTCCTCGAAGCGGGGGTTGCTGATATCTATCACCTGAAGGAGTAGATCGGCATTCTCCAGTTCTTCCAGGGTGGCCCTAAAGGCAGTCAGAAGTTCTTTGGGTAGGTTTTTGATGAAACCCACCGTGTCGGTGATGATTACCTCCCGGTCATGGGGAAACCTCAGACGGCGGCTGGTGGGATCCAGCGTGGCGAAGAAACGGTCTTCGGCCGCCAGACGGCTGTGAGTGAGCGTGTTCAGCAGGGTGGATTTGCCGGCATTGGTATACCCCACGATGGAAATAACGGGGACGTCCCGTCCGTTCCCGCTTTCCCCGCCGTTGTTGGCGCTGGCTGCGGATGGCCTCCAAATCCCGCTGCAGGCGGTGAATTTTTTCCCGAACCCTCCGCCGGTCGATCTCCAGCCGGGTTTCTCCCGGCCCCCGGCCGCCGATACCCCCGGTCAACCGGGAGAGGGCGTCGTCCCTGCCCTTTAACCGGGGCAGGATGTATTTCAGCTGGGCCATCTCCACCTGGATCTTGCCCTCCCGGGTTCTGGCCCGCTGGGCGAAGATATCCAGGATCAACTGGGTGCGGTCGATGACCTTCAGATCGGTAAAATCCGTAATGGATCGAACCTGGGAAGGATTTAATTCCTGATCGAACACCCAGAGCGAGGCCTCCAGCTGCAACGCCCGGATAGACAGGCTGCTCAGTCGGTCCTTGCTCATTAAATATTTAGGGTTGATTTCTTTCCGGGTCTGGATGACCGTTTCCACGACCTCTAGATTGGCGGAAGACGCCAATTCTTTCAATTCCTCCAGGGATTCCTGGGCGGCGGATTTGGGCAGGTGGGTAATGCTGATCAGCATGGCCCGTTCCGCCGATCCCTTCACCCGCCGGACCGAAAGCTTGCGCCCCCATTCGTCCTCCAGCGAGCGGACCAGGCTTTGCACTTCCAGTCGGGATTGGCCCAGTCTCTCGGGTTCCAGGACCCGCCAGGTCATTCCCTCGGGGTTGTCGGGAAGCAGGTGGGCGGTTTGTAGCCAGAGGGCCTTCCCGGACCGGTCCAGACCGAGCACGGTCACCAGATCCAGGCGCAACCGGGCCAGATCCGTCTTGTCTTCCTCGTTCAGGGTTTCCTCTTTAAAGTGGGTATGCAGCAGACGCAAGCCCTTGAGTCGGCCTTTGGCGCCTCGAAATTCGGACAAATCAGGGATCAGCAGGGAGTGGTCGTGACCGACGATGACATAGACCAGGTCGCCCCGGCGGTTGATCAGCAAGCCTATTTGACGTTTAATCTCAAAGGAAATTTCCGCCAAAGACTGGGCTAGTTCCAAGGAGATGACTTGCTGGGGGGGAAGGTGGCGGCGGTAGAGGTACTGAAGCTTCTTCAGTTGGGAGGCTTTTAAACCGGAGGTGTTCCCGAAGACGCGGCTGATACGACCTCCTTCAGAACGGTTCCCCGTCTGTGCCGGCCAGATTTTCAAATCGGGTGTATTGATCTATAAAGGCCAGGGTGATTTTTCCGATCGGGCCATTTCGCTGTTTTCCGATGATGACCTCGGCGGTTCCTTTCTGTTTCGAATTCTCATCGTACATCTCGTCCCGGTAGATGAATAAAATCACGTCGGCGTCCTGTTCGATGGCCCCGGATTCCCTTAAATCCGCCATGAACGGTCTTCGGTCGGTCCGGTCTTCGACTTTGCGATTCAACTGAGAGAGGGCCACCACCGGGATGTTGAGTTCCTTGGCCAAGGATTTGAGAGACCGTGAAATCTCCGAAATCTCCTGTTCCCGGCGGTCCGAACCTCCCCGGCCGCTCATCAACTGGAGATAATCGACCACCGCCAGCCCCAAACCCTTCTCCGACTTTAACCGCCGGGCTTTGGCCCGCATCTGCAGTACCGAGAGCGCCGGGGAGTCGTCGATATAGATCGGCGCTTCCGAGAGGAGACCGGCGGCATTGGTCAGCCGGGGCCAATCCCGCTCTCCGATAAAACCGCTCCGCAGCTTATAGGAATCCACCCGGGCTTCACTGCAGAGCATGCGGATGGCCAACTGCTGGCGGGACATTTCCAGGGAAAAGATCACCGCTGGGATATCGGCCAGGGTAGCGGCATTGCGGGCAATGTCCAGGGCAAAGGCCGTTTTGCCCATGCTGGGGCGCCCGGCGATGATGATCAGGTCCGAAGGTTGGAATCCGGAGGTCATTTGATCCAATTTGGTGAAGCCGGTGGGAACCCCGCTGATGCGCTCTTTGCGTTCGTACAGCGCTTCGATGGTCTGAAAGCTGTCTTTGATAACCTCGCTCAGCGGGTAAATATGGGGGGTGATTTTGGAGGCGGTGATTTCAAAAATGGATTTTTCGGCCTGGTCTAAAATATCCTCCACCTCCCCGGAGAACTGATAACTCTTGCTGGCGATATCCGTGGTGAGGTTGATCAGGCGTCGGAGAATGGCTTTTTCCCGGACGATCCGGGCATAGACTTCAATATTGACGGCGGAAGGGATGGCATCGGTCAGGGAGGTCAAATAACTGGCCCCCCCGATCCCTTCCAGATTCTGCCGCGTGCCGAGGGATTCGGTCAAGGTGATTAAATCAACCGGAGTCCCCTTCTGGTAGAGGGCCACCATGGCGGAGAATATCTTGCGGTGGCCTTCACGATAAAAATCATCCTCCTGCAGAACTTCTAAAATACGGGACAGGGCCTCGGGTTCAAGGAGGATGCCCCCCAATACCGATTGTTCGGCTTCAATGTTTTGAGGGGGGATCTTAAGGGCCGCTTCCTCGGAGGGTCGCATAAAAAACTATTTTTCTTCGGACACCTTGAGTCGCAGTTGGGCTGTGATGCCGGAATGGATTTTCAGGGGGATTTCAAACTCCCCCAACGTCCGGATAGGGTCTTCCAGGAGAATATTCTTGCGGTCCAGCGTTATCTGGGCTTTGGCCAGGGCTTCGGCCAGGTCCTTGGTGGTCACCGAACCGAATATTTTATCCCCATCGGAAACCTTCCGGGAAAGGGTCAGCTCCAAGGAGTTGACTTGTTCAGCCAATTTTTGGGCGGATTCCAGGTCTTTGGTCTTTTTCTTGATAATCAAGCGCTTCTGCTCTTCCAATTCCCTGAGGTGGCGGGTCGTGGCGTCGAGGGCCTTACCCTGCGGAACCAGGAAATTGCGTCCGTAGCCCCGGGCCACTTCCACCAAATCTCCGGCCTTACCCAGGTTAGGAATATCCTCTTTCAAAATAAGCTTCATAAGCGGTCCTCCCCTTCGAATCAATTGCCGGGGACTGAAACCTCCGGCAAGACAAGCATGGTTGAGGGTGCGTCCCCGCCGCGGCGACAGGCACCCTCAACCCTTCAGCCCCTAGCCCCTTTTGATGGCTAACCGATTAACTGGTTGTTTTGGACAAATAGGGCAATAAGGCAATTTGCCGGGTCCTTTTGATGGCCACCGTAAGTTCCCGCTGGTGTTTCGCACAGTTGCCGGAGATACGCCGGGGAATGATCTTTCCCCGTTCGGTGGTAAAGTATTTAAGCGTCTTCATGTCCTTGTAATCAATATGCATGGTTTTGTCAGCGCAAAATCGGCAAATTTTACGCCGGGTGAAAACCCGTTTTTTCCGTTTATTCTGGGGTATGGGCATGGCTATTCTCCCTCCTCTTCCGCTTCACGCTTTTCTGGAACTTCGACGGATTTTTCAGACCCTTCGTCCATCTCTTCGGGGGAGATCAGGGATTCCGGCTGCATCTGGTCTTCCTTTTCCTTGTCGAGCTGGGCGGGGTCAAAGGGGTCTTTGGTTTTAACCGTGAGAAACTTTAAGATTTTGTCGTCAATGTTGAAATTGCGCTCAATCTCTTTGATCATATTGCCGGATCCGTAAAAATCGATCAGGAAATAGGCGCCTTTGGATTGTTTTTTGATATCATAGGCTAATTTCCTTCGGCCCCAGTCCTCGGTTTTGATGACCGTTCCTTTTTGGGCCGCGATCAGTTCGCCGTAGCGGTCGGCGACCGCCTTGAGCTCTTCATCCGTCAAGTCCGGATGAACAATAAACACCACTTCGTACCTGCGCATAAAACCTCCTTACGGATAATATAGCCCCCCATCAGGGAGCAAGGAGAAATGAATATATAAAGATATTATTATCATTTTGTCAATCAAAATAAATGGTCCCTTTTTAAATCAAATCCCTGATGGTCCTCCGGGGATCGGCTCGGAGCCCCAAGGGGAAGTTGACTTTTTAAGGATTTAGGTATAGTCTGGGCCAAAAAAAAACGGGGAGTAAAAAGTCGTTTTTGACTTTTGACGAGGGCAGCTATGACCAAGACCAAGTTCATCTTTGTGACCGGTGGGGTGCTTTCCTCTTTGGGCAAGGGGTTGGCTTCGGCTTCCATCGGCGCCCTGCTGGAAGCCCGGGGCCTGAAAATCACCTTTCAGAAACTGGACCCGTACATCAACGTCGACCCCGGGACCATGAATCCGTTCCAGCACGGAGAGGTTTACGTGACCGACGACGGGGCCGAAACCGATCTTGATTTAGGTCATTATGAGCGGTATACCTCGGTTAACCTGACCCAGAACAACAACTATACCACCGGCCGGATTTACTATTCGGTGATCACCAAGGAACGGCGTGGGGATTACCTGGGGGGAACGGTTCAAGTCATTCCCCATATAACCGACGAGATCAAACAGGCCATATTGTCGGTGGCCAACGATGTGGATGTGGCCATCATTGAGATCGGGGGGACGGTGGGCGATATCGAAAGTCTTCCCTTTTTAGAGGCGATTCGACAGTTCAAGTCGGACGTGGGCAAGGAGAATGTGCTCTACATCCATTTGACGCTGGTCCCCTATATCAAAGCCTCCGGCGAGGTGAAGACCAAACCGACCCAGCACAGCGTGAAAGAGCTCCGGAGTATCGGCATTCAGCCCGATATCCTGCTCTGCCGCACCGAAAAGATCCTGACCCCGGAAATGAAGGCTAAAATCGCCCTCTTCTGCAATGTGGAAAAAGAAGCGGTGATCACTGCCAAGGACGTGGAAAGCATTTATCAGGTGCCGCTGAATTTCCACCAGGAGGGTCTGGACGACAAGATTGTTTCCAAACTCAATATCTGGACCCGCTCCCCTCGTCTGGAAGCCTGGGAGTCTTTGAATGAAAGGATCGCCCGAATCACGGAGCCGGTGCATATCGCCATCGTCGGGAAATATATCGATTTAAGAGAATCCTATAAGAGTTTGAACGAAGCTCTGGTGCACGGCGGCATTCATAATGACTGCCAGGTGCTGTTGGACTTTGTGGACTCCGAAGAATTGGAGAAAAAAGACCCGGAAGAATTGCTGGCCTCCGGGGATGGCATACTCGTTCCCGGGGGATTCGGGGCTCGGGGGGTGGAGGGTAAAATCAGGGCTATCGGCTACGCCCGGGAGCGGAAAATCCCCTTCTTCGGGATTTGTCTGGGCATGCAATTGGCGGTGATTGAATTTGCCCGACGGGAGGTAGGTTACGACCAGGCCCACAGCACGGAATTTTTTCCGGAAACGGCCTACCCGGTGATTTATTTGATGCGGGAATGGTTTGACTATAAGAACGGTGTCATCCGGAGACGGGATGAACGCTCCGAAAAAGGAGGCACCATGCGACTGGGGGCCTATCCTTGCCGGCTTAAACCAGACACCCGGGCCTTTCAGGCCTATCAGCGGGAGGAGGTCTATGAGCGCCACCGCCACCGGTATGAATTCAATGTTGAATTCCAGGCGCCGCTGGAGAGCCGGGGGATGATCTTCAGCGGGGTTTCACCGGATGGCGCACTGGTGGAGATCATCGAATTGCCGGACCATCCCTGGTTTTTAGGTTGCCAGTTTCACCCGGAGTTCAGGTCCCGACCTATGGAACCCCATCCGCTCTTCCGCGAATTCATTCGGGCCTCACTGGAAAACGCCAAAGGAAAAGCAGCCGCGGGGCAGTCTTGAAAGAAGTTCGGGTGGGACCATTGATCCTGGGGGCGGCTCACCCTCTCGTGCTGGTGGCCGGTCCTTGCGTGATTGAAGACGAATCCACCACCGTAGCCATTGCCCGGGAATTGGTGGAGATCACCCGGCGTCTCCAGCTGCCCTTTATTTTTAAAGCCTCCTACGACAAAGCCAACCGTACCTCCAGGGAAAGTTATCGCGGGCCCGGTCTGGAAAAAGGACTGGATTTGCTGGATTTCATCCGTAACCGGTTCCAGGTTCCCGTGCTTTCCGATGTCCACCAGGTGATTGAAATCGAACCTGCATCCAAGGTCTTGGATATTATACAGATTCCAGCTTTCCTCTGCCGCCAGACCGACCTGCTGACGGCCGCCGCCCGGACCGGCTTGACGATCAATATCAAAAAGGGGCAATTTTTGTCTCCCGGCGATATGCGATACGCCGTGGAAAAGGTTGCCGCCGCCGGCAACGAAAATATACTGATAACCGAACGGGGGACAACGTTCGGGTATAACAATCTGGTGGTGGACTTTCGGTCCATTCCCCTCCTGGGGGCCCTGGGGTATCCGGTCATATTTGATGCCACTCACAGCGTCCAGTTGCCCGGTGGAGGGGGTTGGGCTTCCGGGGGAAATCGGGAATTCGTGCCCGTTTTAGCCAAAGCCGCGGTGGCTGCCGGGGCCCAGGGCGTATTTCTGGAGGTTCATTTCGATCCGGATAAGGCCCTCTGCGATGGACCCAATTCCTGGCCCCTGGGGCAGTTGGAGCCGCTGTTGCATTCCCTTTTGGCCATCCATCAGGCCGTCTCGGGACCCTGCTGACTTTGTCCCCCCTTACCTATCCTGAGGAATCCATGGACTCCGCCAAAAACAATTTTCAACGAAAGGCCCGCGGGGTGACGGTGCTCCTCCTGGATGTGGACGGAGTCCTGACCGACGGCCGCATTACCCTGGATGAACAGGGGGAGGAGAAGAAAACGTTTCACGTCCATGACGGTCAGGGGATCCGCTGGTTGTTGAAGGCCGGAGTGGAGGTGGGGATCATTTCCGGGCGTTCCTCCGGATCGGTTCAGGCCCGGGCCGGCGAACTGGGGATCACCCTGCTTTTCCAGGGTGTCCAGGATAAGTGGGCCGTACTCCAAGCCCTGCTGGAGAAGAAAGGCTGGAATCTGGAACAGGTGGCCTACGTGGGTGATGATCTGGTCGATCTTCCGCTTCTTCAACGAGTAGGGCTGCCGATCGGCGTTCCCAACGGCCATCCCTTGACCCATCGATCCGTGGATTTTGTGACTCGAACATCCGGCGGTTGGGGGGCGGTTCGAGAGGTGGCCGAAGAACTCCTGAAATCCCAAGGAAAATGGGAAGAAGTCGTGAAAAGGTACGCCATGGTTTTTGAGGAGTAAATCGCCGGGGAATTGTCTCATTGACCTTCGGGCGGTATTGTGAGTATAATAAGTCAATGAAGAAAGCTAAAAACCTGCTGATGATCGGGATCCTGTGCGTGGTCGCTTTCTGGATCGGACTGTACGCCTTCAGGACTCAGAAAGCCGCCATAACTCCGTCCCAAAAACCGGTCACCGGGCAAACACCGGGCAATGTAGGCTTAAAGGAAATTAATTTTTCGCAAGTCAAGGACGGGGTTAAACTTTGGGAATTGAAAGCCGAGGAAGTGGAATACCAGAAAGGCCGGAATCTGGTTTCGTTCAAAAAGGTGACCATCCTCTATTTCCCCAAGGAGGAAAAACCCATTTCCCTGGTGGGGAACCGGGGCTACTTGGATACCCAAACCAAAAATATTTATATGGAAGGCGAGGTCGTCATTTCATCGGAAGCAGGTTATGAGTTGAAAGCTCCGTCTCTCTATTATCAGGATGAAAAGAGGGAAGTCACCACCGAAGGGGTGGTGACGTTCAAGGGTCCGGAAATAATGATGGAAGGCCAGGGGGCGAGTATGCAACTGGATTCCCAGAGACTGTCAATCAAGAGTAAGGCCAAGACCACTTTTTACCAGGATTTTTTTAGGGGGGGGCGGGATCAGACCCGGGGATAGGGACCGATTCCGTCAGGAGTTCAAATAACCAGCCGGAATTTCGGGTTGGGGCAGGGAGGATCAATGATTCAAACAGACAAGATGGCGATGTCGGCCTTACTGGCAGGATTCCTGGGAATTATCTTTTTTCATTCCCCGGCTTGGGGGGTCGGTGAAAAACCGATGGGGGGGAGCAAGCATCCCGTGGTGGTGACTTCCGATACCCTGGATGCCGATAATAAGGCCAAAATCGCCACCTTTTCCGGGACGGTAGTGGCCAAACAGCTCCAGGATAAGGAAACGCTTTATATCTATTGCGACAAGCTGATTGTCTATTATGCCGACGATACAGAAAAAAAGCCCGGGGCAGCTCCCAAGAGTGATAAAAAGGAAGGGATGTCCCAACAAAGTAAGATCGATAAGATAATCGCCACCGGCCAGGTGAAGATCGTTCAGGGAGAGGATGTGGCCACGGGGGAAAACGCGACTTTCTACAATACGGAACAAAAAATAGTGTTGACGGGAGACCCGAAGGTCTGGCAGGGGAAAAACCTGGTCAAAGGCGAGGAAATCACGGTCTGGATCAGGGAAAATCGCAGCCAGGTCACCAGTAAAGGCCCCAATCGGGTTACGGCGGTCATTCATCAAGAGGAAAAAAAGTAATCCCTTTCATGAAACAACTCGCTGTCCAGGAACTGGTCAAGGTCTACCACCGGAAGGCGGTGGTGAACCGGGTTTCCCTTCAGTTGACCCAAGGTGAAATCGTGGGGCTGCTGGGACCCAACGGGGCCGGCAAAACCACTACTTTTTACATGATCGTCGGGTTAACCCGCCCCAATCAGGGCCGGATCTTATTCGACGGAGAGGACATTCGGGAATTGCCCATGTACCAGCGTGCCCGTAAAGGCATTAATTACCTGCCCCAGGAGCCGTCGGTCTTCACCAAGTTAACGGTGGCCGAAAATATCATGGCCATCCTGGAGACCCTGGACTTGTCCTATCCGGAGCGGGAAAGCCGATTGGAGTCGCTGCTAAGGGAATTGAAACTCAGCCACCTGGCCCGGAATAAGGCCTATTCCCTGTCCGGAGGTGAACGGCGCCGGGTGGAAATAACCCGGGCCCTGGTCACCGCGCCTCAAATTATGTTGCTCGATGAGCCCTTTGCCGGGATCGATCCTTTGGCGGTCAATGATATTCAAAACATCATCCGACAATTGAAGGAAAAAAATATCGGAATCCTCATTTCCGATCATAACGTCAGGGAAACCCTGTCGGTTTGCGATCGGGCCTACATCTTGAATCAAGGGGTCATTTTGCAGGAGGGGAGTCCGGAGGAATTGGCCGAAAGCGAATTGGCCAAGAAAGTTTATCTGGGCGAGAAGTTTCGGTTGAATTAATGGCACTGGAAATCAAACAACAGCTCAAGCTTTCCCAGCAGTTGATTATGACGCCTCAGCTTCAGCAGGCGATCAAATTGCTGCAGCTTTCCCGTTTGGAGTTGCTGGAAACCCTGACCCAGGAAATCGAAGCCAACCCCGTGTTGGAGGATTTGACTGCCGAGGAACCGGAGTACCTGCCGGGGGAAAAGGAGGGCCAAGAGGCCTCACCCGAGGTGGAAGCCCCGACCGGCGAGGTGGACCTTTCCGAAGGGGCCATCGGGGCCTTACAGGATTTGGACTGGGACAATTATCTGAATGAATACAGTGCCCCGCACCACGATGAGGGGACCGAAGACCGCGAACTTCCCTCCTATGAAAATATTCTGACCCGCAAGGTTTCCCTGGCGGAGCATTTGATCTGGCAATTGTCTTTAGCCGTTCTTACACCCCCCGAGCAAAAAATCGGGACCGAAATTATCGGCAATATTGATCGGAACGGCTACCTGACCGCTTCGCTCGAGGAAATCGCCGCCGCGACCCAGGAGACACCGGACGCGGTTGAAAAAGTGTTGAAGTCCGTCCAGGAATTCGATCCGCCGGGGGTGGCCGCCCGGGATTTGCGAGAGTGCCTGCTGATCCAAATCCGACTCCTGGGGGAACGGGTACCCTGGGTGGAAGAAATAATTCAAAACCATCTTCACCTCCTGGAAACCAAAAACTACCCCGCCCTGGCCAAGACGCTGCAGGCCCCGCTGGAAGAAATTTATCAGGCCGTCCGGATTATTCTGCAATTGGATCCCAAACCGGGGCGGGCCTACAGTACCGAAGATCCCCAGTATATCAGTCCGGACATTTTTGTCTATAAGGTGGGGGACGATTATATCATCGTGCTGAACGATGACGGCTTGCCTCGCCTGCGGATCAACTCCTTCTACCGCAAGGCTTTAAGCAACAAAGAATATATGCCGGAAGGAGCCAAGGAATATATCCAGGAAAAGCTACGCTCGGCCCTCTGGCTGATCAAGAGTATTCAACAGCGGCAGCGGACCATCTACCGGGTGACCGAGAGCATTTTCAAGATTCAAAGGGGTTTTTTGGACCACGGCGTTTCCGGCCTGAAGCCCCTGATCCTGCGTGATGTGGCCGAAGATGTGGAAATGCACGAGTCGACCGTCAGTCGGGTGACTACCAATAAATACGTGCATACCCCCCAAGGTATTTTTGAACTCAAGTTTTTCTTCAATGGTTCCCTGCCCGGACCGGACGGAGAAGGCGTGGCTTCGGAAAGTGTCAAAGAGAAAATTCGGCAGTTTGTCGCCCGGGAGGATCACCGCCGACCATTAAGCGATCAGGAAATTACCGAAATGCTCCGACGGGAAAAGATCCATATCGCCCGTCGAACGGTGGCCAAGTATAGGGAGATTCTTGGGTATTATGCCTTCCAGCAAAAGAAAGCACCCGGATTTTGGCCCGGGCATGACCCACGAAAAAAGCAACGGAGCGGACCATCCCCCAGCGGAAGAATCCAGCATCCAATCAAAGGAGGGACTATGAAAATTTCCGTGACTTTTCGGAACCTCGATCCGTCGGATCATTTGAAAAACTATGCCGAGACCCGGTTGAACCGGTTGAAAAAAATAATGGAAGAACCGATCGAGGCCCACGTGGTGCTCTCCGTTCAAAAATTTCGGCACCTAGCCGATGTTTCCATCAACACCAACGGGATTAAAATCAAGGCCCAGGAAGAAACCGGAGACCTTTATGCGGCTATTGACATGGTCATGGATAAAATTGAAAAGCAGATCAAACGCCAGCGGGAAAAGATGAAAGACCATAAGCCCGAAAACTGGTCCAAGTCCGGCGAAAAGGAGCCGGAGTTCCCGGAGGAAGAGGAAGAAACACCGGCCCTAACCCCGGAAGTGATCCGGACGGAAAGGATATTCGCCAAGCCGATGGATGTGGAAGAGGCCTCCCTGCAGTTACGACTATCCAGCAATGAGTTCCTGGTTTTTACGAATTCCAAATCCCGAGTCATCAACGTCCTTTATAAAAGGAAAGACGGCAACTTCGGTCTGATCGAGCCCACCTCCTAAATGAAAATTAGCGATTTTCTGAATTCGGAACTCATCATTCCTGAACTCGCCGCCCGGACCAAGGATGAGGTTTTAGCGGAACTGGCCGATCGGATCGCCCGGATTTTCTCTGGGGAGTCGGCGGAGAAATTACTTCAAATTCTGAAAGAACGGGAGAGATTGGGAAGTACCGGCATCGGAGACGGGTTTGCCATTCCCCACGGCAAGTCCAAGTCTATTAAACAGATGGTCATCAGTTTTGGACGATCCCGGGGGGGGATTCCTTTCGATTCCATGGACGGAAAACCGGCGCATTTTTTCTTTGTTTTAATCGCACCTGAAAATTCCGCCGGAGACCATCTGAAGGCCCTGGCCAAGATTTCCCGTTTTCTAAAAAACAGCCTTTTCAAGGAAAGCTTGGCCAAGGCGGAAAGCCGGGAGGAACTGCAGCAATTGATTCAAGAACAAGATGAGTTGACCCTTTAGTTGGTGGGGGTCTTTCCTTTCACCCCGGGCGGGAAGAGAATAAAGCAAAGGGCCATGGTTCTCAAACCCACGCAAAATACCCGTTTGGTTATTATCAGCGGCCTTTCAGGTTCCGGCAAGAGCACCGCCCTTAAGACCTTCGAAGACATCGGTTTTTTTTGCATCGACAACCTCCCGGCCACGTTGCTGCCGCGTTTCCTCGATTTAAAAGATGAAATATCCAAGGAGGTTTTTAAGATCGCCCTGGTCATGGACCTGCGGGGCAAGGATTTTCTGACCAAATTCCCCAGGATTTTTCAGGAAATCAAACGCAAGGGCTACCTGATCGAGATAGTATTCCTCTACGCGGAAGACGAAGTCCTGGCCCGACGATTCAGCCAGACCCGTCGGCACCACCCGTTGGGCGATGGCAAAAGCCTGTCCGGAAATATTCAATTGGAACGCCGGAAAATGGCTCCCATCCAGAAGTTGGCCACCTACCGGCTGGATACTTCCAATTTGAATGTGCACCAGTTGCGGGAGGAGATCCTGCGATTATTTTCCCGGGTGGCGTCCCCTCCGCCCATGGTTGTTCACCTGATCTCTTTCGGCTACAAATACGGCTTGCCGTACGATGCCGATATCGTGATGGATGTCCGGTTTTTGCCCAATCCCTTCTTTGTCTCCGAATTGAAGGATCTGGATGGGAATCAAAAGTCCGTAGCCGATTACATCATGAAATGGAAAGAAACCACCACCTTTCTGAAGGAATTTTATAAACTGATTTCTTTCCTGATCCCGGAATATCAGAAAGAAGGGAAATCCAATCTGACGATTGCCGTGGGTTGTACCGGCGGGCGTCACCGCTCGGTGGCCGTTGTCAATGCTTTGGCGGTTTTCTTAAAGAAGCGGGATTTGATGGTCAACACCAAACACCGGGACATCCAAATGGGTTAAATCGTTTTTTTCGTTGATTTGGTTTTTCTGGTTTCTTTGGTTTTCAAAACGAAACAAACCAAACAAACGAAATGACCGAAATAAACGGTTATGGGATTTTAATGCGAGGTTATAAGAAATGATTGGCATCATCGTAGTTGGCCATTGCAAATTCAGTGAGGAATTGGTCAGGGCCGCCGAATTCATCACCGGAAAGATCAAGGGAGTTCGGGCCGTATCCCTGGACCCTGACGCGAAGGTGGACCTGCTGCGTCGCGAGGTGGCTTCGGCCATTGAACAGGTGGATTCAGGCGACGGCATCCTCATCCTGGCCGATATGTTCGGCGGGACTCCTTCCAATATCAGCCTTTCCTTTTTGGAGGAAGGCAAAGTGGAGGTGGTGACCGGCGTCAACCTCCCCATGCTGATTCACATCGCTACCCGCCAAAATGAAACCCCCTTAAATCAACTCGCCGAAGAAGTACGGACCTACGGAAAACGAAGCATCTCTTTGGCCGGGGAGATTCTAAGAAAAGAAGTGGCCTGACTGTCCGGGGGAGATTGCCGCGGCCTTTTTCTGCTTGGAACGGGTCCCCTTGGATCTCATGGTGATTGAACCGGCGCGGAAAAAAGACCTCGAGGCCGTTTGGGCCATCGAGCAGGCTTCTTTCAGCCATCCTTGGACCCGGGCCATGTTCCAGGAAGAGTTGGCCAAGATTCCTCCCAGCCTCTATGTCCTAAAAGAAGTGCCGGCTAAAAGGGTGCTGGGATACAGTTGTTTTTGGACCCTGTCCGGGGAATTGCAGCTGGTGAATATCGCGGTCCACCCGGAGCTGCGTGGCCAAGGACTGGGAGGGAAACTGCTGAACCATCTACTCCGGGAGGCCGAAAGCCGGGAAGCGGAGAAAATATTTTTGGAGGTCCGTCCTTCCAATCGGGCGGCTCTCGGGCTTTACGAAAGGTTGGGATTTAAGGTGCTGTACCGACGGCCTCGATATTACGTGCCGGAAGGGGAGGATGCTTTGGTTATGGTATTGGAGGTACCGCCACGGGAAGACCTGGGGAGAAACTGAATGGCCAGCGAATGGGGGAAAAAACGACAGGCTGGAATTCCGTGATGCCGAACAGGCCCGGGATTACTATCGGAGACCGGGGATGGACCGACGGTCTGCCGATTATCCCGCCGACCGAGGAAAAGGTCAGGGCTTTTCTGGCGGCGGCCCAACTGCCGCCGACGGAAATCTTGGGATCCATTCCGGAACGAAACCGGGTCTTCAAAGCGGAAAAAGCGGCCATCAACGCTGTCATGGCCGGGTGCCTTCCGGAATATTTTCCAGTGGTGGTGGCGGCGGTGCGGGCCATGACCCAACCCGATTTCGGGCTGCACGGCGTAACGGCCACCACGGCCGGGACCGCGATTTTAATGATCGTCAACGGCCCGATCGTCCGGGAGATCGGGTTGAACAGCGGGCAAAATGTTTTCGGTCCGGGCCATCGGGCCAACGCCACCATCGGCCGGGCGATCCGTCTGATCCTGCTCAATCTGGGGGGAGAGAATTCGATCGGGGAACCTTGGGGAACCCGGGAAAGTACACCTACTGTATCGCCGAGGAGGAAGACAGCCTCTGGGAGCCGCTGCAGGTAACCCGGGGCTTCACCAGGGGAAATAGCACGGTGACGGTTTTCGCGGCGGAAGGACCCAACCAGGTTCAGAACCATGGGGCCTTGCGGCCGGAAAATATTCTGCTGACCGTGGCCGATCGTATGCGCAGTCTGGGCAGCTTCAACATGCTGGGGGATACGGAAGGGGTGGTGGTCCTCTGCCGGGAACATTACCAGACACTGATCGAGGGCGGCTGGCAGAAAGACCGGGTCAGGCAGTTTCTTTATGAACAGGCCTGTCGTCCCCTGGCCGACCTGAAACGGGGCGGCTTGATTGAAGCGCCGATAGCTCCGGAGGATGAAACGGCGATGGTCAGGGCCGTATCCTCTCCGGACCATATTTTGTTGATTATGGCCGGCGGAGTGGCCGGAAGGTTTTCGGCCTTTATCCCGGGGTGGGGCGGGCGGCACATGTCCCAGGCGGTGACCTGGGCCATCGAGACCGGCACCTGTTCGGGCGGGGGTTGAACCCGGTCCCTGGCCCAGTTGGGGTCGATAAACCGGAGTAATATTGACGCTTATTTCGAATTTCGGAATTAAGTAAACCGCTATCAGCCAAATCGGAGAGGACGGCCATGCCTTATATCGTGCTGGACCCCACGGACGAACCAATAAAAACCAGTTTTTCCCTGGCGCCGAGACCGGAAAAACTTAAGGGGAAGATCCTGGGGGTCATTGACAACGGCAAAAAAAATTCCGATTATTTGTTGAAAAGGATCCTGGAAAGATTGCAGGCGGAGGAGGAAACGGCCGGTCACGTCTACGTTCGGAAGCCATCCGTATCCCGACGGCATCCCGGCCGAAGCGGCCATTATTCTGGCCGGGCAATGCGACGTGGTCATTGCCGGGATCGGGGACTGAGGCTCCTGCAGTTCGGGCAGTGTGCTCGACGGCATCATCATGGAGAAGCTGGGCAAACCCACGGCGGTGATCTGCACCGAACCCTTCCTGTCCTCCGGCAAGGCCATGGCCCTGGCCCACGGGTTTCCGGATTATCCGTTTGTGTTGATCCCCCATCCCATCAACGCCACCGCGAATGCGCTGCTGGACCAATGGGCGGAGGGCTGTCTGGCTGAGGTCCGACAATTATTGGTGGTCTGAATTCCAGGGTCCATTTGAGTAAACGATAAGGTCATTCGAGCTCTTGAATGATGAGAGGGTGTCCAATCCTTTACCGGAAGGAGTGACGCACATGGATGAGAATAACCGAAAATTGAGTCGAAGGGAGTTTATCCAAGCCGGTTTATGGGGCGGGGCCGGAGCGGCGGCCTGCCTGGGAGGATGGCCGGATTTCGTCTCGGCGGCCGCCACCGGTTCATCCGAACATCCGGCGCCGGTTTACCGGACCCTGGGCCGGACCGGTCTGAAAATCACGGTAGTCAGCTTTGGGGCCATGCTGACTCCCGAGTCGGAAGTCATCCGGGCCGGCCTGGACCAGGGAATCAATTATATCGACACGGCCCGGCGGTATATGAACGGCAAGAACGAAGGGATCGTGGCCCAGGCGATCAAGGGGCGGCGGGATACTATTTACCTGGCCACCAAAGTCCGGCCCGCGTCTCGTACTAAAAAGGAAATTTTTCGGGACGTTGAGGAGAGCCTCACCGAGCTCCAGACGGATCACGTCGATGTGATCCAGCTCCACAATCTCACCGGCAAGGACAAGGAGAGGGCCTTCCTCCCGGAAGTCCGGGAAGCCCTGGTCAAATTGCGCCAGGAGGGCAAGGTCCGGTTCTTCGGCGTGACCACCCACACCGATGAGGCCGAGGTAGTCAACGCCTTGGTAGACGATCCGGACCATTTTTTTGATACGGTGCTGGTGAAATATAATTTCACGAGCGGCCGGGGAGTGAAGGAAGCCATTGCCCGGGCGGCCCAAGGCCGGCATCGGGGTGGTGGCCATGAAGACCCAGGCCGGCGGTTATCAGGCCGCGGCCCTGGATGGAGTCAGTCCTCACCAGGCCGCTCTAAAGTGGGCCCTTCAGGACACGAATGTGACGGCGGCCATCCCGGGAATGAAGGATCTGGCGCAGCTCAAAGAGGATACCTCGGTCATGGGTCTGGCCTTAACCCGGCGTGATGAGCAGATCCTGAAACGGTATGGCCAGGCCATCAGCACCACCTACTGCCAACTCTGCGGCCGCTGTGAAGGGTCTTGCTCCCGGGGAGTGGCCATCAGCGACATCAACCGTGCCTGATGTACGCCGAGGCCTACGGCAGTCTGGACCTGGCGGTGGATACCTACCGGGAAATCCCCGCCCGGGCCTCCTTGAAGGCCTGTCTGGATTGTTCGGAATGTACGGCCTCTTGCCTAAACGGGATCAATATTCCAGCCAAGCTGGAGCGGGCCAGGCGGCTTTTGGCGTAGTATGAGAAGGTTTATTCCGGTCCTTTCCATACTCTGTTTGTTCTATCTGAGCCTGGTCTCGACCTTTGCCGTGGCGGCTGAAGATCAGGAGAAACGAATGCTGCCTGCTTCCGGTTTCTCTCCCGGTTGGGCACTGGCGGGGCCGATCAAAAAATTCACAGGGGAAGACCTTTTCGAATATATCAACGGGGAAGCCGAACTGTATCTTCAGTTCGGCTTCAAGATTCTGACCGCCGGCCTCTACGTTAAAGACGGCAATCAAGACCTGGGCATCGCCGCCGATGTCTACGAGATGGGTTCAGACCTGGAGGCCTTCGGGATTTACGCCAACTATCGCAAGCGGGAGGCCGATCCGGTGAAGGTCGGTACCGAGGGTTTTGTCAGTCCGTCGCAACTGATGTTTTGCCAGGGCCGGTACTTTGTTCAACTCAACGCTTCCGGTGCCGTCCGACAAGACCGGGCGGTTTTTCTGAATCTGGCCGGTATGATTTCCAGGAATCTGCCGGCATCATCCAAAAGTCCTCCGGAATTAACCCTGCTTAAGATCCCCGCCCTGATCCCCAAAACCGAAAAGTATGTCCCCCAGAGCGTCCTGGGCTATCCTTTTTTCAAAAAAGGGTTAACCGCCCAGGCCCTGCTTGACGGTCGCCCGGTCCGGATCTTTGTTCTCCTGGAAGATTCGATGGAAGGGGCCCGTCACACGGCTCAGGCTTATGAAAAGGCACTGAAAGAAAAAGGGGTTGCCCTGAAAAAAGAGGCGGAATCCGTCCCTGAGATTCTTTGCGCCCAGGACCCGCTTTATGGCGGGGTGTGCCTGCAGCCTGCAGGAAAATACGTTCTGGGGGTGGTTGATTTGCGGGACCCCGCCCAGGGACTCCCGCTGATCCGACAGCTTCGAGATCAGATCCATTGATTTTCCCATGACAGAGAGGATGAATGGATGGCTTTGATCGGCGCCCGGGACCTGTGTTGGGGATTTTCTAAGCCCCCGCTGCTGGAAAATATCAGCCTTCAAATCGAAAAAGGGGAACGCGTCTGTCTGTTGGGTCGTAACGGGGAAGGAAAATCGACCTTGCTCAGACTCTTAAACGGAGAGATCCTTCCGGACAGCGGCGAAATATGGCGTCAGCAAGGCCTCACCGTGGCCTCCCTGGACCAGGTGGTCCCCCGGGAATTTGAGGGAACGATTTTCGAGGTAGTGGCCGGCGGCCTGGGCCCGAAAGGACCGGCCCTGGCCGAATACCACCGAATCGGCCAAGGGTCCGAGGCTGGGAGAATCTCCGCTATTCCTGAAAAGCGGGATGAAGTGCAGGTCCCTTCAGGGGCCGATGATTGGCCGGCTCTTTCCCGGCGGATCGAAACGATTTTGTCCAGGACCCATCTTCCCCCTGAGGCCAAATTCGCCGACCTTTCCGCGGGGATGAAACGGCGAACGCTTTTTGCCCGGGCCCTGGCCTTGGAGCCGGATATCCTGTTGCTGGATGAACCCACCAACCATCTGGACATCGAGACCATCTTATGGATGGAGGCCTTTATCCTGCGTTATGTCAAGACCCTCCTCTTTGTGACCCATGACCGGGCTTTCCTGAAGAAAATCGCAACCCGGGTATTGGAGCTGGACCGGGGACGCCTGTTCTCTTATGACTGTGATTACGGGACCTACCTGGAACGAAGACAGACGGTCCTGGAGGCCGAAGAAACACAAAACGGGCTGCTCGACAAAAAGCTTTCCCAGGAAGAGGCCTGGATCAGACAAGGTATTAAGGCCCGCCGGACCAGAAATGAAGGGCGGGTCCAGGCCTTGTACCGGTTGCGTGAAGCACGCCGGACCCGCCGTGAAAAAATAGGAAATGTCAAACTACGGCTTCAGGGCGCCGAAAAGACCGGAAAACTGGTTATCGAGGCCAACCGGGTGAGCTTTGCCTATGAGGAAACCCCCGTGGTCCGGGATTTTTCCACCCTGATCATGCGCGGGGACAAGGTGGGAATTATCGGCCCCAATGGATCGGGCAAGACCACCTTGCTGAATATCCTTTTGAAGAACCTTTCTCCTCAGTCCGGCAGCGTCCGCCACGGCACCCACCTGCAGACCGCCTATTTTGACCAGCTCAGGATCCCGCTGGATGAGCAAAAGACGGTCATGGAAAATATCGGCCAGGGGAATGACTTCGTCCTGCTGAACGGACAGCCACGCCACGTGATCGGCTATCTGCAGGATTTTCTCTTTTCACCGGAAAAAAGCCGTCAACGGGTACAGGTCCTTTCCGGTGGAGAAAAAAACAGGCTCTTACTGGCCAAGCTTTTTACTCAGCCGGCCAATGTGCTGGTGCTGGACGAGCCGACCAACGACCTGGACGCCGAGACCCTGGAACTCCTGGAAGAACTGCTCTTCGACTTTCAGGGGACCCTCCTGCTGGTAAGCCATGATCGGGCCTTTCTGAACCAGGTGGTTACCAGCACCCTCGTCTTCGAAGAAGGGGGGCGGGTCAGCGAATATGCCGGCGGATATGATGACTGGTTGGTTCAAAGACCGAAACCAAGAGAGGCGCTTCGGTCCGGCAAGAAAGGCCAGGGAAAATCAGTTCAAAAGCCTAAACCATTGACGGCCCGGAAACTGGGATTCAATGAAAAGCGGGAGTTTGAAGGACTGCCGCAACGAATCAACATCCTGGAATCGGAACAACAAAGACTCTACGGGACCAGCGCCGACCCCTGCCTCTACAAAAAGGGGAAGGAGGAGGTCCTAAGAATTAAGGCCCAACTGGTCCAGGTGGAACGTGATATCGAACAGGCCTACCTTCGCTGGGAGGAGCTGGATGAAAGGAACAAAGTTGATCAAGGCCAATGAAAACCGGGTGCGTTTTGATATTCCCGGCTGGGAAGGGGCTTCTGCGGTGACGTTAAGAACCTAGCCATCTTTGAAGCCTGGCAGGGGACTCATGGGGAGAGGGATTCGAAGATCAATCTGGCTGTTGATAGTATGGGGGCGGATTTTTATCCTTCGACAAGCGGGCGGGTATTCCCAAGACGCCTCGGCAAGGGTTGGTTAGGCTGCAGGAAGTCTGGATTGATGGCCGGCTATGGGAAGGGAAATTATGAAAGGGGAAAACCCTGGAATTAATCCCGCTAGCGGGTTCGTTTTGGTTTATGACCTCAGACCCTGGAGCAAGAAGAGGGGCCGGTGGGGTGCTCAGCCACTCGCTGGGCTCCAGCCTGGTCATGTGGGAGCCGCAACGCCGTCCCTGGAACCTCTATTTCCGCGTGTTGCGTTACGACACCCGGGGGCATGGCGGGAGCGAGGCCGCGCCCGGTGACTGTATACCTTTGAATCCTGGCTGAAGATGTGATCGGGCTCTTGGATGGGTTGGGCTCTTTCCCGGGTCCATTTCATCGGCATGTCCATGGGAGGGATGATCGGGCAGGCCCTGGGGTTGGTTCACTCCGACAGATTGTTGAGCCTCATCTTGTGCGATACCGCGGCCGCCAATCCCCCGGGCTCCAGGAAAATCTGGCAGGAACGGATCGAACAAGTCCGGAGAGATGGATTGGCTCCACTGCTGAAAGCTACCCTGGAGCGGTGGTTTACACCGGATTTTTACGACAGAATCCACCGATTTTAGAAATAATTCGGAACCAGTTCCTGGCCACGTCCATCAACGGCTACGCGGGTTGCAGCCAGGCGATCATGGAGCTGGACTATCTGGAGAAACTCGGGAAGATCCAAATCCCCACGCTGATTGTTGTCGGCGAGGAGGACCCGGGGACGCCCGTCAGCGCCGCCCGGGACATCCAGGAGCGTATTGTTGATTCGAAGCTGGTCATCCTGCCGGGGGCCCGCCATTTGTCCAGCGTGGAGCAGGCCGGGGCCTTCAACCAGGCCGTATTGGAGTTCTCTATCTATTTGATCTTCTGCAGCGTGGCCTTGGCTTCGTCCCCTCCTGAAAACTTGGGGTCCAGTTCCAGCGCGCGCTTCAACTCGGCCCGGGCCAGGTCGTTCTGGTTGTTCTTGAAATAAGCCATCCCCAGGTGGTAGTGGATCACGGGGTTGTCCTTGACTTTTTCCAGGGCCTCCTTGAAATAGACGATCGCCCGGGTGTATATGTTTTTCTTGTAGTAAACCCAGCCCAGGGTGTCGGAAATGGACGGATCCTCCGGGAACTGCTCTTTGGCGCTCTGGGCCAGGTTTAAAGCCTCGTCGATATGCTCCCCCTTGTCGGCATACAGGTAAGCCAGGTTGTTGGCCGCCGGGGCAAACTTGGGATTGACCTTCAGGGCCTTCTGGTAAAACTCTTTGGCTTTGTCGATTTGATTCTGCCCCTGGTAGAGGATACCCAGGCCCATGAGCGCGGGCAGGGCATTGGGGTTCTGTTGCAAGGCCAGGTTAAATTCCTTGACGGCCTTGTCCACCAGGCTGTGACGGGCGTAGAAACCGGCTAAGGAAAGGTGAAACCCGGTCACATTGGGTTCCAGTTCCACCGCCTTTTTGTAGTCGGCTTCGGCCTTTTCCAAATCTTTATTGAGTTCCTGGAGCCTGCCCAGCAGGTTGTAGAAATACGGGTTTTTGGGGTTCAGTTGGATCTGGGCCTCCACCCGCTGAACGGCCTTCTTCGGATCCTTCTGGTTGACATACAGACCGACGAGCAGGTTGAGCGGCTCCAGGTAGTTGGGCTGCAGGGAAAGGGCCTTTTCCAATTGCACCACCGCTTCTTTTTCTTTTTTCTGGGCCAACAACACCCGACCTTTTTGAAAATATCCCACCGGGTTCTGAGGGGCCGCCTGAATGGCTTCGTCAAAGGCCTTGGCCGCGCCCGCGGCATCTTTTTTCATCACGGCGGCATTTCCTAACAGCAGGAGGGCCTGAAATGATTTGGGATTGTTTTTTAAGACGCCTTGCGCCT
This sequence comes from uncultured delta proteobacterium, assembly GCA_963746605.1. Taxonomy (GTDB): domain Bacteria; phylum Desulfobacterota; class RBG-13-43-22; order RBG-13-43-22; family RBG-13-43-22; genus CAVQSS01. The sequence continues at coordinate 288,466 of CAVVCH010000061.1, forward strand.
GTTCGATGGCCAGATCAGGGGCGCCGCCCCGAAGGTGCAGGTCGGCCATCAGCAGGCGCGCCTCGTCCCACCGGGGATTGAGTTTTATGGCCTCCCCCAGCTCATTTTTGGCTTGCTGGGCATCGTTATTGCCCAAATACGCCAGTCCCAGAAAGTAATGGCCCATGGCAGACTTGGGGTTCTCCTTCAGGTAGGGCTGAAAAAGACCAATGGCCTCTTTAAACTCTTTTTTGGCCAAATGCAGCCGCCCCTTAAGGAAAGTTCCCTCCTGGCTTTTGGGATTGGTCTTGAGAATGTTCTCCACCTGTCCCGAGGCCTGATCGAATTTCTTGTCTTTCAGGGCGATTTCGGCCAGACGGGCCATGGCAGGGATATTCTTCGAGTCCTCTTTCAGGATTTTTTGAAGGGTTTCGACGGCCTTTTCTTTCTTCCCCCAGGCCAGGTAAAAATCAGCCAAATGCAGTTGGGTCGGGATTTTTTTTGGATCCAGCTCCACGGCCTTCAGGAACTGTTTTTCGGCCTCCTCCGGCTTGTTTAGGGAAGCGTAATATTGCCCCAGGTTCATAACCGGTCCAATATCCCGGGGGGCTGTTTTGACGGCCTCCAGCAATTCGGCCTCCGCCTGGTCTTTTTTCCCGGTCTGTTGATAGAAGCCGGCCAGGGCATAACGGGCCTGCAGCGATTTGGGATCGATTCTCAAGGCCTCCTTGAGGGTCTGTTCGGCCTGGACCAGGTCCTTTTTCAGAAGGTAGAGGTTGGCCAGTTGCAGGTAGGCCTCTATTTTTTTCGGGTCCTTTTCAATCGCTTTGCGGGCCTCGGCAATGGCTTGGTCCGGGTTCTTTTCCACGGCGTAGAGGGTGCTGTTCAAAAGATGGGCCGTGGGGTTTTCGGGTTCCTTGTAAACGACTTTCTCCACCTGCTCCCGGGCCTTGGGGACATCTTTGGCCAGAAGGTATAGATAGCCGAGTTGCAGCCGGGCGTCGCTCAGGTTGGGGTCCAAATCCACACTTTTCGAAAACTCGGAAAAGGCCGCCTGCGGGTTGCGGACCCGGAGATAGGCCAGGCCTAATTTGTAATGGGCCTTGGCATCCTTGGGGTCGAGCTGGACCACATTCTTGTATTCAATGATGGCTTCGTTGATTTTGTTTTCGGAAAGATATTTTTCGGCTTTTTTCCAGTGGCGGGCCAACTTGGCCTCCCGGCTGCAGCCCGTGAAACCGGCTATCAAAAAGGCGACTACGATCAGAGCGATAAGCATGGGTCCTTTTCGAGACGGTCGATGCATGGGGGTTCCTCCTAAGGAGAGCAGGTTAAAGTGATGCGTCATTATCTATGGAATGTATCGGACACTCATACCATATTTTTAATAGTTAGCCAAAAAAAACTATCACCTTTTATTAAAAGGTTCTCAAAAGCCGGGGCTGGAGGATAACAGACGATGCAGATTGGCCCGGGCGGCCGGATGGCGGGGATCCCGTTTCAAGGCCTCCTGGAAAGCCTCCCGGGCCGCGGACAGGGAGCGCTTCTGCCAGTAGACGACCCCCAGGTTATTGTAAGCCTCCGCCAGGTTGGGATTCAACCGGATGGCCTCCTGGTAAGCGGCGATCGCTTCCGGGAGGTGCCCTTGCCGGGCGAAGAGAATTCCTAGATTGTTGTGAACCTCGGCGGCCTCGGGGTTGATTCGCAGGGCTTCTCGGTATTCCCGAATGGCCTCAAGGACCGCTCCTTGGCGGGCGTAGGCTCCGGCCAGTCCGGCGTGGCCCTCCAGGGATACGGGATCCAGGGCAGGGCCTTCCGATACGAATCCAGTGCCTGGTCGAGATCGCCCTTTTGTTCTTTGACACGTCCGAAGGCCAGATGAAACCGGGGATCATTTTGGCGAACCGTCAAGGCCCGCTGATAATGGCTGAGGGCTTGATCCCATTGTCCGGCCCTTTCGTATTCAATACCCAGCTTATAATGGGGGACGGAAAAATCCCTGGGATCGGTATAGGGTTGAAAAAGGGCGTAGAGGAGCAGCAGGAAAAGGGCGGCTGAAAAAACCTGTCCGGACCGGGTAAGCGTCCTAATGATCCGGCGGGCGTTCCATACCGCGAAAGCGCCAAAGGGGATCAAAGCCGGGACGATCGGGATTCGGTAACGGGAGGTGACAAAAAAAAGGATCACCGAAAGAACGTAACCGGCCAGGAAAAAATAAAGCAAGGTGAAGGCCGGGTCCCGACGACGGGAGAAAAAAATTCCCATCAAGGCCAGGGCCAGCAGTAAGCCGTAGGGGATAAATCCGAGATAAAGGGCTGGGGTCAGAGAGCGCATGAAAGCGTAATCGTAATTATCCGGGATCTCGTAGTTGTGAGCGAAAAGAAACAATTTGAGACCCAGGAGTTTCGGGAAGAGCCAGGGGTCGTCCCGAAAGGCTTGAAGACCCTGGCGGAACCAGAACCGGGAGACCTCGGAAGGGGAAAGAGGTCGCCCCATGATCTTCTCGGCCCGAGAGCGGAAATCTATTTCCTCAAATTCAGGGTTGGCTCGGACAAAATCCAGGCGGGTGTAAAACCCCTTGGCCTGGGGATTGTTCCCGATATAAAAATTGGCTCCGGCCTGGTAGCTGGTCAGGATCAGTTCCCCGGAATGCATATAATTCCGGATCATAAAGGGCGCCAGGCAGGTGAATACGCCCACTATCAGAAGCAGGGCCGGCCGGAAACGAGAAAAAACCCGGACTGTCCAGGATGGGGAATCAGGGGGACCATCCGAGGGGGCCAAGGAGAGGGTCCAGAGGCAGAGGGCGATCAGCACGAGGAAATAGTTTTCGCGAAGGGCCAGGTTTACACCCAGGAGCAGACCGGCTCCGTAGAATAATAGACTCTTACGGGATCGGGCGGCTTTGATCAATAAAAGCAGCAGGCCGCAGGTGAAAAAAATAGACCAGCTTTCCTTGAGCAGGAGACCGCTGTAGTAAGCGAAGGGACCGTAGAGGGCGGCCAGGGCGGCGCTCAATAAACCGGTGAGGGGACCGAAAAGCGCTTTGCCGATCTGAAAAAGCAGATAAACCGACAGGAGGAAAAGACCGCCCTGGACGGCCTGGACCAGCATGATCTTGACCCCCACGAGGGCATAGATCCCCGCCAGGATATAGGGATAGAGGGGGGCCTGATAGAAAGCCCCTTTTCCCAGTCCGCCTTCCTGAAGAATTTGGAGCGCTTTCTGGTGGTAGACTTTGGCGTCCACCAGCAGGAAACGGCCATAGGGGGTCTGCTGAAATTGGGCCAGATAAAAAAAGACCAGGATCGCCGCCCCGGACAGGATGAGGGCTATCAGAACCTTTTCCCGTCTATTCAACGGGTACGCTCCGGCGGAACGGTGCACTTTTTGATTGCCAGGGATATGGGCAGCATTCATAATCAATAAATACCTAGTTTAGGTTCGAGGGCACAAGTGAAAAAGTTGAAGGTATTCTATATCATTTTCCCCCTGGTTCTCCTTCTAGTATTTCTGGGGGGCTGCCAGGGCGTTTATTTCAGAGGCCAGACCGAAGAAAAAGTAGTGGCCCTGACCTTTGATGACGGGCCACACCCGGTTTATACCCCGGGGGTGCTGAAAATCCTGGAAACCTTCGGCGTCAAAGCCACTTTTTTTCTTATCGGTCGGCAAGCCCGCTCCTATCCGGAAATCGTTCAACAGATTAAAGCCCAAGGCCACGAAATCGAAAACCATTCCGATAATCACCTGTTCTACCTGCCCTGGTTGTCGGCCGAACGGATACGTCAGGAAATCGTTTCAACCCAGGAGACTATCCATCGGATTACGGGCAGCACCCCTTCATTTTTTCGATCGCCTTTGGGGTGGGTTTCCAATGACCTGGTCGAAGTCTGCCAGGAATTGAAGTTGCCCATTATCAATGGATCGGTCAAAGCCAGTGACGTGTCCCTTCCGGGAACGGAATATATCATCCAGACGGTCCTGGACCAAACCCGCAATGGGGCTATCATCATCCTCCACGATGCCGGGGGAGTCGGCTTCTATCGGGACCGAACCCAGACTTTGGAGGCCCTACCCATAATAATTCAAAACTTGAAAGAACGTGGATATAAATTTGTTATTCTTAAAGATTTAATTAATGTTGTTTGAGAAATCCATATTGTGTTTCCCCTCTCTCTGAAGTTCCCCTAAGACCCTATACGTTCGCAATAAGCTCTTAGGCCGCCAGCCCGACGAAGGCCGGGGTTCGCTCCCGCCAAGGCGGGCTGAATTTCCTGGATCCGGCGGGAGTTTCTTCGCCCTTTAGAAATCTATTAGAATACAGTCCTGTAAAATAATAATTTGACAGTTGGCCAATTATGATTATAATGAAAATGAAATTCATTTTCATTATGGATAAACAAATATTCAAAGAATATGTCAAATCCCAGGGGCTTCGGCAGAGTGCCCAGCGAGACCTGATTGTGGAAATATTTCTTTCCCACCAAGGGCATAGTTCCAGCGAGGAGCTGTTGGCTTCGGTACGGAAAAAAGATCCCCGGATTGGACTGACTACCGTCTATCGGACTTTAAAGTTGCTTACCAGTTGCGGTTTGGCCACTGAAAGAAAATTTAACAGGCAAACAAGCTACTTTGAAGCAATTCCTCATGGAAAACATCATGATCATCTGATCTGTCTGGGTTGTGGGCGGATCCTGGAATTTGAGAATCCGGCTATCGAATCCCTGCAAGGGCTGGTGGCCCAGGAACATCATTTTATCATTTCCCACCATATCCTGGAACTCTACGGGTATTGCCGGGACTGCGCTCAGCGAAGAAAATCCGACTCAGAATAGCTTATCGTTATGACCAGACCAAAAAAAATAGCTGAACCCCTTCCCCATACCCCGGACAAGGTTATCCTGGTGGGGAATCCCAATGTGGGAAAGAGCGTCATTTTCAATTACTTGACCGGCGCCTATCGAGTGGTTTCTAACTACCCGGGGACAACGGTGGAAGTATCCTCCGGATCCGCCTCTCTTAAGGATCACAAGTTTACCATCTTGGATACCCCCGGCATCAACAATCTCACCCCCCATTCAGAGGATGAAAAGGTCACCCGGGATATATTGTTGGCGGAAAAAAACTATACCGTGCTATCCGTTTTGGATGCCAAAAATCTAAATCGGGGTTTGACGATCACCCTGCAGCTCGTCGAAATGGGGCTGCCCCTGGTGCTCGTGCTCAACATGGTGGACGAGGCCAGAAGCCGAGGTATAGAGATCCAACATGCGATCCTGGAAGAAATCCTGGGGGTAAAGGCGCTTCCCACCGTAGCTACCCGAAAAAAAGGTCTCGATCAAATCCTCCCCAACCTGGCCAGGACCAAAAAATCAACCTATCGTTTTACCTACTCGGCGCTCATCGAAGAGGCGGTCGAACAGTTGACACCCCTGATTCCGCCGGCCCCGATCAGCGGCCGTTCCCTGGCCTTGATGCTCCTGTCCGGAGACGAAACCCTCAGATCCTGGCTGAAAAAGAATCTGGAGGCGGCGGCCATCCAAGAGGTCGAAAAGATCTGCGTCCGCTACCAGCGCCTGTTCCCGGAGCCCATTGGGTATCGGATCAACGTGGAGCGGCTGGAACAGGTGGAAGCCTTATTGTCGCAGGTTTTGTCCAAACGTCTGGGGGCCGACCAGGCTTGGGGCCAGCGTTTGGGGGATCTCTCCACCCACCCCGTGTATGGTTGGATCGGGCTGGGACTGGTCCTTTACCTTTCCTATTGGATCATCGGGGTCCTGGGGGCGGACATGGCCGTCAAATTCATGGAAGACGTTGTTTTTGGGACCTATATCAATCCCTTTTTTTCCCGCTGGTTCAAGGCGGTTATACCCTGGGTCTTCGTTCAGGAACTTTTCGTCGGGTCTTACGGCATCCTGACCATGGCCCTGACCTATGCCCTGGCCCTGATTCTGCCGATCGTCACTTTTTTCTTTCTGATCTTCGGCTTCCTGGAGGATTCCGGATATCTGCCCCGGTTGGCGGTCATGAGCAACCGGATTTTTCGACTGATGGGTCTGAACGGAAAGGCCATCCTGCCCATGATCCTGGGATTGGGTTGCGATACCATGGCCACCATGACCACCCGGATCCTGGAGACCCCGAAAGATAAAATCATTGTCACCCTGCTCCTGGCCCTGGGGGTCCCCTGTTCGGCGCAACTGGCCGTGGTTCTGGGCATGTTGTCCGGATTTTCCGCCTGGGTCATTATTCTCTGGGTGGCGATCATTGTCGGGGTGATTTTCTTGGTAGGTTTTCTGGCGGCCCAAGTGATCCCGGGAGACTGCACCCAATTTATCCTGGAACTGCCCCCGTTGCGCTGGCCCCAATTAAGCAATATCCTGATCAAGACCCTCTCCCGCTTGGAGTGGTATCTCCAGGAGGCGGTGCCGCTGTTCATTTTAGGAACCCTGGTCCTTTTCACTTTGGAAAAAACGGGTTCTCTGGCGGTGCTGGAGCAATGGGCCACCCCGGTAGTGGTCCACTGGCTGGGGTTGCCGTCTCAATCTACCGGCTCCTTTATCATCGGGTTTTTGCGAAGAGACTACGGAGCGGCGGGATTTTTCACTCTCGCCCGGCAGGGGCTGTTGAACCAGAATCAGGTCCTGGTCGCCCTGGTGACCATCACCCTCTTTGTCCCTTGCGTAGCGAATTTTTTCGTGATCATCAAGGAACGGGGCTGGAAGGTAGCCTCGATCATTGTCTCGGTGGTTATCTCCATCGCCCTGCTGGTGGGAGGGTTACTGAACTGGGCCCTGTTTTTTTCGGGCTGGAAGATCAGTTAGTGGGGGTTTAGGATGGAAGATCCGGTTCTTTATCGCTGTCCCCTGTGCGGCCACGAATTTGGTTTTAACCCCGGCAGTTGTCAGGGCGCCTGTCCCCTGGGGACGCACTGCAACCTGGTTTGCTGTCCGAACTGCCGTTACAGTTTTCCCAAGGATTCTAAGACCGTGACCCTGATCAAAAAACTATTCAAGAAAAGGAAGAGCCATGTCACCCCATCATGATCAAACCGAAAAAAACGGCCAGGGCCTTCATTGGCGTGGCGGGCGTATCCTCAAAACCCAGGAAGAAGGGTGCGATGAGCTCCTGGAGCTGATCTGGACCCTACGGGAGAAGGGCGTTACGGGGCTCCAGGAACTGCTGGGGCAGAGCCGGGACCCGGAGGCTCGGGCCTTGGTGCAACAAATGACCAGCGATGGCCTGGTGGAAGTGGATGGGGAGGCCCTGCGTTTGACTGAAAAAGGAGAATCCCTAGCGGAAGGAATCATCCGCCGCCACCGTTTGACCGAGCGGCTGCTCATGGAATTGTTCGAGCTTTCCGAGGAAGAGGCTGAATCCGAGGCCTGCAAACTGGAGCACCTGCTTAGCCCGGCGGTCACGGACAGTGTCTGTTCGTTTCTGGGGCACCCGCCGGTCTGCCCTCATGGAAAACCGATTCCCAAGGGTCCCTGCTGTCATAAACTGACCCGGGAGGTGCAGCCCCTGATCCAACCCCTAAGCGACCTCGAACTGGGCCGGGAAGGGAAAGTGGTTTTCATTTCCACCAAGGTCAAAGGGCGATTGGCGCCGCTCAGCGCCCTGGGGATTATCCCGGGCACCACCGTGCAGCTTAAACAACGGCGGCCTTCCTATGTGATTCAAGTCAGAGAGACATCGGTGGCTCTGGACGAACATATCGTCCGGGAGATTTACGTTAAAGCGGTAGTCTGATTTTAGGTTTTTGGTGATGGTGTCGCAATTTGAGCATTTACCCATCGTGCCGGTAAATGAAGGTAGGTCTTCCCTTCCTCGATCTTTCCCCGTTTCAGACACCCTTCACCATAGATCCGGCATTTACGTTCCAGCTCTTCCCGGGCCAGATCGTATTGTCGAGGTGACAGCAGTCCCGAGTCGAGTATTTTCCCCAGAGACTGGATACGGTACCGATCCAGGGAGGGCAGACAACGGGAGAGCTGGTCCGGGTGCCCCCCGCGTTTGACCACCAAAGGCTGTTCCACCAGAAAAACCGGTTTTCGGCAAGAGATCCGCAGCCAGAGGTCGTAATCCTCACAGGCCGGCAGCGATCTATCAAAAAAACCCACTTCTTTGAGCAGGTCCTTTTTCAGCATCACGGCCGAAGGGCTGACCAGGCAGAGGGCTAAGGAGGGGGCAAAGATGTCCCCCGAAGGTTTCCGGTGTTTTTTTCGGGGATTCACCCGGCGGCCGTGCCGAATCCAGATTTCCTCGGTCTGACAGATTTCCGCCTGCGGGTTCCGGTTAAGGAAATCGATCTGGATTTCCAATTTTTGTGGAAGCCAGAGGTCATCCGAATCGAGAAAGGCCAGCCACTCCCCGGCGGCCATTTCCAGTCCCCGGTTCCGGGCGCCGCTGACTCCCTGCCGGGTCTGAACCATATAGCGCAGGCGATCGCCGTAGGGAATGAGCCCTTCCCCGGTAGCATCGGTGGAGCCGTCATCCACCACAATCAATTCAAAATCCTGAAAAGTCTGCGCCAGAACCGAATCAACGGCCTCCCGAACCCAGGCCGCCCGGTTGAAGGTGGGAATGATCACGCTGATCAGGGGAGGCATCGGCTCAAGGGACGATGACGGCCAGTATTCCCGATAGGATAAAGGTGAATTCCACCAGGGCCTCAAAATAAATTCCTCCGGGCAAGGCGTATTTTTTCTCAAACAAAATCAGGAAAAAAAAGAGGTAGCTGGCGGGAAGGAGAAGCCAGAGCCCGAAAGAAGGGATCCTTCCCATCAGGCTGAGCAGGATTAGAAGGGATAAGGTGACGGCGCCCAACCCTTCCAGTAATTTTATGGTTTTTTTCTCTCCGACCAGAATCGGCAGGGTTTCTTTCCCCACAATCAAGTCCCCCTGGATATCAAGGATATCGAAAAGGCCGGAGCGAATATACACCAGGCTGCAGATGATTAACAAAATAAAAAAAATGTTCGGGTCCATCCAGGTTCTTTCGGCCAGGACCGGGATCAGGGTGGTGACCCCACCCCAGCCCAGGGCCACGGACAGGGATTTGGAGGCGGGGATGTCTTTTATTTTTTCTAACCCCGAAAAATGTCCCCAAACCGCCGGGACGATGCGAAAACTGTACAGGATCCCCAAAATGGTCATGGCCGAAAGGAGGACGAAAGGGAGCCAGCCCAGACGCCAGGTGAAGAACAGCGAGAGGGCGGCTGCGCCCACCCCGGTGGTCATAAAGAGACCTCGATGCCGCTGGTAGAGGAGGGAACGGTCCGGATCGTTGTATTCGGCCGCCTCGGTATCTAGAAGGTGATTCAGAATGTGCAGGGCATAGATATGGAGAAAGGTGATGATGAAATAAAGGGCGCTCAGAGGCATTTGTCGAAGCCGGGAAGAGGCCAGGCTTAAGCCGGCGGCCCCCAGGGCCACCATCAGGTTGCTTTTTAAAAGGATCCGGACCAAGTTGAAAAGGACAGCCCTGAAAGAGGAAACGCTTTGGCTGCGAATGGATTCCACTTCCTGGACGACTTTGCGGATCATCCAGTTGGGCGTGGAAGCCCCGGCCGTGACCCCGATGGTTTTCAGCCGGCTTAGTCGTTCCCGGTCGACCTGCTGCTCCGTTTCCACCTGGTCGCAGGGAGTGCCGACCGAGCGGGCGATTCCTACCAGGCGACTGGTATTACCGCTGTTAAACCCTCCGACCACTATCAGGCCGTCCACCTCCCGGGCCAACTGCCGGACCTCTTGCTGGCGTTCATGGGTGGCGTTGCAGATGGTATTGAAGACCTTCAGGTCGGGATAGCGACCCTTCAAGGCCTCCACCACCTCCTCAAAGAGGGTTTCGTCCTGGGTGGTCTGGGCCACCACGATCACTCGCTCCAGAGAGGGCAGTTGCGTCAGTTGGCGCAGGTCGGAAATCACGATCCCTTTGTTTTGAGAGTAACCCAGAAGCCCGATGACCTCGGGGTGATCCTGATCGCCCACGATAATGGGGGTATAGCCCTCCTCGGTGTAGCGTTTGATAATGGCCTGGACTTTAATGACGCGGGGGCAGGTGGCGTCGATGACCTGGAAACCGGCCCGCTCAAGTTTTTCATATTCCTGGGGCGGAACGCCGTGGGCCCGGATGATCACGGTCCCTGGTTTTTTACCGGAAGGGTCGCCCAAAACGGCAATTCCTTTTTTCTCCAGCATCCGCAGGACCTGGGGGTTGTGGATCAGGGGACCGTGGGTGTAGATCGGGTCCTGATGGCGGTGGGCGGCCTCCAGGACGATTTCCATGGCCCGTCGCACTCCCATGCAGAATCCGGCGGTTTTGGCTAGGCGAACTTTCATTTTCGGTTAGCGACCTGCTCCGGTCTCCCGGTCTTCCAATCCGGCGAAGAACAGTTCAAAAAGGTCCAGTAGAATCTCTTGGGTCCGGGCCAGCCCGACCTGCTGCCGGAACTGACCGCTCCCGGGAAGTCCCCTAGTGAGCACGAACAAAGCCCGCCTCAGGGCCTTGATTTGGGCGTTTCCCTGATAATGGGCCAGAATCCAGTGGCGGTAGTCATCGACCAGGCCCCTTCGGGTTTTCAAGTCAGGGTCGATCACCGGCCGACCGGCTTCCAGGGCCTCTATCTGTCCGAAGATCCAGGGGGCTCGAAGGGCCTGGCGGCCGATCATGACCCCGTCGCAACCGGTCTCCTTCCGCAAGGTCACGGCCTGAGCGGCGTCCAGGATGTCCCCGTTGCCGATCACCGGAATGGTCAGCCGCTTTTTTAATTCAGCCACCAGTGCCCAGTCGGCTTGTCCGGTGAAGCCTTGCACCGCCCAACGGGGGTGCAGGGCCACGGCGGCAAACCCGCAATCCTCGGCCATCTGGGCCACCGTCAACCCGGTGGGCTCTTCCGGGCGCCAGCCCGAACGGAGCTTGACGGTCAGGGGAAGGGAGGTGGCTCGCCGGACGGCCTTAAAAATAGCCTGCGCCTGAGAAGGGTTTTTCAGCAGGGCCGAGCCCGCTCCGGTCTTAACCACTTTTTTTACCGGGCACCCCAGGTTGAGGTCGATGATATCCGCCCCCCAATCCTCCAGGAAGGCAGCCGCCCGGGCCAACGCCTCGGGCCGCCCGCCGAAGAGCTGGACGGCCAAAGGATGATCGGCCGGGTCTCTTTCGAGCAGTTCCAGGGTCAGGGATTTTTGTCGAAAAAGGCCCTCGGCGCTGATCATCTCGGTATAGGCCAGCCCGCAGCCCAAGCGCCGGGCCAGCAGCCGAAAAGGCAGGTCCGTATACCCGGCCAGGGGGGCCAGGATGTAGGGGTGAACGATCGGGTGTTTGCCTATGAACATGGGGATATCGACTCGGCGAGAAAACCGGTCATCTTTCTGGCAGAGATTATTAGAGCGGTACCCGATCAAGAAGGACCGTTTTCTTTTTTGTTTTCCAGAAAGACAATATCCAGAACATCCTGGGGGCGGGCGGCTTTCTTTTTACTTTCAAGAAGGTCATTTCTACAAAGGCATCGGACCGGCGTCCGGTTCTCCGTCTCGTGGATCACCGCTCGGGCCTCCGCTTCTTCGAACTTCGGCAACCCGGGACCGGCCAGGTGGAATTGGACGATGCCCCATCGGGTTTGATAGGTTTGAATAAAATTCTCACCCTGCTCCCAGGGGCAGGAGAGTGAGATCCAGTTCACCTTCAAGGATCGTATTGATCTTTTGAATGTTTTCCAAATCCCTGGGGGGAATGTAAAAATCCCAGTCCATGGAAAACCGAGGCATGCCCTCCAAGCGCACCGCTTGCCCTCCAATGAGCAGGTAGCGTACACGGTGTAGTTGAAAAGGTTAATCAGTTCATCCTACTTAAGGCCACCATTGCGAGCTATTTCCATCAGGTATTGCCTCTTCCAATCATTCATCTCCTGGTAGGAGTTAATTTTTCGCGCCAAAAGGCGGCCAGGCGGTCGGTTTGGGCATTTTCGTAACCTGGGGGTGCAAGGCCTAAATGAATTTTGCCCTGTAATCATCAGTGGTTTTCATAAAACGGCCTATTTGCTATCTTAATATATTTCCTCAAAAAAATAACGGTAAAAATAGAAAGAGAAGCGCCTCGATTTTGAAACCCCGGTTTGCTTGACTTAGCCGGTCCGGAAGTTTATAATCTTTTTCTACGGAAGTGGAAAGCTCACTGGTGGGGCTCCCGGACTTCAAATCCGGTGTGCCGTCTGAGAGGGCGGCAGGTGGGTTCGATTCCCATGCACTTCCGCCAGCAAATCAAATGACAGGAAAGTAAATTAAAATTATTAAAATACCCGTTACTGAACCGTCACCGGATTTCGCAGTCCATAGTTTATAATCCCACCCTTCTTTCCCCATCTTTCGAAAAACCATCCGAACTTTTTTCGGTATAACGGCCCATCATTGTAAAAGATAGAAAAACGATTATATTTTAAGAGAGAAGTCAGATTTGCAGGAAAGAGGATAATTTTTAACTTTTTTAACTTTCTACTGTCTAATTAAACATAATGAAATTGGTGCTTACTCCAGGATTTAGAGGAGAATATAAGATGAAAAAGCTTATTGGTTTATTAAGCCTCCTTTTTTTGTTGACCGTAATAATGTCACCGAATGAGGTAGATGCCCAGCGTGGGGGGGGGAGTGCTGGCGGTCATGGAGGTTCTGGCGGCGTCCACGGAGGTTATAGCGGCCATGGAGGATCTGGTGGGCATCGAGGATCTGGTGGCCACGGAGGCTATTATGGTGGCCACAGAGGCTATTATGGCCGAGGCCATTTCCACGGCGGTTCCCGCTTCTTCTTCGGCGGATACTTTGGGTTCCCCTACTACTATCCGTACGGTACCTATCCTTACCCCTATTATTACCCTTACTACCCTTCCTATCCTTATTACGACCCATCTCCTTATTATCCGGATACTGCCCAGCCTCCTGCCTACGTCGAACCGGAGCCAGACCCCTATTGGTACTACTGTCAGGATCCTCAAGGGTATTACCCTTACATCGCAAACTGTCCGGGTGGGTGGACGAGGGTGGTTCCGACTCCTCCCGGGCCGGGAAAAGAAGGGAGGTAACATGAACTGGAAACCAGGTCTTCTCGTCCTCTTCGACGGTCGTGGTGCTGAGCGGATGTGCAACGATGCCGACAGGACCGACCGTCACGGTGATGCCCAGTCCGGGAAAGCCCTTTGAGGTGTTCATGGCTGATGACGGTGTCTGCAGAGATTGGGCCCAACGGCAAATCGGAGGAACATCGCCAAGTCAAACCGCCAATGAAAACCTGGCCTCCGGAGCGGTCGTCGGAACGATGGTCGGGGCCGGACTGGGTGCTTTGGTCGGTGCTGCCACGGGTAACGCAGGTGCCGGTGCGGCAATCGGTGCGGGGGCCGGCCTTCTCGGCGGAAGCTCCATCGGAGCCAGCGAGGGCGCCGCTTCCGGGTATCAGCTCCAGAGGCGCTATGACATAGCCTATCAGCAATGCATGTATTCGAAGGGAAACCAGATCCCCGGTGCCGTACGCCAGCCGGCGCGGACCTACGCCCCACCACCCCCACCTCCACCGAGTTATAGCGGAGGATCTGGAGGATCATGGGTCACGGTACCGGGTCAGTACGTAAACGGTAGATGGGTACCCGAACATCGGATGCAGCTACCGTCGAGTTCCCAAGAGCAGATCCCGGCTCCAAGGCCGCCCGCTTCACAGCCAGGCCCTTACGCGCCGACAACTCCTTGAGAATCCGCGCGGGAAAGCAGCGGCTACCCAGGGGGTGCGCTACAAAATCCCCACTTTTGAGGCCGAATGAAGATCGATAAGGTCGGAGGGGCAGCCCCGTATAATGACATTTTCTGGAATGCCAGAGTGTTACCGCCTGCCACCGATGGGAACTTCATCACCCATCTCCTGGATTCAACCGAATTAAATCCGGAATTTTTTATTGACGGTTGTAGGCTAAACCAGTAATAATTATGACCGGGTATAACAGTTATTGGCCATAATCGTGACCGGGAGTGCCTTGTGATAGAAACGATCAAATCGATTATTCTGGATTTTCAGGAAATTCCGCTGGAGACCGGCGTGCCCCGCCGTCTGCATATCGAGACGGTTCGCGGCAAGGCGACCGTCTGCATCGGGGTGCGTCGGAGCGGCAAATCGACCTTCCTCTTCCAGGTTATCCAGCGACTGATGGAAGGAGGGGTTCCGCGGCAGAACATTCTGTACCTGAACTTTTTCGACGATCGCCTCCACGATCTGCGGCAGGACAACCTTGGCCTGATCGCTGAAGCCTATTACTCCGTCTACCCGGAGAAGAAGAACACGGAGACGGTCTACTGCTTCTTCGACGAAATTCAGGCGGCCCAAGGATGGGAGCCCTTTGTTGACCGATTGATGCGCACTGAGAAATGTGAGGTGTATCTAACGGGTTCGTCGTCCAGGATGCTATCGAAAGAGATCGCCACCCAGATGCGCGGGCGGGCGTTGTCTTGGGAGATGTTTCCCTTTTCGTTCCGGGAATTTCTGGACTACCAAGGAATCGAGAGCGGGGGAGCCTTTTCGACCAAGAAACGGCTTCTCGTCCAGAAAGCCTTCGAGGAATACTGGGAGACCGGCGGCTTCCCCGAGGTTGCCGGCCTCTCCCGAAACCTGCGGATCAAGACACACCAGGAATACTTTCACACGATCCTGTTTCGGGACCTGGTCGAGCGATACGATATTCCGCACCCGAAGGCCGTGGCCGACCTTTCGCACTGGCTGGTGGACAACACGGCATCACTTTACTCCGTCAACAGTCTCACGGGATATCTCAAGTCGTTGGGCCACAAGGCTCCCAAGTCGGCGGTGTCGGAATATCTGGAGTGGTTCGAAGATGCCTACTTTTTGTTCACCGTACGAATATTCGACGCGTCGCTGGCACGCAGCAACACCAACCCAAAAAAGATTTATTGCGTCGATCACTCCTTGGTCACCTCCGTGTCATCAGGGGTTCTGGTCAACTCCGGGCATCTACTGGAAAATCTGGTGTTCACAGCACTCCGGCGTCTTCACCCCGAGCTCTACTATTGCAAGACTAGAACCGCCCGGGAGGTAGACTTTGTCGTTCCCTTGCAAGGGCGACCGCGGATGCTGGTCCAAGTGTGTGAGTCTCTGGCCGACCCTCAGACGCGAAACCGGGAAACGACGTCGTTGAGCGAGGCTATGGCTGAATTGGGCTTGAAAACCGGAACCATTGTGACCCGGAACGAGGACGAGCGGATCGACGTAGAAACCGGAATCATCGAGGTGAAACCGGTATGGCGGTTTCTCCTCGACCTGCCGGATTCGGTGGAATAGTCATAGTAGTGGGCGCTCACGCTCGATTCGCTTTAGAAATGAGATAAACGAAAATGTCGGGAAATAAAATAAATGAAGCTATCCGATGTTATGATATTGGTCCTGTTTTTTCCCTAACACTCGTTTCTCTCCTTTTCCTCCTTTTTTTCATTCTGGTTCTCGCTCCTCTCTCTTTCGCCGAGGGCGAATCATCCGATCTCCTGGCGGCGAAAGGGCAGTCGTTGAAGCCCACGGAACATTCCGACCCGGAGGGCCGGCTCCTGGTATTGATCAATCAATCCAGGGCAAAAGCGGGGTTGCGGTCCTTGAAGCCTTCGCGAGTTCTGGGTGAAGTGGCTCGATCCCACAGCCGCGAAATGAGCGCGGGAAATTTCTTCTCCCATACCAACCTGGACGGATGGGGTCCACAGGAGCGATTGGAAAGGGCGGGATTTGCCTGGAAGGCCTTCGGGGAAAACATCGGTTGCGGTCAAGACTCCCCGGAAAAAATCCTGCTGACCTGGATGAACAGTGCCAGCCACCGGACAACCATGCTTGATCCGGTCTATACAGAAGTCGGCATCGGCCTGGTCCGGGGAGGCGAATGCCGCATCTACTGGACGGCCTTATTCGCCCGCCCCTGGGGACGGTAAGAACCCGTCAAGAAATAAGCTGTACAATGCCGCGGTATCTCCGTTCATGCTGAGCCTGTCGAAGCATGGCCGTATCGTTCACCCTTCGACTGCTCGACAGGCTCGCAGCTCAGGGCGAACGGTTGTAGGGTCGCTTTGTCAAGGTTATTTGTTTACAGATCCTAAGGGCCTTTTAGATCGATTTATCCCTTAGGATGAGGGGCATAAAGAAAAAGTTCAGTCCCGTTCCCCCGGTAAATACGTAGGCCGCGCCTTGGTTGGCGTTACGGCCATCGGCTCCGACCAGAACCGTGTCGTTGCTGATGGCTACCGAAAATCCGAACCTGTCGCCGGCGGCCCCGCCGAAGTCGGTCAATTCTCTCGTCTGTCCTCGAGTCCCGCTCCATCCCAAGATGGGCCTGACAAACACGAAGGCCGATCCCTGGCCGGCATTTACGCCGACGGTGGAGCTGGGAGCCCCCACCAGGGCCATGTCGCTGCGGATGGCTACCGAGGACCCGAAACCGATCCCGGCGGCGCCGCCGGAGGCGGTCAGGGTGGCGGTCTGAGTTCGGGTACCGCTCCACCCGGCCACCGGCCTGGAAAAGACATAGGCCAGGCCCTGCCCGGTGTTGAGGCCGACGGCGGAAGCAGGCGCCCCGACCAAGGCGGCATCGCTGTCGATGCCGACCGAAGAGCCGAAATGATCGCCGGCGGCGCCTCCGAAAGCGGTTAATTCGGCGGTCTGAGACCGGACGCCGCTCCATCCGGCTACCGGCTTGACAAAGACAAAGGCCAGGCCCTGGCCGGTATTGAGGCCGACGGTGGAAGCAGGCGCCCCCACCAAAGCGGTGTCGCTGCCGATGGCCACCGAAGAGCCGAAATGATCGCCGGCGGCGCCCGCGGAAGCGGTTAATTCGGCGGTCTGAGACCGGGTGCCGTTCCACCCGGCTACCGGCTTGACAAAGACAAAGGCCAGGCCCTGGCCGGCATTGAGACCGACGGTGGAATTGGGCGCCCCGACCAGGATGGCATCGCTGTCAATGGCTACCGAAGAGCCGAAGCCGTCGCCGGCAGCGCCGCCGGAGGCAACCAGTGTGGCGGCCTGGGTTCGGGTGCCGCTCCATCCGGTAATCGGCTTGACAAAGACATAGGCCTGACCTTGGCCGGCATTGAGGCCGACGGTGGAATTAGGCGCCCCCACCACGATGGTATCGCCGTTAATGGATACCGAAGAGCCGAAACCGTCGCCGGCGGCGCCGCCGGCGGCAACCAGAGTGGCAGTCTGGGTTCGGGTGCCGCTCCAGCCGGCCGAGGGCCTGACAAAGACGTAGGCCCTGCCCGGCGAGGCCGACCCGACCACTACGGTATCTCCGCTGACGGCTACTGACCGGCCGAAATGGTCATTGGGAACCCCGCCGGCGGCGGTCAGGGTGGCGGATTGAATCCAGGGGGCCGGCGCCAGAGCAGCGCGGGCGCTTGGCTCGTTCCCTTGGGCCATCCCGGCGGCCCAGGGGAAAAGAACGGACGCCGACATGAACAATAAGAAAAGGCCCAAGCCCCATGCTTTTCTCATGCTGTCTCCTTAACCCAGATTGAAATGATCTGTTCACTCTCCGCCCCGGGAGAGTTCAGAACTTATTATATAGGTATAATACCTTTTTATGCAGCGAACCCCCAACCAAAAAAATTCGGGAAGAATCTTTTCCGGGTGGCCGGTCTATTTTTTTGGAGTGTATCGGATCAGCCCTTTCAACCGGTCCTGGATACGCAAAAAAGCGTCCACCACATCCGGGTGAAACTGGGCGCCCCGTTCCCGGGTGATGACGTCCACCGCTTCGGCGTGGGGGCGTTCGGGTTGGTAACAGCGGTCCGAGGTCAGGGCGTCGTAGGTGTCGGCTACGGCCACAATGCGGGCTGATAAGGGGATTTCTTCCCCTTTTAAGCCATGGGGATAACCGCCGCCGTCGTAGCGTTCATGGTGAAAGAGGGCGATTTCCCGGCCCATGGCAATGAAGCTGGCCTTTCCCAGCTTTTCATCCATATCCCGCAGGGCTTCCCCTCCGATCGAGGTGTGGCGTTTGATGGCCTCGTATTCCTCGGAGGTGAGCGGACCTGGTTTGAGGAGGATGGCGTCCGGGATAGCCACTTTGCCCAGGTCGTGCAGACTGCAGGAGTCGGTCAGGTTGTCCACGAAGGCCGCGTCAATCCGGCCCTGGTACTTATCGTCCCGTCCAAGTTCGAGGGCGATTTCCCGGCAGAGCGTGCGGATCCGGTCCAGATGTTCGCCGGTGTATTTGTCCCTGGAATCGGCCAGCTTGGCCAGTCCGAAAATCGTAGCCTGCTGGGTCTTCAACTGAACTTCTTGCTGTTCTTCCAACTGCTTGACCTTTCGGATCAGGGCTTGCTGTTTTTTATCCACCAGCACTTCCAGGGAACTGGAATGCTCCCGCAACATGTCCTGCACCCCTTCCAGGTCCACCCGCAACAGGTACTCTTTCCAGCGTAGACGCATATTGTTCTGGGCGCCCACGTAGGCAATGACCAGGGTCGCCACGACGAAGAGGTTATTGGCCAGGAAAACAAAATCATGTCGGGGCCAGTTCTTAGTCAGCGTCAGGATCAAGTAGATCGTGTAGAGCACCAGGGTGTGCAGGAAGGTGCGTCTGGTGGGAACCGGGAGAAGGATGCAAAAACCGATAAAAACCAGATTCAATCCGGCATAGTACGGTGTGGATAAGCTGTCCAGTTCCAGGATCATCTTGATGATGATCCCTCCAACCAGGTAGAAGGCCGCCAATCCCAGGTAAAAACTTTGGTCTCCCCATTCCCGGGAGCGGTTGACGGCCCACAAGATCAGGCAGCCGCCGGAGGCAATCAGGCGGTAGACCAGGAACGCCCTCCACTGGGTCGGGTAGAGGAGGTAGTCCAGCAGGGCGAAAAGGGGCACCAGAAAGACGCCCAGCAACAGGATGACATCCACCCGATGGCGGAGGAGGGGAAGTCAGGTCCTCATGAAATCGTGAGACCCGATCCGGATCTGTCTCGGCAGTCTTCCAATAGCCGAAAGGTGATCTGGCAAAAGCGATGGATTTCTCCTCAGACTATGCGGCTATAGCCGTTTTACGGGCGATCAGAAAGTGGTTGACCCCTTCCGGTTCGGAAAATACATCCACTTCTGCTCCGAAAGGGGTTTCGGCCATGAGAATTCGAAGCCTCTCCGGATCGCGGTGAATCAACTTCCATTGTAGCAGATGATCCATGAAGGCCCGGTTGGGGTTCCCGGGCCCAAAATTTCCAGCCACAAAAAGTCCTCCCGGCTTGAGGTATTCATAGGCCCGGCGGGCCAGGGCCTGGAAGAGGGGATCTTCCAGGTAATCGGTCAGACCGGAGGAGTAAATAACGTTCAGGGATCCAAAGGGATGCTTATCCCGGCCGATGACCCAGCGAAGCACGTCGGTCTGCATAAAACGGATGACAGCCTGGTGGGAAAATACATTGACCTGATGATGGGTGAATTCCAGGGCCTCGGGGTCCGCATCCAGGCAGATGGCCTCGACAGGGGCCGCGTCCGTTTTTTCTCTAAGAAAGTCAAATAATTCCCGGCAGGAGCCGCAGGCCAGATTGAGGATGCGCATGGTCTCTTGTCGAGAGGCCATGAGAAGGGCCTCCTGTTCCAGCAGTTTTTTGAGCAGGCTCCGCCGGCCGCGCACCGCTCGGGCGGCCGAAGTGTTCAGGCACCATTGGTCCACCAGTCCCCCGAGTCGTCCGTCCCCTTGCGGCCGGTTGGCGTAGATCATCTCCATCATCCGGAAATCGCCGGCATATCCTTTCGGTTTATAGTAGGCCCGTTCCGCAAAACGGCTGCGCATGAAGTAGGGGAAGATCTCTTTAAAGATATACCCCCAAAAAGGCCCTTCGTGTTCGTGGCCCACGATCAAAAGGCGGAGCTCCTCTAACTCGGCGTTGAAGTGGTCCAGGATGATCTGACATCGTTCCTGGAAAGGCTCCTGAGGGGATTCCTCCGGGACCTGCTGCAACCGAATGGACAGATCAAAAAAGTCGGCTTTGAAGGTTTCCACCAACTGGTTAACCTTCGGCCAGAAAGGGCTTTGAAGGGATTGAGCTGTCAAGGCCTCGGATTCCTGAAAAGACCGTCGTCCGCTGGAAAGGGCTGCGGTGTAGGCCACCAAGGGTTCCCGTTCATCGAGGACCCGTCGGAATTTAGCGCAGATGGACCGGGCCAACAGGGTGAGAAAGGCACCATACAGGACCGGCTCCCGGTCTTTCATCCCTTCCATGGACTCCTGGTCCCAGGTTCGGATGACCGAGTCTTCCGTGGCCCTCAGGGTACGGACCCGGGAATGATGATCGAAGAAACCGATTTCTCCAAAAAGTTCGCCGGTTTTGATAAAGGCTACGATGATGGCCTTTTCCCTGGCGCCGTAGGTCACTTCCACAGTCCCGGATTCGACATAATAGAGGTCAAAAGCCTGGGTCCCCTCGGTCATGATCACCTCGTATTGGGAATAGGAAAGGGGCCGGGACCATTCGACAATCGCCTGCCAGATGAGCGGATCGTCCCCCCTTTGCGGGTGGGGAGCATCCACCACTACAGTCTGCCGCGTTATCGTTCATAAACCTCCCATAATTGTTCCCCCTTTAGACCGTGAACGGCTGGGGTGGGAACATTCCGTCTTCACTTTTATTGGGTGGCAGGAGGGTAAAGAAGCTGATCATTCAAACGTATCCTTAACTAGTATCGGAATAGTCGAAAATAAATTAAATGAAAATCCCAAATTTTTTTAGAGGATTGATGGCAGGTGAAAAATGTTTTAAGCCCGTTGGGCCGGCTGGTTCGATGTCCAGGCAGATAAATCGCTTGCAAATATCAGGACGTTGGTCATAGATCGAGCACCTTCCTTTACATAGGAATTCGCAGCCGTCTTCAATAATCAACTTATAACGGCCGGACAGGGAGAAGAATAGGCGGTTGGCGCCCAGGGTCTGCAGTTCAACGTACTCACTCCAGGTGATGTCCACGGCGGGAAATGAACGACAACAATCGTTGCCGCACGACTCGCAGCGTTTGAGATTGCCTACAGGGTGATCCAGCAAGACAGCCCGCCGTTTCACCCGGTGGCGCTTGAAAGGGATCTTAAAGATAGGACTTTTCTCGTAAGGGTTGGCGCTAATTATAGGAAAGGAATTTCAGCCCTGTCAAGGGGAAAAGGGCGGTCGGTAGCCAAATTTATACCGCTTCAAGCGTGGGGGCTCCTATTGTCCTTCCTCCTTGACCGTCTAAGGGAATTGGCGTACAGTTCGACTTCTGGAAAACCTTTTCGCCGAGACCCGGCGGCCGGATCCGTTCGCGAGTGGGACCCGCCCATAAAGGCAAAGCATCCATAAAACTATGGCCAAGACCAAATCTGTCGAAATCAACGAACAATTTCAACGGGCCCTGGACCTGATGGAGAAGACCAATCAGCATGTCTTCATCACCGGCAAGGCGGGAACGGGTAAATCCACTTTGCTCGAATATTTCCGGAGAACCACGAAGAAGAAAGTGGCCGTGCTGGCGCCCACCGGGGTGGCCGCCCTCAACGTCCAGGGCCAGACCATTCATTCGTTTTGCGGGTTTAAACCGAATATCTCCCTGGAAAACGTCAAAAAAATAGCCCGAAAGGACAGCCCCCGGGCCAGCCTCTTCCGAAATCTGGATACCCTGGTGATCGACGAAATCTCCATGGTCCGGGCCGATCTCCTGGATTGCGTCGAAAAATTTCTGCGCCTCAACGGGCCCCGGTCCTCCCAGCCTTTCGGGGGCCTGCAAATGATCCTGATCGGCGATCTCTATCAGCTTCCCCCGGTCCTCACGGCAATGGAAAAAACCGTCTTCAGCCTCCACTATGAGACGCCTTATTTTTTTTCCGCCCGTGCTTTGAATGACCCGGAGTTCAATCTGGAGCTCGTGGAACTGGAGAAAATTTACCGGCAGACCGATACCGATTTCATCGGCCTGCTAAATGCCATTCGCAACCGCTCGGCAAACGAGGACGACCTGACCCGTCTGAACCGCAACTGCCAACCGGCCTTTGTCCCTCCGGAGAACGAATTTTATATTTACCTGACCAGCACCAACGATCAGGCCTTGACGCGGAACCGAGAAAAGCTGGGCCGTCTGCCCGGCAAGGCCTATACCTATGAGGCCGCGGCCAAGGGGGAGTTTGAACGCTCCGCCTATCCGACCGACGAGCATTTGGAAGTGAAGCGGGGCGCCCAGGTCATGCTCCTGAACAACGACTCCCTGGGCCGCTGGGTCAACGGCTCGATCGGCCGGATTATTAAAATTCATCGTCAGGCCGAGGCGGATGATAGTATCGAAGTGGAATTGCCCAGCGGCCGGAGGGTGGAAGTGACGCCTTTCCGCTGGCAGATATTTTCGCTTTGACTATGACGAGACGGCCAAAAAGATATTTTCGGAGCCGGTGGGGTCATTTACCCAGTACCCGCTTAAACTGGCCTGGGCCATAACCATTCATAAGAGCCAGGGGAAGACCTTCGATAAGGTGGTTATCGACATCGGCCGCGGCACCTTTGCCCACGGCCAGATGTACGTTGCCTTGAGCCGCTGCACCGGTCTCGAGGGGTTAATCCTCAGCCAGCCCATTCGGAAACAGCATATCCTGATGGATTACCGCGTGGTGAGTTTCCTGACCCGCTTCCAATATCAAAAGGCCGACGAACGTCTGTCCCATCAGGAAAAGGTGCGCCTGGTCAGGGAGGCGATCGCGCAGAAAGAGGATCTCGAAATCGTATATTTGAAACCTGACGACACCAAGTCCCGGCGCCGCATCCGTCCGGAAGTCTTCGGTCCGATGGAGTACCTGGGAAAGTCCTTTGAGGGCTTGCGGGCTTTTTGTTACGAACGGAAAGGCCAGCGGACCTTCCGCCTCGACCGAATGCTGGAAATCAACCGGATCGGGTGAAGGAGAAGACTTTCCCCCCCAGCTTGATCTCGTCCCCCTCCGTCAACGGTGCGGATTCCACCTTGCGGCTGTTTACGAATACCCCGTTGGTGCTGCCCAGATCCCGGATAAAGAAATTTTTCCCCTCCCGATAAATCTCACAGTGATGACCCGAAATAGTTTTTTCCTGGGGAAAGGCCAGATGGTTGTCGCCCGCCCGGCCGATTTTTATTACCGGGAGGCGCAGGTCAAAGATTTCCTTTTGGCCTTCCGGGGACATGGAAATAAGCTGTGGCGGGCCGGTGATGATGGTGGCCTCCAGGTCCAGGGGACGAGGCGGCGGTGCCGTGGTCGGAGTCGGAGGTGCTTTCGGCAGGGGAGGGGGGCTGAGCGGGGGCGGGCTGTCGACAGGCCTGGAGGTCTGGACGGCGGCTGAAGGTGTCCGAGGAGGAGCGGGCACTTCCATCACGGGAAACCCGCAAGCCGGGCAGAATTTCGCCTCCGGATCCGGGATCGGAGTATGGCAACTGAGGCAGAGAGGCGCCCGGGGGTGATAAACCTGTTTCGGAGGTTCGGCGGGCCGGGCGGTTTCGGCCGGTTGGGGCGCCTTGGGCGGTGCCGACGGCCGCTGAGGGGGAGGTGGTGGAACCGGTGATCCGGTGCGAGTCCCCGGTTCGGCGGCGGAACCGTTATTTTCCAGCAGGTCGTCATAAAAGCGGGCCATGGCGGTCTGTAGATAAGGCATGATCCACAAAAAACCGATGCCCAGCGTCAAGGCCCCCAGCAGGAGCCAGCCAAGAAAACGCAGAAAAAGGCAGAACAGTTTCCAGCGGTTGCCGTTCATCAAGGCCTTGCTTCTCTCCAGGGCCTCCTTTCCTTTCAACCCCGGATTTTCCGCCATCAGGAAAAAGGTCATGGCATAGGACAGGGCAACCATAATTCCGGGGACGATTAACAGCAGGGACCAGAGAAAAATGAATAAGGCCATCAAGAGATACGTGATCAGGGCATCGACGAACCGTTGCAGACCGTCAAAGATCTGAGAGAAAGCGGCTTCCTGTCTTCTCGACAGGGCCAGGAAAAAGGTAGTAACCCCCAGCAGGAGGGGGCCGCCGACGATCAGGCTTGAGAAATGCCCGACCAGCGGTATGAACTGTCCAACGGACATCAAGGCCAGGTAGATCAAATTTCCAACTACGGCCAAGCCCCACTTCCCTTTTAAAGCTTCCCGGGCCTGCTGCATCAGATCTCGATTAGCGGTCAACATGAGTCCCTCCATTTACCATTTCTGGTTCCCTGCAATAAATACTGAATAGCACAGGTTGAAGGTGTGTGTAAAGAGGACAGCGTAGTCCTTGCATCTTTTCCGAAAGTGCTTTAAATAGAAAACACGATGAACGAAAACTTCTGGCAAGATGAGGTGGCCCGCCTAAGCCAGGCGGGCGATGCCCTGGAAATGTTGATCCAGGCCATCCGGGGCGGTCAGCTCCCGGCGCGGTTGCGGGGCCTGCAGGGTTCGGCCGGGCCCTATGCCACCGCTCAGATCCGGTCCGGCAGCCTGCGGCCGGTGATGGTGGTCTGCGCCGACACCCGCGCGGCTTCTTCCTTCCACCAGGATCTTTTGTTTTTTACCCAACACCAACTCCTGGAGGGTTCCCACCTTCTTTCCGATGCCCCGATCCTTTTTCCGGCCTATGAAAAAGCCGATTTCCGGGAATTCGTCCCCCAAACGGACCTGGCCGCCCTGCGACTGGGCTGCCTCTATGCCTTGCTGACGCACCCGGGGCAGGCCCTGGGCGTGACTTCCCTGGAGGCCCTGCTGAGCCCGGTGATTCCCAAAGGGGTCCTTTCCGAAAACGTGGATTACCTGGCCCGGGGTGAAGAGGCGGATCGGGAAAAGGTGCTGGCCCAATTGGTCTCCTGGGGATACGCGGCCTCTCCCCTGGTCGAGGAACCGGGAGATTTCAGCGTCCGCGGCGGGATCCTGGACGTCTATCCGCCACTCTACGCCAATCCGGTGCGGGTCGAATTTTTCGGCGACCTGGTGGAGTCCATCCGGGAGTTCAACCCGGCCACCCAAAGGTCCCTCCGGGACCTCCCGGAACTTTACCTGCTGCCGATCAGCGAGGTTATCGTTTCGCCTGAACGGCTGGTCCGGGCCAAAGCGCGGCTGGCTGAAGCCCGGGCCGTGGAGGCCTTATCGGAAAAAGAGGCCAACTGGCTGAGTCACCGTTTGGAAGAAGGCCTGCCGGCAGGCGGGGCCGAACGCTGGTTGGACTGGTTTTACGACCCGGCCGGGACCGTTACCGACTACCTCCCGGCCAATACCCTCTGGATCTGGAACGGTCCCCTGTCCTTACACCGAGCCTGGAAGACCATTAGCGACGAGCCCTGGGAAACGTTCTTCCAAAAATTTTCGCGCCGGGATTATCTGCTCCTGGAAGACCTGCCTCTGGAAGACGGAGCCGAGGTCGCCGGCCGGATCTGGCATTTGCCGGCCGTTGAAAACCAGGATGTCCGGCAAATCATCCGGGGCCAATCCACCTCCCGGGAATCTTGGGCCGAAATGTCCCGCCTGATTGCGGGCTGGCTGGAATTGGGACAGGAAATCTGGCTGGTAGTTTCCCAGGAGCACCAGGCCCGCCGCCTCAGAGACATCCTTTCCTTTTATCAGATGAAGGCCCAGGTGGTCTCCGAACAAAAGGTGAATTTCGGCCGCCAGGGGACGGGTCTGTACCTGGTCACCGGAAGGCTGTCCGCCGGGTTCCGCCTTAGGGTCCCGCCCCTGGTGGTTATCACCGAAGAGGAGATCTTTGAGCTTAAAAAGGAGGTTCGGAGAAAAGGGCAGGCGGAGAACATCCAGGCCTATATCAGTTCTTTGGACGATCTCCAGGTGGGGGATCTGGTGGTTCACCGGGAACACGGCGTCGGCAGTTATCAGGGACTGCAGCGCTTCGCCATCGACGGATTGGAAGGGGAATTCCTCTACCTGGAATATGCCGAGGGGGATAAGCTCTATTTGCCGGTGGACCGGCTGCAGGGGATCCACAAGTTTTTGGGATTGGAAGGACAGGTTCCCCGGCTGGATCGTCTGGGGGGGGTGTCCTGGAACAAGGCCAAGGCCCGGGTCAAAAAGGCGGTGGAAAAAATCGCCCAGGAACTGCTGGACCTGTACGCCCGCCGGTCCCTGACCAAGGGCTTTGCCTTTTCCCCGCGGGACCAGTTGTTCAAGGAATTCGAGGCCGGCTTTCCTTATGAGGAAACGCCGGACCAGCTCCGGGCCATCGAGGACGTTCTGTCGGATATGGAGGCCGAAAAACCCATGGACCGCCTGGTGTGCGGGGATGTGGGGTACGGCAAGACCGAAGTGGCCCTCCGGGCGGCCTTCAAGACCGCCATGGACGGCAAACAGGTGGCCTTCCTGGTCCCCACCACGGTTCTGGCCGAGCAGCATTATCAGACCATGGTGCGGCGCTTTGAAGGCTATCCCCTGGAAGTGAGGATTTTAAGCCGCTTTAAATCCCCCAAGGAACAGAAACAGACCCTGGCGGACCTGGCCGCCGGGAAGGTGGATGTGGTGGTGGGCACGCACCGCCTGCTGCAAAAGGACCTTCAGTTCCGGGACCTGGGGTTGATCATCGTGGACGAGGAACAGCGTTTCGGGGTGACCCACAAGGAGCGGCTCAAGACCTTGCGAACGCAGGTGGATTCCCTGACCCTGACCGCCACCCCCATACCCCGAACCCTGCATCTGTCCCTCTCGGGGATTCGGGACTTGAGCACCATTGAAACCCCGCCCGAAGAACGGCAGTCCATCCGCACCTATATCGTCCGCTTCGAAGAGGACAAGATTGTGGAGGCCGTTCAGCGGGAATTGCAGCGGGGGGGGCAGGTTTTTTTCGTTCATAACCGGGTCCACAACATCGAGGCCATGGCCTTTTACCTGCGAAAGATCCTCCCCCAGGCCCGTATCGGGGTGGCCCACGGCCAGTTGCCGGCCCATGAGCTGGAACGGGTGATGCTGCAATTCGTCCACCGGGAGCTCGACCTGCTGGTCTGCACCACGATTATTGAGTCCGGGTTGGATATCCCCAGCGCCAACACCATTATCATCAACCAGGCGGACCGCCTGGGTCTGGCCCAGATGTACCAGCTTCGGGGTCGGGTGGGACGGTCCCGGGAGCGGGCCTATGCCTACCTGCTCATCTCCGGGGAAAGCACCCTGACCCGGGATGCCCAGAAGCGTCTGAAAGTCCTGATGGACTTCAGCGAACTGGGGGCCGGTTTTAAGATAGCCCTCCACGATTTACAGATCCGCGGGGGAGGCAACCTCCTGGGCACCAGCCAGTCCGGGCATATCGCCGCCGTCGGGTATGAGTTTTATATCGAGATGCTGGAGCAGGCCATCAACGGCTTGAAGGGGGAACGGATCGAGGCGGACTGGGAACCCGAAGTCCGGGTTCGGGCCGCGGCCCTGATTCCAGAAGAATACATCCCCGCTACCGGCCAACGGCTTTCCGTCTATAAACGTCTGGGATCCACCCCGGATGAAGACCGGCTGATGGAAATCGCCGGGGAATTGAAGGACCGGTTCGGCCCGATCCCCCCGGAGTTGGACAATTTGTTAAAGATCATTTCCCTCAAAATCAAAATGAAACCCCTGGGCATCCAGCGGCTGGAACTATTGGACCGGGAGATGGCCCTGGTCTTTTCACCCCAGGGAGACTGGAACCTCGACCGCCTGATCGAACTGGTCCGCCGGGAACCCCGAACCTACCAATTTAGAGGGGAAGGGAAACTGCTCGTGGCCCTGGGGGAGGAGCCCGATTTATTGGAAGCGGCCGGCAAGTTTCTCACTCGCCTTAAAATTTTAATCGAGTAGTGGGGTGGAATACCCTATTCGGTCCAGGGCTCGGATTCCCGCCCAAAATCGTTGCGGGAATGACGAGGTGAACCACGAGAAAGTCCATTTTATACAAGACGGTTAATAATCGAAAACGAAACCCAGGACCGAATAGATCTGGTCCCGGGCCTTTTTTTTGACGGCCTGATTCCACTTTCGGGCGGCCAGGGCCGACCCGTAGATATTGCCGATATAGAACGGCAGACCCCTACCCCGCCGGCCAGGATCCCCACGGCTTCCAGGCCCTGGGCCAGGGCGGTCCAGGTGGCGGCGATAAAGGCCCCGTTGACCGCCAGGGACATGGCGCCGGTGGCCCAATCCCCGGCGTAGGCATACCCGGCGCCTGGTAGGATGGCCGAGAGGGACCCGGCGAGGACTTCGGATTTCTCGGGCAGCGACTGGTACTCGAGGAGCAAGGTGTCGGCCTCCCTGACCCGCTCTCCCCAGGGGTGATCCGGATAGGTCTCCAGCAGCTTCCGGAGGTTTTCCCGGGCCTGGGGAACATCATCGTCCTCCAGTCGGACCAGGGCCGCCGCCGCCAGGGCGCGAGGGGCCTGGGAGGATTGGGGCTCGTCGGCGGCCAGCTCCTCAAAAATCCTTCCCGCTTTTTCCCGGTCTTTTCCCTTCCAGACCGCCAGGCCTTCCAGATACCGGGCTTGGGAAGCCAGGGGGCTGGAAGGAAATTTCTCCCGCAGGCTGACGAAGCTCTTGGCCGCCTGATCAGGATCTCCGCCTTGCAGATAGGCCGACCCTACCTGCAGGAGGGCCTGATCCCCTCTCTCCGAATCCGGAAAAAGATACAGGAAGCGCTTGAATTCCGTGATCGCCCGGTAATACTCTTTTTCGGCCATGAAGGCCGCAGCTACCCGTAATTGCACCTCCTCGGTGAGGACAATGAATCCGTCTTCGGCCCTAAGCGCGGATGCCGACAGGAAAAGAATGACCAGGACAATACATATCGGTCGGATCATGGGCTCTCGGAAAGGGGGCGGTCGGGCGGGAGGTCCAGGATTTTGCCCCCGGGAAGCAGGGGCGAGAAGGGCCCCGGTTTCTTCAGGGGATGGCAGCGCAGGAGGCGGTCGGCTGTCAGCAGCAGGCCGAAAAACGGACCATGGTCGTGGACCGCCATCACGCCGTAGGCCGAACAGCTCGGCCGAAACCCGCACCGGTCCGGGTTCACGGGCGACACCGCCTTTTGGTAGAGCCAAAGAGACCCCTGCAGGCCGAGCTTCAGGGGGGAGGTTTCCAGGACCTCGGAGCTCGCTGCGGGTTGACCCATCGCTTCCGGACCCCGCAGGTCACCGGCCAAAGACGGCAACGGATTGAAGGAAGGTCAGGCCCAAGAAAATCACCTGAAGCATCCCCCGCCCTCCTGATAAAAAATCAGACACCGGCGAAACCCGAATGAGGGCCGCCGCCTGATTCCCGGAACGATTGTTTCAAAATTACTTTCCGGCTTTTTCCAGGACCTTTTTCTTGGCCTCTTCGTATTGCTCTTTGGTTATGACCCCTTTCTTGTATGCATCTTCCAGGCTCTGAAGCTCCTGGCCGACGGTCGGGGCTGTAGTCGCGGTTCCCGGGGTGACAATGATCGGCTGTTCCTTCACGGTGTCCCCGCCGCAGCAGCCGACCAGGATGATGGCGGTCCCGGCCAGCAGAGCGATTCCTAAAATCCAAGCAAGTTTCATGTTCTCCTTCTCCTTATCCGATGCAGGATTTGACCGGGACGGCAAAGAACCCCGTCCCTTCGGTCGATCAGGGATTATGCCAAATCGGGAAATGGGTGGCAATCAAATATTCAAGGAAGGATGGAAATCCGGAAGGTTTAATAAAAAAGGGCGGGACCGAAAGATCCCGCCCTTTTTTATTATGATTTATAGCAAAAGCTACTTCTTTTCCGCAGGGGCTGCAGGTGCTTCAGTTGCAGCGGGTGCAGCCTCCTTTTTCTTTTTCATGTCCTGGCGTGACGGTTTCTTGGCCTCTTCCATTTGCATTTTGTCTAAGCCGCCCACATCACTGGCCGGAGGTCCCCTGGTTTCGTAGCCTTCTTCTTCTTTACGGTGGACTTCTTCTTCGGCCTCTTCCTTCTGGATTTTTTCTCCAGGGCCTTGACCCGGCATAGGAGTTTCTTTTACAGCTCCCTCCTTTGCGGCAGCCTTCTTCTTGGCCTCTTCCATCTGGATTTTTTCTTCAGGGCCGGCACCAGGGGGCAACGTCACTTTTTTGGGAGTTGCCTTCGTGTCGACCGGTAATTTCTCATCGGCAGCAACAACCACGGAAGTTAAGCCCAGGGCAAAAATCAATGCCATAGCGAGAACGATCCATTTTTTCATAATCTTTCACCTCCTTTCATTATTCTATTTTAAAACAAAAATAATTGGCTAAGGGTTATTAACAAACTGACTAGAATAATGTCAAGCAATCAATGTGCCAGAGAAACTGATCGAATTAAATTATTATAATATCGAATAGTTAGGTAACGAAAGGGAGGAACGGGTTTTCCCGTCAGGCCCCCTTTTTTCTAATTTTTAGAATTAATCTCTTTTATCCCGGATAATGATTCCACATTTTAGAAAAAAAGGACTTTTCGTGAACCTATCAGGGCTTGGTCTTTGGTCCGGCTATCTCCCGCTTCAGCATCTGGGCGTCCCGGTAGTTCGGGTGCTTCTCCAATAGGGCATCCAGGACCTTTACGGCCTGCTGATTTTCTCCTTTTTTATACAGGTAAAAAGCCAGGGTAAAGGAATACCGGGGGTCCTCGGGACGAAGTTCACTGGCCTTCCGGCAGAAGCCGATGGCTTCGTCCGGGCGGTCCGCGGAAAGCAGGACGCACAGGTTGTAGGCCGCCGGGGCCATCTGGGGGTCGGCCTGGAGGGCGGCCCGGAGGTGACGTTCCGCCTGTTTGGGGTCCTTCTGCTCGGCCTTCAGAAGCCCCAGGTTGAAGTGGGCGGCCCCGCTCTCCGGCGCGATCTGGATCGCCTGGCGGAGGGATTCCTCGGCCTTGCGGTTATCCCCTGTCCGCGAATAGGCCAGGGAGGCGTTCACCAGGGCCAGCACGGCCTGGGGCTCTTTTTTAAGCGCCGTCTGATAGGATTCAATGGCCGGCTTGAACTTCCCCGTGTTCAAATAATAGTTCCCCATATTGTAGTGAGAGGTCCACTGGTCCGGACGGGCCTGGATGAAAGCCAGGTACTCTTCGTTCGCCTTTTCCAGCCGCTTCACCTCTTCAGGCTTAAGTCTTTCCCGGGGATAGCCGACCAGGGCCGCCGCCGCCTTGACGCGGACCAGGCGGATTTTATCGCCGGCGGCCTCCAGGAGGACGGGCACGGTCTGGGGTGTAAGATTCATGCCCAGGGTTTCGGCGGAGGCGGAGCGCACCAGCGGCGAAGGGTCCTTGACGGACTGGAGCAGCGCCGGAATGACCCGCGGGTCCCCGGCCACCGGCACCAGCCGGATAAGCGATGCGGCAAAGACCTCGTCGCGGTCCGGACCGGTGATGTAGGAGAGCATCTCCGGGAGCCGGCTCCAGTCCCGCTTCCGGGCGGCCTCCACCAGGCCGGCCCGGTGGAGGATCGGTTTCTGATAATCCCGGGTGCGCCACTGGCGGACGGTCCGATCGGCCCAGGCGGCATCTTTGTCTTTATGGCAACCGTTGCAGGCATTGGGGGATTTGAAGGCCAGGGTGGCGGCCGGCGCGGGCGGGAGCATGGAGTGGTCGCTGCGCTGCATGCGGGCGAATTCGGTCATCGGCATGTGGCAGGCAATGCATTGGCTGCCGGGGCTGCCCTGCGGATGATGGGTGTGTTCGGCGGCTTTTTCCACCCGGGCCTGGTGGCAGGGCAGGCAGGCCTGGTTGGGGTCTTTTTTCTGACGGAACCGGCCGCTGGAGGTGTGGCAGTGGAGGCAACTCAACTTCCCGGATTTGACGCAGGGGCTCATGATCCAGGAAGTGTAGGTGTAGTTTTCGCCCAGGTCACGCCCATCGGAATAGTAGTCCGGGTTTTCCAGGGTCAACAAGATCGTAATGATCAAAGAAACGCTCTCCCAGGGCATAGGTTTTGGTCAGCGGGGTCGATTTGGCGTGGCAGGACGAACAGGCGGCGTTGTTCTGATCGACCGAAAAATCCCGGCCTCCGCGGATCATCTTCAAGTCCTTGGGAACCGTTCCCTTGGGGGGCCTCCCGGCAGACCCGGATGTGTTCATCGGCCGGGCCGTGGCAGGTTTCGCAGTTGATGCCCGGTTCGACCCAGGTGGTTTTGTAGGTGTCGTTTTTCAGGGTATAGTTGGTCGAAAGCTGGCTCACGTGGCAACTGTAGCAGGCCGTGTTGAAGGTGTACTGCCAATCCTTCCAGTTCACGGGTTCATCCGGACGCCGTCCGGGGAAATGGCGGACCCCGCTGCCGGCGGTGTCGAACCACTCTTTTTTGCGCACATCATAGGACACCGGCAGGGTCTGGAGCCGTCCCCGGCTGAAGGACGTCAGGAAATAATAGACATTCTTCCCGCCCAGGACATGGGCGATTTTATAGGTCTTCTTCCCCTGCGGCCCTTGTTCCAGCACGTACCCTTTCCCGGGATCGATGACCGCCCGGTAACCGACCTTCCCGATGACGATCGGTTTTTCCTGGGGCCGGAGTTCCTTTTGGGCAAATTCGGCAGTGTAGGGCTGCATGGCCAGCCCGTGGTGTGAGGGCGCCCACAATTGGTAAAATTTCTCGTGGCATTCCCGGCAGCTCTGGGAACCGGTGTAGGAGCCGGTTTTCCGGCTTTTTTCCGCTCGGGTGATGCCGAGGGAAGCGGTCAGGAGGAGGATTATCGTGACGATATAAAAAGGGCCCCGTTCTGGCTAATCGATTTTTTTTCATTTTTCCCTCGTGAACATCAGGCGGCACTTCGTTTATTCCGGCCATCGAATTATTAATAATATTGCTTTCGCAAAAGTCCGTCAGAGAGAGTTTGTCATTCTGAGCCCTTCGCTCCGGTCATCCTGAGCAACGCGAAGGATCTTGTCTTTCGGCTCAGGATAAATCCGCGAAGAATCTTGTTTTTGGGATCCTTCACGGAGTTTACCCTGAGCCGATCCTTCGGTGCACTCAGGACGAGATCCTTCGCGTTGCTCAGGATGACAGGCAGGCGAAGGGTTCAGGATGACAGTTCAGGACTTTATTCGATCCCATCAATGATGAAGAACACGTTACTGAATTACGGTTAAGAAGGCAAGTCGGGAATAGACACTCAAAAATGCAAAGTCTCTCGACAACGGCCCGGTCAGTTTTCTGTGACGGTCCGCTGTCGTAGGACTTTGAGGCAGGTTTTAGCGCCCCGATTATTCGGTTTTCTTCACCGCCTGCGGGCTCCAGCGCCCGTCCAAGACCGCGGGTTTTGGCCGGTAGGGCCGCATGGTGATGCCGAGCGGACCTTTCAGTTTTTTGTAGGGGAGGGGTTAATCCCCTCCCGACCTTGGGAATTAAGGGTTCAAATTTTTTCAAGAGCATGATTTATGCCCGGCTGGGCGCGGGAGAGGATTAACCCCTCCCTACACTCGACTCGATGAATTCTGTTCTTGGTTGCTTTCGTATTAATTAGCTACTCAGGGGATGGCGGAGGAGGAGTCTATCGTCGCCCGCCGCCGCCACCTCCGGAGGGCCGGGAACCGCTGAAGCCTCCGCCCCAGGATCCCCTCGACGCGGAGGCCGCGGAACGCTGTTCTCCGGCCTGACGGGCCTGCTGCTGGGACTGGAGCGATTGCACCTGTCCGCTGTTCTGTGCGCTGCCCCAACCGCTGCTGGTTCTCTGCTCCCAGCCGCTGCCCGTGTTTTTGTAGACGTTGCCGTCGTGGCCGGCATAGACGTTGTTGCCGACCTTGGCCGCCGAGGCAGTCTGGCCTCCGGGCCCGGAGACCTGAACCCCGCGGGCCGTGGTTTGCGAGCCGGTGTAGGCATTACCGACCGTGGCCGAGCCTCCCCGGGCGGAGACGCCGGTGTTCGGGTTATAGGTGGCTCCGCGCTGGCCGGAGGCATAACCGCCGGTATAGACGTTGGAGACCGAGGCCTTCTGCCCGGCGGAAACCCGGCCGGTCACGGAATTGTAGGAAGTGCCCACCTTGCTGCTCCAGGCATTACCGGTCCAGGCGTTGTATCCGGCCGAAGACCGGGTAACGGCAGTGGTCGGTCCCCATTGCTTGTAGACGTTGCCGGTGGTGGCTGCCCAGCCCCCCGGACCCCAGGCCGCCGCGCCTCCGTACGCCCCGTAGGCCGCCCCGCGATAGGCATAGGGCATGGGCCCCCAATAGGGAGCGGGGGCGTAGCCCCAACAGCCACTGGACCCGATCGTAGCGGCCCCGAAGGCCCAGCCCACTCCGAAGCCGACGGCCCAGCCGGTCCAGGGCGTCCAGGTGGGGTTGGCGGCATAGCCGTAGGTGACCGGATAGGGGACCCAGACGGTTGGACCGATGTAAGGGACATAGGGGTAACCGGTCCCATAGACCACCACGCCATCGGTCGTGACGACGGTGCCCATGTAGCCGTAGGTATAGCCGACCGTCACATATTGGGGGGTGACATTATAGATCTTCACATAGGTGACATAGTGGACCGGGGAACTCGGCGGGATGGCGTAGACGGCCGCCGGGACCGACGTGGCCACGACCCAGGGCCCCTGAACCGAGGTGGCGGTGAACCAGACGCCGTCTTGCACGGCATACCAGGCCGTCGGTGACACCATGATGATCGGCGTCGGGGAGTTGGAGACATAACTGAGGCCGGCTTCCGGGATCGGCTTCAACTCGGGATCCCCGCTGATCTGCGGTTGAAACCGGGCCTGGGTCCGGTCGACCTGGGCGGTCTGCGGGATGTCGTTGGCGATGATGGCTTCCCGCGCCTGTCGGGTGCCCGGTACCGAGGCCTTGACGTTTTCCTTGGGACTGTCATCCGGCATGTTGGCAAAATCCGCCGGCAGATCCGTCCCGGCCACGTACTGCCACGGCCCTTTAAAATCAGGGGCCCGGAACCAGCGGCCGGTGACCAGGACATAGGTCTGCTGGTCGCCCAGGTTCTTGAAGACATTGCCCGTGGTATTCTTCAGGTAGAGGAGCATTGGTCGTCTGGATCGGGACCCAATCCGGCGGGCCGTCGGTCACGATCAGCTCGGTGGGCCGGGTGGTCGCGATAATCTGGGGGACGACGGTATTGAGGGAAGGCTTCTTCCCGGTCTTCTCGTCCGGCGGCCCCTCCATCAGATCCACCACCTTGGCCTGGGCGAGGCTTTTGGTTGCCTGCCCGACATCGGCCGGGACTTTCTTGACTACCGTCCAGGGTCCGGAGAGCGACGGGGCCGCCAGGAAGCCGTCAAAAAGGTGCAGGTAGATCCGCCCGGCCGGATCCTTCAAGATCAGTGCCCGGGTATTGAGGACCCGCGTCAAACCGGTATTTTCCACCGGGCGCCAGACCGGTTCCCCGTCGATAGCCACCAGGACCGCCGCTTTGGAGGAGAAAACGAACTGCGGCGGCTCATTTTGCACCGGGACCGTCCGGGCCCGCTTTTCCGCCTTTTCTATGGCCAGGGCCGCCTCCAGCCGATCGAGGGGAATCTTGGAGACGCGGCTGGCCAGCAGGCTCTGGAAACCCGGCTGGTACCGTGTTCCGATATAAGGGTCCGAAGGAAACGTAAGTTTTTCTACCTTCAGATCGGCAAACTGCACCGTCCTCGAGAGACGGTCCACCAGGGTGGAGGCCGTAACGTTGATCACCCCGAAAACCGGCTCGGTATAGCCCGGGGACAGGACCGAAACGGCGGCGTGGGCCTCGAACCGGTAGCCGTCCCAGGTGTCCAACTGGGGCTGGTAAATGGTAAACTGAGTCCCGTTCACGTCGGCCGACTTGGGCCAGGGGTCCGGACCGGCCGGGGCCGCCGCCGGCTTGGCTTTCTGGGAGAAGGCCGGGACGGGTCCGTAAAGGACCAGGAGAAAACAAACCAGCCCCAGGACTAATATGGAGGTGAAGGTCATTTTATCTTTCCGGTTCCAGGTCTTCATTTCAATACTCCTTCCTTACAAACTCGACTTCGAAGGTCTGCCCGGCCACAGCCTGAAAATACTTCCCTTTCAGCCGGTCAGACACCGGGTCATACTGGAGGTTGTAGGTCGAGCCGGGATAATTTATATCACGCAGTTCGACAAAGATCTTGAGCTTTCCTTCCACGCTCTGCCAGGAGGCACTGTGAACCTTGATCGATTTAGGATTGTAGTACCCTGCTTTCAGCGCGCCGTGGCTTCCGACCTCCCGCAATTCCAGGATATACCCGCCATCCGGCCTGACCCATTTTCCGGCCAGACGCTCGTAGAGGTTCTTTTCGGTTTTTTCTTGCGGGGCTTTTTCGCTTTGGGCCAAGACCTCGCTGATTCCTGCAAATAACGTGACCAGGATACAAAATATCCCGACCACGATCGTTATCCGGTAGTTCACGACACGGTAATAATGTTTTCTGTGCACGATTGGCCTCCGTTAAAGAACAGTGATTAGTAATTCGGTTATCTGTTATCGATTAATGGATACTTTGCCTTCGTTGTACTTATGAATCAGCATCGAGATAAGGGATTGATAGGGAATGCCCTCTTCGATGGCTTTGGCCCTGATTTTCTTTAAATCTCGCTCACTCATTCGGATGTTGATCCGCTTTTGTTTATTGAGGCTATAGCGCGCATATTCCTCGTATTGCTTCTTTTCCTTCTTGGTAAGATCGGAAACCCATTCTTCATTTTCAAGTGATCTTGCCAATTCCATCTCGTCTTTATCCAGGTATGGTTGCCTTTTTCATTTTTTGCTCCCAAAATACTTTTTTGTTGCTTTGCTGTTTGGTATTATCGTTTTTAAAAATATTTTTTCGTCATCCTCAACATAGGGCACTGAATAGATATAATCGTCGATCTTGACCAGAAAAACCTTCTGATTCGGATATTTTGCCGAATTTGGATGTTTTACCCGGTCGATCAAATCTCCCAAGGCGATTGCCAATTCGACCTGTTCAAAGGATACGCCTCGTATTTTCTTAAGCACTTCATTTTTCTCATCATTCCAGTCAAAATATTTCATGAATGTGTGCCTATTGTATTCTTATTATAAAATAACAATGATTTCTGTTTGTGTCAAATCAATATTTTGGGTACCCCCCGGAAATGAGGGGCCTTGAGCAGCTCGATCCGGTCTGGTGTCTCCACCTATTGCCTGTCAATCAGCGCGCCAACGAGAACGGCGACGGCGGAATTAGTTTCTTGACAAGACTTAATAGAGCCTTTATAAAGTTCATATGAAGACTCTAACGATCACGGATGCCAAGAAAAATCTCAGCCGGTGGTTGGCCGCCGCTTCCAGCGGCGAAGACATCGGGATTATCTGCGGGGCGGACATCATCGCCCTGCGCAAAGTCACGGTAGAATCCACGGACTACGCGCAGCGCGAATACGGCGCGACGCCCGAACAGGTCGCGGCCTTGGAAAAGGCCACGGACAGACGCTACCGGAAGCTCAAGCGATCCGGAGAACTGGTTACCGTTACCACCGAACAGTTGAGGAAGATGATTGGCTAAGACCCTCACCATCGACCCAGCCGTGATACGACGGCTACGGGAGCTGCCAAAAACCGAAAAGGTAGAGTGCCTGCTGGCGTTGTGTGAGCTACCCGAAATCTTCGGCCAACCCCACATCCACAGCGGGCTTGCCATCCGCAAATTTGGAAACAAGCTCTTTGAATGTCGCTGTAACTTGATGTTCCGTTTTATCTTCCAAGACCGGCCGACCGATCTTTTCGTCTCATTTTTGGGCAACCACGACGAAATCAAAGCCTTGCTTAAAAGCGGAAAGTATCGTTGAATCAAGGATCTGCACCGATGGTGCGGGTTCTCCGGGGAAGCGTAGCCGCCAGCGCCTCCATATCCCGGAAAAGTCTCTGGTAGAGTTGGCAATACGGGTCTTTTCGGAAGAGGTCGCCATAGACCGAATAAGCCCGCACCGGGCACCCTCCGTGGCAGAGGGTCAGGTAGTCACAGTCCAGGCAGTCTTCTTTCTGGATCAGCACCCCCGGTCTGGTCTGCAGCCGCCGGCGGGCTTCGCTGTTCTGCAGCAGGTCCGAGAGGCTGCCGGCGGCAAAAATGTTGCCGAACCGGGATTCGGGATAGCCGGTTACCCAGCAGTCACACTGAGCCACGTGACCTCGCGGATCGATGCAAACGAATTCATTGACGCAGTTGTCCCGCCAGATGCAGAGCAAGTCTTTGTTCCCCTGAACAAAATAGTCGAGTAGTTTGTTAAAAGGACCGACCCTCACTCCCTTCCGGAATCCCCGGTCCATCCAGACGATAGCGAGATCCGCAAGAAAGTCGGCCAGTCGTCCGGAATCCAGTGGATAACCCATTTTTACGTCGTTGACGGATCCTCCTGGGAAAGGCGTGTTGATCTGAAAATCGGTAATTCCCAGCTCATCCACAAAATAGGAGTAGAATCGTTCCGCTCCCATTTCCAAAGTCTGCTCATTGGGGATCGATATGACCCCGACCTCGATGCCGGCCTCTTTAGCTTCCTGAACATTCCGCGACCAGATTCGGTCATACTCTTTTGTGCTTCCGCCTTTGAGTTTTCGGTGAAGGTTGGGAAAATCCAGGGAAGAGCCCACACTGTTGTCGAACATTTCCCTGAGGACCCGGTTCCATTTCGGGCTGTAGGCGATCATATTGGATTGGAGATAGTGGTTGACCTGCCGGTTCCGGCCGACGGCGATTCCTTGAATGATTCCCTGCGCTTCCTCAAACCACGCCGGCGGCAGCATCATGACCTCGCCCCCCTGCCAGTAAATAGACAGGGTTTCGATCTGTTGGTACTCCAGGTGGTCCAAGACTTTTTGGATTACTGTGGAAAGCTGATCCAGAGTAAGGTGCTGGTCGGATTTGCTCTCAAAGCAGTAATCGCAGGCGGCATTGCACCCCAACGTGGGCAACAGGATGAGAGAAAAGGGGGCTTCCTTCATGACCGATCTTCCTCCCCCGGCGTGTTGAAGGAGGCCAGATCCGCTTTCAATTCCTCGGCGGCCGCCTGGAGGGTTTGAAACAGGGCCTTCACACCGTCACACCGGTATTCTCTCCGGGGCCACTTGAAGTATCCGGCGCAGTTTTCAAAATACTCGCAATCACCGCACTCTTGCTTTTCGCTAAGAAGGTCTGCGGTGAATTCTTTGATGAAGGAAGCGACCCCGTACTGCAACTCCACTCCGGCAAACCGCCGGGATAGGGTTTCCTCCCCCTCATCGGTAACATATCGAAAATGAGCTGGGTCTTCTTCCTGTATGGCCCAGAGTGTACCGGGGGTTCCCTTATAGAAGCCCAAAAAGATGCTGTGGATGAACTCGACCGGCTGGGAGACCGTCGACTGATGAAGGTAAAGGGTCGCCACCCGAAGCAGTTCTTCGATCAGTGCCGGTTCCGGCTGGGAGACCTCGAGTTTGACGGCGAAATTCAAGGAGAGGGCGAGCTTCACCACTTTGCTGAATCCGGCCGCGACCGGGATGGAAACCCGCACCGGGCGTTCGGCCAGCAAGGGAGAGTAGCGATAGAGCAGGGGCAGGTCGGCCACCAGATTCTGAACCACCAGGTCGACGGGGATCGAAGGCCCCCAGCGCATCAGAGGATCAATGGCGCCGCCAGTGCCCAGGATCTGTAGGTAGGCCAGCCTTTCCAGGTCGTCCGGCAAAAGCCGCTGCAGTATTTCCGCCGGGTCGTGGGAACGAACAATAAGGTCCCGCCCGCGAAAGGCCTCGATCATCGCGGCGGGTATGTTATAGACCATTTGCGAAATTCGGATTTCAATAGATTTCTTTTTGGTTGTTCGCCCTTTTGGAGGGCTCAAGGGGGCGAGAGTAGGGGAGGGGTTAATCCCCTCCCGCACCCAGCCGGGCATAGTTCCTGTTCCCGGAAAAAAATTGAATCCTTAATTCCCAAGCTCGGGAGGGGGTTAACCCCTCCCCTACGAAAAACGAAAAGCTACATTTTTTAGTTAGAATCGGTTCACCCAACTGGCTCCGCGATTGGCCCAGGCGCCCCCGCGATTGGCCCAGGCGGCACCTCCGCCGCCGGCACGATTGGCCCAGGCCGCGCTGCCGCCGGGTCTGACCACCGCAGCCCCGCCGCCGGCGTGATTGGCCCAGGCCGCGCCACCACCACGGTTGACCCATGCCACCGCTTCCTTCTCTCTGCCGGGATCCAGGAGGGCGCCGCCCACCAGCGCGCCGCCGATTACGATTTTGGACCACTTCTTAAGACCGAGGAGAAAACCTCTTCGGTCCAGCAACTCTTGCTCGTTCTTGGAAATCTCTTCACTCTGCTGCACGTCAGGATCTTTATTCATTCTTGACCTCCATTTCATTTTTGCGGCTCAGCAGCCGGTTGTTCTTCAGCGCCCAGCCTGGAAAAGTGCAGGGTCAGAATTCGCCATTTGCCTTTTTCCTTCAGCAGTGTGCCTGACATGTTGAAGGCGCGTTCCTTTTTCTCCTTGTTCAACGTGCCCTCCATAGTGATCGTCACGGCAAACCAGGCGAGATTGCCTTTGGAGCCGGCAGCAATCCAGTCGTACTTGTTACTCAGCTTATTGGCCTCAAATCGAGTAAAGAGCTGATCGTACGCTCCCCCGATGGCTTCATCTCCCACATACGCCTCGCCGGGACCGGTACCCATAAGAAAGGTGTTCGGATCCGAAGCATAGAGGGTCATGACTCCTTTGAGATCTTGCGCGATAAAAGCTTTATTATGCTGCTCCATCACGGTCTTGACCGCTGCCATGATTTTGGAGTCCCCTTGTTCGGCGAGACACGGCGAAACCAGGGCGAAACAGAACAGCAACGCCAACATCAAACCTCTTTTTAGAACCATAACTTCTCCTTTCCCCCCATTTGGGTTGCCGGTTTGTACGGGCCGGGCCCGATGCCGCTAACTTAACAGACTTAGTCCTGAAATTAAGTACTTGCCGTCATTCCGGCGGAAGCCGGAATCCAGATTTTTCAAGCTTTCTGGAGCCCGGGTTTCGCCGGGGTGACGCTGTGGGTAAGGAAATTATCCTTAAGTCAACGGCCGTGGGCCGCACCCGGTTTTGGACAGGTGCGGCCCGGTGGATGGTTATGAACTCAGGAGCTTCGACTACTGCCCGTGTTTCTTCATGGCTTCCTCGATCTTCCGCTTTCACGGCATCGAGGTTGAAGCTCGCACCCTTCTGCATGGGCGGATACTCGATGGCCGTCATGGCCAGCTTGCGCCACTTCCTGCTGGGCAAACACGAAGCGCCAGAACTCGAACCGGAACCAATCGAAGTACTGGTAGGATCCGAGATTACCCTGCGGCCATCCCGTGTGCTCGAAGGGGTCCAGGCGCAGGTTCACGAGAATCGGCGCGTCGGGATGGATCTTGCTCGCCGATCCAGCCGCCGGGCTGGTCAATGAAGCGATACTTGAAATCGTCAATTCGTACGGCGGCCAGCGCGCTTTCGGTGAAGTAAAAGATTTCGTGGCGGGCCGACGGGCCCTTGCCGGTGATCATGTCCAGTCTGGTTGTAGCCGTCGAGATGGTTCTTGTAGGTCCGGTCGCCGATCTGTTTGCCCTTCAGCAACTCC
Organism: uncultured delta proteobacterium; assembly: GCA_963746605.1. Classification (GTDB taxonomy): domain Bacteria; phylum Desulfobacterota; class RBG-13-43-22; order RBG-13-43-22; family RBG-13-43-22; genus CAVQSS01. The sequence continues at coordinate 329,902 of CAVVCH010000061.1, forward strand.
TCTTTGATGTTCGGGTTGCCGGCGGCGGCGACGAAGGTCGGGAACCAGTCCAGACTGGAGATGATGCCGTTCTCGACCTTGCCGGCCGGCACATGGCCGGGCCAACGGATCATGCCCGGGTACACGGAAACCGCCTTCATAGCCCGTGCCTTTGCCTCCGTAAGAACGGGGTTTGTCCGCCATCGGGCCAGGTGAAGTTCTCGGTGCCATTGTCGGTGGTGAAGACGACAATGGTGTTGTCGTCCACACCCAGGTCCTTGAGCTTCTGCATTACCGAGCCGACGATGTCGTCAATCTGGGCCATGCCGGCTTCGTGGATGGTCCAGCCATTCTTCGAGTTGCGCATTGCTTCGATATTTCGGTCGAGAGGTGGGTGACGATGTGCATGCGGGTCGGATTGAGCCAGACGAAGAAAGGCTTGTTGTCGGCCTTGGCTTTGTCCATGAACTTGAGCGTGAAATCAAGGATTTCGTCGTCCACCGTCTCCATCCGTTTCGGATAGAGGGTGCCGGCATCCTCGATCTTCTGCTTGCCGACCTTGCCCCAGCGCGGCATTACGGTCGCGTCGTCGACGTTGGTCGCCCAGGAGTGAACCATGTTGCGCGGACCGACTTTGTCCAGTCAACTCCTGCGGGTAGGCAGGATGCGGACGGTCCTCCATGGCGTCGAGGTGATAGAGGTAGCCGAAGAATTCGTCGAACCCGTGCACGGTGGGCAGGAACTCATTGAGATCGCCGAGGTGGTTCTTGCCGAACTGGCCGGTGGCATAACCCAGGTCTTCGAGCGCCGTGGCAATCGTGCAGGCCTCGAGCGGGCAAACCGATGCTGGCGCCGGCCTGGCCGACCGTGGTCATGCCCGTGCGGATCGGCAGCTCGCCGGTGATGAAGGTCGCGCGGCCCGCGGTGCAACTGGCCTCCGCGTAATAATCGGTGAACAGCATGCCCTCGCTTCGCCAGCTTGTCGAGATTCGGCGTCCGCCCGGCCATCATGCCGCGATGGTAGGCGCCGATGTTCCAGATGCCGATGTCGTCGCCCATGATGACGACGATGTTGGGCTTTCTGCGCGGCTGCCGGACCGGCGACCAGCGCCAGCACGGCAACTAAGGCAAGGACCATAAAACAAATTTTGTTAACGTACCTCATGGTTTATTCCTTTCTTTGTTTTTTCCTTTCATCCGAATTAAGCTTCCTCTAAGTTCTTCCCAGTCCTCTCCTGATGGTTATCGTTTTTTCCTCCCACCTCCTATCTGTTAGAACCCGTCAAGAAATAAGCTGTACAATACCGCTAATATCTCCGATCATGCTGAGCTTGTCGAAGCATGGCCGTATCGTTCACCCTTCGACAAGCTCAGGGCGAACGGTTGTAGAGCCGTTTGTCAAGGTCATTTGTTTACAGATCCTTAGATTACTGATTAACTTAAGCAATGCTTTGCTATTCCCACAGAACGATCCGCTTTCAGTCATTTCTCATTTTGATGATCGTCCAGCCTGACTATTCGGTGACTCGCCGCATCTCCGCGAAAAACAGGTTTCGCGGACTTCTTCACCCGTCCAACCACCACCACGGCACGGCTACAACTTTCGAGTGCAGTCGGAAGAGTTCATCACCGCCATGGACAATCACCCCATGTGTGGCCTGGGGATGTTCATCAAGAAAAGCCAGCAGATTAGCGGCATCGGCGCTGGTCGGTCGTCGTGCCAGCTTCACTTCAATCGGCAGGATACGGCGTCCATGTTCCAGCACGAAATCGACCTCCCTTCTGGTGGAAGTCCGCCAGTAGTAAATTTGTGCCTGAGGAGTCA
>CAVVCH010000062.1:0-45516 GCA_963746605.1 uncultured delta proteobacterium
CCACATGCTCGGCATCCCTGGCGGTGCAAAGCAGAATGCCGACGGGCGGATTGTCCCCTTCGGCCATTTCGTACTTCTTAAAATAGTTGAGATAGAAATTGAGCTGGCCAACATGGGGGTGTTTGAACTTTTCGGCCTTCAGTTCAATCAGTACATGACATTTGAGGAGACGATGATAGAAAACCAGATCAACAAAATAGTGCTCATTGTCTATCGTTATCCGTTTTTGCCGAGACTCGAAACAGAACCCTTTCCCAAGTTCCAGCAGAAAGTTTTGCAAATGGTCCAGCAAAGCGTTTTCAAGTCCTTTTTCCAACAGCACGTCGTGCGGGGGAAAGTCCCAGAAACTCGAAAATATACGGATCCCTGATAATATGCTGGGGAGACAGAGGGCTTGACTGGTCATTGACAAGCCTGAGCAGGGTATCCTTATCCCGTGACAGGCCGGTGCGTTCGTACAGCAGACTGCCGATCTGTCGCTTCAGCTCCCTAACGGACCAGTTGCCATTGATGCATTCAATTTCGTAGAAAAGCCGTTTGAGGGGTTCATCCAGTTGAATGATCTCCACAAGATGGCTGAACGAAAGGGTCGCTATCAGCCGTTTCCTGTGCCTTTCAAGTTGCCTCTCCGAGACAATCAATTGGTCAGACAGTGTCTGACCAATTGACGATTTCACGTGAAGCGCCACATCAGAAATGGACTTGTGCAGTGGAATTTCAAATTGGTCAGTCAGCGTCTGACCAATCTCGGGGTAGGCGAGATAAAACTGGCGACATAGCTTGAGAGCTGTAACGGAAACCCCTTTCATCCCTCGCTCTGTCAGCGACGAGGAAAGCCGTTCGATCAGCCTCTCGCCATACTGGGCCCGGTCTTCGCCATTTTGCTCATACTCAACAATAAATATACCGAAGCACCAGTTCCTTACCGTTGCTGCACGGTTCACGGCAGCAATGGCGTGGCCTTGCAGGTAAGTACCGGTACTGATAAGAAGTTGAATTAATTGTTCAAAATCCATAATTTTGCGTCCCTTTACCCCTCACCGCCCCTTCCACCATCTTGTCGAATTCTGCTTCGACTTTCGCCTTAAAATCGGTTTCGATTTGGTACACTTCGGTGAACTCGACAAAGGCCCAGCGGCCGTAGGTTCCCAAATTATTCACACCGGGCACCCAGTAGGTCTCCATGGTGGCCTTTTTCTCTTTGGCGTCCTCACGCCGGTAGCCCTTGATCTCAACAATCAGGTGGAGCAGGTCGTCCTCCCCGCGGCCATCGTCCACCAGCACGATGAAGTCCGGGATGTAGGTTCGCTTCTCGGAACCGTAGCGATAGGGGACTTCCAAACCGAGGCCGTGGTTTTTAACGTAGGCCCTGACCCGCGGATGGGCTTCGGCCACCCGGCAGAATTCGGCCTCCCAGTCGCTGTCGAGGATGACCCAGTTGACATGGCAACGGCGGGAGTCGGTCTCCCAGCGGTCCCGCTTGGAGGTGGTGAAGTTGACGTGGAGGGTGGAGCCGGTGGGGTTGTAGGGATCGGGAATGGCCTTGATCGGCCGTTCGTCCTTCAAGGCCCGGGTGATGCCGGCGGTAATGCGCTCGCAGGCCATGTCGGCCAGCGACAGGTACATAAGCTGGGCCGGATAGGTGCCGCCTTTGCAGACCAGGCAGGTATCGAGCCACTCTCTGGTGATCCGCTTGAGCTGGCCGAACAGGTATAACTTTGGTTCCTCTCCGGGATCACGCCATTTGGTGTACAGCAGGCGCTGGGTGAGGTGGAAGAGGAGTGTCGAGCGGCGGAGGTCGCCGGTATGGATCAAGGTTAGGTTTACTCCCTCGCCGATGATCCCTTCGTTGCGGGTATCCGAAGGGCCAACGAGATCCGGGGTCAGTTCCAGAACGGACTCCTCATTGAACTCGGCAGTAAGCCGTTCTTCCGGCAGTTCGACACGGTAACCGGCCACACGGGGAAAGCGGATTTCGAGGGCATCTCGGTCGGGACGGACGGCCTTGACTTGGATGGTCTCCCGGGGCGGCTGAGGAGGGGCCACCACCGGTTTGGCAGTGAAATCGAAGGGGATGCCCAGGACATCGGCGTATTCGACATTGAACAGGCCCTCTTCATTGAGATCGTAGGATTGGCGGCGCAGGGCGCGGCCGATGACCTGTTCGCATAACAGTTGCGTCCCGAAGGCGCGTACACCCAGAACGTGGGTCACGGTCCGGGCATCCCAGCCCTCGGTAAGCATGGAGACAGACACCACGCAGCGAATCGAGTCGCCGAGGCGGCCGAACTTGCCGACGGTGTTCATGACTTCACGGAGCAGGTCCTGATCGGTGAGGTTCTCGGCCTGCCGGCGATCGCCGGTGCGTTCGATGATCTCCCGCCGGAAGCGTTCGATCTCGTCGGCGGCCATGGTACGGAAGTTATCGTCCAGCGCCTCCCCGGATTCGAGCTGTTCGCTATCGATCAGAAGCGTAAGCGGACGGGCAAGCGGGTTGCCGTGGTCGTCGAAATTCCGGAATAAGGCCAGACGGCCGTTGGTTAGGGTGGTGGAGCCGTCTTCGTTTTCCCGTTGGAAGCCGGATATGTAATCGTAAACCAGCTTCGAGGTAGATGTGTTATTACAAACGACGATGAAACAGGGAGGTACTTTGATGCCGCCTTTCTCCCAGAGATCGAAGGTTCTGGCATAATGCCCGTAAAGGGCTTCCAGGGCGGTTTGAAGTTCCACCGGAATGCTCAAAGGATCGAGGATTTTGGCCTTGCCCCGGCCTTTTTTGGGCATCTTCGGCCCGATGTGCTTCCACAATTCCCGGAACCGGGGCATCTCCCCACCGGGGATGTTGTCCGCCACGGGCACACGAGGCAGTTTGACGATCCCGCATTCGATGGCATCCATTAGCGAGAAATCGCTCATCGTCCAGGGAAACAAAGTGCCCTCGGCATAGCCCGAGCCCCGCAGGAAAAAGGGGGTGGCCGACAAGTCAATGACCTGGTTTAGCCCCAGCTTGCGGTTGACGGACTCGATGCCGGAGATCCAAACCCGGGCCGCCTCATTATTTTTCTCGGCTTCCTTTTTTTCGTCGCCTTTCAGATCTTGATCATTACCTGCGCCTGGCTTTTCACGGTAACAGTGGTGGGCCTCGTCGTTGATCACCAGAATGTTTTTGATTCCCATCAAGGCCGGCATCACCCGCTGGAGCATCTGCCCCTCGGTTTCGAGAGTATTGAGGGGGTTTCCACGGCCTTGAAGCAGGGAGCGTCCACCTTTCGACAAATCCAGGCGCTCGCGCCGCTTAAAAGCATGGAAATTGGTAATGATAATCTTGGCTCGTTCGAGATCGCCCAGCATATCGCTGGGGACTAACTCCCGGCTCTGATAGTAGCTGTCCGGATCGTTAGGCTGGAGCACACGCAAGCGGTCCCGTATCGTCAGACCGGGGGCTACAATTAAAAATCCCCGGGTGAATTTTTTACTGCCCGGCCGGCGGACGGCATTGATGGTCATCCAGGCAATCAGCATGGCCATGACGGTGGTCTTGCCGGCGCCGGTGGCCAGTTTCAGCGCCAGTCTCATCAACTCCGGATTGGCGTCATGATTGGCGTTAGCCAGGTGCTCCAGGAACATGTTCCCAACCCTGCCTGCCTTCGGGGCCACTTCAATCAGCCAGATGGCGGTTTCAATGGCTTCGACCTGGCAGAAGAACGGCCGAATTCCATTGAACCGGTGATGCCGCCAGTGCTGCAGGAGTCGGGCGGTTTCGGGCGTTACCTGCCAGTTGTTTGGATTGGGGATGCTTCGCCACTGATCTACCTGATGACGCAGTTCATTGATGATGGGGGTGGGGTCGTACTGTTGCTCTTGGGTTGAAAGCCCTTGGCCTTCGTCGAAGAGCAGTTGCTGCTGCTGGGCCGGTCCCCTGCGTTTCCTGGGCTTTGGAATCGGGGTGATGAACTCGGCGCGACGACGGCCCTGGATGATCCGCTGGGTCGGCTGGCCTTCATTATCAAGCTCCCAGTGCTGAACCGGGTAATCGTAAGGGGAGTTGAGGATCGGCTTTTCGAAGAATCGATTTTCCATATCCAATCCTTCTGGGGTTAGGGTAAGCGAAAAAAGAAAAACGAAATTAATCAGATAGCTTGGGATTAGCATATCCCAACCCTGTTGTCAATGTGAGGAAAGTGGACAGAGCGAGAAGAACAACTCCAGCAACCACGATTCTTATGAAACCTGGCCAGCCCTTTCTGTAATCTCTCTAAATGGAACAAAAAGACCCCACCTCTTTTATGAGAAATGGGGCTCTATCGGACTACTTCATGGACCAACCTTTCGAGTTAGAGGTTGCCGGCCTTAAAAAGTGAATATGTAGACAAACAATTTAAAGCATAACAGACAGTTAAAGTCACCCCCGGCTATTTTTCCGAACGCCTTTCCTGCCATAGGCGGATTGCTTTTCCTTGAGATGGAAACCGATCTTTTGTTTTGGCGTGGCGGGCGGGGTCATGAGCTGCCGGATGGCTTGAAATATTGAGCTGATTTCTGCATCGTGCCGTTCGATTTTTCTTTCGATGTCCTCCAGTTTGGATGAAAGGACCTTGTGAGAGACAAGCAGCTCCCGGAGCTTAACGAAGGCCCTCATGATGGCAATGTTCACGTGGATGGCACGTTGGCTATTAAGGATCCCCGAAAGCATAGCAACCCCTGCTCGGTGAAGACATAGGGCAGATACCTACGCCCTCCGCGTCCGCTCATTTTTGATATTCCAAATTGGAATTTCAAAGATTCCAATTCATCCTTGGTCACCTGAAACATGAAATAAAACCTCATTTCTTTTCAAATTGGAATCAGCGTGATGAACTCGGCGCAACGATGGCCCCGGATGATCCGCTGGTCCGGCTGGCCTTCAGCATCAAGTTCCCAGTGTTGAACCGGGTATTCGTAAGGGGAGTGGACAGATAAACAGGATTTTCTTCTTTTGTTTAAGGATTGGAGTGTTTAAAAGGCAGTTCCCGGTGGGGGGGTAGAACACCTGGGGCGGGCCGTTAAGCCCGCCCCAGGTGTCAGGGGAAGGATTACTTCTTTTCTTGCAGCGCCCGCCAGATCCGTTCGGAGGTGATGGGCAGTTCGTTGATGCGCACGCCGGTGGCGTCGTAGATGGCGTTGAGGATGGCCGGGATGACGGGCATGATCCCCCCTTCGCCGACTTCCTTGGCGCCGTAGGGGCCGTTGGGTTCGCCGCTCTCGATGATCAGGGACTGGATCGCCGGCACGTCCAGGGCCGTGGGGATCTTATATTCCCCCAGGGAGGCGTTCAGGATCTGGCCTTTCTCGTTGAACTTCACTTCTTCGAAAAGAGACTCGCCCAGTCCCATGGAGACCGAGCCTTCCATCTGGCCTTCCACCTGAGTCCGGTTGATGGCCAGGCCGCAGTCGTGGGCGTCGGTGATTTTGTCCATGGTCACCTCGCCGGTCTCCAGGTCCACCGTTACTTCCGCCATCATGGCCGAGCAGCCGTAGGCCGGAGAGGTCCCCACGGCCGCGCCCTTGAAGGACCCGCCCAACTTGGGGGGTTTGTATTTCCCGGTACCCACGATGGTTCCTTTTTTCAGATAGGCCAGGCGGGCCGCTTCCTTGAAGGTCAACTGGGTCTCCCGCGGCGGGTCGCCCCAGCCGCGGTGTTCCTTGATGTATGCGATCCGAAGTGGCTCGAAATCCGGCGTTTGCCGCTTGAAAGCGATCAGACCGTTTCGGACCATAATCTCTTCCACGGGCACGTTCAAGGTCTCGGCGAGCACTTCCAGCACCTGACGCTTGGCGTCCTCGGCCGCCTCCTTGGTGGCGTGGCCGGTCATCAGGGTCTGGCGGCTGGAGTAAGCCCCCAGGTCCACCGAGTAGTCCGTGTCGCCCGAAACCACCCGAACATCCTCGAGCCGCACCCCCAGGGCCTCGGCGGCGATCATGCCAAAGGCGGTATCGGAACCCTGTCCGATTTCGGCGCTCCCGGTCTGCACCAGGGCCGTCCCCCCGTCTTCCGAAAGTTTGATTACCACGGTGGCGTGATAGGTGTCGGAACGGTAGATGGGGTACCCGGCCCCGGAAACAAAAAAACCGCAGGCCATGCCGATGCCCTTGCCCTTGGGCAGCTTTCCCTTTTTCAACTTCCAGTCGGAATTGTCGCGGATGGCCTCAATGCACTCCTTCATGCCCAGGCTGCTCATGTCCAACTCGTTGCAGGTGATATCCCCGGTTTCCATGATGTTTTTCAAGCGCATTTCCACCGGGTCGAGGCCCAACTCCTTGGCGATCAGGTCCAACTGCTGCTCGAAACCGGCCCGGGCGGCCACTCCGCCGTGGCCCCGCTGGGCCCCGCAGGCCGGTTTGTTGGTATAGAGCCGAAACCCGTCGTATTTCATATTCGGCAGCTTGTAGGGGCCGCCCAGCAAAGATCCCGCGTAATACACGGTGGCGATGCCGAAACTGGAGTAGGCCCCCCCTTCCAGGAAGCACTCGTTGTGCAGGGCCATCAGGGTCCCGTCTTTTTTCACGCCGGTCTTGAAAGTATGAAAAAACTGATGCCGGCCGCGGCTGTGAAGAAAGACCTGCTCCCGGGTGAAGCCCATCTTGACCGGCTTCAAGGTCTTCATGGACAGCAGGCAGCTCAGCAGTTCCAGGGCGGAAGCCGCCGCCTTGGGCCCGAACCCGCCCCCCACATAGGGCTTCACGACCCGGACCTTGCCGATGGGCAGTTTCAGCACCATGGCCACGGTCCGCTGCACATAGTGGGGCACCTGGGTGGAGGTGTAGAGGGTCATCTGGCCCTGCCCGTCGAAGACGGCCGTGCAGGCGTTGGGCTCCAGGAAGGCCGCGTCCTGCCTTTTGTTGACGAATTTATGCAGGTGGATAAAATCGCATTGGGCGAAGGCCGCTTCCACGTCTCCGAATTCCTGATGCACTTCGGCGCAGATGTTGCGGGGAAAGTGCTCGTGCACCAGGGGCGCGCCTTCGGCCATGGCGGCCACGGGATCGAAGACCGCCGGGAGTTCCTCATAGTCCACCTTGATTAAACTCAGGGCTTCCAGGGCGGTTTCCGGATCGATGGCCGCCACGGCCGCCACTTCATCCCCTACGTAGCGGACCTTGTCCACGGCCATGATCGTTTCGTCGTAGCGGGCCGGGGAAACCCCGTAGGGAATGATATCCACGTCTTTGGCCGTCACCACGGCCTTGACCCCCGGAAGTCCCTTGGCCCGGGAGGTGTCAATGTTCAGAATGCGGGCATGGGCCAAAGGGCTTTGCAGGATGGCCCCGTAGAGCTGGTTGGGAAATGTCAGGTCATCGGCGTAAACCGCCCGGCCGGTGGCTTTGGCCGGGGCATCCAATCGCGGCGCCCGGCTGTTGATCACACTGTATTGGCTCATAGGTTGTTCCTTCCTTATGAATGGATCTTGGCTTAAATGCGGGTCGGCCTTCAGCCGTCCGCTTTTACGGAGGCAATGGCCTCGACGATCTTCTGGTATCCGGTGCAACGGCAGAGGTTGCCGCTGATGGCTTGGCGGATCTCTTTTTCCGTAGGCGCGGGATTTTTATCCAACAGGGCCTTGCTGGTGAGGATCATGCCCGGACTGCAGAATCCGCATTGGATGGCCCCGAGATCCACAAAGGCCTGCTGCAGGGGATGCAGTTTTTCCCCGTCGGCCAACCCTTCAATGGTGGTGATTTCCTGCCCGTCGGCTTCAACCGCCAGGACCAGACAGGAATTGACCGGCTGTCCGTTCAGCAAAACCGTACAGGAGCCGCAATCTCCCACGGCGCACCCCTGCTTGGTGCCGGTAAGGCGCAGATTTTCCCGCAGCACCTGGGTCAGGGTCCGATTCACCGGAATGACCAAATCGTATTCCTGGCCGTTCACTATTAAACTGATGGTCATCTTCTTCATAATCACTCTCCTAAGCCGTTTTCATGAGCTGTTGATAGGCGGACATGAGAGTCCGGGCAGTTAAAATCTCAATCAGGGCCCGGCGGTAATCGGCCGATCCGCGATGATCGTCGATGGGCTTACCATCACGGGCGGCCGCCTTGGCGGCTTCCAGGAACAGGGAATCCCCTTCTCCCTGGGGCTTTCCGCCCTTAAGGATCTTTTCCGCCGATCGGGCCCGCATCGGGGTAGGCCCCACGGCCCCTAAAGCAATTCGCGCCTGTCGGATGGATCCCTCCGGACCCAGTTCGAGGAAGGCGGCCACATTGACCAGAGAAATCTCCAGGGCCTTGCGGGCCCCCATTTTCAGGTAGGCGCTGCCACAGGGACCTTCGCAGGAAGGGATATAGATTTGGGATAGAATTTCCTTGGGTTTAATGGAGGTTTTTCCCGGCCCTTTGAAAAACTTCTCCACCTCCAGTTCCCTCTCCCCGTCCTTATTTTTTAGAATCAATTGCGCCCCTAAAACCATTAAAGGCGGAGCGAGGTCCGAGGCCGGCCGGGCGGTAACGATATTCCCGCCTATGGTGGCCCGGTTGCGAATCAGGGGAGATCCCAACCGTCCGGCCCCCTGGGCCAGGACGGAACATTGTTCCTGAAGCAGTCCTGATTCAGCCAGAACGGTCGCGGTGACCAACGGACCGATGGAGATCCCCTTCCCTTTCTTGGGAATAATCTCGTTGAGCCCCTTGATCTTATTCAGGCTTACCACCTGCTGGGGGGTCAGCAGTTTTTTCTTCAGATTGACCAAAAGATCGGTCCCGCCGGCCAGGAGCTTGGCTTTGGCCCCGAATTCCTCCAGCATGGCGCAGGCCTCCCGCAGGCTTTTGGGAGCCTGGTAGTCAAATTTGGGCAGTAACATCAGTTCCTCCTAATTTTGAAATAATGACGAGTTCCGAGATCCTTCACTTCGTTCAGCTCGATGAATCGGGCCAATGGCAGAATTCCAACTCCACAGACAATGCGGCGGCCCAGGCTTTCAAGAGCAGGCCATTGGCTTTGGCTTGGGCGATCCGCAACACCTGAATTTCCCCGGGGTCAACCGTTCCCTCCAGAGGAAAAACCAGACAACCAAAATATTGCCAGTCTTTATACCCTCCAAAGGGAGTGCCGTCAAGAGGACGGTTGCCGGCCTTGATCCCCCGGGCAATCTGGAGGTCTACCGGCACCACCACATGGTATTGCCGTCCGTCCGGAGAAATTCCTATATAGCCTTCATTGCCGCACTGGTCGTCCAATGTGGCGCGCATAATGTCATTAAAGTCGATCGTCAAGGGCATAATGATTGTTGCTGGTTTCAAGTTACAGGTTGCAGGTTGGAACCAACTTATCTTTCTTGATCGGGCGGCCGTATCTCGCTTCACGACTCGATACCCGATTCACCCCCTGCGGATTTTTTGTCTTTGCCGGCAACCAGCAACCAGCAACATGCAACCGGCAACCGTCTTTCATCCGCCAAAGGCCGGGTGGATCAATTCCAGCACATCGCCATCCTTTAAAAGGGTCTCTTCATAATCCTTTTGATGGATAAACCTGTGATTCAACTCCACGATCATGTGGACCTCAAATTCCTGGTTGCTGCTGATGACCGAGGAAACCGTGCTGTCCTCCGGCAGGTCCTCCTGAAAACCGTTCAAAATGATCCGCATTATCTTCACCAGGCTTTGAGGCCCCATTCCGGGCGAGAGCCCTTTTCTCAAAATCTTTGCGAGGAAAATTTTTCTATCCTTCTTGATCCGCCGACCCTGTTTTAGCCAACGACTCCTGAACCAAGCGCTTGGCCGTAGGGGTCCGAAACCAGGTCTTGGCTCCTTCCAGAAGAAACCGGCGGCCTTCCCGTAAATAATTCTCGCCGAACATTTTTCGGTAACGCTTCAAGCTGTCTTCACCAAAGCGGTCCAGACGATCCGCCTCCATTACCAGGACGGCCTCCGGTTCCGGAAGGTTCTGGATAACATCCGGCAGATCATGAACGGCGATTATTTTGAGAATCCGGTCTTTTTTGTCTTCCGGAAAATCGAAGGATTCCAAAATTTCACGGGCCAAAACGGCGCTCTGAACCATATGTTCCTGTAAACTGCGGGTCTCCTTTTTCTTCTCCGGAGGGGCCTGCACGAAATCTCCAAAGGAAACCCGGCTCCAGCCGATATCGTGAAGCACCAGGGCGGCAATGACGACCTCCGGGTCTCCTTCTTCCTCCTTTAATAAAAGTCTTGCCGTATTCGATGGCCCTGAGGGTATGGTCCCAGTCATCGGGCCGCCCTTTTTGCAGGTGGGGGCGCGCTTCTTCCTTAAGTCGACTTTCCCAGACCGCTAAAGTGCCCGCTGGCTTTTCATCCGGCACGTTTTCCTCTTTCCTTATCCATAAATTTCAAAAAGGGACTCTCGGTAATTTCCCAAAAAGTCCGCAGCACTTCTTCGGCAAATCGCGGATCGTTAATGTGGACCGGGACCTCTTTAATGCTGATCCCCGAGGGCGCGCTTTGTTTGATCGCCTCGATGAAAACCCGGTCGATGGACAAGTCGAAAAAAGACTTACCCGGACTGTCAAAGACCGAAAACCCTCCGGAGGGAAGCAGAAGCGCCGTGGGGCCGGCGGCCAACTTCAATTTATCCGCCACCACCCGGGCCAATCGTTTCATCTCCTGGGCGTTGGTGCGGACCACGCAAATGGCCGCGTTATGCACATGGATGGGGCGGTTTTTATACCGAGGCGGGAGGGTTTCCGGAGGTCCGGTGACGATAAAATCGATGTTGCCCGGGATGAGAATCGTCGGCAACCCTTTGATTAAAGCCCCTTCCAGACGGTGGGCCCCGGCGTCATAGGATCCCTTGAAAAGATGGTCCACCAATTCATGGAGCGAGATCTCGATGACGGCTTGGGGTTCCCCCTCCGCCACCAACTCTTCCAGGGCCTGTCCCCCGGAGCCGACGGTGTGGAATACCGCCAATTCCCAGCCCGACTTCTCCAGGTCCGTCCTGAAATGACGAATACAGGCTTCGGTAGTCCCCAGGGTGCTGACCGCGACCAGCGGAGTGGAAAAAGAAGTCCTGGATCGCCGGGTAAACCGGACCATGCCGGCCATGGCCCCGGCCGCCTGAGACAGCACCTGCCGGGTCATGCGGTTGAGGCCCACTAAATCCACCACCGAATGGTACATGAGGATATCTTTACTCCCTACGAATGGCCGGGTATCCCGAGAAGCCATAGTGGAAACCATGAGCTTAGGAAACCCGAAAGGCAATGACCGCATGGCGCTGGTCCCAAGGGTGGTCCCCATGGATCCCCCCAGGCCGATCAAACCGTCGATTTCCTCCTGGTCGTAGAGGTCCAGGACCACCTTGATGGCCCCCTGCACCATGGTCCCCATGGCCTTGCCTTCATGCCCCAGGCGGCGCAGAGCGGCCAGAGAACTCCCCGCCTTGCGGGCCAGGGCACTGGCCGGGATGTCCACCGGACTGGTCGCGCCCCCCAGGATACCTCCGTCAATTACCAGGACATTCACTCCGGCCTCCTGGAGCCGTTTTTTCAGGAAAGCGACCTCGGATCCCTTGGTATCCAGGGTGGCCAGGATGGCCACGGTGGGCCGGGCCTTTGTTTTTTTCATGGTGTTACTCCCTCCCAGCGTTTAAAATCCGGGGCTTCGATATCGAAGAGGTCCAATATTTTTCCGATGCTGTGCCGGATAATATCTTCCAGGTCTCTGGGACGATGGTAAAAAGCCGGCACGGGCGGAAAGAGGATCGCCCCCATATCGGTCAGCCGCAGCATTAATTCCAGATGCCCCCGGTGCAGGGGTGTCTCCCGCACTGCCACCACCAGCTTGCGTCGCTCCTTCAAGGTCACATCCGCCGCTCGAATCAGGATGTTTACGTTAAAAGAGTTGGCCAGGGCCGAAAGGGTTTTAATGGAACAGGGCAGGATGACCATGCCCCTCGTCCCTTTAAAAGAACCGCTGGAAACCGGGGCGGCGATATCCTCGAGATCGTAACAAACCGTGGCCAATTTCTTAACCTGGTCCACGGCATAATCCGTCTCCAGTTCAATCGTGCGTTCGGCCGCCCGGCTAAGGATCAGGTGGGTAGCGATGTTGATTTCTTGAAGTAACTCCAGCAGCCGGATGCCGTAAATGGCTCCCGAAGCCCCGGAGATGCCGATGATCAATCCCTGGTCAGGCATGATTCTTTTCCTTACCCGTATGATTCATCTTAAATCTTACTCCCTCTCCCCCATTGCGGGGGAGAGGGTTGGGGTGAGGGGGACCCAGCCTTTTCAATGATCTTTCGGGTCAACCGTTCGGTTAACTTTACAATACTCTGGATCTCTTCGGGCTTTCAAATTGTCCCAATGGATGCCGACGGTGACCACCACATTCTGTTTGAGGGCCGCGGCCAGGGCTTCTGAAATCATTTTGGCCGTTACATCCTCCTTATGGCCCAGAAGGGTCAGCACCGACGAGGTGGCGCTGGTCTTTTTCTTATCCCGCAAGCTGGGACGGGGCAGCGCCAGGGCCACGGCCCCGATATGGGGATGGGTCCCGCCCCAGACGGCGACCAGCAGGTCCGGGCCCAGGGTGCGGACCGAGGCCTCCAGTTTGAAGCGCCCCTCCTTAATGGAAATAGACAGGGGTTTCATGGGGCTAAAATCCTTAACAGGGGAGGCTCATGTCTTCAGGACCTTGATCATGGCCTCCACCGCGGCCCGGGCAAAGTCCGGATCATTCAGGTAGGCCTCAACGGTCTGAATAGTAATTTCAGGTCGGCATAGCCGGCGGAGGGTTTCCGTAAAAACCCGATCCTCTTCCGGATCATAGGCGGCGCTGCCGGGGGCATCCGCCGTGGACCAGCCCCGGGTGGGGATCAGAAAAATCACCGGCCCTTGGGCCTGATTCAGTTTCCCGGCCATCACCTCGGCCACCTGTTTCAATTCGTCCGTACTGAGACGAAGCCAGGTGCGGTCCTTATCCAAATCGTATTTGCGCCGCTGGGCGTAATCCGGCTTGTAATTCTTCCGGCTGGGACTCATGAAATTCACCCCGCTGGGGGCGATCACCTGCGGGATTCCCATTTTTCCGGCCGCCTCCAGCCGCTTCGGCCCGGCGGCCCGCATGCCGCCCAGGAGCTGCTCGCCCACCCCGCCGGGGGCCAGATCCACCACGCCGTCGAAATATCCTTCGGCCAGCATTTCTTCCATGGCCCGGTCGCAAATACCGGCGGCGTGGAAACCGATGACCTGGAAACCGGCTTGGGTGAGACCGTCCTGGACCCGGTGAGCACAGGGATCGCAAGGTCCGAACATGGACAGGGCGATCTGTTTTTGGGCCGAACCTTTGGCCGCCTCCGCGGAGAACCGAGGCTCCTGGGCCATGGCCCAAACCGCTCGGGCGGCCCGGTTGAGGACGTTTTTGAGGTGGGGGCTTAAACCCGAGAGCTCGATGACCGTATGAAAGAGCAGGATATCGCCGGTCCCGATGTAACGGGTGGAGAGCCCGGGCAGGGCGGCGCTGGAAGAAACCATAACTTTGGGAATTCCAAAAGGCAGGGCGCGCATGATGTTCGTGGAGATCATGGAAAGTGTGGCTCCGCCCAGACCAATGACGCCGGCCAACCGGCCATCCTCCAGCATTTTCCGGGCAATCTTGATCGCCCCCTGGGTCATATCCCTGGTAATGGCGGTTCGATCGCGGGAAGCGCGGACGGCTTCAATCGTAGTGCCTCCCTGCAAGGCCACTTCGTCCGGCAGGATATCCCCCTGCTCCTCGGCCGCCGCCCCCATGGACAGATCCATGGTCAGTGCCCGGCCGCCCAGGGCCCGGATTTGATCCCGCAAATAAAAGGTTTCCTTCGCCTTGGTATCCAAGGTGGAAATGATTAAAACGGCTTGTTCCATATGTAGCTCTTTCAGGATAATTATTCTTTAAGGCAATTAGTTTTTGGCCGTCATGCCGGACTCGATCCGGCATCCAGAATGCTCAAATGACCCTGGATTCTCGCTTTCGCCAGAATGACGCCCAAAAACTCTTTGCGCTCTGCGTCTTTCTATTTCCCCGCCTTGACCCATTCCTCCAATTGCGTTTTCAATACTTTTTTGTCGACTTTGCCCGAATCTCCGACTGTCGGCAAGGCCGGGACCAATTCCAGGCGCTCGGGCAGCTTATAGGCGGAAATCTTTTTTTCTTTCAAGAAGGTCTTCATCTCCTCAAAGGTGAGGGTCTGTCCGGCCTTAAGGACTACATAGGCGCAGGCCCGTTCTCCCATCTCCCGATCCGGATAGCCGACGACGGCCACGCTGGCCACCGCGGGATGGCCGTTCAGCAGGCCTTCGATTTCCGCCGGGTAAATATTCTGGCCGCCGCGGATGATCATGTCCTTGGCCCGACCCAGGATCCAGAGGCATCCCTGGTCGAATTTGACGATGTCGCCGGTGGTGGTCCAGCCGTCTTTGTCAAAGACCGTGGCGGTCAATTCGGGGTCGCGATAATAGCCGGCCGGGGCATGGGGGCCCCGGAACCAAAGGATCCCGGGTTCACCGTCGGGAACCGGGTTCCCTTGCTCGTCTTTAAGGATGACCTTGTTGCCCGGGAGCATCCGCCCCACTGTCCGGCGTCGCAGGTCCTTGGAGTCGTCGACCGAACAGCCGGACACGGAGCCCACGTCCTGGGTGCCCAGGTCGCTGGTAATGGCTGCCCCGAAGGCCTTTTCGGCCTCTTCCGCCACCTGGGGCGACAGGTAACCACCGGCCGAGCGGATGAACCGCAGGGAGCTCAAGTCGTATTTCGTGGTATCCACCTCGAGCATCCGCACCAGGTGGGTCGGCACCACCCCGATGGCCGTGGCCTTTTCCTTTTCGATCAAGGCCAGGGCTGCCTCGGGGTTGAATTCCTCCAGCATCACGGTCTTAGCTCCGGCCAGGGGGGCCGCAAAATAAGTCAACGTCCCGGCCGCACCGCCGGCATGAGGGGCGATGGCCATGGTGATGTCGTCTTTGGTCAGCTTCCAGATAGCCACCCGGCCCTTGGAGGTGCAGACCCGGGGGGCGATGGGCCACTCGACCAGCTTGGGCAGACCGGTGGTCCCGGTGGTGCTGGTCAGCAGGCCGATGTCCCATTTGGGGTCGAACCGCCGAGAATTCAGGAGCGCTTCGTCAATCGGTTTAGCCAGGGATTCCTCAGCCAGTTTGATCAGGGAATAGGTATTTTTCGGGGCTTCCGGGGGAACCGTCTCCTCAAAAAGAAAAATATGCTTTAAAAAGGGGAAACGGGCCTGCAATCCCTTATACATTTCCAGGTAATTAAAATTGCGGTAGATGTAACAAATGATCACCGCCTCGGCCTGGGTCTTTTCGACGAAGTGCTCCAATTCCCGCTCCCGCAGATAGGGGTAAACGGTCAGGGAGATAAGCCCGGCCCGTTCGCTGGCGACGC
The DNA here is from genome assembly GCA_963746605.1 of uncultured delta proteobacterium. Taxonomy (GTDB): domain Bacteria; phylum Desulfobacterota; class RBG-13-43-22; order RBG-13-43-22; family RBG-13-43-22; genus CAVQSS01. Next base: position 15,400 of record CAVVCH010000062.1, read on the forward strand.
GGGCCAGAAAGCCGTAGACGCTGTTGGGAGATTGAATAATGATCCGAGCATCCTTGGGGATGCCCATCTGGGCAAAGGTCTGGGCGATGCCGTCGATCAGCCGTTTGGCCTGCGCCCAGGTGAGCCGGTATTTGGAATCCACCAGGGCCTCGCGGTCCCCGAATTCCCGTACATTGCGGTCATAAAAATCGTAAAAGGTTTCGTCGGTCCAGTACCCGTCACGGGTATACTCATCGACCATTTCCTGGGTGTAACGTATGGGTTTCACGGTTAGCCTCCATATGAATTAAAACGAATAGCGAACCCGGCGTTCGATATTCATTATTGGGAATGTCATTTTATAGTGAGCTAAATCTCCTGCCAATGGGCCGAGCCTTTCCATAGGCTTCCCTTTCCTGTCCGGGGAAAGGAAGGCCTATGGAAAATGAGGAGGATTTAAGCCGAAGCCGGGACGTTTATAACCCGAATTCCTTCCACCGGCCCTGGACGTGCTTGACCATATCCGGGTCCAGTGTGATCGGAATGGGTTTCTCCTTCCAGTCGTAGGGAATGGTGGCATCCAGGAGCAGCCGCCCGGTGATGTCCCGGGAATCGATGGGCAGCGATGGATCCAACGGCGTGGACCGCCCGCGTTTGATGACCTGGCTGCGGTTGGGCTGGAAGCGGAAGCTCAGGGCGTACATGACCCGGGGGATGTCCCAGGCATCGATGTCGTCGTCCACCACGATGACGGTCTTCAGTCCGTAGGCGCCCATCTCCGTGGAGATGGCCGCGGTCAGGACCTGATCGGCGTGGCCCGGGTACATCTGCTTCAGGGAGATAATCGCCAGGAAACGGCCCGATCCCTCAGGCGGGCAGTACACCGATTTGATCCCCGGGATCTTCATGGCGGTCAATTGCTGCCAGAGGGTCGACCCGTAAGACAGGGCCATGGTCATATGCGTATCGGTCACCGCCCGGCCAACCGTGGTGCCCCAGAGTATGGGGTTGTTCCGGAAGGTGACGCATTGCACGTCAATAAAATTCCGGGGATCCGTGCCCACACCGGAATAGTAGCCGGTGTATTCGCCGAAGGGGCCTTCCGGCAGAAACTTTTCCGCGTCCACCAGCCCCTCGATGACGATCTCGGCGTGGGCCGGGATGGGCAAATCCACCGTCTCCCCCTTGACCACCTCAATGGGGGCTCCGGAGATGGCCCCGGCCACATCGTACTCGGAGACGAAGGCCGAGAGTCGGGCCGCGCCCAGGATAAACAGCAGGGGATCCCCGCCGATGACCGAGGCCACCGGCATGGGCTTTTTCAGGGCCTGGTATTTCTTGAGCATGATATCGGCGTGTTTGCCCTTGATGAACTGGGTGCCGATCTTGTCCTTCTCCAGTAATTGGGAGCGGTAGGTCCCCAGGTTGATCCAGCCGGAATCCGGGTCTTTGCTGATGATGTAGTGGGCCGTTCCGATAAAACGCCCGCCGTCCTTGGGATACCATTTGGGCACCGGGAACTTGAACAGGTCGATATCGCTCCCCTTCATGATGTTTTCCTTGCAGGGGGCCTTGTCCCGGTCCACCCAGACCGGCGGGATCAGTTTGTCGCCTACCTTGACCCATTGCTCCATGAGCCCCACCAGGCTGGTTTCCTTGGGCATACGCATGAGCACCGCCAGTCGCTGCGTGGTGGTGCAGACACTGGTCATAACCGGGCTGGTATAGCCCTTCACTTTTTCAAACAGCAGGGCCGGACCAAGTTTTTCTTCGTTCAGCTTGGCCACGTGGGACAATTCCAAGTTCCAGTCCACTTCCGCCTTGACCCGGTGAACCAATCCTTCCGGTTCACAGATGGCAATAAAATCTCTTAGATCTTTCATGGTTATTCTCTCGGCCTCCTCTAAAATTTTGAATTGTTTCCTATTATTCCGAATCCCAGGGAAAATGGGTTCGAGCCAAGTTTTATCCTTTGGGGAGAGGCCAACGGATAAAATCGATCGCCGGTTTTCAAGCCTTCAAAAACCGACGTTCGGCTGTTTCGTAACGACCGTCCTCTCACGGCCTTTACGAAACAGTCCCCGCTCAAAAAGTTCTCCATTCCCCTAAGGGTTTGGTTAAAATTTCTTCCCTTGCATCAGCCCGGCGACTATATGTTCCATGGCTGTGGCCTTAGGCTTCACCACCGGCTCCACCTTCTTCTGGCTCCAGACCGTTTCCGGTCGGGCCTGGAGGATACGCACATTACCACCGGCCGGCAGGTCCTTGTCTACGGCCCATTCAATATCCATCTGTTTGCCGTAATGGGCCTCGATCAACTTACCAAAGCGGGCCAGTTCCTTAATATCCTTGTCGATGACCGATTGGACTTCCTTACGTTCCTCTTCCACTTCCAATTCCACCAGTTTGTTCCGCTCGGGATTGGTGGTGAAATACATTTCCTTGCGGGAAATGGTCTTCTTAAGGATCTCCAGGTTGATCTTATCCACCACGAACTGGTCGGGGGTCACCGATCCGCTGACCACCGACTCCCCCACCCCCCAATTGGCGTCGATGACGATGACCGACACGTCCCCGGTGGCCGGGTTCAGGGTGAACATGACCCCGGCGGTAAAGGAGTTGACCATCTTCTGGATGCCCACGCTGATCAGAACCTTCTCGTGGTCAAAACCCATTTTGATGCGGTAGGTGATGGCCCGGGGGGTAAACAGGGAAGACCAGCACAAACGGACCTTGTCGAGTATCTCTTCCTGGGTGCGGACAAACAGGTAGGTCTCCTGCTGCCCGGCAAAGCTGGCTCCGGGCAGGTCCTCGGCCGTGGCGCTGGAACGAACGGCCACCGGCATCAGAGGCAGTTGCAGCTCCCGCCATAAATGGTTATAGGTATCCCCGATGGCCGTGGCGATCTCCTCGGGAATCGGGGTGTTTTCTATAAGGGCCCGCACAAATTGACTGGCCGCCTCCACCCCGGCGATATCCTGCGGATCCAGACCCCGGAGTCGGTCAAAAATCGGTTTTTTCAATCCCTGTTGGTTTAAAAAGGCGTCATAGGCTTCTGTGGTTATGGCATAACCTGGGGGGACTGGAATGCCAGCCCGGAGTAATTCCCCCAAGCTGGCATTCTTTCCACCCACCAAAGGCAAGAAGCTCAGGTCGCATTCTTCGAACCGTAGAATAAAAGGGCTTTTTACTTCCTGACCCATTCCTTACCTCCTAATGGTAACAACTCCTGTGCTACCGTCCACCAAGATGTAGTCTCCGGTCTTGATAGCCTGGGTGCCGAGACCGGTACCGACAATGGCCGGCACGCCGTATTCACGACAGACGATGGCCGCGTGGCACATGACCCCGCCCACGTCGGTAACGCAGGCCTTGATCTTCTGGAAGGCCGGGGCCCAACTGGGTGAGGTGGTGGGGGCCACCAGGATCTCGCCTTCTTGAAGTTGGTTGATTTCGGTCACGCTGCGGCAGACCCGGGCCGGGCCTTCCACCTGTCCGGGAGAGCCGGGGAAACCCTTCAGCTCGGTCAGGGTGGTCAGATCGCCCACTTCTTTGGCCTTGGCCCAGTTGGTCATGCTCTCCGAGGTGACCCCCCAGAGAACGATGGTAAAGGGTTCGGTGATGGACTCCGGGGCGATCCCCAGGGCCGGCGGCGCGGTCCACTTCCGAAACTTATCCATGACCCCTTTGCGCCAGGCGATCTCCTTGGGCCAGTAGAGAGGTCCGCGGGCCTTGGTGCCCGTGGCCCAGCCGGTGACCAGATCCCAGAGGGCGTCTTTGATCTCGCTGCGGGAAAGGTACCAGATATCCTCCACGTCCTTGATAAAGCCGTGATTGACCATAATGCCGGAAATCTTGCGCATCTGGCTCCAGAAGATGCTGTGGAACCAATGTTCCACGTAAAAGAGGTGGTTTTCCACGTAAGGAAAAACCGTTTTGGAGGTGCCCAGGAGCTGGTCGAAGGTGGCCCGGTCCTCATCGGTTTTCAGGAGCTTGCGGTATTCGGTGGTGATCTTGTCCCGTTCCTCCCGAACATCGGCCAGGGGCCGTTCGATGGTGCCGCCTTTCTTGAGGGTGCCGATATAGATGCGGATCGAGTCCAGTGGCATATTGAGGTCATCGAGCCAGCAGGAGTCGTGATGATACCAGCCGGTCCCGGTGGAGATATAGAACCAGGGATCTTTGGCCTTGTCGAAGGCGGCTATCCACTTTTTTCCCGCCTCAGTGGCCTGGAGTTTAGGCCAGAGTTGGTCGATCATTCCACCGTCCAGGATGATATCGCCCAAACTCAGCTCCATGGCCAGCTTGGCCAGCTTTTTCAGTTCCTCGTCGGGCTGGTACATGATGACGTCCACCCCGGAGACCATCTGGGTGACCCGCTGGACGGGAATATCCGGGAAGGCCTTCTGACAGAAATCCAAAAAGACCACGTAGGCGGCATAACCGAGGTTTAAAAACTCAAAGTGATATTGCCAGGCCAGGATGCCCAAGTCGATCAAATCATCGTATTTTTTCAAGAGCTTGTAGCCGCTACTGATCCCCAGGCCTTCCAGGACCACCGACTCTTCCTCCATTTCGGGCAGATCGGAGATTTCGATGGCCGCGACCCTTTCGATCACCTCCCGCATCTTCTTTTCCCAATTATCATGAAGGCGATCCCAGTTCTGGTAATAATAGCCGGCCCGCTTCATGAAAAGTTCAACCCGGGCGGGGATCGTGCTCGGATCGGCCACCGGGACGGGGGTGATGTAGATATTACCGTTCACAATGCGGTGATCGACTCCCAGGGCCGGAGGGACGATAAAAACCCGGGTATTGTTCTGCGACAGGGCCAAAAACCAGGCCTCATCCCAGATGATGTCGAAGGGATACATCGGTTCCGGGTAGTGAAGCCCGTCGTTAAACCAGAACATGCTTTTTTCATAAGCCGTTCGTTCCGGGTCGTCGGTTGTAAACAGATAATGGTAAGGGTACATGCGCTCCCAGCCTTCGGTGCCGGGGATGGTGGGGATTTCGTGGGGGTCAGGGAACTTCATATTGGTACCGGCCATCTTTGCTTCTCCTTTTTTGGTGGTGGGTAAAAATTAAAAGCAAAATACCTGTCCCTATACTAAAAAACTTTTGCGAGAAGAAACGATCGACCTCCTTTCATCAGTGGGTTTCGGAGTCCCTAGAGAATAGCAATTTCAGCGTACGGGATGCTTGCGGAAATAGGCGCCAGGACTCTGACGGCTTCTTTAAGGGTAAAAAAAAACCCCGGCCTTGTCAAGACAATTGATTTTATGATACTATAAGAAAAATTTATAGCTGAGGCGCGGCATCATGAACCTTAATCAGTTGAAAATATTTTATATCTCAGGGAAAAGCCAAAGCTTTTCCGCCGCCGCTGAAGAACTCTATCTGACCCAGCCGGCGGTGACCATGCAGGTCCGGCAACTGGAGCAATATTTCCAGGTCCTCCTGTTTCACCGCCACGGAAAACGGATGGAGCTCACCGAGGCCGGCCGTCTCCTCTTTGGGTACGCCCGGAGAATCTTCGACCTGACAGCGGCCGCCGAACGGGCCATCTGGGAGTTGAGGGACCTGGAAAAAGGGACCCTGAAAATCGGCACCACCAAAACCTATGCCAAGCATCTCATGCCGGCTCTGATCTCCTCCTTCCGAGAACAGCACCCGGGGGTCCATGTCATCCTGGATGAAGGCAGTTCGGCCGAAATCGCCCGCAGTCTGCTGGTCCACAAAAATGAACTGGCCCTGATCGCCAAGGAATCCTATCCGCCGCCCCTGAAGGTGATTTCCTTTGCCCAGGAGGAATTGGTGCTGATCCTGGGGCGCTTTCATCCATTGACCAAAAGTCGCAAGTTGGCCCTACCGGATCTGGCCCGGGAGCCGCTGATTATCCGGGAAAGAGGCTCCGGCACCCGGGATATTGTTCTGGATCATTTCCGGGAAGCCGGCATCAAGCCCTCCATTCTAACCGAGGCGGGGAATGTGGACTTTATCAAGGAACTGGTAGAGACCGGCAAGGGGATTTCCTTCGTAGTCCGCTCGGCGGTAGAGGAAGAATTGAAACGGGGTTCCCTTAAAACACGGCCTTTGGTCGAGGGACCGTTTTATCTAAACGTCGATATCGTCTACTTGAAAAACCGCAGCCTCACACCTACGGCACAGGCTTTTCTGGACCTCCTTTTGAAAAAAATTGAAATCAGAACAGAAGCCTTGGCTTGAACCCGACACGGGTCCCTGGGTCGGTCCGGAGCAGGTGGATATTCCATTGACACCTTGCTTATTTAGAAGATAGAATGCTGAATTGGTTGCCATTCTATCTTCTAAATAAGCAAGCTGCGAGGTGATGTATGGTCCAGGTAAAGAAAATGGCTTTCAGCACGGATTTTTCCGAGAATGCCGATCAGGCCTTTGATCTGGCCTTTGATCTGGCAAAAAAGTACGGGGCCCGGCTGTTCTTGGTCCATGTGGTCCCGCCTCTGGTTTTCCCCTCACCGACGATGGAGGAATTTATTTCCGAACAGGCCAATTACCAGTTCATCGAACAGGTAATCCAACGGTCCACAGAACAGATGGAAAGCCGTTATGTCCAACGGATGGGCGATTACAGCAACGTCCAGGTCCGGGTCCTTTCCGGCCATCCGGCCAGTGAACTATTGAACTTTATCGACCAGGAACAACTGGACCTGATCGTTATGGGCACCCACGGGTTTACCGGGCTGGCCCATTTCTTTTTAGGAAGCACCGCCGAGAAAGTGGTCCGCCGGGCGAATTGTTCGGTCCTTACCGTTCGAGCCCCGGCCCGAAAATAAGGGGGGGCCGTTTCTTTCAATCCTTTGTCTTTTAACCAAATCCAACCACTCCACCATTAAATCGGCCCTTAGGGCCATCGACCGGTTGCCATAGGGGATTGAAATCCGTGGCGGACGTGCTGTCCGGCCGGGCAACCACTTCAGAGGATGGTATGGGCACCTCCTTTTGGCCCGATGACTATTTAAAAAAACGCACCCCGGCTAAGGAGGCCATCGGGAGGATTCAATCCGGCCAAAGGATCTTTATCGGCTCCTCCTGCGGGGAACCCCAATGCCTGGTCCGGGAACTGGTGAACCAGGCCGATCGGTTTGCCGATCTGGAGATTGTCCGCCTGCTGAGCCTGGAAAGTTCCCCCTTGACCCAAATCGCCTCCAAAACCGGTGGCAATTGTTTTACGGTTCGTTCTTTTTACCTGGGGTCCATCAAACCCCGGAGCCTGGAGCGGAATAAGCGGTTTATGACCCCCATCAATCTTTCCGCCGTGCCCCGTCTCTTGAAAAGCCGACAGATTCCGGTGCATGTGGCCTTGATTCAGGTTTCTCCCCCTGATGATTTTGGCTGGATGAGTCTGGGCGTTTCGGTGGATATCACCCTGGCCGGCGCCCAGGCGGCGGATTTGGTGATCGCCCAGGTGAACAACCGGACACCCCGGGTCCTGGGACAAAGTTTCATTCACGTCAACGATGTGGACGTCATGGTGGAGTGCGATGAAGAGCTGTTGACCATTACCGATCCGCCCGAATCCCAGGCGAGCCGAATGATTGCCGAGCATGTGACCAAGCTGATTGATGACGGATCGACCATCCAGATCAGTCTGGGAGCCGCCCCCCGGGCCACTCTACTGGCCCTGGCCGATCGCAAAGACCTGGGAATCCACACCCACTACCTGACCGATGCGATCATGCAGCTCACCGCCCAGGGAGTAATTACCAACCGCAAAAAGGGGCACCACGAGGGCAAACTAGTGGCCAGCGCCGCCATCGGTTCCAAGGACCTTTACGCTTTCATTAACGACAACCCGGGTATTGAGTTCTACCCCTCCGATTACGTGAATAACCCGGGAATCATAGCCCGGAACAATAAGATGGTGGCCTTGAATGTGGCCATGGCCATGGATCTCACCGGACAAGTGGCCGCCGACGCCCTGCCTTACAATAATTTTTCCGGGGTCACCGGTTTGATGGATTTTGTCCGGGGGGCCGCGGACGCCCCGGAAGGGAAATCCATCCTCATGCTTCCTTCCACCACCTTGGATGGGAAAAGCAGCCGCATCGTCCCCTTCCTGGAAAACATCGCCGTGGTGGTCCCCCGGGGGGATGTGCAATACGTGGTCACCGAGTACGGTATCGTCAACTTGTTCGGCAAGAGCCTCCAGGAACGGGCCATGGCCCTGATCAGCATTGCCCATCCGGATTTCCGGGAAGACCTTTTCTATCAGGCCAAAAAGATCGGGCTACTGGGCCCGGAACGGAGCCTGAGCGAATCGATTTTCGGCATCTATCCCCTGAAAGTGGAGGAAATCCGGGAGGTGAACGGAAAAAAGGTTTTCCTGCGCCCGGCCAAACCTACCGACGAACGACTGATCCAGGAACACTTTTACAATATGGACAAAGACGATGTCATCTCCCGCTTCATGCATGAAAAACTCCTCTTCTCCCGGCATGATGTGGCGGACATGTACCAGGTCGATTATGTCCGGAATATGACCATTGTGGCGGTAGTGGGGGAAGTGGGGGTGGAACGCATCGTGTCCGTGGGGGCCTATTTTTTTGAACCGGCCCGAAATATGGCGGAAGTGGCCTTTTCGGTACTCAAGGACTGGCAGGGGCTGGGATTAAGTTCCCTGATTATCCGGAAATTGGCCGATGCGGCCCGGGAAAACGGCATCTCCGGTCTTACGGCCTACACCCAGCCGAATAATCAGCGGATGATTAAACTCTTTCAATCCCTGCCGTACAAGGTGAATACCTCCTTTGATGAAGATATGCTCTATCTGAGCTGCAAATTTGATGAACCGGCATGATCGTAGTAAGAAGACAGAAGATGGAAGATAGGAGAAAGAAGACAGAATAAAAACGGCAAGGCCTCCCCTTCTAGGGGGTTGTCTTTTTCTCCTGGCTCCTGACTTCTATCTTTTCAAAAGGAGTCCGCCATGCACAGCAAAGAGCTATGGCCTTTTATTTTTCTGTTGGGCCTGCTGTTTTTCAATTATCCGATCCTCGATCTGGTGGAGGTGGCTCTTCCGTATTATCTGTACACCGCCTGGGCACTTTTTATCCTGATGATCGGCCTCCTGGTGACCATCAGTCAGCGCCAAGAAAAAAGATAGTATGTTCAGGGGCTGGTTGTTATTTTTTATCATTCTGGGCTACCTGAGTATCCTGTTTCTGATCGCCTACGTGGCCGAACGACGGGAGACCCGGGGGAAGAGCCTGGTCACCAACCCCTATGTTTACTCCCTGTCCCTGGCCGTTTATTGCACCTCCTGGACCTTCTACGGCAGCGTGGGCGAGGCCGCCACTTCCGGGCTCTCCTTCCTGCCTATTTACCTGGGCCCCACCCTCATGTCCGCCCTCTGGGGTGTGCTCCTGTTTAAAATCATCGCGATCGCCAAGCGACACCGGATCACCACCATTTCGGACTTCATCGGGTCCCGTTACGGCAACTCCCTTTCGCTTTCCGCCCTGGTGACCCTGGTGACCATGGTCGGGATCACCCCCTATCTGGGACTGCAGATGAAGGCCATCATGAATACCTTCACCATCCTGGCCGGGGAGCCCACCGGAAGCATCGCCGCCGGCTGGGTCATCACCCTGCTCTTGGGGGTCTTCGCCATTATCTTCGGGGCCCGGCGGCTGGATTCCTCCGAACGGCACGGGGGCCTGGTCTTTGCCATCGCCTTTGAATCCCTGATCAAACTGATCGCTTTTCTGGTTGTCGGACTGTTTGTCACCTACGGGCTATTTGGCGGGTTTAACGACATTTTCAACCAAATCCAAAATTCCACCTTCCGCTACCTGCTGATGATCGGCAGCGGTTCCTCGGTCAGCTTTCAGGAATGGGCCTCTCTGCTTTTTCTTTCCATGATGGCCATCCTTTTTCTTCCCCGGCAGTTTCATGTGGCGGTGGTGGAGAATTCCGACCCTTCCCATGTCTTCAAGGCCATGTGGCTCTTCCCCCTCTATCTCTTTCTGATCAACATCTTTGTGCTGCCCATCGCCTTCGGCGGGATCTTATTGGGCAAGAGCCAATTGGAGGCCGACAGTTTCGTCCTGGCCATTCCCTTGAGCCAGGGGCATTCCTACCTGGCCCTTTTGGTTTTTATCGGCGGATTCTCGGCCGCCACCGGGATGATCATCGTGGAATCCCTGGCCTTGAGCACCATGATGATGAACAGCCTGGTCATGCCGGCCATCTTCCGTTTCAATCACATCAAAGGTTTCCCCACCCTGATCCTGAACATCAAACGGTTCATTATCATCGGCTGTGTCTTCCTGGGTTATTTCTTCGCCGTGTTTATCGGCCGCTTTTACAGCCTGGTGGAGATCGGGCTCAAGTCCTTTGAGGCCGTAACCATCTTTGCGCCCCCCCTGATCCTGGGCCTTTACTGGAAAAAGGGGAACCGGAACGGGGCCATGGCCGGGATTAGCGCCGGATTTGTCATCTGGTTCTACACCTTGCTTATGCCGGCCCTGATCAAAGCCGAGGTCATTTCCAATGAGGGACTCCTCGGCTTCGTGCTGCGGCACGACTTTTTAAACCCCCACGGGCTCTTCGGTCTCAAAGGACTCGATAAATGGAGCCATTCCCTTTTTTGGGGACTGACCTTTAACCTGGTCTGCTACGTGGGATTCTCCCTCTTTACCGCCCAGAAGGATGAGGAAGAGCGGCAGGGGCTGCTGTTTGTGGAATCCTATGATCCCAAGCTGGTGTCCAAGAAAAGTCTATACACCATCCGTCAGATCGAGGACATCCTGGGCCAGTATGTGGGCAAACTGGAGGCCCAGGAAATCATCGGCCGCTTTATCAGCCGGCAGGGGATCAAACGGCAGTCCATCACGCAGGAGGACCTGATTCGTCTGCGGGGCGAGGCCGAACGGATCCTCTCCGGGGCTCTGGGTTCCTCCATCGCCACCATCATCTTTGAGGATAAATCCACCCTCACCGAGGAAGAGCGGGGAGAGCTTTCCAACTCCATTAAGCAGATCACCGACACGCTGCGCCTTTCCCGGCATGAGCTGGCCGAAGCCAATCGTAATCTGGCCTATCTGAAGGAATTCAGCGAAAATATCATCGAAAGCGCGCCGTTGGGCATCATCACCGTGGATTCCGGCCTGGCGGTCAAGTACTGGAATCGGGAGATGGAAAACATTACCGGCGTTAAAAGGGAGGTGGCCATCAATCGCTCGATCCAGCCGCTGCTGCCCTGGGTTCACCGGGGGGCCTGGACCTTAGGCGAGCAGAAGGAACTGATCGCCCAGACCTCGGTCAATCAGACCATCAAGATCAACATCAGTCCTTTCAAGGATCCTTCGGGCGGGTTGGTCATTATCTTGGAAAATATCACCGAAAAAAAGAAGATGGAAGAACAACTGCTCCAGACCTCCAAGCTGGCCAGTCTCGGCCAGCTCACGGCGGGCATATCGCATGAGATCGGAAACCCTTTGGCCTCGATCTCCTCCCTGGTCCAGGAACTTCAATCCCTGGAACTCCACCAGCCGGAGGATATTACCTTCACCCGGGACTCGTTGCAGACCATCAATAACCATCTGGCCCGGATCGCCAAGATCGTTCGCAGTCTGGGCGACTTTGCCCGGATCTCGGCTTCGGAAAAAATGCCGACCAATATCAGTGAATTGCTGGATCAAACGGTCAATTTGGTCAAATACGACAAGCGCTCCCGAAAAATCGAATTTACCACCCAGGCGGACCCTATCCCTCTCCTGCAGGTCAACCCCGATCAGATCCAACAGGTCTTTTTAAATCTGGTACTCAATGCCATCGACGCCATGCCCGGGGGGGGGCGACTGGAGGTGGCGATCCGGCGCGCCGATCCCTGGGTGCTGGTCCGCTTTACCGACACCGGTGGCGGGATCGACGACTTCGTGCTGGACCGCATCTTTGATCCCTTCTTCACCACCAAGCCCCTGGGTAAAGGAACAGGATTGGGATTAAGCATTTGTTATGGTATCATCAAAGACCACAACGGACAGATTTCGGTAAAAAGTAAGAAAGGAAGCGGCACGACCTTCGAGGTCCGGCTGCCCATGGAGGAATCCAATGGATGAACGAATACTGATTATTGAAGACGAGGACACCCTGCGGGAATCGCTAAGCCGCGTGTTTACCCGGGAAGGGTATCAGGTGGTGGCGGTGAATAGCGCCGAACCGGCCTTGGAACTTTTTGAAGAAGGATCGTTCGACCTGATCCTCACCGACATCATCCTCCCCGGCATCACCGGCATCGAACTCTTGAAGCGGGTCAAGGAAGCGGCGCCCGAACAGGTGGTGATTATCATGACCGCTTACGCCTCCCTGGAAACCGCCGTGGAAACGCTGCGCTCCGGGGCCTATGACTATATCGTCAAGCCGATCATCCATGAAGAAATCAAACAGATCGTCAAGAACGCCCTGAAAGTCCGAGCCCTGCAGAAAGAAAATGTCCTGCTCAAGAAACAAATGGGGGGGTCCTATGACTTAAGCCGGATTATCGGCCAACACCCTGAGATCCTGCAGATCATCGCCCGGGTTAAAAAGATAGTCGAGACCCGAAGCAATGTCTTGTTTATCGGAGAGGTGGGAACCGGGAAACGGCTCATTGCCCGGGCCATTCACTTCAGCAGCTCCCGGGCCGATAAGGCCTTTATGCCCGTCAACCTGCGCGCCATCCCGGCCGGCCTCTGGGAAGCGGAACTGTTTGGGCGGGTCAAGGATACCTTCCCCGGCACGACTCTGGTCACCCGGGGCCTGCTGGAAGAGGCCAACGGGGGAACGGTGTATCTCAACGGCGTCGAACTCCTTAGCCCGGACCTGCAATTGAAACTCCTCCACGTGCTGGAAGATCAGGAAGTCCGGCCGGTAGGCGGTACCCAGGGAATCAAGATCGACCTGCTGGTGATCTCCAGTTCCAATCTGGACCTGGGGGAGCTGGTCCGGGCCGGCCGGTTCCGGGAAGACCTGTACCAGCGGCTGAAAGTGGTCACTTTAAAAATTCCTCCTCTGCGGGAACGGAAGGAGGATCTGGCTGTCCTGTCACGTTTTTTTATTCAAAGGTACGCCAAAGAATTCGGAAAGACGATCAAGGATATCGATCCCGAATCCCTGGATACTTTTTTCAACTATGACTGGCCCGGCAATGTCCGGGAATTGCGTATTATCCTCGAAAGAGCTGTGCTGATCGCTTCCGAAGAGGTCATCCGCCCGAAACACTTGCCTCGCCTGTTAGACAGCCTATGATCCTGGAAGATACCATTGCATTCCTGAAAAGGATTCCTCCCTTTCAATTCCTAGAAGAAGCGGTGCTGAAAAAAGTGGCGGTCGGCCTAACGTTGGAATTTTATCCGAAAGGCACGATCATCCTGAAACAATTCGGTCCGCCCAGCGATTCGGTAAAGATTATCAAAAAAGGCGGGGTCAAGGTCTTGATGGAATCCCCCGAAACCGGAGAGGTCGTCATCGATTATAAGGGAGAAGGAGACACCTTCGGTTTCTTATCCCTGATCGGCAAAGACCGCCAGCGGACTACCTGCATCGCCCTCGACGATACGATCTGCTACATCTTGGACAAGAACGGCGTGTACCAACTGCTGGAGACCAGCCCGGCCTTTACCGAATATTATCTGGCCTACCTCTCCCACTATGTGGACCGGACGTATCAGGAAATGCATAACAAGAGCCTTTCCTACCAGGGCAGCAACCGCTATCTTTTTGCCACTCCGGTCAAAGACATTGCCGCCAAGCCTATCTCCATCGGGGAATTATCCTCTATTCAGGAAGCCGCCCAGTTAATGGCCCGCCATAAGATCAGTTCGGTGATTGTCGTCAACCAGAATAATACACCGATCGGGATTGTTACCGACCGGGATCTTCGGGAAAAGGTGGTAGCCCGTGGTCGGTCGGTGGAGGAGCCCATCAAGAATATCCTCACCCTATCGTTAATCCGGGTCGATGCCGACGATTCCTGTTTTGAAACGATCATCAAGATGATCAAATACAACATTCATCACATGCCGGTGATCCGGGATGGGATGCTGTCGGGGATCGTCACCAACCACGACCTCATGCTGCTCGAGGGGACTTCCCCCCTGTCCCTGGTACACGACATCATCAACCAAACCAGCATCGACGGCCTGATCCCCCTTTCCAGAAAGACCAACAACATTGTCGGTCTGCTGATCAAGGAAGATGCCAAGGCCAGCAATATTACCCAAATCATCAGCGAGATCAATGATCGGCTGATCGGTAAGGTCCTGGAAATCGCCGAACTCAAATACGGGCCGCCGCCATTGCCGTATTGCTGGATTGTTTATGGCAGCGAAGGCCGCAAAGAACAAACCTTTAAGACCGATCAGGACAATGCCCTGATCTACAATGATGCCCCCACTCCCGAACTGGAAGCCGAGGCGAAAAGGTACTTCAGCCGTTTTACGGCTTTTGTCACGGAAGGCCTGGTTCAGGTGGGCTTTCCGCTCTGTCCGGCCCGGTATATGGCCAGTAATGCAGAATGGCGGCAGCCGCTAACGGTCTGGAAAAAATATTTTTCGAACTGGATCAATGAACCCCTGCCGGACCATTTGTTGAAGTTTTTAATTTTTTATGATTTGCGTCCGCTGCACGGAAAAACGGCTTTGGCCCAGGACTTAAGGGATTTTCTAATTGGTTCCTTAACGGACAAGATGGGGTTTTTGGGCCATATGGCCAATATGATGAGCCAGATCACCCCGCCGATCGGTTTTTTCAAAACCTTTGTCGTGGAAAAGAGTGGGGAGCACAAAGATAAATTCGACCTCAAGGTCAAGGGCCTGACTCCCCTGTTAAATGCCGTCCGGCTGTTTTCCATGGAAAAAGGGCTTCGTATGACCGGGACCCTGGACCGGATCCTGGAGCTCAAGACCAAACATTCCATCGTCGAAGAGTATTTTGATGAATTGAATCAGGCCTTTGAATTTATCATGTTGCTCCGGATTCATCATCAATTCGAACAGATCAAAAACGGCAAGGCCCCGGATAATTTCATCAACCCCGATGAATTGAGTAACTTGCAGAAAAAAACGCTAAAAGAATCGTTTAATCTGATGACTAAAGTCCAGAGCATGATTATGGAGCAGTACAAGCTC
This sequence comes from uncultured delta proteobacterium, assembly GCA_963746605.1. GTDB lineage: Bacteria > Desulfobacterota > RBG-13-43-22 > RBG-13-43-22 > RBG-13-43-22 > CAVQSS01. Next base: position 30,534 of record CAVVCH010000062.1, read on the forward strand.
TTCTTCCGCTGATATGCCGGAACGAATCCTGATTGTCGAAGATGAACCGACGCTGCGGGAGTCCCTGAAACGGGTTTTCCTCCGCGACGGTTATGAGGTGGAAACGGTAGCCCAGGCCGAGTCGGCCTTGCAACATTTTGAGGAAGGGGCCTACGATCTGATCCTTACTGACATCCTGCTCCCGGGGATGGACGGCATCGAGTTTTTGCAGGCCGTCAAAAAGCAGGCGACCGACCAAATCGTCATTATTATGACCGCCTACGCCTCCATTGAAACCGCTGTCGGGGCCCTGCGGGCCGGCGCCCACGATTACATATTGAAGCCCATCATCCATGAGGAGATTAAACGGATCGTTCGAATCGCCTTAAATGAGCGTTCGCTTCGGGCGGAAAACCTGTTGCTGAAGAAGCAGATCGAGGAACGGTATGATTTTGGGAATATACTGGGGCAAAGCCCGGCCATTCAAGCCTTGATCGATCAGGTTAAGAAGATCGCCGATTCCCGGAGCAATGTACTGGTTCTGGGGGAGACCGGGACCGGTAAGGAGCTGTTTACTCGGGCCATCCATTTCAACAGCTCTCGCCGGAACAAACCCTTTGTACCGATCAACTGCAGCGCCATTCCCGGCTCCCTGCTGGAGTCCGAGTTGTTCGGGTATGTGAAAGGGGCCTTCACGGGGGCTACCCAGACCAAAAGAGGCCTCTTTGAAGAAGCCGACGGTGGAACGGTTTTCTTAGATGAAATAGCCGACTTGAGCTTCCCCCTGCAGGCAAAATTACTGAGAGTTATAGATGACCATGAAATCCGCCCCCTGGGGAGTACCCAAAGCCGGAAAGTGGATATTCGTTTCATTACCGCCACCAACAAAGACGTCATCCGGGCGGTGAAGGAGGGTTCGCTGCGGGAAGACTTGTATTATCGCTTGAATGTAGTCACCTTCCATTTGCCCCCCTTGCGGGAACGAAAGGAAGACATTCTCCTCCTGGCCAGACAATTTATTAAAAAGTACTCCCAGGAACTGGGAAAGACGGTTCACGATATCCAGGCTTCAGCAGTCAAGGTCCTGGTGGATTATCACTGGCCAGGGAATGTCCGGGAACTTCAGAACATCATGGAACGGGCAGTCTTGATTGCCGAGGGAAAAGAGGTCTCAGTGGGAAACCTGCCCGAGGGGCTGAAAAAAACGGCTACTTTTCCCCTGGCCGCCTTGGATCAATCGCTGTCGATCGAGAATTACACCAAGGAATTTATCAAACTATATCAGTCCGCCCTGAATGAACAACAATTGTCTGAAAAGCTCGGGATAACCAGAAAGGCTCTCTGGGAAAAAAGGAAGCGTTGGGGCCTGATGAGAATATAGTCACTATTTATTACTTTTTTTCCCATCCTATCTCCGCATATGTTACAATTAGTAACATAATTCAACCTATTAATATAATAATGTAATTTTACTTATCTTTCTATTTCGTTACTTTTTGTAGCACGCGATCTCCCCTACAAACCTTTCCAAAATCTATATTGCTATAACCATTCCGGATGAAATAATCAAATTTAATCAATAAAAATAGATAGTTAAAAAAATAGACTTTTCCTTCCTCTGTTCGGCACAACAGTTGCTAATCTAATCGGTCATGAACCTGGACGAGGCGTTAAACTTCCTTCAGGGAACCCCCCCCTTTCAAGATCTTGATAACAGCGCGATACGGGACCTAAAGGATCAGATAACTATGGAATCCTATCCACAGGGAAGGATCATCCTTCACCAGGGCGGACCGGCCAGCGAATATTTGCGGGTTATCAAGAAAGGGGCCGTCAAGGTCATTGTCCACCTGGGCCAGGGGAATGAAACCTTTATGGATTATCGGGGAGAAGGGGATTCCTTCGGTTTTCTTTCCCTGATCAGCGGGGACAAGTCCCGGGCTGAAGTAGTAGCGATCCAAGATACGCTTTGTTATCTGATAAACCGCGCCACCGTTTTAAGTCTTTTGCAGAGCCAACCTCTTTTTTCCCAGTTTTTCCTTTATTATTTCCTGGCCAAGTATATTGATAAGCCCAATCAGGAAATGGGTAGAAACAAGTTGCTCTACGGGGGAGCCGACCGGTTGTTGTTTACCACCCCGATCGGGGAACTGGTATCCCGGGACCTGATCACCGCCTCCCAGGATCTTACCATCCAGCAAGCTACCGAGATCATGTCTAAGAATAAGGTCAGTTCCCTTATCCTTCTGGATGATGTGGGCCTGCCGGCCGGGATCATTACCGACAAGGATTTGCGGGACAGGGTGGTTTCCAAGTCCAGGGACCTCCATCTCCCGGTCAAAACCATCCAGAGCGTATCCCTGGTCCGGGCCGAGGCCAAGGAAGACGGGGTGGAAGCCCTGTTCAAGATGCTCCGCTACGATATCCATCACCTCCTGGTGGTGGATAACGGCAAGCTGGGGGGAATCGTCACCCGCAATGACCTCTTGCGGCTCCAGGGAGCAACCCCCCTATCGCTGGTTCGTGAAATCGAGGGCCAGCAGACCATTGAAGGGTTAATACCCCTCTCCAAGAAAATCGAGCAGATGATCGGCATTTTCCTGCAGGAAGGGACCCGGTCCGGCAACATCACCCGGATCATCAGCGAGATGAAAGATCGGTTAATACGCCGGGTTCTGGAAATCAGCGAGCGGCGCCTGGGGCCGCCGCCCCTCCCTTATTGCTGGCTGGTTTTGGGCAGCGAGGGACGGAAGGAACAGACGGCCAAGACCGATCAAGACAATGCCCTTCTCTTTGCCGACCCGGACAGTTCGGCAGCGGAATCCCTGGCCCAAGACTACTTTTCCCGGTTGGCCTCCCTGGTGGAAAAGTGCCTGGCCGACTTGGGGTACCCGAACTGTTCCGATGGATTCACAGCGGCGAATCCCCAGTGGTGCCAATCGCTAAAGGGCTGGAAAGAAACGTTTTCGGATTGGGTGACCAACCGCGACCCTGAAAAAATTATTGTCTCTTTCCCTATTTTCGATTTTCGCCCTATCTACGGCTCAGGCCCACTGGCGGAAGAACTGCGGGATCACCTGTCGACCCTGGTGGCGCGGAACCTGGGAGTCCTCAGTTCCCTGGCCAATCTAATGATTCGGAATAACCCGCCGCTGGGTCTGCTTAGAAATTTTCTCCTCAAAAAACGAGAACCCCATCGCCATACCTTTGACTTAAAGGTTCAAGGGCTTCTGCCCCTGGTGGACCTGGTCCGGCTCTTCGCTTTGGAAAAAGGGATCCGCGAGACCTCCACCTTCGAACGACTGCAGGCCCTTCGAACGCAATCCACTCTGATCCAGCCGCACTTGGATTCCTTGGAATATGCCTTTGAATTCCTTTTGAAGCTGGATATCCAGCACCAGTTTGAGCAAATGCGCTCGGGGCAGACTCCTGATCATCGGCTTGACCCGCGGAATCTTAACAAGTTGGAAAAAAAGAATCTGAAAGAAAGTTTTGTCCTGATCGAAAAGCTTCAGGATCAATTGGTCAAACGGTTCCGGTTAACCCGGGCCGCTTAACGTCCTGCGGATATAGGGTCGGTAGTAATGGGTTTTTTTGGAAAGAAAAAAGAAAAGAACGGAACCGCCGGCCCCGAATCTGAACAGGCCCGACGGGCAGAGCCCCCTGCGGGAAATTCCTTTTGTTTTTTTCGATACCGAATTGACCGGCCTGGATGAAAAAAAGGACTTCATCCTCTCCATCGGGGCCGTGAACATGGTCAACGGCCGTATTGAATTGGGCACCACTTTTTACCAGCTCATCAAACCCCGGTCTTTCCCGAACGGGGGCAGCGTCATCATTCATGAGATCACCCCTTCCGAGGTCATCCAACAGCCGGAAGTGGGTCTGGTCCTGTCCGATTTCCGGAACTACATCAACGGCCGGGTGCTGGCCGGGTACTACCTGACCATCGATTTGGGTTTCCTCAACCGGGAAATGCGGCGTATTTTCGACCGTCCCCTGGACAACCCGGCCATCGATACCTACCGACTTTATCAATGGCTGCACCAGAAATACCCGGAAGAAACTTCCTTTGCCCTTCCGGCCGAACAACTGGATCTATACGCCCTGGCCCGGACCTTTGACATCCCTTATTCCAGCCAGCATAACGCTTTGGAGGATGCCCTGATCGCGGCCCAGGTTTTTCAACGTTTTCTCCCCTGGCTTGATCAAGCCGGGGTCCGGACTTTGGAAGAATTAATACGCTTAGGCGACCCGTACAAAGGAGGTGAGGATCGATTCCGGGCGCCGACACAAGTCAGTAATCTCTAAAAACCAATAAGGAGGGAATGTTATGGGTAAGACAGCACATGAAATTGTAACATCAGACCGGTTCAAAGCCCTGGTCCGGAAGAGATGGACCGTCAGTGTCATCCTGACCGTCCTGCTCTTTGTCAGCTATTACGGGATTATTCTGGTTATCGCCTATGGAAAAGAATTCCTCAGTCAAAAAGTGGGGGAATTTACCAACTGGGGGATCATCTTGGGGATCTTTGGTATTGTCTTTGCCTGGTTATTGACCGCGATTTATGTCGTCTGGGCCAATAACGTCTACGACAAAGAAGTCGATTCCATTAAACAAACGATGTTATAAGGAGGTCATTATGGGAGGAGCAACTACTGTAGGTGAAACCAATGCCACGGCGATTATATTTTTTATCGTCTTTATCTGCTGTTACCCTGTACATTACCTATTGGGCGGCCAAACGGACCAAGACCACCAAAGAATATTATGCCGCCGGCCGGAGTATAACCGGCTTCCAGAACGGGGTCGCCCTGGCCGGGGACTATATGTCGGCCGCCTCTTTCCTGGGTATTTGCGGTATGACCGCTTTGAAAGGCTATGACGGGATGATTTATGCCTTAGGCTGGCTGGTGGGCTGGCCGGCCCTGATGTTTCTGATGGCCGAACCCCTGCGGAATTTAGGCAAATATACCTTTGCCGACGTGGTGGCCTATCGCCTGAAACAAAAACCCATCCGGGTCGCGGCGGCCATCGGCGGCGTCCTGGTCTTATGGACGTATGCCACGGCCCAGATGGTCGGGGCCGGCAACCTGATCAAGTTGATGTTCGGTCTGCCCTATGAAGTAGCCGAAGTGATCGTCGGGGCGGTTATGCTCATGTACGTCCTCTTCGGCGGGATGATCGCCACCACCTGGGTCCAGATCATCAAGGCCTGTTTACTCCTGGGCGGGGTGACGGTCCTGATGCTGATCGGTATGTCCCATTTCAACTTTAACCCGGGCATCCTTTACGGTGAAGTTCAGAAAATGTACAGTGTCAAGATGCTCAATCCCGGCGGTCTGGTCAGCAATCCCATAGACGCCATTTCTTTGGGACTGGCCCTGATGCTCGGCCTCCTGGGCCTGCCCCATATCCTGATGCGTTTTTACACCGTGCCCGATGCCAAGGCGGCCCGCAAGTCGGTTATGTGGGCCACCACCTTTATCGGCTATTTCTACTGCATCATCCCCATTGTCGGTTTTTCCGCCGCCGTTCTGGTCGGGCAAGAACCTGATCACCAAAGTCGATAAAGGCGGCAACATGGCTGCCCCGCTCCTGGCCGAACTGCTGGGCGGGAATCCTTTCATGGGCTTTATTGCCGCCGTGGCCTTTGCCACCATCCTGGCCGTGGTCTCCGGTCTGACCCTGGCGGCCGCTTCGGCCATGGCCCATGACCTCTACCTGAATGTCTTTAAGAGCGGGAAAGCCACCGAGGCCGAACAGGTCAAGGTGGCCAAGATAGGCACCGTCATTTTCGGCATTATTGCCATTCTGACCGGGATCGCCTTTAAGGGGCAAAATGTGGCCTATATGGTGGGTCTGACCTTTGCCATTGCCTGCAGCGGTCCCTTTCCGGCTATTTTTCTGTCCATCGTCTGGAAGAAACTCACCACCTGGGGGGCGGTGGCGGCCATTATCGTCGGCTCGGTGTCCGCCGTGGTCTGTATTGCCCTCAGCCCCACCGTCTGGGTGGATGTCTTAAAGAACAAAGAAGCCATCTTCCCCTTACGGAATCCGGCTATTTTGACCATGACCCTGGCCTTTCTGGCCGCCTGGATCGTTTCTATCGTGGCGCCTGATAAAGAGGCCGAGGGCAAGTTTGAAGGAACTCTGGTCAGGACCTACCTGGGTGTGGGTGCGGAGTAACATTTAAAACACTGGTCAAATCGCCCCATCCGGAAACAGGACGTCTCCGGATGGGGCCATTGGTCACTAACCGTCAACAATCAGCAGCATCCGAGAAGTCCTTGCAAAGGTGCAAATGTGGCAAATCCCGTCACCTCGTCGAAGGTCGGGGCTAACAATTTATAGCCTTGCAACTAAATGAAAGGGAGCGAAAAAAACTATGGCTGAAAAAGAAGAAAAAGGCGTTGAAACGTCAGAAGCTGAAATAGCGGTGCATTGGCAGGAAGAGGGGTTGGTTTATCCTTCTGTAAAGTTCATTGCCCAGGCAAACATGACCGATGAATCGATCTATGATCGTTTTTCATTGGAGAATTTTCCCAACTGTTTCAAAGAGTATGCCGATATGTTGACCTGGTACAAGTACTGGGACGAAATCCTCGATACCAGTGATGCCCCCTGTTACAAGTGGTTTAAGGGCGGTTTGATCAATGCCAGCTACAACTGTATTGACAGACATCTGGCCAAGTATAAGAACAAAACCGCGATCCACTTCGTACCAGAGCTTGAGACTGATAAGACCGAGCATGTCACCTATCAGGAGTTGTATGTTAGGGTGAATGAGTTTGCCGCCATCCTTCAGAATGAATGCGGCCTGAAGGCCGGGGACCGGGTAACCCTTCATTTGCCTATGGTTGCCGAACTACCCATCACGATGCTGGCCTGCGCCAGACTCGGCGTTATTCATTCTCAGGTCTTCGGCGGGTTCAGCGGCAATGCCTGCGCTGACAGGATCGTTGACTCAGGGAGTGAATACCTGATAACGATGGACGCTTATTTCAGGGCCGGCCATATTCAAGACCATAAGGAAAAGGCGGATATTGCCCTGGCCGAGGCTGAAAAAGACGGACAGAAGGTCAAAAAGGTCCTTGTCTGGCAGCGTTATCCCGGCAAATATTCTGCAAAGACCCCGATGGTTGAAGGTCGCGATTTCTTTGTCAATGACCTGCTGCCAAAATATTACGGCGCCAGGATTGAGCCGGTAAAGATGCCTGCTGAAGCACCGCTATTCCTCATGTATACCAGCGGCACAACCGGAAAGCCCAAAGGCGCACAGCACAGCACCGGCGGTTATCTGGCTTATGTAACCGGCACATCGAAATACGTTCAGGATATTCATCCTGAAGATGTTTACTGGTGTATGGCTGACATCGGCTGGATTACGGGCCATTCCTATATTGTTTATGGTCCGCTGGCCTTAGCGGCTTCTACGGTTATTTATGAAGGCGTTCCTACCTATCCGGATGCCGGCAGATCATGGAGGATTGCGCAGGACCTCGATGTGAATATTTTCCACACCGCACCGACTGCCATCAGGGCGCTGAGAAAGCTTGGTCCTGATGAGCCGAAGAAATACAATTATCACTTCAAGCATATGACCACAGTGGGTGAGCCGATTGAGCCTGAAGTCTGGAGATGGTATTACAAAGAGGTCGGCAAAGGCGAGGCGATCATTGTGGATACCTGGTGGCAGACTGAAAACGGCGGTTTCCTGTGCAGCACACTCCCTGCACTTAAACCCATGAAGCCCGGCAGTGCCGGCCCGGGTATGCCCGGTATCCATCCGATCGTTTATGACAATGACGGAAACGTAGTTCCAGCAGGGTCAGGCAAGGCAGGCAACATCTGCATACAGAACCCGTGGCCCGGCATGTTCCAGACCATCTGGGGAGACCGCGACCGTTTTGTCAAGACCTATTTTGAAAGATACTGCAAAGACCCGAAGAGCAAGAGATGGCAGGATTGGCCGTATCTTACCGGTGATGCCGCTGTTGTGGCTCAGGACGGTTATGTCCGTATCCTCGGTAGAATTGACGATGTTATCAACGTTTCCGGTCACAGACTGGGGACCAAAGAGATTGAATCCGCTGCGTTGACCCACCCTGATGTGGCAGAGGCTGCGGTTGTTCCTGTTAAGCATGAGATCAAAGGCTTAGAACCGGATCTGTATGTTGCCTTGAAACCCGGCAGAACAGCATCTGCAGAAGTTGCCAAAGCAATATCACAGTGTATAGTCAAGGAAATCGGCGCAATCGCCAGGCCGAGAAAGGTCTGGCTTGTCCCTGACATGCCGAAGACCAGGTCAGGAAAGATCATGCGTCGTGTCCTGGGCGCTATTTCAAACCACGCTGATGTCGGCGATGTTATGACACTGGCAAATCCTGAAATTGTCGAGGCAATTCTCAAGATGAATAAGGAATCAGGAGTGTAAGAGGCTGTTCAAAGGTTAACTATTTATCCGCTGGGTATTTCCACCCTGGCCGATCCCCGTGTGGTGGATAACCTGGTCAAAAAAAGGCTTTAGATTAGGATAGCGAACCAACTACACCCTCCCCCGTCACGGGGGAGGGGACCCTTTTTCTCTGGACTGCGGCGAAGGTCGTCCCGTCGATGGCGGGCTGGAGCCGGCCTTCGCCGGGGTAACAGGATCGACCGGCACCAAGAGCACCCCCTCTTCAAAAAAGGGGCAAGGATATAGAGTGCTCTCCGTGGGAGGGCAACCGTCGGCGCTATCCCCGTCCGGCAACCGGCCTCCCTTCCTCCGGCAAGCCGGGGATTGGGTCGCTCCACCCACCCCGGCCTGCTCCTCCAATAAACTACGTAATAGGGGAGGGGTTGCTCCCCTGCCGGTAGACAGGAGCCTGCCGGCAGCGGGCGGGTATGAAACCCGCCCCTACGAAAAATGACCTAGCGGATCTTCATTAATAAAACGGGATGCTCCCGGAGAAAGGGCTTTATGGTAGATAAATTCCTCATAAGAAAAGACGAGGCCATTTTAGTCCTCATCGATATCCAGGAAAAACTGGCCGCCGCTATGAAAAAACGGGAAGCGGTGACGGCCAATTGCCTCCATTTGGTAGAACTGGCCAAACTCCTCGGGATCCCGATTCTGCTGACCGAACAGTATCCCCGAGGGCTGGGTCCCACCCTGGAGGAAATCAAGACGGCACTGCCGGCTTATGAACCCTTTGAGAAAACCGCCTTTGACTGCTGTCGGGAGATCGGCTTCATCGAAAAGGTGGCGGCCTCCGGAAGGCAGAAAATCCTGCTCACCGGGATGGAGACCCACATCTGTGTTCTGCAGACCGCGCTAGGCTTGATCCAAGCCGGCTATTCGGTTCAGGTCGTTCAGGATGCCTGCTGTTCCCGGACCAAGGACAATTTTAAGATCGGGATCGAATGGCTGCGCGACGCCGGGGCGGTCATCACCGGCACGGAAATGGTCCTTTTCCAACTGCTGGAAAAGGCCGGAACCGAACCCTTTAAGGTTATTTCGAAGGAGAATCAAATAAGGAGGTCTACATGACGTATAAGGAACTGTACCGGGAATCGATTGAAAAGCCGGATTCTTTCTGGGGGAGGGTAGCGGAAGAAATCGTCTGGGACCGTAAATGGGATAAGGTCTTGGATGATTCCCGAAAGCCCTTTTATCGCTGGTTTACGGGGGGCCGGCTGAACACCTGTTTTAATGCCGTGGATGTCCACGTCCAGCAGGGGCGGGGCAGCCAACCGGCTCTGATCTACGACAGCCCGGTCACCAACACGATTCAAACCACCACCTATCAGGAACTTCTGGATCGGGTTTCCCGGATTGCCGGTTTTCTAAAAGAACTGGGGGTTCAAAAAGGGGATACGGTGATCGTCTATATGCCCATGATCACGGAAGCCGTCCTGTCCATGCTGGCCTGCGCCCGCCTGGGGGCCATCCATTCCGTGGTCTTCGGGGGATTTGCCCCTCGAGAGCTGGCCATACGCATCGATGATGCCAAACCGAAGGTCATCCTGTCCGCTTCCTGCGGGATTGAAGTGCAGCGGGTCATCCCCTACAAGCCCCTGTTGGACGAGGCGATCCGACTGGCGGAAAGCAAACCGGAAAAATGCGTCATTTTCCAGCGCCCCATGGCCCCGGCCGACCTGATCCCCGGCCGCGATCTGGAGTGGGCCCCATTGGAGGCCCAGGCCCAGCCGGCCGACTGCGTTTCCGTGGAGGCCACCGATCCCCTCTACATTCTCTATACCTCCGGGACCACCGGTAAGCCCAAGGGCGTAGTCCGGGACAACGGGGGCCACGCCGTGGCCTTGAAGTGGACCATGAAGCATATCTACAACATCGGCCCGGGCGAGGTGTACTGGGCGGCTTCCGACGTGGGCTGGGTAGTCGGTCATTCCTATATCGTCTACGCGCCGCTCTTCATGGGCGCCACCTCCATCGTCTATGAGGGAAAACCGGTGGGGACCCCCGATCCCGGGGCCTTCTGGCGGGTCATCTCCCAACATGGCGTCAAGGCCTTGTTTACGGCGCCGACCGCCATCCGGGCCATCAAGCGGGAAGACTTCCGGGGAGAATTTCTCAAGAAATATGACTTGTCCAAATTCGAAACCCTGTTTTTGGCCGGCGAACGCCTCGATCCGGACACCTACCACTGGGCTACCGACCTGCTGCAGAAACCGGTCGTCGACCACTGGTGGCAAACCGAAACCGGCTGGGCCATCGCCGGGAACTTCCGGGGGCTGGAACTCTTTCCCATCAAACCCGGATCGGCTACCATGCCCATGCCCGGCTATAACATCAAAATCCTGGAACCCGCCACCGGCCAGGAATTGAGGCCCAATGAAAACGGGATGATCGTGGTCAAGCTGCCCCTGCCGCCCGCCAACCTGCCCACCCTGTGGCAGGACGATCAACGCTTTCTGAATTCCTACATGAATCCCTATCCCGGCTACTACCTCACCGGAGACGGCGGCTATCTGGACGAAGAAGGCTATGTCTTTGTCATGGGCCGGGTCGATGACGTCATCAACGTGGCCGGACACCGCTTGTCCACCGGCGGGATGGAAGAGGTCCTGTCACGCCATCCCGACGTGGCCGAATGCGCGGTCATGGGAGTGGCCGACGACCTGAAAGGCCAGGTACCGGTGGGGATGATCGTCCTCAAGAGCGGGGTCACCCGCGCCCAGGAGGAGATCGTCGCCGAGGTCGTCCAAATGGTTCGAAAGGATATCGGCGCGGTAGCCTCCTTCAAAAAAGCGGTAGTGGTTAAACGCCTGCCCAAGACCCGTTCCGGCAAGATCCTTCGCGGGACGATGCGCAAGATCGCCGACGGAGAGGAATATAAGGTCCCTTCGACCATTGACGATCCGGCGATTTTGACCGAGATCGGCGAAGCTTTGCATACCATCGGCTACGGCACCCCCCCTTCCCAATAATACCGCCGCCGATACGACTCCGCCTCCGAAATTCTGACCGGAAGCCGCCCAGCCCCCGCAGGCGGCTTCCGGCTCCGTCTGAGTAATAAATACGCAGGCGGGTTATTATTACTCGCTTCGCTCTGACGCACTTCCTTCCTTCCCTTCCCTTAATAATTTGATTTTTCTTTATATTTTATTCTGGCACAGCGGTTGCAAAATCCTTAGGTGACTATGGGTAAGATTGCGGTGGGTTAACCCTTTATCAATCTTTATGGGTTCATGAAAATCAAGGGAACTATTCTCGTCACCGACCGGGATTCAATGTACCTGGAAGAATTGTCCCGCCACCTTCAGGAAGCGGGCTATAAGGTCCGGACAACGGATAAAGTCTCCGGGGCACTGGCTCTGATCCAGTCGGAGAAAATTGATGTGGTTATCCTGGCCGCGGATATGCCGGAGATGCAGGGGCACGAGGTCGTGCCCATCATTAAAGCCCTCGCACCCCGGCTACCGGTGATTATTATTGCCCCGGAAAACAGTCAGGAATTGGAAGTGAAGGTCCGCCAGGCGTCAATTTTTTATTATCACGTCAAAAGCTTCGGCCTGGAGGAGCTGAACTTAGCCGTTCAAAACGCCCTGGAGCGAAGCAACCGATAGGGAGTGCCATTGGAAACCATCACCCTGACCATCAATGGAAATATTGTCAGCGGCCTGCCCGACGTGACCATCCTCGAACTGGCCCGAAAACAGGCCATTCCCATTCCTACCCTCTGCTTTCATCCCAGCCTTTCCCGGGCCGGAGCCTGCCGGGTTTGCCTGGTGGAAGACGAAAGCCGGGGTGTTCTGGTACCTTCCTGCGTCACGGCTATCGCCTCCGGCATGGTCCTGCAGACCCACTCCCCGCGGGTTCTGGAAACCCGTCGGACCATCGTCGAGCTCCTGCTGTCCAGCCATCCCGAATCCTGTGTGGTCTGTGACAAGGGCAACCGTTGCAGGTTGCGGGCCCTGGCTGCTGAACTGGGCATTGGGGCCACCCGCCTGGACCCCATGCCCCAATATTCCCCGACCTTCGACATCAACCCCTTTTTTAAACGGGACATGGGCAAATGCATCCTTTGCGGCCAATGCCTTCGAGGAGACCAGGAACTGGTGGTTGAGGGCGTCCTGGATTATATCCACCGGGGATTCAACGCCCGACCAGCCACGTTCCGGAATCTGCCCCTGGAGCAGGCCGAGTGCACCTTTTGCGGCACCTGCCTGACCTTGTGCCCCACCGGGGCACTCACCGAAACCCAACTCGTCCATCAGGGGTCCTTGTCCCGGTCCATGGAAACCGTTTGCGGTCATTGCGCCTGCGGTTGCCCCCTGTCCCTGGAGACGGTGGAGGACCGGGTGGTCCGGGCCTCGCCGGGCCTGGACTCCAATGGGCCGGGGCCGGTCCTTTGCGTCCGCGGACATTTCGGCTTCAATTACATCCACCACCGGGAGCGGCTCCTGCAGCCCCTGGTTCGAAAAAACGGCCAACTGAAACCGACCTCCTGGGCGGAGGCCTTGACTCAAGTCCATCAGGGGTTGAATGACCTCAGCCGGGCCTCAGGGGCGGAATACCTCGGCTTCCTATCCAGCGCCTACCTGACCAACGAAGAACTCTATCTTTTTCAGAAACTGGCCCGACTGGGTTTGAAAACCCCCAACCTGGACAATGGCTCCCGTATTTCCATGGCCCCGGCCTTCCTGACCCTGCATCAGGCCCTGGGACAGTCCGGGGCTTCCCAGCCCCTCGAAAAAATCCTGGAGGCCGAAGCCATCCTAGTCATCGGGGCAGATCCTCCATTAGCGCTCTGGTCCCGGACAGACCTGATCAAGAGGGCCTGTCAACTTCAACAATGCCCGATTTTGATCCTGATTGATCCTCGAAAAACTGAAATTGGCCTCTTGGGCGCGCCATTGGCTTGTCTCCCGGCCCGCTTCGATCTGGCCCTCCTTCAGGCCTTGATCCTACGCCTAATGGCTGAAATCGTTGGAACCAGGGGTTTGTTTTCTCCGAGACGAAAGGTTCTTTGGAATGGAAGGAATCTTTTTAAAACAGGACTTCGGTCCACCTTGGAGTCTCACGGCATTCCGAGTAGATCATCAGTTGGACCGCTAAGGACCTTTCCAAGCGCAAAGGTTTGGCTCATCGTCTTTGGATCGGGGATCACCCAACAAATAAACGCTACGGCCATTGTCATGGCCCTGGTCAATCTCCTTTTACTGACCGACCAATGGGGAACCGCCCGCAACGGGATCTATCCGGTCCTGAAGGAAAACAACGCCCAGGGCGCCTGGGACATGGGGGTTTTGCCCAATTTCTTTCCGGGGTACGTCCCGGTTTCAGATACCCCGGCCCGAAAACACCTGGAAACCAAATGGCAGGGCTACCTGCCGGAAGGGGCCGGGATGTCAGCCCTGGAGATGATGGCCGCGGCCCATCAGGGTCGGCTTCAGGGCCTCTATATCGCGGGAAGGATCCGCTCGGCAGCTATCCTGACCGGGCCTGGGTGGAAGAAAGTCTGGATCGCCTGTCTTTTCTGGTAGTACAGGATCTCTTTTTGACCGATACCGCCCGAAAGGCCCAGGTTGTCCTGCCCGCCGCCAGTTTTGCTGAAAAAGAAGGGACAGTAACCACTCTGGAGCGGCGGGTTAGAGCCCTCCATCAGGTCCTGCCTCCTTTGGGTGATTCCTTGAAGCCGGATGGTGAAATCTTCAGTCTTTTGCTGGGCACGCCTGGGGATTCCCCCAGGGCAACTACCATCCGGACCGGGTGCTGACCGAGATCAGGGAACGGTCCCAAACTATGTCCAGGTTAATCGGGATCTCCTATCCCGGCAGCCGGTTTTCATTCCCACCCAGAAAAATCGAAAGCGGGCACTTTCCTGGTCCCGAGAATCCATCTGGATCCCATCGATCCGGAAAAGGAGTTTCCCTTCACCCTGATCAGTGGCGGCCTCCTTTATCACCAGGGCGCGGGTACCCGGACCTGCAAGGACTGGCGATTGATGGCCGTCACCCCCGAGCCGGCGGTCAGCCTGTCGTCGGCCGATGCCCAGCACCTCCAAATTGCCACGGGGGACCTGGTCCGCCTCTGATCCCACCGGGGCACAGTGGTAATCAAAGCCCGGGTGGAGGAAACGGTGCCCCCGGGGACCTTGTTTGTGGCCCAGGCCTATCCGGAGCTTCGGCTCAATGCTTTGATGGAAGCCGGTTGGGACCCGATCACCAAGGGCGCCCTGCATAAGAGCTGTGCCGTCCGGGTGGAAAAATGTGCGGCCCGGCCGGGATGGAACCAAGCGGGTACCGGACCCCACCCCAACAGGAGATGAACTTCCATGATTGAAAAAATAGAAACAATCCTGCGCATCAATCAAAAAAAACCGGAGGCCCTCATACCGGTTCTGCAGCAGGTGCAGGAAAAACTGGGTTACCTGCCCGAGGCCCTGATCCCCGCCATTGCCGAGGCCTTGGGGGTTTTCCCGAGCCGGGTGCAAGGGGTGAGTCACCTTTATTCCCAGTTTTACACCTCACCCCGCGGCAAAACCGTCGTCCGGG